>JBMFSS010000001.1:0-208072 GCA_049967415.1 Candidatus Limnocylindrales bacterium
GGCCGCAGCTGCGCCCCAGCCCCGGCCGCCCCTCGGACGCCCGCCCCAGCCCCGCCCCCGGGCAGCCCCCTACATCATCACCAACCCGCCATCGACCGCCAGCACGTGCCCGGTGATGAAGGCTGCCTCGTCCGAGCAGAGGAAGGCCACCGCCGAGGCGATATCGTCGGGGGTGCCAAATCGGCCCAGTGGCGTCTGCGCCAGCAACTGCTGCTGCAGCGAGTCGGGCAGGTCGCGTGTGAGATCGGTGGTGACGAAGCCGGGCGCAACGGCGTTGCAGGTGATGCCGCGGCTGGCCACCTCGCGCGCCGTGGCTTTGGTCAGGCCGATCAACCCGGCCTTGGACGACGAATAGTTGGCCTGTCCCGCCTGGCCAGCCTGCCCCGAGACGCTGGAGATGTTCACGATGCGCCCGGCGCGAGCCTTCAGCATGGGCCGCAGCACTGCTTTGGTGGCGTAGAAGGCCCCGAAGAGGTTCACCTCCAGCACGGTCCGCCACTCGTCCAGCGTCATCCGCATGATCAGGTCGTCGCGCGTCACCCCCGCGTTGTTGACCAGGATGTCGACCCGGCCGAAGCGCTCCAGCGCGCGGGCCACCAACGCGGGCGCCGCCTCCGGGTCAGTGACGTCGCCCTCGGACCAGAAGCAGCGACGGCCCAGCGCCTCCACATCGGCACGGGTCGCCTCGGCCGCCTCGGCGGGGCCACGATCCAGGAAGGCGATGTCGGCGCCCTGGCTTGCCAAGCGCAGGACGATGGCGCGGCCGATCCCCCGCGCGCCCCCGGTGACGATGGCAACCTTGCCGGACAGGTCGATCATGCAGGCACCTCCCCTTGCGCGCTCGATGTAGCGCCGCCGCCACTCGCCTCGGCCGCAGCCCGTTCCCGCGCCTCGAAAAACGGGCGCAGTTCCGACGGCGTCGGATCCTCGCCCTCCCAGTCCCGCGGCTGGCGCACCGGGATCTCCGGCCCGATCGCGGCCGCGCGCGAAGCGCGTGCCGGATCGGCCGTCCACTCCAGGACCGCGGCGCCGCTGGTGTACCCGGCCCCGAACGCCACGAAGACCAGCCGGTCGCCGGGCTGCACCCGGCCCCGTTCCACCGCCTCCGCCAGCGCAATCGGCACCGACGCCGCGGACGTGTTGCCGTAGCGATCGACGTTGACGTAGACGCGGTCCATGGAGAGGCCCAGTTGCTTGGCCACCGACTCGATGATCCGGATGTTGGCCTGGTGCGGCACAAAGAGCGAGATGTCGTCGGGGGTCAGGCCGGCCCGCTCGATGGCGACCCGCGCCGACCGGGCCAGGGTGCGGGTCGCGTACCGGTAGGTCTCGCGGCCGTCCATCCGGATGTAATGGGCACGCCGCCCGGTGGTCGCGAGCGTGGCCGGGTTGCGTGCCCCGCCGGCCGGGATCCAGATGTTGTAGGCGCCGCTGGGGTCAACCGTCAGCTCGAAGCCCAGCAGCCCGCCCCCGGGCTCGTCGGACGCTCGCATCAGCACCGCGCCGGCGCCGTCGCCGAAGAGGACGCAGGTGTTCCGGTCGGTGAAATCGGAGACCCGCGAGAGCACCTCCGCGCCCACCACCAGTACGTTGCGGTACATGCCGCTGGTGACGTACGCGTGAGCGACCGTGAGCCCGTACACCCAGCCCGAGCAGGCCGCGGCCAGGTCCATGGCGGCGGCGTTGGTGGCGCCGATCATCTCCTTGAGCAGGGCGGCCGTGGAGGGGAACTGGTAGTCGGGCGTGACCGTGCCCACCAGGATCATGTCGACCGCTTCGGGGTCCACGTCGGCCACCGCCAGCGCGCGGAGCGAGGCGATCGCGCCCATGGTGGAGGTGGACTCCGCGGGCCCCGCGATCCGCCGCTCGCGGATCCCGGTGCGCGTCTGGATCCACTCGTCAGAGGTCTCGACCAGCTGCTCCAGGTCGGCGTTGGTGAGGACGCGGGCCGGGGCGTAGTAGCCCCACCCATCGATCCGGGCACTGCGTGGCTGCATGGTCTCCCTCGCTCCGGTGATCAGATTGTTGGCTCGATCTCGACGAGCGGCTGCTTCGCCCGCACCAGCGTGCCGTCGGTGGCGTGCAAGCGGACCACCCGGCCGGTGGCGTCGCTCTTGATCTCGTTGAACAGCTTCATGGCCTCGATCAGGCCGATCACCTGGCCAGCCATGATCTCCATCCCCACCGCGACGTAGGGGGCCGCCCCGGGTGAGGGTGCAGCGTAGTAGATGCCGGTGAGCGGCGCCAGCACGGCGTGGGTCACGGCGCCGGCTACGGTGGCGCTGTCGGCGGCGTCGGGATTCGCGGCGCGGGCCATGGCGGTGGTATCGGCCATGGCGGCCCCGGCGGCGTCCAGACCGACGGCGGGATCCCCGGCACGCACGTTCGCCCGGGCGGCCCGCGAGTCGACGGCGAGCTCGGCGCCGGCGGCCACCGACTCAGCCTGGGACGAGCCCCAGTCGGCCGAGCCCGCAGGCGACGCACCGGGGTTGGCTGACCCGGGCTGGGACGACCCGGGCTGGGCCGGCGCAGCCCAGGAGGCGTCGATGGCCGCGCCCCTCCCCTCGCCCGCTCGGGCCGAGGACACGACCTCCAGCGCGCCGCCCGCCCCGGACACACCCGGCTTGCGCAGCATGATCTCGAGATCGCCCGCCTCCACCTTCAGCTCGGCCAGGCCGGAGCGCTCGAGGAGGACCTCGAGCCGGTCGATCAGCGCGAGCAGTGCATCGGTGGTGGTCATGCGTGCGCCAGTTGCGGGCCTGGAAGTTGCGGGCCTGGAAACGTCACGGGACCAGCCGCCGCGCACGCTCCGGACACCGCACGCTCGACGTCACCGGACGTAGCGCCCGGTCCGCACGGTCGCCGCACGGTACACGTCTCCCGGCAGCCCGCGCTCCGAGAGCTCATCACTGACCGGCTGCGCATCGTAGAGCGCGCGGCGCAGGCTGGCCCGAACCTGGTCCCCGTCGATCTCGAGCAACGCCCACGCGGCCCCCGCGTCGCCGTCGAAGGCGTAGCCGCAGGAGCCCGGGTTCACCACCTGTTTCCAGCCCAGGTCCCGCAGGTCGGCGACGTGGGTGTGGCCGCAGGCAATGATGCGCGCTTCCGTGCGCCCCACCCGCTCCACGATGGTCGCCACGTCCACCTCGGAGCCGAGGCCGGCCGTCTGGCTTCCCGGGGACGCGTGGCAGGCCAGCACCAGCGTGTCGTCCACCCAGATCCGGCGCTCCGCGGGAAGCCGGCGCAGCCAGTCGAGTCGGTCGTCGCCCAGCGCGTCGTGTGCCCATTCGGCAGCCACCACGTTCACCCGCGGGACTTCGTCGAGCCAGGGGAACGCGGCGGTCATGTCGAGATCCGCGGCGGCGATGTCGGTGTTGCCCTGGATCACCAGCGCGCCCTGCGCCTCCAGCTCGCGCACCCGGTCGACGGTCTCGCAGGGGCGTGGCCCGTTCATGACGTAGTCGCCGAGCAGGGCAATCAGGTCGGGCGCCTCGCGGCGCACGTCCGCCAGGGCCGCGTCCAGCGCGGCGGCGTTGCCGTGGATGTCGGAGAGCAGGGCGATGCGGTAGGTCATGATTCCCTCGTGGTGGGTTGGGCACGGGACGCGCGGACGTGCACGCACATCAGCGCAGCGTCCCTGGCGGCGGGATGATGAAGGACAGCTCCGCCTCGCAGGCGACCTCCCCGTCCACACTGGCCACGGCGTGCCCTTTGCCGAAGCGGCGACCCAGCTTTTCCATGGTCACCTCCAGGCGCAGGGTATCGCCGGGGACCACGATCCGCCGGAAGCGGCACTCGTCGATGCCGGCAAAGAGCCCCAGGGTGTCGCCGAAGCCGGGCTGTTTCGCGACGTAGACCGCCATGGTCTGGGCGAGCGCCTCCACTTGGAGGACGCCGGGCATGACGGGCTGGCCAGGGAAGTGACCCTGGAAGTACCACTCCGTCGCGGTGACGGCCTTCTGGCCGACGATCCGCTGGTGCTCGGGGTCGTACTCGACGATCCGGTCCACCAGCAGGAACGGCCAGCGGTGGGGGATGAGAGCCTGGATCTCCCGGGTGGTGAGCACGGTGGAGCCGGCCGGCTCGGCAGGCGCAGTCGGCACGGTGGCCGCAATCGGCGCGGCAGGCGCAATCGGCGCGGCAGGCGCAGTCGGCGGGCTGGCGGGGCCGCCAGGCTGTTCGGTGGACATCGCTCCCTCCATGCTCGAACCCGCCATCTTCAGTCGCGCGCGGCGGACACGAAGGCCGCAGGTCCGACGCGGTCCAGCAGGTTGGTGGTGAACCCGCCATCCAGGAAGACCGGGTGCGACAGGATCGCGCGATGGAACGCGACCGTGGTCTCGAGTCCGTCGATGCGCAGCTCGGCGAGCGCCGTCCGGGCCCGGGCGATGGCGGTCGCGCGGTCCGGCCCGTGGACCACCAGCTTGCCGAGCAGCGAATCGTAGTAGGGCGGCACCTCGTAGCCACAGTAGAGGTGGCTGTCCATGCGCACCCCGGGACCGCCCGGCGCCTGGTAGACCTCCACGGTCCCGGCCTGCGGCCGGAAGTCATGGGCCACGTCCTCGGCCGTGATGCGGAACTCGATGGCGTGCCCGCGCAGGTCGACGTCCGCCTGCGTGTAGCCGAGCGGCTCGCCGGCAGCAATCCGGATCTGCTCGGTCACCATGTCGATCCCGGTGAGCATCTCGGTGACCGGGTGCTCCACCTGGATCCGGCAGTTGATCTCGATGAAGAAGTAGTTGCCCGCTCCGTCCACCAGGAATTCGAGGGTGCCCACGTTCTCGTAGCCGGCCGCCACGATAGCCGCGACTGCCGATTCGCAGAGGAGGCGGCGGCTCTCGGGGCCCAGGGCCGGGGTGGGTGCCTCCTCGATCAGCTTCTGGTGGCGGCGCTGGACCGAGCAGTCGCGTTCGCCCAGATGGACGCCGTTCCCGTAGCGGTCCACGATCACCTGGACCTCCACGTGGCGGTTGTCCTCCAGCCACTTCTCCAGGTAGAGGGAGTCGTCCCCGAAGGCGCCGCGCGCCTCGGAGCGGCACATGGGGAGCGCCTGCTCCAGTTCGCGAGGCGAGCGCGCCATCCGCATCCCCTTGCCGCCACCGCCGGCCGACGGCTTGACCAGCACCGGGTAGCCGATCCGCTCGGCCTCCTCGAGCGCGTGGGAGTCGTCGCGAACCAAGCCCGAGCCCGGGATGGTGGGGAGGCCGTGTTCGGCCAGGACGCGCCGGGTGGCGGCCTTGGAGGCAAAGCGCTCCAGGACCTCCGCGGAAGGGCCAATGAAGGTGAGCCCGTGGGCACGGACCATGTCGGCAAAGGCCGCATCCTCGGAGAGGAACCCGTAGCCCGGGTGGATGGCGTCGCAGCCGGTGACGATGGCGGCCGAGATGATGGCGGCCGCGTTGAGGTAGCTGCGCCGGGCGTCCGCGGGGCCGATGCAGATGGCTTCGTCGGCCTCCTGGACGGCCAGCGTGTCGATGTCCGCCTCGCTGTAGGCCACCACGGCGGGGACGGCCAGCTGGCGGCAGGCGCGCAGGACGCGGAGCGCGATCTCCCCCCGGTTGGCGATCAGGATCTTGTTGAACACTCAGGGCGCCTCCGGGAGGTCGAGGGCGGACGCGGGCAACGGCGCGGTGGGCTCGATCCGGACCAGCGGCTGGCCGTACTCCACCGCCTCGCCGGCCTGCGCGAGGAGCCGCTCGATCTCCCCGTCGATGGGCGCGCACACGTCCTGGCGGATACCGAGCACGTCCACGAAGCCGAGCACCTCGCCGGCACGCACGCGACTGCCGGCGATGGTCCCCTCGCGCGGGGTGAAGTACCCCACCGCGGGCGAACTGGCCATGGCCTCGGGATGCGGATCGGCAGGACTGGCTCCGGGCGACGCGGGGGAGGCGGCGACGCGGGGTGCGCCGCGGCCCCCGGCAGTGGCGGAGACCGGCCCACGGAGCGCCGCGCCGGCGATCGCGGCCGCGGGCGGCAGAGCGGGGTGCGCGACGGGCTGCGAGGCGGCATGGGCGATGGGATGCGCGCTCGGGTGGGCGATGGGGTGTGCGCCCGGGGCCGCCCCGCGCGCAACGGACTGGCGCCGCCCGTGCGGCTTTTTCAGGCGGATCCGCCACGCGTCGGTACGAACCTCGAGGGCGCTGAGCCCGCTGGCATCGAGCCGGGCGATGAGGGCCGGCAGCAGCTCGTCCGCCAGGCGCGCGATCCGGCCGGCGGCATCGTCGGCCGCAGAGGCAGCGCCGAGCACGGCCGCCTGGACGGTCGGTTCGTCGGCCCCGCCGAGCTCGGCTCCGAGCTTGCCCTCGTCCACCTAGAACTCCTCTCGCAGAGGCGCGTCGGCATCCTCATCCACCATGGTCCGAGCCGGACCCGGCTCGGGGACCCCCAGCGTGGCCCGGCCGGCCTCGATCAGGTCGCGCAGCCGGGAGGCCAGGTCCGGCCGACGACCGGCGGGGGCCAGCTCCCGTTCCACGGTGGTGAACGCACCCATCGACCGGTAGCGCGCGTACCGCTGGTCCACCAGCTCCTGGATCGGGAGCGCCTCCAGGCGCGCCAGGTGGTCGGAGATCCGCCCGGCCAGGGACGCGGCCACCGCGACCGGATCCTCCTGGGCGCCGCCGGGCGGCTCCGGGATCACCTCGTCCACCACGCCCAGCGCCAGCTGGTCCGGCGCCGTCAGGTGCATGGACGCGGCCGCCTGGCGGGCCGCTGCCGGGTCGCGCCAGAGGATGCTCGCGCATCCTTCCGGGCTGATCACCGAATAGATCGCGTTCTCCAGCGCCAGCACCACGTCGCCGGTCGCGATCGCCAGCGCGCCGCCGGACCCACCTTCGCCGGTGATGACGGTCACGATGGGCGTCTGCAGCCGCGTCATCATCGCGATGGACCGGGCGATCGCTTCGGCCACGCCACGCTCCTCGGAGGCCGGGCCGGGATAGGCGCCGCCAGTGTCCACGAAGGTGACCACCGGAAGATGGAACCGCTCGGCGAGCGTGAAGAGCCGCATCGCCTTGCGGTAGCCCTCCGGGTGCGCCATCCCGAAGTTGCGGCGGATGTTCTCCTCGGTCTCGGAGCCGCGCTGGTGGCCCACGAAGACGAAGGCGTGGCCGGGGATGCGCGCCAGGCCACCCACGATCGCCGGGTCATCGCCGAAGAGACGATCGCCTTGCAGCTCCACCACGTCGCTGGCCATGGCCCGTATCAGCTCCAGGGTGTGCGGCCGCTTCACGTTCCGGGCTGCCTGCACGCGCGCCCAGGCACGTTCCTGCTCGGCGGCGTCGGGGGCGGAAGACGGAAACGCCGCGGGCGAGCTCCGACGGGTCCCCACCGGGGGAGCGCCGCCAGCTGCCGGGGCGACTTGCGCCGACGAACTGGCTGCCGGGGCGGCCTGCGCCGACGAACTGGCGGACCCAGTCGATGCGACAGACGCAGGCGATGCGGGCGCTGCGCCAGATCCGGGCCCGCCGGCTGCGAGGGGCGTCGACGTGGGCGCGGCGGGAGAAAGCCCCGGCGCGGTGCCCGATGGGGCCTCCGCGTGAGGACCTGTGCCGTCACCCGGGGCCCGCCCGCCGATCACCTCGGCGGCGTGCGCGCCGATCTCGGCGGCCTGGGCGCCCAACGCCGCCACGCTGCGCCGGCCCGCCTCCACCACCGGGAGGTTCGGCAGCCTGGGCGGCAGGAACCCGAACGGGCGAAACGCAGCTTCCCGGCCCTCCCCTGTCGCGCGCGCGAGCGGCTCGCCGGGCGGGAAGGGCGCCTCCGCGCAGGGCGTGCCCTCACGGAGATAGCAGAGCAGCCTGGCCACCTCCTCGCGCAGCCGGTCGCGCGGGACCACGCGGTCCAGGAAGCCATGCTCCAACAGGAACTCCGCGCGCTGGTAGCCGGGCGGCAGTTCCACGGCAATGGTGCCGCTGGCCACGCGCTCGCCGGCAAAACGGATCAGCGCGTCGGGCTCGGCCAGGTTCACGTCGCCCAGCACCGCGAACGAGGCAAAGACGCCGCCCGTGGTGGGGTCGGTCATGATGCTCAGGAAAGGCACGCCCGCCGCCGCCAGCCGCTCAAGGGCGGCGCAGGTCTTGGCGAGCTGCATGAGGGCAAGGGTGCCTTCCTGCATCCGGGCCCCGCCGGAGGCCGAGACAATCACCAGCGGGACCGATTCGGCCAGCGCGTGCTCGGCGGCACGGGTCACTTTCTCGCCCACTACGGAGCCCATCGACCCGCCGATGAACGCGAAGTCCATGACGCAGATGGCCACCGGCTGCCCGTCAATCCGGCCGGTCCCCCAGACGGCAGCGTCCCGGAGGCCGCTGGAGATGCGCGCTGCCGCCAGCCGATCCGGATACGGCTTCAGGTCGACGAAGCCCAGGGGGTCGGCCGACTCCAGGCCGGCGTCATGTTCCTCGAAGGAGTCTGGGTCGAGGAGGAGCCGGAGGCGCGTGTCCGCCCGCAGCCGGAAATGGTGGCCGCACTTGGGGCAGACCCGCAGGTTCCGCTCGAGCTGTTTGTTGTAGAGCATCTCGCCGCAGCTGGGGCACTTGGTCCACAGGTCCGGCGGGAAATCGCGGCGGCGCGGCAGGAACGGCAGGTTGATCGGCATCAGGGCGTTCTCCCGGGGTGGCGCCACGCCGGGTGCCTCCACGCCGGGTGGCTCCACGCCGCCAGCCGCCACGCGACCACGGCGGCGCCGGCCAGCGAGACGCCCGAGGCGATGGCGCCCCCGACGAGGACCGGACGAGGGACGCGTCCGATGGCCTGGCCGAGCGCGGCGGGAGCGACGGCAAGCGCGAACGGCACCGAGCCACCGGCAACCGGAAGGGCCGGGAACGGGATGATGTGCCGGGGATGCGATGGCGGCGCGGGGGCCGCCTCGCGCCACGGTGCAGGGGCCGCTTTGCCCCCCGGCGCGGGGGCCGCCGCGCCCCAATCGCGTGCCTCGCGCCACTCCACGCCTTCGTGGAGCCGCTCGGCCAGCCGCTCCTCGAACCGGAACGAGGGGTGAAACCGGACCAGCGACCGGGACAGGAGGTCCGCGGCGTGGACCAGCTCCGGGTCGCCTCCCAGCCCGAGGTCGCGCAGATCGTCAGGTGCCCCGGGGCCGCCCGGCCGGGCCGCCTCGCCGCTCAAGGCACCCCCCCAGAGCCTTGCGGCGACCCCTCGGGACCCTGCCGCATCCGCCCGGGGCCTTGCGCCACCCGACCGGTCCCGCGTGCCGCGCCGCCCGCAGGCTGGCTCACCCGCCTCGCGTCCTGCGGGCCACGCAGCTCCGCGGCGACACTCCGCAGTGCCCGGTGGAGGAGCACGCGCACGGCTCCCTCGGATCGGCCCAGGACGCCCGCGATCTCGGCAACCGGCATCTCGTCCACGAAGCGCAGGACCACCGCCGTGCGCCGATCGTCGGGCAGCCGGGCAACCGCTGCCCAGGCGCGCGCCGCCTCGTCGCGCTGCGCAGCCCACACCGCCGGATCATCGGCGCCTGTCATCTCGAGGGCGGCCATCTCGATTGGCGCCGCCGGATGACGTCGCGAAAAGCGCCGCTCGTTGCGGACGAGGTTTCGCGCGATCTGGAAGAGCCAGGCCCGGAAGCTGCTTGCGCCGTCCGGGCGCGGCTGTTCCCGGAAGTGCGGCAACGCCGCCAGCGCCTGGAGGAAGACCTGCTCGGTGAGGTCCTCGGCGGCGTGGTGGTCCGCCAGCTGGTAGACGGCGAAGTTGTACACCTGGGCCACGTACCTGCGGTAGAGCGTCTCGAACCGGGTAGGGTCCCGGCGAGCGGCCTCTACCGCCGGACGGTCCGGATCGAACGCAACCAGTCGGTCCTCTTCGGGACCGCTCACCTTCCTGAACACCGCCGAAGTCTACTTGTTACGCGTTCCGCCCCGCGCTTCGACCGTTCGGCGGGCTCCGGCGCCGCCCGGCCGCGGGGCCTCAGGCGGTGCGGCAGCGGATCACCTCGCCCGCGTCAATCGAGAGGACGCCGTCGGCCGTCCGCAGCAGGAGCGCGCCGGTCTCCGGGTGAACGCCGTCGCCGGTCCCATCAATCGCTCGCCTTCCCACCTGCACGCGCACCAGGCGGTCGGTGGTGCGCTGGCGCGTGGTCCACCCGGCGGCATCGAAGCGTCCGCTGCGCAGCGCCTCCAGGCGCGGCTCAAGCCGGCCGAGGAACCCGGCAAGGAGCGCCTCGCGGTCCACTGGCCGGCCGCCCCCGAGCGCAGAAAGGCTGGTCATTGTGTCTGCCAGTTCGGGCGGGAAGTCCTGCGTCGCCCACTCCACGTTGACGCCGATCCCGATCACCACCGTCGCCAGCCGCGCGCCCAGCGTGGCCGTGCCACCGAGGACGCCGCCCAGCTTGCGAAGGGACCCGTCGGGCGCCTCGGCCACCAGGTCGTTGGGCCACTTGAGGCCAAGTGCCGCCTCGCGCAGGCCCGCCACCTCCTCGGCCGCGTCAAGCATGGCCAGCGCCACCGTCGCGCCGAGCCGCCAGCCGTGGCGCGGCGCCAGGTAGGCGGGGCGGAACCCGCAGGAGAGGAGCAGACCGGCGCCGCGCGGCGAGATCCAGGTTCGCCCGTGGCGGCCGCGGCCCGCGCGCTGCTCCTCGGCCACCGCGATGCAGACCTCGGGGACGCCCGCATCCAGCCAGCCCGCCACCACGGACTGCGTGGAGTCGACGGCGCCGAAGTGCTCGAGGCGGGCGGGAAAGGCCTGGCTGGCAGGCTCGGGCCGGTCGGGTCCGGGGCGTGGCGGGTCGGGCATCGTCAACAAAGGGCGAGGGAGCGGTCCGTGCGCCGGGCGCGGGCTCGCTGGCTGCTTCAGCTCGCCTGCGCCGACACCCCGGGCTCGGGGCGTTCCAGCTCGAACGCACGGTGCAGAGCGCGCGCGGCCTGTTCGAGCTGCGACTCGGCGATCATGCAGGTGATCCGGATCTCCGAGGTGGAGATCATCTCGATGTTGATGCCCTCGTCGGCGAGGGTGCCGAACATGCGCGCCGCGTAGCCCGGCGCATTATGGATCCCGGCACCGACAATGGAGACCTTGGCGACGGTGTCATCCACGGTCAACTCCCGGGCCCCTATCTCGAGCACCACCGGCCCCAGCAGCCGTCGCGCGCGCAGGACGTCGGAGCGCGGCACCGTAAAGGAGACATCGGTGGTCCCCTCGTGGCTCACGTTCTGCACGATCATGTCCACGTTGACGCCGGCGTCCGCAAGCGGCGCGAAGACGGTCCGCGCAATCCCGGGCCGGTCGGGCACCGCGACCAGGGTGAGCTTGGCGACGTTGCGGTCGGTGGCCAGGCCGCGCACCTTGTTGCGCTGCTCCACGGCGGGATCCTCCTTGATTCGCGTGCCCGGGTGATCGCTGAAGGTGGATCGCACGGCAATTTCCACGTCGTTGACCCAGCCCAGCTCAATGGAGCGGGTCTGCATGACCTGGGCGCCCTGGTGGGCGAGTTCCAGCATCTCCTCGTAGCCGATCACCGGCATCAGACGAGCGTCCGGCACGATCCGTGGGTCGGCCGTGAAGATGCCCTCCACGTCGGTGAAGATCTCACAGCGATCCGCCCGCAGCTGGGCCGCCAGCGCCACGGCGGTGGTGTCGGAACCGCCGCGACCCAGGGTGGTGATCTCGCCGGCCGCGTAGGTGTCGGCGGTGGAGCCCTGGAAGCCGGCCACGATCACCACGTTCCCGGCCTCGATCTCGTGCAGGATCCGGGCGGGATTGACGTTGGCGATGCGGGCGCGACCATGGGCGGTGTCGGTGCGGATGCCGGCCTGGGCGCCGGTGAGCGAGACGGCGGCCACGCCCAGGGCCTGAAGCGCCATGGTCACCAGCGCGCAGCTCTGGTTCTCGCCGGTGGTCAGGAGGCGGTCCATCTCGCGGGGGTCGGGGTCGCTGGTGACCTGCCCCGCCAGCTCGATGAGGTGGTCGGTGGTGTCGCCCATCGCGCTGACGACCACGACGAGCGACGAGCCGGTGGCTCTCTCGGCGGCGATGCGGCCTGCGACGTGGCGGATGCGCTCGGCATCGGCCAGCGACGAGCCGCCGTACTTCTGGACGACGAGGGGCATGCGCGCGATTGTACTTGGAGGGGGCGCGCGGACGGGCAGGTGGGGCGGTTGGGCAGGGGGCGATTGGGCAGGGGGCGATTGGGCGAGGGCGATCGGGCGAGGGGCGGGGGCGATCGGGCGGGGGCGATCGGGCGCCATTGGGCGCCCCGCGTGCGTTATCGGATCGGCCCATGCGACCGATCGCTATTGCCCGCCCCGCGTGCGTTATCGGACACGCGGGCGCCGGCAGCCGCTATCGAACGCCCCGTGATCCTTACGCGGGTGCGACACACGTCGGGCACCGGCGACGGCGGCTAGGTCAGCTCCGCCGCCGCACGGATCGGCCCCTCCTGAGCGCGCCGCACTTGGTCTGGTGTACATGGAGTCCGCGTACGGTTCTCCAGGCGTTCGATAGCGACAAACCAGGGCGGGTCGGCGCGGCCGCCTCCCGCTGCAACCGGCGCCAGGCCACGCGAGGGCAATGCCGTCCAAGGAGGGATCGGCATGGGTCCGCCCGCAACGCCGCCGCCGTCCGCGCGCACCGGCAGCCCGCACACCGTCCGCCCGCGCCGCCGCCCGCACCGCCGGCGCCGCCGGCCGCACCGGCAGCCCGTACACCGGCCGCCGGGCGACAGACCTTTACCGACTCTTGACCTCGCCCCGCTAGCATGCGCGGCATGCATGCTGGCACCCGGCCCCCGCGCGCCCGCATCCTCGTGGTCGAGGACGAGGCACGCCTCCGCGAGTTGCTGCGCCTGTACCTGGAACGCGCCGGATACGAGGTCCTCGAGGCGGGCGACGGCCGTGCCGCGCTCGACACGTTCGATGCGGACCCTCCGGACCTGCTGATCGTGGACCTGATGCTCCCGAAGCTGCAGGGTGAGGCGCTCATCCGGGCCATCCGCGAGGACTCGCAGGTGCCAATTCTGATCGCGTCGGCCAAACGCACCGACGTGGAGCGCATCGCGGGCCTGCGGCTCGGCGCGGACGACTACCTGCCCAAGCCGTTCAACGTGCACGAGCTGGTGGAGCGGGTGAACGCGATTCTGCGCCGGACAGGCACAGCCTCCGGCGCGGGGGCGATGGACTCCGGTCGCGGGCCTGGCCTCGGGCTCGCCCTCGACTCCGGTCGCGGGCCTGGCCTCGGGCTCGCCCTCGACCCCGGTCGCGGGCCTGGACACGTGCCCGGGGTCGGGATCGGCGCCGATCCCGGGGGCCACGGCGCCCCTGCGATGCACGCCGGCACGGGATGGGGCCGGATCCCGGGCGGATGGACCCCGAAGAGCAGCGGTGCGCCAACCCGACTCTCGTTCCATGCCGGCCGGTTTGTCTTCGACGTGGCCACCCGCGCCTACACGCGCGACGGGCAGGTCGGCCGCCTCACGCCGGCGGAGGCACGCCTTCTGCTTGCCCTGGTCCGCGCGCACGGCGCGCCCCTGGACCGGGACCGCCTCCTGCGAGCGGCGGGCGGACCCCATGCGGAGACGTCGCGCAACATCGATGTCCACGTGGGCAACCTGCGGCGGAAGCTGGGGGACGATGCGGCCGCGCCCTGGGCCATCGAGACGATCCCCGACGTGGGATACCGCTGGATCGCGTCACCGGACGCGCCGTCACCGCATGGCGCGCCGTCACCGGACACGCCGACGCCGGGCAACCTGCCCCCGGGCCGTCTGGCGGACGGCACCGGCAAATCGGGCGACCTCCCCTCGGGCCAAGTGACGGACGGCACCGGCAAATCGACCGACCTGCCCCCGGGCCGCCAGACAGTCGGCAGTACAAGGCAGGGCTGAAGATGGACCGACTGGGCGTCCGGCTCGCCCTCGCCATCGGCGGAGCCGTCGCAGTCGTCATCGTCATTGCCGGCGTCCTGGTCAACGTCGTGGTGGGATCGCACTTCACGAAATACCTGGAGCAGGAACAGGCCGGACGGCGAGACCAGGCGGCCGCCCTCGTCGCCGACGCATATCGGCTGAATGGCTCCCTGTCGCTCACGTCCCTGGAGGTCCGGCAGGTGGCCGCGCTGGCCGGGGGACCGGTTGCCGTCCTCGACGCGTCCGGGCACTTGGTGGAGCGCTCTGCCGGGCTCGGTGCCGCGCTGGGCGGGCCCCTTGACAGCGCGCCGATCGTGGTCCACGGGCAGACCGTGGGCCGTCTCGAGGTCCAGAGCCGCGGTCTCGCGGCACCCGCCGTGCAGGCTGCGTCGGCCGCCTTCCGACGCGCAACCGACCAAACGCTGCTGGTGGCCGGGCTGGTGGCCGTTGCGGCCAGCGTCCTGGTGTCGCTTGCCATGGGACTGCAGCTGACGCGGCCATTGGCATCACTGGCCGCCGCCGCCCACCGGCTCGGCAGTGGCGATCTCTCCACGCGGGTCCCGGTCCCGACCGATCGCGAGGGGCACGACCTGGCGATCGCGTTCAACGCGATGGCGGAAAGCCTGGAGCGCTCGGAGCAGCTGCGACGACAGGCGGCGAGCGACCTCGCGCACGAGATCGCCACGCCGGTGACGGTGCTGACCACGCAGCTCGACGCGATGGCCGACGGGGTGACCCCGGCGACCGCCGACCAGCTGGCGGCGACACGCGAGACTGCCGGCGAGGTGGCGCGGCTGGTGGGCGACCTGCACGACCTGGCGGCGGCCGAGGGCGCCTCGTTGCTCCGCGCCCCGGAACAGGTGGATCTCCTGGCACTTGCGCGGGATTCCTCGGCGGCGGTCCAGGCGCTCTTCGGGCAGCGCGGCGTGGCCCTGGTGGGACCGGCGCTGATCGGTGCCGGGCCGGTTCGCGCGGAGGCCGACCCGCGGCAGGTGGGCCGGGCACTCCAGAACCTGCTGACCAATGCGGCGGTCTACACGCCGCCCGGGGGGACCGTACGACTGAGCGTGGCCCGGGAGGGCGGCTCGGCGCGCATCCGGGTGGCTGACACGGGACCGGGGATCCCGCCCGAGCACCAGACACGGGTCTTCGAGCGTTTCTACCGGGCCGATCCCGCGCGGGCCAGACGGCCGGGGCAGCCGGGAGGCACCGGGATCGGGCTGACGGTGGCTCGGGAGTTGATGCGGGCCAATGGCGGCGACGTGCAGATCGAGTCATCGTCGCCGCAGGGGACGACCTTCATGCTGGAGCTGCCGGTCGTGGGTTGATCCGGTGAGCCGGGAGCGGGGACGGCGCATCGGGCAACCGCCAGGGGGCAACGGCCGCCGGGCAGCGGCCACCGGGCAACGGCCACCGGGCAGCGGCCACCGGGCAGCGGCCACCGGGCAGCGGCCGCCGGGCGGCAGCCGCCAACCGCTTGTGCACGCCGGACGTGCGATATCGGCTGCGGGCGGCCGAGTTTCCGCTGACGAACGCCGGGCGTGCGATATCGGCTGCGGCCGCCCGAGTTTCCGCTGACGAACATGCAGCGAGCCTTACGCGGGATCGGCACGTCCGTCGGCCCCGATCTGTCCCGGTGACTGCCGCCCCGCCGCACGAAGCATGGCAGGGCGGGGCCTGCGCACCCGTTCGGGCGACCCCAGAGGCCGCGTACGGCTCCCCAGGTGTGCGATAGCCACAAATGACAGGGCCTGGATGGGCTGGGCCGGGGCACGAAGCCAGCCACGGACCACCGGGCCTGCCGCCGGGAACGCGGCCGCGAGCAGGTCCGCATGGCGCCGGGCACGACGGCGGTTCGCGTCGGTGTCCTCCACGGCCACCCAGGTTGAGACGGCACGGCCCGGCCATCCCCGACCGCGGGCGATGGCTGGGGCGAGCCGGCGCCGCTGATCCATGGTTCGCAGCAGATCCTGCAGATCGACGATCTGGCTCTTGATTTCTATCACGAGCAGCGCCCCGTGCTCGGCATGCCACGCAAGCAGGTCGATGGCGCCGCGCTCGCCCGAGATCGAGTACGAGACCTCGGGCACCACCACCCACCCGGGCGCGCGCATGAGTCGGCGCATCACCTCCTGCTGGAGCGCGGCGTGCCGTGCATCAAGCAGCCGGTCCAGCTGGCCTCCGCGCCAGCGCAGGTCAAAATCGACCCGCGCGTCCAGTGCCGAGGCGACAGCCATAACCGCAGCGACCGACACGGATCGCAGATGGCCACGCTCTACGCGCGATACCGTTCCCCGGGAGACGCCCCCGGCAACCGCCACCTCCTGCTGCGTCCGACGGGCACGCACGCGCAACGTCCGGAGGGCTCCGCCGAGCCGCTGCTCATCCACGCCAGCAGGATGCGCGGGTGCCCTCCACCGCCGCTTACCCGGCCATTCATTGAGGATCACCGCGCGGTCGCGCCACAGACCGCTGGCTTGCCGCCACAGACCGCTGGCCTGCCGGCACGGACCGGGCCGCTGGCACCACGGACCCGCGCGGTCGCGCCACAGACCGCTGGCTTGCCGGCACGGACCGGGCGGAACGCGGCGCGGGGCAACTCGGCCGGGGCCACTCGGCTGCCCCTGACACGGCCGACCCACCCGCGGCTGGTTCCACTCGGCCGACCCGAGTCGGTCGGCGCGTGCCGCGGGCGCCGCCACCGCCGCGGCCGGCACCAGCCGGCTGACCCACCCGCGGCTGGTTCGACTCGGCCGGGGCCACTCGGCTGCCCCTGACGCGGCCGACCCTGCTCGGCTGGCCCTGCCGCGGCTGCCCCTACTCGGCCTCCAGCACGATCGGTCCTGCGTTGCGCGGCGCGATGGGCCGCACCCGACCCGCCAGCCCCTGCTCGGAGGCGACCCGCGCCATCGCCAGTCCGGCCGCCTCGAGGGTCCGCTCGTCGTCAGCGAAGGCAATCACGCTCGATCCAGCGCCGGACAGGCACGCCCCCAGTGCGCCAGCTTCGCGGGCGGCGGCCACTAGGCGCGGAAGCTCGGGAAAGACCGTCGCGCGGTACGGCTCGTGCAGCCGGTCCTCGGTTGCGTGGCGGAGGAGCTCGTACCGGCCGCTCGAGATCGCCGCGACCGCCAGCGCCGCCCGGCCCACGTTGAAGACCGCGTCCCGATGCAGGACCTGGCGCGGCAACGCAGCCCGCATCGCGGCCGTGGCCAGTTCGCGATCCGGTACGAAGAGCACGGCGCGCAGACGGCCGGGAACGTCGAAACGGACTGCCTCCGGGCGACCGCCCACCGTGGCCACCACCACGAACCCGCCCAGCAGCGCGGCCGCGGCGTTGTCGGGGTGACCTTCCAGCTCGCAGGCCAGGTCCAGCTGGCGCCGCTCGTCCAGCCGGCCCCCAGTGAGCGCATCCGCCGCCACCAGACCAGCCGCCGTGGCCGCGGCCGACGATCCCAGGCCACGCGCCAGCGGGATCTCGTTGCGCATCCCGATGCGCCAACCGATGCCGGCCGGGGCCTCACCGAGCGCCCAGCGCAGCCCCAGCTCCAGGGCGACGACGAACCGGTTGTGCCGATCTCCTACCAGCTGTCCGCTCCCTTCGCCCTCGACCTCCAGCTCCACGACCGGCTCGTTCAGGACCTCGACCGTGACGCGGTTCACCAGGTCCAGAGCCATGGCAAGGACGTCGTAGCCCGCGCCGAGGTTGGCGGTCGAGCCCGGCACCTCGACCACGACCCGCGAGCGGACAATCCCCGGAAAGGGCGGGGGCAGCGCGGGCCGCAGGGAGGGCCTTACCTCGATTGGCTGGGCGGAGCCGTCGGCAGGGGCGACGGCTGCATCCACGGGCGCTCCATGGGCCCCAGGCACCGCGCCGGGGACGGGTGCCGAGCCGTCGGCAGGGGCGACGGCTGCATCCACGGGCGCTCCATGGCCCCCGGGCACCGCGCCGGGGACGGGTGCCGAGCCGCCCGCAGGCGCCGCCCCGTCGGGAGCGCTGGCCACAGGCGCATCGGGAGCGCTCACCGCCGACCCCCCGGGCGCAGCCGCCGGCACGTCCGCCGCGCCGGACGTATCGGACCCCGCAGGAACCCCCGCGGGCAAGTCGGCAGAGCCGCCCCCGGCCGAGGCAGCCGAGCCCCGTCGTCGCCGCCCCGTCACCAGCCCAGCGCTCCCATCACGCCCTCCACCGTGGGCGCCGCCGTCACCCCCGGCAACACGTTCCGTCGCGCCGTGTCGGGGTCCTTCAGCCCGTGCCCCGTCAGGACGCAGACGATCGTCCCGCCCGGGTCGATGGCCCCCTCGGCGGCGAGCTTGCGCACGCCCGCCACCGACGCGGCGCTGGCCGGCTCGCAGAAGACGCCCTCGTAGCGCGCCAGGTCGCGGTACGCGTCAAGGATCTCATCGTCGGTGACCGCCTCGATCCGCCCACCCGACTCGTCCCGCGCCCGCACCGCCTTCTGCCAGCTGGCGGGGTTCCCGATCCGGATCGCGGTGGCCACCGTCTCCGGGTTCTCGACGGGATGTCCCAGCACGATCGGCGCCGCGCCGGCCGCCTGGAAGCCGAGCATGATCGGCCGCGTCTCCACCAGCCCGGCGTCCCGGTACTCGCTGAAGCCGGCCCAGTAGGCGCTGATGTTCCCCGCGTTGCCCACCGGGATCGCCAGGTAGTCGGGCGCGCCGCCCAGATCGTCGCAGACCTCGAAGGCCGCCGTCTTCTGCCCCTCGAGCCGATAGGGGTTGACCGAGTTCACGAGCGTCACCGGGTGGCCGGTCTTCTCGCCGGACGCCGCCAGCTCCCGGACCACCCGCAGCGCGTCGTCGAAGTTGCCCTCGACCGCGACCACGCGCGCCCCCGCGACCTGCGCCTGGAGCAGCTTCCCAGCGGCGATTCGGCCCGCCGGGAGGACCACGATCACCTCGAGGCCAGCACTGGCGCCATAGGCCGCCGCCGAGGCCGACGTGTTGCCGGTGGACGCGCAGATGACCGCCTTCGCCCCCTCCTCGAGCGCCTTGGCGACGGCCACCACCATGCCGCGGTCCTTGAAGGAGCCGGTGGGGTTCATGCCCTCGTACTTCAGGTACAGCTCCGGGCAGCCGATGGCACGGCCGAGGGTGCGGGCGTGCACCAGGGGGGTGAAACCCTCACCAAGTGAGAGCGGCGGGGTGGCGGAGCCGATGGGGAGAAAGCCGGCATACCGGTGGAGCAGGCGCGGGCGCGCGCCGGAGGTGGCCTGCTGCTGCCGGAGGTGGCGGAGCACCTCGCTCATGCGCATCGGTCAGCCCTCGTCGAGGATCGGGAAGAACGTCGCCGTGGGCCCTGCACCGGTCAGCCCGGCCCGCAGGTCGGCCAGGGACGTGGCGGGCGTGACGCCACCTTCGCCGCGCGGGTTACAGGTGAGCCAGCGCCGCGCGACCTCCGTGCCATCGGTGAGCTGTGCCGAGGGGAGCGTCCCCGCGGGCGGAAGGCCGGCCCACGTCGAACCCTCGCCGCGGGCAATGGCCAGCAGGTCGCCGAGCACCGCGCTGCTGGTGGGGGCGCCACCGGCTCCCGGACCCACGAATGCCAGGCGGCCCACGGGGCTGCCGAGCAGCTCAATCCGGTTCTCGGCCCCGTCCGTGCGGCCCAGCGGATCGCCCGAAGGCACCGCCACGGGCAGCACCCAGGCCGTGATCGCGCCGGCGCCGTCACGGGTCGCCTGCGCGACGAGCTTGACGGTGCACCCCTCCCGCCGGGCGACCTCGATGAGCGCCGCGGTCACCCCGGTGACGCCGGGCGGGCCGTCGCCCTCCTGTGCAGGCGGCGCCCGGCGGATTGCCGTCACGTCGGGCCAGGCGCCGAACGCCAGCCGGATGAGAATCGCCAGCTTGTCGGCTGCGTCGCGGCCCTCCACGTCCGCGCTGGGGTCCGCTTCCAGGAACCCGAGCGACTTCGCGCGCGCCACCACCTCCTCGTACGGTGTGCCCGCCGCGGTCATCTCGGTCAGCACGAAGTTGGTCGAGCCGTTCACGATGCCGCGGACGCGGTCGATCCGGTTGGCGGCGAGGTCGCCTGCCAGCGTGGCGAGGACGGGGATCGCACCCCCCACGGAGGCCTCGAAACGGAGCGCCGCGCCACGTGCCCGCGCGACCCGCTCCAGCTCGGCGCCCCGGCGCGCCAGCAGCGCCTTGTTGGCGGTGACCACGTCCTGGCCCGCATCGAGCGCACCGGCCACCAGGCGTCCGGCAGCCTCCACCCCGCCGATCAGCTCCACCACCGCGTCGACGTCCGCTCGCCCGACCACGCCCGCCCCGTCTGCGAGACGCTCGACACCGCGGAGGTCCAGCCCGTCGAAGCGCGCTGGGTCGCGGTCCGCAACGGCCACGAGGCGGACCTCACGGCCGCCGGTGGGCGAGCGCCGCTGAGGAGAGGTGGTGGTCAGCCAGCCCGCGACCTCTCGCCCGACCGTGCCGAGCCCAAGGAGCGCAACCCGAAGCGGAGACGTGTCGCGCGCGTCACGTGGCGTACCTGCCGCAGTCATCCGGTGGATTGTACCGGGCCGTGCCGTACGCCTGGCCGGCTCCGGGGCGGCATCTGCGCGCCGCCGTACGGCGCCCGGCACGGCCCCGCCCGGCGCCCCCCAGAAACCGCGAGACCGCCGGGGGCACCGGCGGTCCGTGGCTGGCTGCTGGGCGGCCTCAAGCGCCGCCCTCCACTGATCAGAGCCAGCGGCGCCCCGCCTCGAGCACGAGCGCAGAGCTGCCGATCGCCGCGAGAGCCAGCAGCACGCGGAAGGATGCCATCCGGAACGTGGCCTTCATCGTCTTCACCACCGCATCCCCGGCGCTGAAAACCAATCCACGGCGATGGGTGCCGCCGCGACGGACATGCAGCGCGCCAGGATCGGCTGCACGCCGGCCCCCCGTCCAGTTCGATCCGCACCATCCGCCAGGCACCGCGCGCCCGCGGCGGGGACCCCGGCAGGAGCCCTTTCGGCAGGGGCGCATGCACGGGATCGGATCGGGCAGCGGCCCTCGCTGCCATGCACGACGCTATCCGGCGCTGCCGATGGCCGGCAATGGGAAACTGGTACCAGCCGGCTGCCGCGCGGGTCAGCCGTTCGTACCAGGACCCGCCGGCGCCGAGCCGCCGGGACCCGGCTCGGATGCGTCCGGACGAAGGCCGGAGGCGGACGCGCGGGAGCCGGTCCCGGGAGCCGGGACGGATGCGGCTTCCGGCGCTCCGGCAGCCGCCCGCCGCATCCCCGCCGCCACCACCACCAGGATCCCGAGACCCACCAGGACATCCCCGATGCTGAACACGTTGGCCAGCGGCATCCAGGCGGGCAGGGCGAACACGTCGCCCAACGGCTCGAGCACGGGTGCAACCAGCAGGCGGCTGTTGGTGTAGGCGACACCACCGGACATCTGCACCGCTTCCAGCGCCCCCCGGCTCGCGGGCATCGTCCCCCCGTTGCAGGCGATCACGAGCAGGTTGAGCCCGGCCCCCAGCGCAACCAGGGGCATCCCGGCGATTCGCGCGTTGCGCACCACGAAGGCGAGGACGGCGGCAGTCGACGCGATGTACAGCGGGGGCCCAGCCGCTCCCACCACGCTGCTGACGGGACCGCTGAAGAGGACGATCTGCACGGCCAGCCCGGCGATGGCGACCCAGACCCAGCGAAAGGGCAGGTCACCCAGGTGTTCCAGCCTCCCGCCGAGCAACCGGCCCAGCACGAGCCCGGCGACGATCGCGTACAGGATGAACACGCCACCACGGTAATACAGGCGAGACGGCCGCGGCAGCGCCCGTGGCGCGATCCACTGGGCGGCGCCCGTGCCGCGGTCCACTCGGCGCCGGCGGCCAGGCAACCCGCGCGGCGCCCGAAACCCGCGCGGCGCCCGCGGCGCCGATGGCGCGACAACCCCCGCGGCGCAGGCCCCTCGGCCGCTCCGGTACACTCCGCCCGATGACAACGATGCCCCAACCCGCAGCGGACCAGGCGAGCGACCCATCCCAGCTCCCGCGCGGCCGCGTCTTCAGCGGCGTCCAGCCCTCCGGCCTCCCCCACGTGGGCAACTACCTGGGCGCCTTCCGCAGCTACATCGCGATGCAGGAGCATCACGACGCGATCTACTGCATCGTGGATTACCACGCCCTTACCAGCATCCACCAGGGGGAGGTGCTGCGCGAGAACACCTTCCAGATGGCGCTCGGCCTGCTGGCCCTGGGGCTCGACCCGGAACGCGCCGTCCTGTTCCGCCAGTCCGACCGGCCGGAGCACACCGAGCTCGCCTGGCTCCTGAGCAGCGTCGTGCCGGTCTCCTGGGTGGAGCGCACGCCCTCCTTCAAGGAGAAACGCCGTTCCCAGCCCCAGGACATCAACCACGCCCTGCTGACCTACCCGGTGTTGATGGCCGCCGACATCGCGATCTACCACGCCCGCTACGTGCCGGTTGGCAAGGATCAGCAGGCGCACCTGGAGCTGACGCGGGAGATCGTGCGCGCCTGGAACGCGCGCTACGGGGACTACTTCGTGGAGCCGGAGGCGGTCTTCAACGACTCGCCCATCGTCAAGGGGACCGACGGCGCCAACAAGATGTCAAAGTCGCTGGGCAACGTGATCGACATCTTCGCCGAGCCCGAGGTGATCCGCCGGCAGGTGATGAGTATGGTCACCGACACCGAGCGGATCCGCCGCACCGATCCCGGCCGGCCCGAGGTATGCAACGTCTGCCAGCTGCACCGTCTTTTCAGCCCGGACGACTATCTCGAGATCTGGGAAGGCGAGCGGACCGCACGCACCGGCTGCGTGGACACCAAGCGGCTCCTGGCGGATCGGATCATCGCCTTCTTCGCGGAAGCGCGGGAACGCCGCCGCGAGCTGGCCGAACGGCCCGGATACGTGGAGGAGGTGCTCCGGGCGGGCGCCGAGCGGCTGGCACCGATGGCTCGCGAGACGCTGGGCGCCTGCCACGAACGGATGGGGCTGGGACCGGTCGCAGACCAGTTGTAGTCGCGGGCCGGTGGCACGTTGCGGGCCGGCGGCACGTCGCGGGCCGGTGGCACGTCGCGGGCCGGCGGCGCGTTGCGGGCCGCCGGCGGCGGGTCCCCCGGGGGTCGTTCAGGGCGGAGGGGGCACGTCGTAGACTCTCCCCATGGTGACGGAGTCGCCCGGGACAGGTACGCGGCTCACGGAACGCGAACGCCGCTGGCTGGATGCGCTGCTGGTGACCGGGACCCTCGCCGTGGTGCTGGTCCTGGTGGAGCTGCTCGCCAACGTCCTGCTCTACTTTGGCGACATCCTGCTGGTCTTCTTCCTCGCCTGGCTGCTCGCGTTCGTGCTGTCGCCGGTCGCCGGAGCGCTCGAGCGAGCCACGCCCGGCCTGCCACGAGGGCTCGCCGTCCTGCTGACCTACGGGCTCCTGCTGGTGGCCCTGCTCCTCATCGCCGTCTACGCGGCGCAGAGCCTGGCCAGCAGCAGCGCGGCGCTGATCGCGAACGCCCCCATGCTGCAGCGCCGCCTCCTGGACCTGATCCAGTCCAACCAGGGGAGCCTCAATCAGCTCGGCATCCGGATCGACGTGGCCGCCCAGGTACAGACCATCCTGCACGACCTCCCCTCCGCGGCGGCCCCGGTGTCGAGCTTTGCCCTGGCGGGACTGGGTTTCCTGGGCAACCTGCTGATCATCCTGATCCTCTCCCTCTACATGGTCCTCGACCGCGACCGGATCCTGGCCTTCGGGGTGCGGCTGGTACCGCCCCAGTACGCGGAGGAGTTCCGCCTCTTCGAACGAACCGTCTCCCGCTCGTTCGGCGGCTTCCTGCGCGGGCAGGCGATCATGGGCGTGCTCTACGGCGCGCTGGCGGGGCTGGTGGGCATGGCGTTCGGGCTCCAGTACACGCCGCTGGTGGCCGCTGCAACCGGCATCCTCCAGGCGATCCCCTTCTTCGGGCCCTTCATCTCCTGGGCGCCGCCGCTGGTGGTGGCGGTGCTCACCAAACCCGGCGCGGTGGTGCCGGCGTTCGTCGTGATGGCGGCCGGATGGATGGTGGTGATGAACGTGGTGCAGCCGAGGCTGATGGCCGGCGCGGTGGGGATCCACCCGCTCGTGGTCCTGGCCTCGGTGATCGTCGGGGGCAGGATGGCGGGCGTGGCCGGGGCCATCTTCGGCATCCCGATCGCGGCGGTCCTGTCGAGCTTCTTCTTCTACTACCTCAACCGGGCCACGGCGGACCCGCGGTCGGTGGCGGTCCGCGCCGCGCGACGCGTCGCCCAGCGAGAAGGGCACAGCGTCCGGGTCCCGGTGCCGCCAACCCTGACCGACTCGCTGACCGAGATCCATGCCCGGGCCGACCTCGCACCGGATGCCGACGATTCGGCAGGGACCGAACCGGCCAGCCACTGAAGGGCCACCGGCCCGCGCCCCAGTCCGCCAGGTGCGGGGCGACGGCCGCGCAGCCCGATGCGCGAAGCGGGAGTCGCAGGCGCCCGGGGAGACGAGGCGAGCCGGGCCGCCTCAGGCCTGCACGTGGTAGAGCGCCGCGGCAAACTGCGTGAACGTGGATTCGTTGAGGCCGGTCCCGGTGGCCGACCAGGCAGGGTTCGCGCCCGGGTTCACGTAGATCGCGTACCCACCGCCGGCGGATACGAGCGTGCCGGTCTGGTCCCCGAACGCCGACGTGCCCAGCGAAGACGGGAGAGGCGCGCAGGCGGCGGCGGCGCCCGGGCAGAGGCTGCCCTCCGCGAGCGTCAGCAGCGCGCCGTTGGGCCCGTGGTAGGTGATGTCCATCCGCCCGCCGCCGCGCAGCGAGAACGAACCGGCCTGGACGTACCAGCCGGCTGGCAGGACCGCGCAGTAGACCGCCCAGCTCACCTGTCCCGCGATGGCCTCGAAGAAGACCCGGTTGTCATGGTTGCCGCTGCATTCCGCGGCGCCGGAGGCAACGTCGAGGGCGCCGGGTGAGCCGGCCGGCCCGCCCGGCTGGTCGCTGGCGCCGGGGGCAGCTGAGGCGCCGGGTGCCGCTGAGGCGCCGATGCCCGGCAGAGGCGACTGGGCCGCCGCGAACGAGGCCGCCGGCACGGACTGACCTGGCAGCTGCAGGGACGAAGAGGGGCCAGCGGCGGTGGACGGTCCCTGCGTCACAAGGGCCGTGCCGCCGCAGCTTGCCGTGAGCGCCAGGGCGAGAGCCAGGACACCGGCGGGGCGGAGCATGGGAGCCACCGCGCGAGCCTAGTCTCCCTCCCGGGTTCCGGTCAACTGGGGGCCCCCACACTGCCGGTCCCGGCGCCGGTCGGCACCCCGCCCAGGGCCACCAGCGCGGGGTCGACCCCGAAAACGCGGCGGATCAGCTCCGGGCTCACGGCCACTTCCGGCGGACCGTCGGCCGCCACCCGCCCTCGGTCCAGCACCACCAGGCGAGGGAAGAAATGGGCCGCCAGCGCCACGTCGTGCAGGACCGCCACCACGGTCACGCCCTCTTGTTCGTTGAGCGCGGTCAAGAGCTCCATGGTGGCCACCTGGTGCCGCAGGTCGAGGTGCACGGTGGGCTCGTCCAGCGCCAGGCAGGGCGAATCCTGGGCCAGCGCCATCGCGAGCAGGACCAGCTGCCGCTCGCCCAGCGAGAGCTCCCGTGCATCGCGCCCCACCAGGTCGCCCAGTCCCACCCGCACGATGGCGCGCCCGACTGCGGCCCGGTCCGCCTCCTGCAGGCCCAGGAAGCGATGTTCGTGTGGCAACCGCCCCAGGGCCACGAGCTCCTCCACGCGGATCGCGAACGGAACGGTGGCCTGCTGGGGGACCACGGCCAGCCGCTGCGCGATCGCCTCCCGGGAGAGCGATTCGACCGGCACGCCACCCAGGCGGACGCTTCCGCGCCGCTCGCGGACCATGCCGGTCAGGCATCGCAGCAGCGTCGACTTGCCGGCCCCGTTCGGCCCGATCAGCGCCACCCGCTCCCCCGGCGCGACGCTCAGGTCGATGCCGTGCAGGACCTCCTGGCCGCGGTAGGCAGCGCGCAACCCGGCCAGCTCGATCCCCACGCCGCTCACAGCTCGTAGCCCCCGCGTGCCCGTCGCAGGATCCAGAGGAAGAACGGTGCTCCCAGCAGCGCTGTCACCACCCCCACCGGGACGTCTCCGGGGATCCGGGCCAGCAGGTCGCAGGCCACCAGGAACGCCGCGCCCCAGATCGCCGAGAGCGGCAGGACGGCCCGTGCGTTGGGTCCCACCACCAGCCGGACCACGTGCGGGACCACCAGCCCCACGAAGCCGATCAGTCCCGCGATGGCGACCGACGCCGCGGTCACCAGGGAGGCCGCGCCCAGCAGCAGAATCCGCTCGCGACGGAGATCCAGCCCCAGGTGCGCCGCCGTCTCCTCGCCCAGCAGGAGCGCGTTGAGGGCCCGGCCACGCGAGAGCAGGACCGCGCCGCCCAGCAGCAGCGCCGGCAGGGCAGCCGCCAGCTGGGGCCAGGCGGCGCCGTCGAAGCCGCCCAGCAGGAAGAAAAAGATCTGGCGCAAACCGTCGCCCGAGAGCCACATGGTCACCGCCAGTCCGGCTGCCAGGAGCGAGCTGACGGCGTAGCCGGTGAGCAGGACGCCGGTCATCGACGCAAGCTGGCCCACCCGCGAGAGACGGTAGACCACCACCACGGCTCCCAGCGCGCCGACGAACGCGAGCCCCTGCAGGAGCCCGAACCCGAGGACGATTCCACGCACCGGGATGACCACCCCCAGGGCCGCGCCCAGGGCCGCCCCGCTGGCCGTGCCCAGCACGTAGGGGTCGGCGAGCGGGTTGCGCAGGAGCCCCTGGAAGGCGGTCCCCGCCAGGGCCAGCGAGGCGCCCACGGCCATCGCGGCCAGGACGCGCGGCAGCCGCAGCTGCAGCACGATGGTGGCGTCGGTGGACGGCCAGGTGGCGTGCACCGGCCAGCCGAGCTGCCGGGCCAGGATCGCCACCGTATCGGCCGGCGGGATCACCACCTCGCCCAGCCCCACCCCCGCCACCAGGGCGAGCAGCAGCGCGACCAGCCCCAGCAGGCCCAGCGCCAAGGTGCGGCGCCGGGCCTGGGCGAAGAGCGCCTCGACCCGATCCGCGCCCGCAATGGGCAAAGCCAGCACCTGGTCGCCGGTCCCGGCCAGGGGCGGCGCGCCGGACCCGGGGAGCGGCGTGACCGCGCTGCCCGCCAGGGGCGGCGCGCCGGGCACCTCCGCCTGCCGGGCGACCATCTTCAGGGCGCGCCCATCGAGACCGGCGGGAAGGAGGGCAGTGCCAGACCGGGATGGATCGCCTCGGCCAGCGCCTCGAGTCCCTCGATGATCCGTGGCCCCGGCCGCGTCACGATGACGTCGTCGATCGGCCGGACGGCGTGGTCCCTCACCGCGGTCATCCCCGACCAACCCGGCCGGGCGGCCACCATCGCGGCCGTGGTGCCGTAGTTCGCGTCGCCCAGCACGATCACCTGCGGGTCGGCCGCCACCAGGCGTTCCAGGGAGATCGAGTAGACACCGGCGATCCCGCTGGTGATCGGGTCGCCGCCGGCCCGGCGGATCATGTCGGTGGTGAAGTCGTCCGGGGCCGGGCCGTAGATGGTCTTGGTGGCGTCGAGCTCGTAGAACGTCCGGGGATCGGTCCCGGTGGCCCTGGCGGCCGCCGTCACAGCCGTCATCTCCGAGGTCAGGGTGGCGTCGAGCGACGCTCCGGCCGACGCCTCACCCGTGGCTTCCCCGACCAGCGCGATGTCGCGCAGCACCTGCGGCACGCTCTGCGCGTAGAGCACCAGCAGCGGGATGTTGAGGGAACGGATCCTGGCGATGTCGACCGCCGACGTGATCCCCTTCCAGCCGATCACCAGATCCGGGCGGGCGGCCACCAGCTTCTCGAGCTCGACGCCGGTGTAGGTGGCCACCTGAGGGAGCGTCTTCGCCGCCGGCGGGTAGTCGTCGGAGCTGGTGACGCCCACCACGCGGGCGCCCTCTCCCAGCGCAAAGAGGGTCTCGGTCACCGATGGGGCAAGGCTGACGATGCGGGCCGGCGCAGCGGGGATCGTGACCGTGGTCCCCTCGTCGTCGGTGAGCGTGAGCGGGAACGTCGGCGCCGACAGCCCCGAGCCCGCCGGCTGGGCGGATGCCCCCGCAGCGAGCGCCGACGAAGCCGACCCGGCCGCCGACGACGCCGAAACGCCTCCCGACGAAGCCGCCGGGGTCGCGGAAGCGAGGGCGATCGACCCGGGAGCGGTCCCGGACGCGGCCGGCGAGGCGGAGGCGCTGCACCCCGCCAGGCCGGCGGCCAGGATCAGCGCCACCGCGGCACGCGAGACATGCCACGACGCGGGCGACCGGGGGGAGAATCGGGATCGGACAGACGGTCCGGGAAACGCGGTGCGCACAGTGCCTTCCCTTTCTCTCGAAGGTACGAGCACGACCGCGGATCCGGCGACCGGACTTCCAGCCGCAGCCCTCCTGGCTGCGTGGCTGATCACCGTAGCGGGACTGTGCCGGACTCACACCGGCTTCGCGGATCCCGCGGTCCTGTCTTGAAGTTGTGGGCCCGAGTCTACTCCAGCGGCCGCGCGGGCGGACCCGCCGGTGGCGCGTCGACGGTGCCGGCGGAGACGGCGCCCGCCGCCGAACCGGCGGCGGCAGCCTGTCGCAGCTCGCGGCGCAGCAGCTTGCCCACGGCACTCCGCGGCAGCTCGGGCACGAACTCCACCTGCCGCGGGACCTTGTACCCAGCCAGGTTCGCCTGGCAGTAGGCAACCACGTCGCTCACGGCCAGGGTCGCCCCCGGAACCAGCACCACAAAGGCCTTGGGGACCTCGCCCAGTCGCTCGTGCGGGACACCGATCACCGCCGCCTCCGAGATCTGGGGGTGATCGCACAGCACCTCCTCGACCTCCCGGGGCCAGACGTTGATGCCGCCCACGATGATCATGTCCTTCTTGCGGTCGATGACCCGGAAATACCCGTCCGCTTCGCGGATCGCGATGTCCCCGGTGTGCAGCCAGCCCTCCGCGTCCAGCACCAGGGCGGTCTCCTCCGGGTTCTCGTAGTAGCCCTTCATGACCTGCGGGCCGCGCGCCAGCAGCTCGCCGGCCTGCCCGGGTTCCAGCTCATGGCCGTCGAGGAGCGAGACCACCTTCGCGTCGGTGGAGGGGAATGGCACCCCGATGGTGCCGGAGCGGCGGTCCCCGTACAGCGGGTTACAGTGCGTCACCGGGCTGGCTTCCGAGAGACCGTAGCCTTCCACCACCCGTCCGTGGGTGACCTCCTCGAAGCGCCGCTGGATGTCGGCCAGCAGGGGCGCGCCGCCACTGATACAGCCATCGATGGAGGTGAGGTCCATCTTCGACGCCCGGGGGTGCGTGGAGATCGCCTGGTACATGGCGGGCACCGCCGGGAACATGCGAGGCCGCTCGTGCACGATCGCATCGAGCATCGCCTCCGTCTCCGGGCGGGGCAGCAACACCTGTCGCTGGCCGAGCAGGATCGCCATGTTCATGGCCACGGTCAGCCCGTAGATGTGGAAGTAGGGCAGCGCGCCCAGGACCGACTCGCCGGGGACCGCCTTGGGAAACCAGGCCGCGACCTGGGCCGCGTTGGCGACCAGGTTGCGGTGCGTGAGCATGGCCAGCTTCGGCACCCCCGTGGTGCCGCCGGTAGGCTGCAGCAGCGCCACGTCCTCGGATCGGGCGGCGGACGGAAATGGGTCGGCGGGGGCACCCGCCAGCAGCCGCGCCAGGTGCGGCGTCTCGGGCGTCTCCGCCACGGGGTGCCAGTTGCCCTCCCGGCGGGCCTGCAGCGGATACAAGAGCGCCTTGAGGGGCGGCAGCTGCTCCGCGATCCCGACCGTCACCACGGGCCCGGCCAGTCCTGCCTCGGCCCGGGCGGCGCTCACGCGCGGCACCACCAGGTCAAGCGCCACCGACAGGACCGGACGCCCGAGGCGCAGGAGTTCCTCGATCTCCCGCCGCACGTAGAGCGGGTTCATGGGCAGCCCCAGCGCTCCCGCGCGCAGGAGCCCGTAGAAGGCGACCAGGAAGGCCGGCATCGTGGGCAGGTGGAGGCTGACCACGTCGCCCGGGCGCACCCCGAGTGAGCGGAATGCATGTGCCGCGCCATCAACCTGGCGGTCAAGCGCCGTGAAGGTGGTCTCCCGCCCGTAGAACCAGACGGCAGCCGCGTGCGGCCAGCGCTGGGCCGCCTGCCGGAGGAGCCCGTCCAGCGGCAGATCCGGGATGTCGACCTCCGCCGGCACCCCTGCATCGTAGTGCGCGACCCACGGCCTGGGCCGCGCCGCCAGCATGGCCATCCTCGCGCTCCTTACCGGTCCCGGCATGCGCCGGCGGACCGGCCCTCACATCGCCTGCCTACACTCGATACCCGCCCCGTGCCACCAGCGCCTCCGCCACCGAACGCCGCAGCGCCACCAGGTCCACCGGCTCCCGACGCAGGACCCGCCGGAGACCGGCCAGCGCAAGGCGCCGGTCGTCCCCCTCCTGCACCCGCGTCGCCACCTCGGCCGCGCCGGTCTCGACCGCCGCCATCGACCTCGCCACGACCAGCCTGGCCAGGTCGGCCTGCAGCTCCGCACCCGACGCCCGCGCCCGCAGCGCCGAGGATTCGGCCGCGAAAAGCGCGATCGCCAGGTCGGCGAGACGGTAGAGCACCTCCTGCTCCTCCTCCAGGTGCTCCCCGTAGCGCTGGACCGCGGCGCCCGCGGCGACCAGCAGCGCGGTCCGCATGGCACGCACCTGGCGCAGCTCCTCGTCGAGCGGCGCCCCGCCCTCCACCGGCGGCTCCGGCGAGAGGAGCGCCTCGGCGGCTCGCCGGGCCGGCCCCAGCAGGTCGAGCCGTCCACGCATCGCGCGGCGCAACAGCATCCCCGGGACCAGGAGGCGGTTCACCTCGTTGGTGCCCTCCCAGATCTGGTGGATCCGGGCATCCCGGTACATGGCCGCCACGCCGCCATCCTCGATGTACCCGTAGCCGCCCATGAGCTGGAGCAGGTCGTCCACCACCCGGTTGAGCCCGTCCGACGCGACCACCTTCACGATCGAGCACTCGATCGCGTACTCCTCCAGCGCCCCGCGGGCGCGCTCGGGATCGCCGTGAGCGCCGGCCAGCAGCGTGTCGATCAGACCGGCGTTCCGGTAGGTCGCGGACTCCACCGCATACGTCCGCTCGGCCATGGTCGCGATCCGCTCGCGGGTGAGGGGCAGGTCCAGCAGCCGCTGGCCGAAGAGGCGGCGGTCCGTCGCGTACGCGATGGCCCGGTCGATGGTGGGGCGCATCCCTCCCAGGCAACCGGCCGCCAGTTTGAAACGGCCCACGTTGAGGACGTTGTAGGCGACGATGTGGCCTCGCCCGATCTCGCCCAGGACGTTCTCGACGGGGACCCGCGCATCCGTGAAGGTCAGGGCGCAGGTGGACGAGCCGCGCACGCCCAGCTTGTGTTCCTCGGCCCCAACGCTCAGCCCGGGCGTGTCACGGGGCACCAGGAAGGCCGTCATGCGCTCCCCGTCGATCCTGGCGTAGACCGTGAACAGGTCCGCGAAGCCGGCGTTGGTGATGAACTGCTTGGTGCCGTTGAGCAGGTAGCAGCTCCCGTCGGGAGCCAGATCCGCCCGCGCCCGGATCCCCTGGACGTCGGAACCCGCCCCCGGCTCGGTCAGCGCATAGGCCGCGATCAGCGAGCCGCTCGCAAGCTGGGGGAGCCAGCGGCGCCGTTGCTCGTCGGTGCCGAAGAAGACCAGCGGCAGCGTCCCGATCCCCACGTGGGCGCCATACGTGACCGCCAGGCCACCGGCATCGGCCAGCGCCTCGCTCACCAGCAGCGACGTCACCTTGTCGAGCCCGGCACCGCCGTAGGCCTCGGGCACGTCGATCCCGAGATACCCCTGCTCGCCCAGCTCCGCCATCAGCGCCCGGTGCGTGGCGTAGTCGCGCGCCTCCACCGCCTCCCGCCGCGGCTCCACCGACCGCGCCACGAATTCCAGCACCGCATCGCGGATGGCGCGCTGCGTCTCATCGAGCCGCTCCGGGGTGAAAACGTCCTCCGGCCCGGCGGCACGCACCACGAACGCGCCGCCCGGGGTGGCGGGGCGCGAAGCCGCGGCCGGCGTGCCGGTCGTGCCCGATCCACCCGCGCGTGCCGCTGCCGCCGTCGCGCCGTCCTGCACCTCGGTCATGCCGCCGCCTCCCCTGTTCCCTGCTTCGCGACCCCCGGCGCGGTGGCGGCACGCTCCGCCTCCCACCTCGCGCGCGCCCGCGACGCCTGCTCGAACGGATCCCCGTCCAGCCGCTCGATGATGCCAGCCGCGCCCTGGCCGCCGCCGACGCACATCGTCACCAGCCCGTACCGCCCACCGCGCCGGGCAAGCTCGTGGATGATCTGGGTCGACAGTTTCGCCCCGGTCGCCCCCAGCGGATGTCCCAGGGCAATGGCGCCACCGTTGACGTTGGTCCGGCTGGCGTCCAGATCGAGCGCCCGCATCACCGCCACCACCTGCGAGGCAAACGCCTCGTTGAGCTCCACCAGATCCATGTCGGCCAGCGTCAGCCCGGCCTGCCGAAGTGCCTTGGGCACGGCATCCAGCGGGCCCATCCCCATGATCTCCGGGGCCACACCCACCGTGGCGAAGGCGATGAGCCGGGCCAGCGGCCGCAGCCCGAGCGCCGCCGCGCGCTCCGCGCGCATCACCACCAGGGCCGCGGCGCCGTCGCTCATCTGGGAGGAGTTGCCCGCGGTCACCGAGCCGGCGCGCGCGAAGACGGGCCGCAGCGCGGCCAGGGCTGCCGCGTCGGTGTCGCGACGGATCCCCTCGTCGGCCGCAAACTGGAACCGCTCCGCGCGCGGGCGGCCCCCATCCACCGTGGTGCGCAGCGCGGTGACCGGCACCACCTCGTCCGCGAACCGCCCCGCATCCTGCGCCGCGGCTGCCCGCAGGTGCGATTGGAGAGCCCAGGCGTCCTGGTCCTCGCGCGAGACGGCGAAACGGCGGGCGACCTCCTCGGCCGTCAGGCCCATGGAGAGGTAGACGTCCGGCCACGCGGCGGTGAGCGCGGGGCTGGGGGAGAAATGATGGCCGGTCATGGGCACGGCGCTCATCGACTCCATCCCACCGGCGACCACGACCTCGGCCTGGCCGGAGGCCACCGCCTGGGTTGCGATCGCAAGCGCCTGGAGGCCGGAGGCGCAGAAGCGGTTGACGACCATCGCCGAGACGTGCACCGGCAACCCCGCCGCCAGGCCGACCGGGCGGGCGGCGTTCAGCCCCTGCTCCCCTTCCGGCATGGCACAGCCCAGCACCAGGTCCTCAACCTCGGCCGGGTCCAGCCCCTCCGCGCGTGCCACGGCCTCGCGCACGACGGTCGTGGCGAGCTGATCGGCGCGGGTCTCACGGAGGGCGCCGCGCGGCGCGCGGCCCACCGCGGTCCGGACGGCACTGACGATCACGGCATCACGCATCGCAGGCTCCTCAGTTCCGCACGGGCTTGCCGGTCCGGAGAAAACCCCGGATCCGGTCCTGGGTCCTGGCCTGGCCGAGCAGGCGCAGGAACGTCTCGCGCTCGAGGTCCAGGAGGTATTCCGCGCTCACCTCGGTTCCCTCAGCCACGTCGCCGCCACACATCACGCGGGCCAGCGCGAGCGCCAGCTCACGGTCGTAGGCGCTCACGTACCCGCCAACCAGCTGGTTGTGCGTCAGCGACTCGGCGGCCGCGATCCCCCGCCGGCCGAGCACCCGGATGGGGCGCTCCAGCGGGGGCCGGTAGTCGGCCTCGGCAAGCGCGCGCGCAACCGTCAGGGCGTCCGCGACCACCCGGTCGGGATCCGCGCTGACGCCGTCTTCGGCCCGCAGCAGGCCCAGGCGCCCCGCTTCGGCAGCGCTCGAGCTGACTCTGGCGCTGGCCATCGCCTCGAAGACCTGGGCAAAAGCCGGGAACGCGTCGGCCCAGGTGCCCCCCGCGTCCCGCTCGGCAGCGCGCCGTGCCATCTCCGTCGATCCGCCGCCGGCCGGGATCAGCCCCATCCCCAGCTCCACGAACCCCATGTAGGTCTCGGCTGCGGCCTGCACCCGATCACTGGCCACGGCCAGTTCGGCGCCGCCGCCCAGCACGCGCCCGCGAATGGCCGCCACGACGGGGACCTGCGCCCGGCGCAGGGCGCGCCCGGCCGTCTGGAAGCGTCGGACCACGCGCTCAAGCTCGTCCCACTGGTCGTCCTCGGCCTCCAGAAGCAGCAGCGCGACGTTGGCCCCCGCCGAGAAGTCGGCCGAATCGGTGCCGATCACCAGCGGCAGCCCGCGCCTTTCGGCTTCCGCGGTGGCCCGGTCGAGCATCTCGATCGTGTCGAGACCGATGACGTTGAGCTTGCCATGCAGGTCGAGGACGAGGGCCCCGTCCAGCGCCAGCAGGCTGGCGGCGCTGTTGCCGGCGATCTCGCCCCCGTTTGCCCGAATCTGGCGCAGGACCACCACGCGTGGACGGGGCGGCACCGGGATACGGGGCAAGCCCGCCGCAGCCGCCTCCTGGCCGAGGTCCAGCTGCAGCGTCCCGTCGGCCGCGTAGAAGCCTCCGGCGGCGCGGGCGGCGCTGCCCAGCGGCGGCTCGGGAAGCCCGGCCTGGGCAAGCAACGTCGCCATCCGGTCACCGCCGATCCCGTCCCAGGTCTCAAAGGGCCCGCGTTCCCATCCCAGGCCCCAGCGCATCGCGCGATCCACGTCCGCTACCGACCCGGCGATCCCGGGCGCCACCGAGGCCGCATACCAGAGGGCGCGGACCAGCCCGCGGCGCACAAACGCGGCCGGGGCGTCCGAGGCAGGGGCGGCGAACAACGCCGCCAGCCGCCGCGCGGGATCGTCGATCTGCCTGGCCATCTCCACCGCGGCACTCCGCGGATGCCGGCGGGGACGGTATTCCAGCGTCTGCAGGTCGAGGGCGAGGATCTCGTCGCCGGTCTTGCGAAAGAACCCCGCACCGGCCTTCACCCCGAGCAGGCCACGTTCCAGCATGGCCTCGATGGCGGGCGGGAGCTGGAAGAGGTTGCGCTCCGGATCGTCGTCCGGCACCGAGGCGGCCAGGCTGCGGACCACGGCCGCGAAGACGTCGAGGCCCACCAGGTCGATGGTCCGGAAGACCGCGGAGCGGGGCCGGCCAACCAGGGGCCCCGAAAGGTCGTCGACCTCGTCAACCCCCAGGCCGAGCTCCCCGGCAAGCGCGATGGCCGCCAGCGACGCCTGGGTGCCCAGCCGGTTCACGATGAACCCGGGCGCGTCCCGCGCATCCACCACGCCCTTGCCCAGCACGCCGGCCGCGATCGCACGGGCGCGGACCAGCGTCTCGGGCGCGGTTGCGGGCCCGGGCACCAACTCGACCAGGCGGGCGTAGCGCGGCGGGTTGAAGAAGTGCATGCCGAGGAAGCGCGCCGCCACGTCGGGCGGGAGCACCGTGGCCATGGCAGCCACCGAGAGCGACGACGTGTTGGTTGCCAGGACAGCACCTGAAGGCAGCACCGCCGCCACCCGGGCGAGCAGGTCCCGCTTCACGTCCAGCCGCTCCACCACGGCCTCCAGTACCCAGTCGGCACCGGCCGCGACCGACTCCAACGCGTCGAAACCGGCGGGCGTCACGCCGGCGGCGTCCTCGGGCAGGTAGAGCGGGGACGGCGAGAGCTTGCGGGCCCGATCCAGCCCGGCCCGCGCGGTCGGCCCGTCCAGGTCCAGCAGGTCCACCGGCACGCCCCGCCCGGCGAGCAGGCAGGCGACCTGGGCGCCCATGGTACCGGCACCCAGCACCACGGCACGGCGGAGCCCGACCCTCGCGACCTCACGCGCGGCAGACGACGGCGTAGCAGACGACGGCGCGGCAGCAGAACGCATCTCAGGGCTCCCAGGCATCGATCATGGACACGGACCGGCGGCAGCGGCGGAGCTCCCATCGAGCCCCGCGTGCAGCGCGCCGAGAAACAGGTCGGAGAACCGACCCGCGAAGTCGTCCACCCCCAGTGGACCGCCGGGACGGTACCACTGGCTGAACCAGTTGCAGGCGGCGAGGATCATGAACCCCGCCGTCCGCTCGTCCTCGCAGCGGAAGACGCCTTCGCGCATGCCGTCCCGGATGAACACCCGCCACGCGTGCTCATACGCATCCCGCTGCGCGAGGACCCGATCGCGCCGCGCAGGCGCCAGGGCTTTCACCTCCACCTGGAGGAGCGTCAGCTCGTCCGGAGCGTCCGCGGCGATCCGCAGGTGCGCCCCCACCGCGCGGCGGAGTCGCTCGCGCGCCGGCCCGTCCCCCTCCAGGATGGGCTGCACCTCGTCATGGAAGCGTGCCATCACGGACTCCACGATTCCGTACAGAAGATCCTCTTTCGAATCGATGTAGTGATACAGGCTGCCGCGATGCAGACCCAGATCTTCTGCCAGGTGCTGCATGGAAGTGCCGTGGTAACCGTGTTCGCGGAAGAGGCGTACCGCGGCCCTCCGGAGCTGCGCCTCGCGGGGCCGCCTGCCCGTCGGCTCCCGCCCGGCGACGCCAGGCTCGGGCGACAGACGCGACACTCCCGGCCCTCGCGATGACTCTGGCACACGGCCCTCGCGGCTGGCGTTCGTGCGATCCATGCTGCCGGCCCCACGCCGGACCGGGCGGCCGAACGAACGTTTGGTCGGCCGATCATACCACGCGCCAGGCGCTCCGGCCCCCCATTTCCGGGCCAAAGGACTGCGCCGCGGCGGCCTGAACGGCCCAGACACACCGCGCGGCGCCCGCCCGGGAGATGCGCCGGCCACGCGCAACCAGGTTGGCGCTGGGAGTGCGGACAAGCGGTACACCAGGCAGGTTACGCCCGACAATCGGCTGGTAAGCCACCGTTGAGGCGCCCCTGTCAGCATGGACCTGCCCGTCTCCTCCCGCCGCCCATCCGCCGGAGGAGCTACCGATGCGACATCGCGGAGGAACCCGTTGGCAGCCGTTCCTGCTGCTCTGGCTCGCGCTGGGGACCGCAGCGGCATCCGCATCAGCCGGCCCGGCCACGGCGGCCTACCAGGCGAGCGCCTATGACAATAAAACCGCCTTTACGACCTGTGCCGGCATCAACACCACGATCCCCCAGCAGCTGCGAGCGCTGGCGGTCAACGGCTTCCAGTTCATGCTCTACGCACCCTCCTCATTCGAGTCCACCACGTTCACCGCCTCGAAGGTCCTCTCCCGCGTGGCCAACGACCAGGGCTTCTACGTCCACAGCCACGGGGATCACTACTACACCGGCTGGGGCTTCCGCGAGGACAACGGCACCTGCAACCAGGCCATCGTCACCGCCAACCAGATCATGTCGCTCCGGACGGTGGCGCCCACCACCGCCATCAAGAGCGCCAACGTGGTGATCGCTTCCACCTGTCACCTGGGCGAGACGGCGTCCACGTTCCCCGGCGCCTTCGGGATCGAGAAGGCGCGCAGCACGGCCGACGGGACCAATTACCAGGGACCCCGCTTCTTCCTGGGCTACGTGGGGACCGCGTGGACCAACGACATGCTCGCCTTCGAGACGTGGTTCTGGCAGTACGTGAAGTCCGGTCACGGCCTGGGCGAGTCGTTCCAGCTGGCCCTGCGAAACGCGCCCATGTCCGGGCTCACCGTCCCCAACTGGTGGGGCACCTACACCTATTCGGGCGTGCCCATTCCGTCGGCGCCGTGCACTCGGTGCCGGTGAGGAGATGACCATGCAGTCTGCAATCCATCGCATCCCCCGGCGCGGCCGGCAGGTGGCCGCCATCGGGCTGGCCGCGCTCCTGCTCACGGTGCTGGCGGCCTGCAACGGGTCCAGCGCCAGAGACCGCGGCTGGAGCGTGCAGGATCCGCTGTGGAGCCCCCTGCCGCAGTCCACGGCCCAGGCATCCGCCGCCGAGGTCCGCGCAATGGCGATTGCACGGGCCCTGGGGATCCCCGGGAACCCCTCGCGCGTGCACCGAGAGCGCGACATGCTGCGAGGCATCGACTATGACAGCATCGAGTTTCTCTCCGCGGCCGGAGACCAGACGGTCATGGAGCTGAACCCCGAGACGCACGCGCCGATCTCCATCGTCCGCCTGGGGCCGCCCAAGGCGAGCGAGCCGGCCGTGACCACCGCCGCGTCTGCCCCGGGGAGAGCGCGCGCGATCGCGGCCACCCTCGGGCTGACGTTGCCGAGCGCCGCCCCCCAGGTGCGCTGGCAGCCCGGGCTCGACGCCTGGGAGGTCAAGTGGGGCCGCGTCATCGACGGTCACCCGGTCGTGGGTGACGGGACCCTGGTGGACATCACGCAGGGTGGCTCGTTCCAGGCCGTGACTGTCACCAGCACTCCCGCCGCCCCGGCACCGGCGAGCCCGATTCCGGCCTCTCGCGCGACCGAGATCGCCAGCGCGTTCGCCGCCCAGAAGGGACTCAACAAGCGGAGCAGCTTCGCGCAGGCGGCTCCCGAGCTCACCTGGGTCCGGCCCAACAACTTCCTCGATCCCTCGCGATCAGACGCGCCGGAGCCGATCCTCCGGCTCGCCTGGTCGGTCACCTTCACCTACGTCACCCTGGCAGGCGACGAGCCGAGCCAGGCCGTCATCTGGATCAGCGCCGCGGACGGGACCCTCCTCGGCGGCAACGAGACCGCCTGACCGCGGTGCCGGCGGGCCGGAGAGCGAGCCCGCGCGGCGAATGGGCCACCGACCCCATACGCGATGAGCCGGCCCACCCGGTGGGCCGGCTCATCGCGCGCCGGTTGGTCGAGGCGCGAAGGCGCCGCGACAGACCGGGACGAGCGCCGGTCAGACCGCCGCCGCCTCCACCGCGTCGAAGATGGACGTCTGCGCCTCCTCGGGGAGCATGTTCCCGAGGACCTTCTGCAGCGCCAGCACGTGGACGCAACTCTTCCAGTTCTCGAAGAAGTGGCACGAGCAATGCCACCCATCGGGATCGAGCGAGACAACGTGCGTGTCGTTGTCACCGCGGAACTGCACGGAGAGGCTTTGGAACGTGATCCGATCCGTCTCGCGCGCGTACCGGTTCGCTTTCTCGATCTTGCCGATGAGGGTGGAATGCATCTGGGCGCACCTCCGGGGTCCGCGGACGCCCTCCACGAACCCGTCTCATCGGGCCGGTCGACCGCTCGCATGGGCGGCCGTCGCCGACCAACTGTGCACCCCAGACTACACCTCGCCACCAAGAGGCGGCCGGCAGAGCGGCCCCGGGAACGGTCACTCTCGGCTGTCGGGATCCGCCTGTGCCAGACGCTCCTTCACGTACGCGATGGCCGCCACCGGCGCGGGATCGAGCCCGTACAGGATCGCCAGGTAGACGCTCGCGTAGTCGCCCAGCACGATCGCCGAGAACGCCTGGGCGAGCCGTCCATCTCCCGCGGTCACGACCACCTCGTGCCCCACCTGGTGCTCGGCGAGCAGGTCCGCGGAGAGGCTGCGCCGCAGTGCCACCCGGGGATGGTCGTCGGGGCTGGCGAGAAAGACCACGAAGGTCCGCTCGTGCAGCGCCTCCGGCTGCGCATACCCCACCACCGCGTTGTGGGTCGCCTCGGGCAGCTCCTCCCAGGCGGCCATGGATTTCGCGTTCTCGTTGAACTGCGTCTTCCAGCGGCGAGCGACCGGGGCCAGGAACCCGCCTCCCTCCACCACGGGCAGCCGGTCGACCAGCGACCAGGCGAGCTGCTTGGCGAGGTTCTGCTCGGTGGGCACGGACGGTCCACACCGGGCCACCATCGCCGCCACCGCCGACGCCGCCTCCGCGACGTCCTCGCCCTCGACGGCGAGACACCCCGCCCGCTCCAGGAGCCCCGCCAGGAGCGCGACCCCGGACCCGACCGAGGCCCGCGGCTGCGACTCGCCCGCGTACTCCAGGCAGGGCAGCCCGCCCTTGCGGGCCGCCGCGAGCAAGGGGCCGCCGGTGGTGATGGCCACCGCCGGACAGCCACGCGAGATCGCTTGTGCCAGCGAGCTCAGCGTCTCCTCCGTGGCGCCGCTGTGCGACGCGGCGACCACCAGGGTGTGCGGCCCCAGGAACGCCGGCACGTCATAGTCGCGAACGGTCACCAGCGGCACCCGCAGCCGCTCCGCGAAGATGGCCCGGACCAGGTCTGCCCCGATGGCGGAGCCACCCATGCCCAGCACCGCAACCGCCGCGGGATCCCGATAGGCGCCCGGCAGCTCGAGCTCGCGCGTGCGGGCCCACCCGTCCTGCAGCTGCGCACCCAGCCGCGGGATCGACGCCAGCATCCCCTCGCTGTCGTAGCGCCCGATCGCCACCACATCGTCCAGGATGCCGCCCATGGCCCTCTCCCTCAGGCGCCGCGGACGAGCTGTTCGCCCGCCCGCAGGAGCGCGTCGCGCCGCGCGGCGGAGGTCGCCTCGACGTAGACCCGGACCAGCGGCTCCGTGCCGCTGAAGCGGACCAGGAGCCAGGAACCGTCCGGGATCCACCATTTGAAGCCATCCCCGGTGGTCAGGGTGACGCTGCGAGCGATCGGCTCGCCGTCGAGCTGCGCCGGGGGCTCCGCCGAGAGCTCGGTCCAGAGCCGCGCCTTGACGTCGGGGTAGCTGGCCCGGTCCAGGTGGACGTCCGTGCGCAGGTAGTACGAAGGCCCGGCGATCTCGTGCAGGTGCGCTACGACCTTCGAGACCGGCCAGCGCCCCGCCTGGCGTTCTCGCAGGAAGAGGTCGAGCAGGAGCAGGTCCGCATAGACCCCGTCGCGCTCCGGCAGGTGCATCCCAAAGCCGTACCCGCCGGATTCTTCGCCGCCCATCATGGCCCCGGTCTCGATCATCGCTGGGCCCACGTACTTGAAACCCACCGAGGTCTCGTGGACAGGCACCCCGTAGCGCTGCCCAAGTCGCTCCACCATGGACGTCTCGTTGACCGTGTAGACCACCGGCTCGCGCAGCCCGCGGTGCTCGAGCAGGTAGTACATCAGGAGGCCCATCGCCTCCAGCTGGTGGATGAAGGTCCCCTGCTCGTCGGCCGCGCCCGCCCGGTCGCCGTCCCCGTCGAGGAGCAGGCCCAGGTCGTATCCGCCGCCAGCCAGGATCCCCAGCGCCTCATCGATGTTGGGCCGGATCGGCTCCGGATTCAGGCCCCCGAAATAGGGGTTGCGCTCGGCGTGGAGCTCCCGCACCTCGATCCGGCCGCCCGCCAGCAGCCGCGGGATCCAGCCCGCGCCCGACCCGTAGAGCGGCTCCACCAGCACCCGCGCGTCGGCCGCCCGCAGCCGGTCCAGGTCAAGGGTCCGGGCCACATAGGCACGGTACCCATCAAAGGGATCGAACCGTTCCACCAGCCCGGCCGCCTCCGCGTCGGCGAAGGGCCGGCGCGGCGGCATCTGCCCGGCCCGCTCGGCGATGGTCCGCTCGAGCACGTGCAGGATCTCCGGCCCCGCGGCGGCCCCGGAGGGCGACTTGACCTTGAAGCCGTTGTCGATCCACGGGTTATGCGAGGCGGTGATCATGATCGCGGCGGCCGCGGAGCGCTGCACCACCTCGAACGACGTCATCTGGGTGGGGATCGGCACGGCCGCGAAAAAGACGGGGATATCGAAGGCGAGGAGGACCTCCGCGGCCGCCTGCGCGAAGTACTCGCTGGCGAAGCGCCGGTCGTAGCCCACCACCACGCCCCGCGACGCCGTCCCCTGGTCCACCGCGTAGCGCGCCACGCCCTCGGCGCAGCGGCGGACGTTCTCGTACGTGTAGTCCTCCGCGACCCGGGCCCGCCACCCGTCGGTGCCGAAGACGATGGGCGGCCGGGTTGCCGTCTGCTCGGTCACAGGTGTTCCGTCTCCCCTGCCTCCCTGAGGCGCTCCACGATGGCCCGGACATCCTGGGCCCGGTCCGCGGCGCAGACCAGGAGGGCGTCCGGCGTGTCGACCACGATGGTATCCGACAGGCCAACCGTCGCGACGAGCCTCCCGCCCAGGGACCGCACCAGCAGGTCGTGCGACCCGAAGTCCAGGGGCTCACCGGCAACGCGCGGCGCGGGCGCCTCGCCACCCCTGGTTGCGGACTGCGCGGCCCGCTGCAGGTCCCGCACGGCGCTCCAGCTCCCCACGTCGCTCCAGCCGATCGGCATGGACGCCATCACCACCGCTCCGGCGGCCGCCGCCGGCTCCAGCACCGCATAGTCGATGGAGATCGCGCGCACCTGCGCATAGCGCCGGGCCGCCTCGGCCCCTCCCAGGGGCCCCGCCTCGGACTCGCCGAAAGGACCCGCATCGGCCCGCCGGGGCGCGGCGAGCGCCAGCCGGACCCGGTGGAGGATATCGCCCGCAAACCGCTCCAGAGCACCCTGGATGGCCCGGCGCTGCCAGGCGAACATCCCGGCGTTCCAGGCCACGCCCGCCTGCCCGGCCAGCCGCGCGGCACGCTCCGGGTCGGGCTTCTCCACGAACGCGGCCAGACGGTACGCGGCCACCAGCCGGCCCGTCCCCGGCACCGGCACCTCAATCGGCGCCGCGGGGTCGGCCAGCAGATGCCCGTAGCCGGGTTGCGGCCGCTCCGGGTCGGGCTGCACGCCAAGGGTCACCAGCGGCGCGTCCACCCCGAGCCCGGGTACGCCCTCCGCGATCCCCCCGGGTCCCGCCGCGCCGAGCAGGATCTCCCGGAACGCCGCGTCGTCGGCAATCCAGGCATCCGCGGGCAGGACGACCATCACCTCGCCGCTCGGTCGCTCGATGGCGAGGGCGGCCAGCGCGATGGCAGCGGCGGTGTTACGCCCCTCGGGCTCGGCCAGCACGTGGCCGGGCGCCAGGTCGGGAGCCTGGGCCAGCACGTGGGGCACGTGCCGCCGCTCGGCCACCACATAGATCCCCTCCATCCCCACCAGCGGCCGGACCCGGGCGACGGTGCGCTCGAAGAGCGTCTGCGCACCGATGAGCGGCAGGAACGGCTTGGGCCGATCGCGCCGCGACAGTGGCCAGAGCCGGGTGCCGCCGCCGCCGGCCAGGATCACCACGTACATGCGGTCCCCTCCTGACGGCTCACGGGCTCGCGCCCGGGACGGCCTGCGTCAGCCCGCAGCCGCCTGGCCCGGGAGTCCTGCCCCCGGCGCCGGGGCGGCAGGCGGCGGGTCACCGGGATCGGGCAGAGCGGGCTCCGGAAGTCCCGCATCGGCCGCCAGAACGGCCGCCAGGTCAGTCCGCTCCCACGGCAGGTCGAGGTCGGGCCGGCCGAAGTGCCCGTACGCGGCGGTCTGCCGGTAGATGGGACGTCGCAGGTCCAGGCGCGAGATGATGGCCGCCGGACGCAGGTCGAAGTGCGCACGGATCAGCTCCACGATCCGCTCGTCCGGGATGCGCCCCGTCCCGAACGTCTCGATCGCCAGCGAGACGGGATGGGCGATCCCGATCGCATAGCTCAGGGCCAACTCGAACCGATCGACGATCCCCGCCGCGACCAGGTTCTTGGCCACCCAGCGGGCCGCGTACGCGGCTGACCGGTCCACCTTGGACGGATCCTTTCCGCTGAAGGCGCCCCCGCCGTGGCGGGCCATCCCGCCGTACGTGTCGGCGATGATCTTGCGTCCGGTGAGCCCCGCGTCTCCCATGGGGCCGCCGATGACGAACCGCCCGGTGGGATTGACGTACACCACCGGGTCCCGGCGTCGCAGCTCCCTCGGGATGGTCTCGGAGACGATGCACTCCATCACGTCGTCGTGGAGACGCTGGGTGGCGACCTCCTCGTCGTGCTGCGCGGCGACCACCACCGTGCGCACGGCGGTCGGGATGCCGTGGTCGTACTCGATCGTCACCTGCGTCTTGCCGTCCGGGCGCAGATAGGGCAGCGTGCCGTCCTTGCGGACCTCGGCCAATCGCCTGGCCAGGCGATTGGCGAGCGCGATGGGAAGCGGCATCAGCTCCGGGGTTTCGCGACAGGCGTACCCGAACATCATCCCCTGGTCGCCGGCGCCCTGTTCGCGCGTCGCACCGCCGCTGTTGCGGGTCTCCAGCGCGTCGTCCACACCCCGCTTGATGTCCGGCGACTGCTCATGGACCGAGACCATGGTCCCGCAGGTCCGGTAGTCGAAGCCGTACCGCGCGTCCGTGTAGCCGATCTCCCGGATCGTGTCGCGCACCACGTTCCCGAACTCGACGTAGGTGTGGGTGGTGATCTCGCCAAGTACGAGCACCACCCCGTTGGTGGTGGCCGTCTCGCAGGCAACCCGGGCGTCCGGGTCCTCGCGCAGGATGGCGTCCAGGATCGCATCGCTCACCTGGTCGCACAGCTTGTCCGGGTGGCCCTCGGTGACCGACTCGGAAGTGAACAGGTAGCCGGAGTCGCGCAGCATGCTGAGGCCAGCCATGGTTCTTCCTTCGCCTACGTGCCGCTCTTCCACGACGAGAGATACGCCCGTTGCTCGGGGGTCAACGCGTCGATCGGCACCCCCAGCGCCTCCAGTTTCAGGCGGGCCACCTCGCGGTCGATGGGGTCGGGCACCGCGTACACCTGCCGGCCGAGCTCCCCGTGGTGCGCCACCACGTACTCCACTGCCAGGGCCTGGTTCGCGAAGCTCATGTCCATGACGGCGGCAGGATGTCCTTCGGCGGCGCCCAGGTTGACCAGGCGTCCCTCGACCACCAGCCGGATCCGCCGATCGCCCAGGTCGTACTCGGCCACGTCAGGGCGCACCTCGTGGACCCGCCCGCCGGCCAGCCGCCGGAGGGCCGGCAGCTGGATCTCCGCGTCGAAGTGCCCCGCGTTGGCCAGGATCGCGCCATCGCGCATCACGCGGAAGTGCTCCTCCCGGATCACGTTGAGGTCGCCGGTGGCCGTGATGAAGAGCTCGCCCCAGGACGCCGCCTCGGCCATGGGCATCACCAGGAAGCCGTCCATCAGCGCCTCGATGGCCGGGATCGGGTCGACCTCGGTGACTGCAACCTGGGCGCCCATTCCGCGAAAGCGCGAGGCGATCCCCCGCCCGACCCAGCCATATCCGGCCACCACTACGTGGCGCCCGGCGAGCAGGATGTTGGTCGCGCGGAGGATGCCGTCCAGGGCGGACTGGCCGGTCCCGTACCGGTTGTCGAAGAGATGCTTCGTGCGGGCCTCGTTGACCGCCACCACCGGGTAGCCCAGCGCGCCGTCCGCCGCCATCGCCCGGAGGCGGATGACGCCCGTGGTGGTCTCCTCGGTCCCCGCGAGGACCTCGGCCACCTGTGCGGGCCGCTCCGTGTGGAGCAGGGTGACCAGGTCACACCCGTCGTCCATGGTGATCGCGGGGTGCGTGTCGGCCACCGCGTTGAGGTGCGCATAGTACCCGTCACGGTCCTCTCCATGGCGGGCGAACACCGGGACACCGTACTCGGCGACCAGCGCCGCGGCCACGTCATCCTTGGTCGAGAGCGGGTTGGACGCCGCGAGCACCACCTGTGCACCGCCGGCCGCGAGCGTCCGCATCAGGTTGGCCGTCTCGGTGGTGACGTGCAGGCAGGCCGCGATCCGGACCCCATCCAGGGGACGCTCACGGGCGAACCGTTCGCCGATCAGGCGCAGGACGGGCATCTCTCGTTCGGCCCACTCGATCCGACGACGGCCTTCGGCGGCAAGCGCGAGGTCCGCGACGTCGTGGGCGGGCAGCTGGGTGACAGGCATCGGTCTTTCGGACTCCTTGGTTTGCTGGGCCTCCGGGCGGGCGGGCGCTCAGGGCTCCCTGCGTGCGGCAAACAGCCGGCGTATGGGTGCCATCATGCCATCCAGCGACGAGCTGCGCCGGTGGACCAGGCGCTCGTCAAACCGGCAGTGCTCCCGGTAGCCCAGCGCCCGGTACGCGGCCAGGGCCGGCGCGTTGTCGGCTCGCACGTTGAGCACGACGTCGTCGCAGCTCCGCAGGAGCTCCGCGGTCACGGCACTGGTGGTGATCTTGGCGAACCCGCGCCCCCGGAAATCCCGGTGGGTCAGCACGTTCCCCACCACGGCCATCCGGGCCTCCCGGCTGATGACATGCGTGCCGGCGGCCGCCACCAGGCGACCCCGCACCCGCACCCCGTAGTAGACGCCCTCGGTGATGGCCGTGGCCGGGAGCCAGGCCGTGAACCCCAGCTCGTAGAGCCGGTTCAGGTCCCCGATCTCCCCGGGAACCAGCCGCGCGGCCAACCCCAGAGACGGCCGGAACGTTTCGCGGTTCACCGCCATCCGGACCATCTCGGGTCCGGGATCCACGTGGTAGACGGAGTCCACGGCCGGCAGGAGCTCGGGCCGCATCGCCAGGTACGCGACCCGCGGGCGGATCAGGTTTCGCAGCACGGCCTCGACGCCGTCCTGCTCCCCCATCGCAAACATGGGCTGTGGCGCCAGGCCGGCGTATTCCAGCACCACCGATCGGGGCGCAGGGCCACCGTAGGCGACACCCCAGCGCGTGCGCGAGAACTCCCGGTCATCCAGGTCGCAGAGCGCATAGGCGGCGAAGAGGCGATCCTGCTCCAGGAACGACCGGAGCAGCTCACGGTCGGTGGAGAATCGGACCGCAAGGGAGTCGGTCCGCCCTCGGGAACGCGCGAGGCTCACCATGTCGGGCCTGCGGCCCCAGCGCCGCTGGGTCCGGCCGCCGCGCCCTCACCCCAGCCATCCTCGTCATCGGCCGCGACCGCGGGCGCCGGAGCGGGCCCCGGAACCAGCCCGCCCGCTGCGGGCGGCCGGGAGATGGGGGACGACTGGTCCGCCGCGGGCAGCGCGCCGTTGGGAGCCAGCCGGTCCGCTGCGGGCAGCTGGGGCTGGCCCGTCTCCGCCCCGGGATGCCCCTCGCGCCCCGCGGCCGCACCCGCCAGCCGCTCCTCGAAGGGCGGCTCCAGCACCCCCTCCTCCGTGATGAACGCACGGACCAAGGCGCCTGGCGTGACATCCAGCAGCGGGCTGTACGCCTGCGACGCCGCTGGCGGCACCCGGCGGCCGTGCACCTCGCAGACCTCCTCCACGGGACCGTCTTCAGCCATGAACCCCCAGCCGTCGCCCACGCGTGGATCCAGCGTGGACAGAGGCGCGCACACGTAGCACGGGATGCCGTGCCGGGCCGCCACCACCGCGAGCGGATAGGTGCCGACCGTCGCCGAAACGTCGCCGTTCCTGGCGATCCGTTCCGCGCCAACCAGCACCGCGTCCACGCTGCCCCGCGCCATGAGCCCGGCGGCCGCCGCGTCCGCGATGACGGTGTGCGGTATCTCCAGCCGGCCCAGTTCGAAGGCCGTGATGCGCGCGCCCTGCAGGCTGGGGCGCCCTTCCGGCAGCCAGGCGTGCACTTCGCGCCCCTGGACCTGCAGCTCCAGGACCACCGCGAGCGCCGTCCCCAGCGTTCCCCCCGCGAAGGCCCCCACCGGCCCATGCAGCAGGACCTCCAGCCGGCGCTCGGCCGGTGCTGGCAGCGTCGCGGCCCCCCAGCGCCCCAGTGCCGCCAGATCCAGCATCGACTCCTCGGCGATCGCCTCGGCCTCGGCCCGGAGCACGTTGGCGACCAGATCGCCGGCAGCGTGCTCGCCCACCGCCTGCCAGCGGGCAAGCATGCGGTCCATGGCCACCTCGATCGAGCGCGAGGTCGGCCGCGCGGAGCGGAGCGCATTGATGGTGCCGTGCAACGTGGCGGCCCGGATGAACTCGCCCGCGTTGCGCGTCCGTTCCGCGGCCACCAGCAGGCCGTAAGCCGCGACCTGGCCCAGCACCGGACCGCCGCGAACCAGCCAATCGCGGATGCACGCCGCCACCTCCGCCCCGGTATGGCAGGTCACCTCGACCAGCTCCTCGGGCAGTCGCCGCTGGTCGATCAGGACCAGCTCGCCATCCCGATATCGATAGGGGCTGCGGAGCTGGCTCTGAGGCGAGGGCGGGGCAGGATCCTCCAGGCCCAGGAACTGGGCCAGCGGATCGGCGGCCGGACCGTTGCCCGTCTCGACACCCAGGAGCTGGCCGGTGGCCGCCAGAGAACTGCGCTGGAGCGCCGTGGCCGCCCCCACGATCTGCGCCGCGGCCTGGATCGCCTCCCGGCTGAACGAGCGGAAGAAGCTGCGACGACCGAGGTCGGCCGGCAGGCCGCTCGTGTCGCCCGCTCCGGCGGCGCCGGCGGGGTCGCGATCGTCCGGCGGCTCGCCCCGCGTCAGATCGCTCACCCGGCGCCTCGCCGTCAGTACTGGATGATGCTGTGGATGTCGTAGCCGCGGAGGCGCTCCCGACCCTTCAGGAAGCGCAGCTCCACCAGGAAGGCGAGCGACACGACCTCGCCGCTGAGGCGTCGCACCAGGTCGATGGTCCCATTCACGGTCCCGCCCGTGGCCAGCAGGTCGTCGACGATCAGCACGCGCTCGCCGGGCGTGATCGCGTCGCGGTGGATCTCCAGGGTGTTGGTCCCGTACTCGAGCGCGTACTCCACGCTCGCGGTCTCGGCCGGCAGCTTGCCGAGCTTGCGGACCGGAACGAACCCCACGCCAAGCGTGTACGCCATCGGCGCGCTGAAGATGAAGCCTCGGGATTCCATGCCCACCACGACATCGATCCGCTGGTTCCGGTACGGCGCCACCAGCAGGTCAACCGAGTCCCGGAACGCCTGCGCGTCTTTGAGCAAGGTGGTGATGTCGTAGAAGAGGATGCCCGGCTTGGGGAAATCGGGGACCTCGCGGATCTTCGCGCGCAGGTCGTCGGGTGACACGGATACTGGCTCCCTCACCTGTCGGCTCGTCATGACCGAGCAAGTCTACCGCAGCTGAGGTCCGCCCCCGGCTGCCACGCGTCCGTCGGGCGGGCCACCCCCCGCCGGCCCGACGCCCGACCTGACGCACCGCCGGCCGGGCCCAACCGCTGCCTGTTCAGGTGTGCTCCCCCAGCAGCGCGGCGAACTGGGCACGCACCGAGGCGGCCGATCCGGCGGCCAGGGCGGCCTCCGCCTCCGCCCGCAACCGGGAGGCATCCGCAGCGCGGATCGCCCGCCGAACCGGCGCGAGGCTGCTGGCCGCCATGCTCAGCTTGCGGATCCCGACCCCGACCAGCGCCAGCGCGGCGACGGGGTCGCCGGCCATCTCTCCGCACACCGACAGCTCGATCCCGGCGCGTGACGCGCCCGCCGCTGCCTCCCGGACCAGCCGCAGCAGCGCCGGGTGGAGCGAGTCCTGGTACCGGCGAAGGTCGGGATTGCCGCGGTCCACCGCCAGCGTGTACTGCAGCAGGTCGTTGGTGCCCAGGCTGGCGAATGCGAGGCGGGGGAAGTAGCTGTCCCCGACCAGGATGGCGCCGGGGATCTCCAGCATCACGCCCAGCTCGACAGGCGCGAAGGCGACACCCCGGGCCTCCAGTTCCGCCCGCGCCTCCGCCGCGAGCGCCAGCAGCGTCTCGGCATCCTCCGCGTCCGCAACCATCGGCGCCATCACCTTCACGGGACCGGCCAGGGCGGCTCGCATCGCGGCCCGCAGCTGGGTGAGGAAGATGCCTGGCCGGGTGGCCGCCAGGCGCAGCGCTCGCACGCCCAGGAACGGGTTCGCCTCGGGCGCCATGGGCAGGTACGGGATGGGCTTGTCACCGCCCACGTCCAGCAACCGGATGGTCACCGGATACGGGGCGAACGCCTCCACGGCGGCCCGATAGGCGGACAGCTGCTCATCCTCGGACGGCTCGGTGGGGCGCTCCAGGAAGAGGAACTCGGTGCGGAAGAGCCCCACGCCGCGTGCCCCGAGGGCCACTGCCCGGGGTGCCTCCTCCGGCGTGCCGATGTTGGCGAGCAGCGTGATCTCGACCCCGTCGGCGGTCACGACAGGCAGCGACGCCTCGTGCAGGGCTTCCTCGTCCGCACGGCGCGACCGCTCCGAGCGCCGGGCGAGCTCCTCGGCCGTAGCGGGATCGGGATCAATGAAGACCTCGCCGGTCCCGCCGTCGATCGCGAGATCGGCGGCCCCACGGCCCGCGCCCCCCGCGCTCTCGGCCAGCGCATCCAGCAGCCCGGCCACGCCCACAATCGCCGGGATCCCGTACGCACGGGCCAGGATCGCCGCGTGGGCGGTGGCCGAACCCGACTCCAGGGCGAACCCGAGGAGCCGGTCGCGCGGGAGCGTCGCCGTCACCGAGGGCGGCAGGTCCTCGGCCACCACGAGGCTGGGGACATCCATGCGCACAGCGACGCCATCCGCGATTCCGGCTGCCCGGCGGGCAATGCGCGCCGCCACGTCCCCCACGTCCGCCGCCCGGGCGGACAGGAGCTCGTCGCCAAGCCCGCGGAGCTGCGCCGCGAGGTCCCGCCCAACGGCCAGGACTGCGCCGACGGCGTCCACGTGCCGCTCTTCGATGGCCTGCTCCGCCTGCGACAGGAGCGCCGGATCCACGGCCATTTGCGCCTGCGCTTCGAAGATGGCGCCCTCGTCAGGATGCCCGTCAGCCGTCACCCGGCCGGCGAGCGCAGCAAGCTCCTCGGCCGCCTGCCGGGAAGCGGCAGTCAGTCGCGCCTGCTCGGAACGAACTTCCTCGGGCGCGATGGCCCGGGATTGTGGCTCTCGGGGAGGATCGATACGGACCCAGGGGCCCCTGGCAACGCCGCTCGAGGCCGGCGTGCCGGACAACGTGCGCATGGGCGGATTGTGCGCCATCTGGCGTCGCGCGTGGCGCCGTGGCCGCGCGTGGCGCCGTGGCCGTGAGCGGCGAGGCCCATCAGCGCGGCCACAGCTTCGGGGCCCATGGGCGCAGCACCGCTGTCAGGGCGAATCGGCCTCGCGGTCCGGACAGCCGCGGCTGGACCGCGCGTTCGGGGACCCCAGTGCCTCAGCGCGGTCCCGGGGGCGTGCCGAACCGGCGCTCCGTGCCGGCCAGCAGGCGCGCGATGTTGTCGTAGTGGAAAAGCCAGATCAAGAGCGGCGCAGCGACGGCGTACCCGTAATACACGGGTGGCTGACCGGTCAGGTACACAACCGCCACGATCCCCACGCCTGCCGCCGCCGAGCCCGTCAGCGACGCCAGCGACGAATACCGGCTCACCAAAAAGACGATCACAAAAACCGGGATGGTCAGGATCGCCACCACCGGCTGGATCACCAGCAGGCCGCCGTACCCGGTCGCAACACCTCGCCCGCCGTGCAGGCCGAGGAACGGGCTGCGGCTGTGCCCGACGATCGCCGCCAGCGCGGCCAGAATCTCGACCCCGGCCCCCGCGCCCACCAACCGGGCGACCAGCACCGCCACGATCCCCTTGCAGACGTCCAGCAGGCCCGAGAGGACCGCCATCCGAAGGCCCAGCGCACGCGCCACGTTCGCCCCGCCGGTGTGCCCACTCCCCACGGTCCTCGGGTCGGGACCGCCGGCCAGCCGGGCGACCAGCACGCCCCAAGGGATCCCGCCCACCAGGTACGCCACGGCCACCACCGCCACCGCGCGCGCCACACTTCCAGCGTCCATCTGGGGCGAGTATACGGAGCCCTCACGCCCCTGCCAGGGGGACAACCAGCGACGCCAGCAGCCGATCCGGGTGGCCCCGGAACCAGGCCCGCCGCTCCGGGTCGAGCGCCGCCTCTTCCACCAGGCGGGCGAGGGTCGCGTTCACCGGCGCGTCCAGCCCCAGCGAGGCCGCGGTCGAGGCCACCGCCCCGTTCAGCCACGCGACCTCCGTGCGGCCGCCGCCCTCCTGAAGCGCCAGGCGGAGCGAGGGCGGCTTGCCACCGCGCACGCCGCCCAGGACCAGCGAGAGGATCGGCCGTCCCATGATCGCCGGCAACCGGAACACGCGCAGGAGGAGCCGTACGTCCGCCCCCGGCAGCGCCACCGGCGCAAGACCCAGAGTCGCCATCACGGCCCGTGCCTCGAGCACCTGCCGCCGTTCAACGTCGTACAGCCGGGGGTCCGCGTAGACCGCCGCCACATCGAGGTCGAGGAGCGCCGACGTCGCATTCCCGACCAGGTTGCCGAGCAGTTTGGACCACTTCATGGCGCGCGCATCCGGATACACCACCGCCCGCATGCCGCCCGCCCGGAAGGCGTCCGCAAGCGCCGAAACGAGCGCATCCACGGGTCCCTCCACCGCCGCCAGACCGATCCCGCCCCGGTTGAGCCAGTGTGCCTCGCCACCGGGCCCGAGGCGTGCCGCGGCGGTCAACGAAGCTGCCACCAGGCCGGCGCCCGGGCGTCGCTCGGCGACCAGTTCCTCCGCGCCAATCCCGTTCTGGGCCGTGACCGCGGGGACCCCCGGCACAGCACGCAAGGCCGCCAGCGCGTCCGGCAGGTCGAACCGCTTCACGGCCATGATCACCGCGTCCAGCGCCCCGGGCAGCGGCACGGCGCTCGAGAGGCGCTGCAGGCGGACGGTGCTTCGTGCCTGCCCGGGGCCCCGCAACTCGAGCACGCCGGGCTCCGGGGCCGGCGGCCCGGTCCGGCCGACCAGGACCACATCCTGCCCGGCGTCTGCCAGGCAGCCAGCCAGGACACTGCCAACCGCGCCCGCCCCCACCACCGCGATGTGCATGGGCCGCCCCGACCCGCGTCAGTCAGCGACGTGCTTGTCGTACGTGGCCGCCGCCTCCGCCGTGGCCAGGACGGCGTCAAGATCGTCGCCCACGCTGGCCTGGACGGCCGCAAACACGGCCCCCTCGACAAGCGGCCCGCCGCTGATGCGCACCCGTGCCGCCAGGGCCGGGTCGAGCAGGTTCTCCAGGGCAAACCGGGCCGCGTGCACCGCGCCGTTGAAGTCCACCACAACCACCACGCCCGCTCCCGCGTCCGCAGCCTCGATGGCCCCAGCGATGCGCGCGGGGTCCTCACCCAGCGAGCCGTCCACCGCGCCACCCGCGCCGATCACCCGCACGTCGGGCGCCTGCTGGCGGGCCATCTGCAGCGCCAGGTCCACCACGCCGTCCGCCACGCCCGCAGAATGCGATGCCACCACGATCCCCACCAGGGGCGCGGTGCTGCCCGACGGCGGAGTGCCAGAGCCGCTCATCGACGGGTGACCAGGACGGTCAGCAGCGCCAGCCCGTAAACGAGCGTAATGAACCAGACCCCCGCCAGGACGCGCGTGACGAGCCGCTCTGCGCGTTGGCTGAGGCCGAAGTCAAAGATCACCGCCCGCAGGCCCAGCAGCCCATGCCAGCTGACCACCACCAGGAAGAGGGTCTCCAGCACCAGGATCACCGGGTTCGTGATGTAGTCGATCACCTGCTGGTAGTCGCGCAGCCCTCCCTGCACCACGAAGTGGTTCGCGATCATGTGCAGCGTCACCAGCACTAGGACGAAGGCGCCCGTGACGGCCTGCCAGCCCCACCCGACGCCCGGGAGCGTCTCCCGTTCTCCGGGCACCCAGCGCTCCGGCAGGGGCTGCGGCAACGGCTGCCCCGTCGCGGGGACATCGGGGAGTTTCTGGACCCGTTCCGTCATCGCCTCAACCCCCGTGGCTGATCAACATCAGGACGCCGATGAGCAGCACGATCGCGCCAATCACGGTCAGCGCCACCAGCAGCGCCTTCTGCCGGCTGACCACCAGGCCGAATTCCACCAGCGCGAGTCGGATCCCGTTCAGCCCGTGGAGCAGGAGCCCCGCCAGCAGCACCACGTCAAGCGCCAGGAAGACCGGGTTCAGGAACCAGTGCTGCAGCAGCGAGTTCCAGGCGTCCGGACCAACGGCGAGCTGCGAGAGGACGAGCAAATGGAGGTAGAGGTAGAAGAGGACTCCAAGGCCAGCCAATCGATTGAGGATGAAGGCCCAGCCACCGAGTCGGCGTCCCCGAACATCCACCCAGCCGACCACGCCCCGCCGGCGCGTCCCCGGCCGGGCGGCGTCCGCCCCGCGCACCCTCCGATCAGGGATTCCGGTCCGCACGCTCATCGCTCCGCCCCCACTGGCTCGCCGCGCAGGGCCGCCCAGCGGCGACCGATCAGGGATCGGCGCAGCTGCATGATGTGCCCGGCCGGATCCACGTTGGAGGGACAGGCCTCGCTGCACTCGAACGCCGCGTGGCACCGCCAGGCGCCATGGGGGTCGTCCGCCAGGCGCAGCACGTACCCCACGTCGCCGCCCCGCGGCTCCTGCCGCACGCGGTCGGCGGCCGCCAGCGCGGCCGGGCCCAGGTAGTCCGGGTCCGTGGAGACGATCGGGCAGACCGACAGGCAGATCCCGCACTCGATGCAGTCCTCGTAGCGCACCGCCTGCTCGATGCCCGGCGCCGTGTGCGCACCGGGAACCAGCTCGGACTCGCGGACCAGGGGGCGCCCCACCGCGTTCATCCGCGCGTAGAAGCCGCCCATGTCCACCGCGAGGTCGCTGACCAGCGGGGCGTTATCCAGGGGCTCCACGGTGACTTCGCTGCTCCCCAGCTCGTGCAGGTTGGTGACACAGGCGAGCACCTCCCGCCCGTTCACCTTCATGCCGCAGGTGCCGCAGGAGGCGTGAAAACACGAGTGTCGCAACACCAGGCTCGGGTCCTGCATGCGACGGATCGACGTCAGCGCATCCAGCACGGTGGTACGCGGGCCCGCCTCAACCTCGAAGGTGTCGTAATGCGGCGAGGCATCGCCCTGCTTGTAGCGGTAGACGCGGAACTTCAGGGTGTCGCTCATGGGTCACGCAGCGTAGTAGGCGGTGTGGGGCAGCAGCACGGTCTCGCGCGTCAGGCACGGGGCGTCGATGCCGAGCTTGCGGGAGACCACGTCACCGGTGGTCTCGGCCATGGCCCGCGCAGTCGTGCCCTTCCCGCCGGAGATCGTGACGAACCCCTCGACGCCGTCCTGCTCGAGGTGGTCGAAGCACTTGAACGTCCGGCTGAGCTCGCGACCCGTGGATGCGCCACGAGAACCGATCAGAGGTCGGGCGGCCGACCAGGCCTGGCGGAAGGGCGCCGAGCGCACCGCCGGGATCAGCTTCGCGCCTTCCTCGTACATCTTCTGCACGTGGTCCTCCGGGACGCCAAGGTTGTCCGGGTCCTCCACCACCCAGGAGCTGGTCCCAACGATGGAGAGCGCGCGTTGCGGGACCACGATGTCGCCGTCCCCGGACTTGTGCATGCGGTTGATCACCATGTTGCAGAGCCGGCCGCGCAGCGCCAGCAGGACCCCGGGCGACGGCTGAATGGGGACATCCACCCCCGCCATGGAGGCGATCTTCTCGCCCCACGGACCGCCGGCGTTGACCACCAGGTCGGCACCGATCTCGAACGGCTGCTCGCTCCGGTGGTCCACCCCACGTACGCCCGTCACGCAGCGGTCCCGCATCACGAAGGAGGTCACTTCGTGGAAGGGGAGGATGACGGCCCCGTGCGCCTTGGCGGTGGCGAACCAGCGGAGTGGCAGACGCATGGCATCGAAGGTACCGTCCGGAACCTGGATGGCCCCCTTGAGGGACGGGTTGAGATTGGGTTCGAGGCGCAGGGCCTCCCCGGGCGAGAGCCAGCGGGCCGGAATGCCCGTCTCGCCGCAGGCGGCGAAGAGTTTCTCGCCGTAGGCCATGTCCTCGTCGTTGATGCCGACGAAGAGACCGTCGTTCTCCTCGAACGAGCCAGGGGCAATCCGGCGCAGGAGCAGGTTCTCGGCGATGCACTCGACCGCCGATTCGGCGTCGTTGACCGCGTACCGCGCGCCGCTGTGGAGGAGACCATGGTGGCGCCCCGTGGTCCCGGAGGTGATCTCCCAGCGCTCGAGGAGCGTGACCCGGATCCCCCGGAGGACCAGGTCAAGCGCCAGCGCGCCGCCCGTGCCACCACCGCCGACGATCACAACGTGCGGCGCTGGCGAACGGTTCACGACGGTCATCACTGGCGCTCCGACATGGCCCCCGGGGTAACGGGTCTACAGATGCGTGGCTAGTGGACTACTCGACCCAGTCGAAGGTCCGGGTCACGGCCTTCTTCCAGAGCTTGTACTCCTTGTCGCGAGTGGCCGCGTCGAGCGCGGGATGCCACTCCTTGTCCTTGATCCAGTTCTCGCGCAGGTCCTCGACCGCGCCCCAGAAGCCGACCGCCAGGCCGGCTGCATAGGCGGCACCGAGGGCCGTCGTCTCCGCCACCTTCGGGCGGATGACCGGCACCGCGAGGACGTCTGACTGGAACTGCATCAGGAGCTCGTTGTAGACCATGCCGCCGTCAACCTTGAGGGCGGTCAGCGCGACGCCGGAGTCGGCGTTCATCGCATCGAGCACCTCGCGGGTCTGCCAGGCGGTCGCCTCGAGCACGGCCCGAGCGATGTGGCCTTTGTTGACGTAGCGGGTGAGGCCGGCGATGACACCCCGCGCGTCGTTCTTCCAGTACGGCGCGAAGAGGCCCGAGAAGGCCGGCACGAAGTAGACGCCGCCGTTGTCATCGACGGTCTTGGCCAGATCCTCGATCTCCGGCGAGGTCTTGATCATGCCCAGGTTGTCGCGCAGCCACTGCACCAGGGCGCCGGTGATCGCGATGGAGCCCTCCAGGGCGTACACGGCCGGCTGGTCGCCGATCTTGTAGCCCAGGGTGGTGAGCAGGCCGCTCTTGGACTGGACCGGCTTGGTGCCGGTATTGAGGAGCATGAAGCAGCCAGTGCCATAGGTGTTCTTCGCCTCGCCGGCGGAGAAGCACGTCTGGCCGAAGAGGGCTGCCTGCTGGTCGCCCAGGTCGCCCGCCACGGGCACCCCGGCGAGGTCGCCCTTGGCGTGCCCGTACACCTCGCTGGAGGCCTTGATGGTCGGCAGCATGGAGCGCGGGATCCCCATCAGCTGCAGGATCTCGGGATCCCAGTCGAGGGTCTCGAGGTTCATCAGCATGGTGCGGCTGGCGTTGGTGACGTCGGTCACGTGGACGCCGCCGTCGGGCCCGCCGGTCAGATTCCAGATGCACCAGGTGTCGATGTTGCCGAAGAGCAGGTCCCCGGCCTCAGCCTTGGCCCGGGCGCCCTCGACGTTCTCGAGGATCCACTTGACCTTGGGGCCTGAGAAGTAGGTCGCCAGCGGCAGGCCCACCTTCGGGCGAAGGCGATCCTGGCCGCCGTCCTTGGCCAGTTCGTTGCAGATGTCGGCGGTGCGGGTGTCCTGCCAGACGATCGCGTTGTGGATGGGCTTGCCGCTGCGGCGATCCCAGACCACGGTGGTCTCGCGCTGGTTGGTCACGCCCACGGCCGCGAGATCGGCAGCCGTGATGCCGGCCTTGTCCAGGGCACCCCGGATGACCTCGACGCTGCGCGTCCAGATCTCGGTCGCATCGTGTTCGACCCACCCGGGCTTGGGGTAGATCTGCTCATGTTCCTTCTGGTCGATCCCGACCACCGCGCCCGCGTGGTCGAAGATCATGAAACGGGTGCTGGTTGTGCCCTGGTCAAGGGCGCCCACGTATCTCGCCATTGCGTTCTCCCGACTTGGTTGCCACGTGCCGGCCCAGGCGCCGGCTAGTTGCCCACCCGATCGGCCGCTCCCGACCAAGTGTCGGCGGCGGCCTTCAGCAGCAGGTAGGACGAGGTAGCGCCGGGGTCCTGGTGCCCGGCACTCCGCTCCCCGAGATAGCTCGCGCGGCCCTTGCGGGCCACGAGCGGGACGGTGGCGAGCATCCCCTGCTCGGCCGCCGCGACGGTCCGGGCCAGCGCATCCGGGAGGGAAGCGCCGTCCCCCGCGGCCTCCCGGAGTGCATCCCGTGCCGGCAGCAGCGTGTCGAGCATGGTCTTATCGCCCGGCTCGGCCTTGCCGATCCGCTGGATCCCGGCGATCCCGGCGTCGAGCGCCGCGACGAGCTCGCCGAGCCCCATGGCCTCTCGCCCCGCAGTGGCAGCACCGAACTGGAGAAAGAACGTGCCGTACAGCGGGCCGCTCGCCCCGCCCACAGTGGAGACCAGCGTCATTCCCACGGTCTTGCAGGCCGCGCCGATATCGCGATTTGGCAACCCCGACAGCTTGGGCAGCACGGCCTGGAAGCCGCGGTCCATGTTGATGCCGTGGTCCGCGTCACCGATCGCCGAGTCGAGTTCGGTCAGGTACTCCTTCTGGTCCCGCACGGTCGCGGCGAACGTGGTGATCCAGGCGACGACGTCGTCGTAGGTGATCGGGGTCGCCGCACTCATCGGCTCTGCCACCTTCCTGCTCCTGCGCGATGCTTCGCGTGGTGTAGTTGCGGTCTCAGACGCCCCAGCGCAGCGCCGGGGTGTGCACCGGCGCATCCCAGTAGCGCGTCAGCTCGTCGTCCAGGCGCAACAGCGTGATCGAGCACCCCGCCATCTCGAGCGAGGTGATGTAGTTGCCCACGAAGCTGCGCCCGATCCCGATGCCGCGATCCTTGAGGATCTGGGAGAGCTTGTTGAACACGATGTAGAGCTCCATGAGCGGCGTGCCGCCCATGCCGTTGACGAAGGCCAGCACGGAATCGCCTGCCTTGAAGGGCAGGTCGTCGAGGACCGGCGTGGCCAGCATCTCGGTGATCTCGTCGGCGGTGGCGAGCTTCATGCGGGTGCGACCGGGCTCCCCGTGGATCCCGATCCCGATCTCCATCTCGTCCTCGCCGAGCTCGAAGGTGGGCTTGCCGGCCGCCGGCACCGTGCAGCTGGTGAGCGCCATGCCCATCGAGCGCACGTTGTCCTGCACCTTCTGGCACAGCGCGGTGACGGTCGGGAGGTCGGCGCCGGCTTCGGCAGCCGCCCCCACGATCTTCTCGGCCAGCACCGTGCCGCCCACGCCGCGGCGCCCGGCGGTGTAGAGCGAGTCCTTGACCGCCACGTCATCGGCGATCACCACCGAGGCGACATCGATCCCCTCGGCCCGGGCCAGCTCGGCCGCCAGCTCGAAGTTCATGATGTCGCCGGTGTAGTTCTTGACGATGTGGAGCACGCCGGCTCCACCGTTGACGGCCTTGGTGGCCGCCAGCATCTGGTCCGGGACCGGCGAGGTGAAGACCGCGCCCGGGCAGGCGGCATCGAGCATGCCCATCCCGACGTAGCCACCGTGCATCGGCTCGTGGCCCGAGCCACCGCCGCTGAGCACGCCGACCTTGCCGGGTCGGGGCGCGTCTTTCCGCACCACGACGTTGGGCTCGATGACCCGGATCAGGTCGCCGTGCGCGGCAACCATCCCGGCGAGCTCCTCGTCGACGGCACGTTCAGGCGAGTTGATGAGCTTCTTCATGGGTCCTCCTGTCAAGTGGGCTGAGGTACCCCGCACCGGCGGGCGAGCCGGCAGAGCGACCCGCCCTTCTCCCGGTGCGGCCTGTGTGCGGCAACCCGGCGCTTCGGCGCGTGGCGCCGCGCGGCCAGCCCGCCTACGCGCCGAAGACCTTGACGTTCTTGAGGATCACATCCACCCAGAAGTAGTTGTAGAGGATCCAGGCCACCACGGCGCCCACCAGCGGACCCAGGACCGGGACCCACGAGTACTCCCAGTCGGACCCGCCCTTGCCGGGCACCGGCAGGATCGCATGGACGATGCGCGGGCCCAGGTCGCGGGCGGGGTTGATGGCGTACCCGGTCGTACCGCCGAGGGAAAGACCAATCACCAGGACGATGAACGAGACGGGGAGGGCTCCCAGCGGGCCGAGGCCCATGGGCGTCACCGAACCCGCCGCGCCAACGCCGGCATGGTTCCAGCCGATCGCGAAGATCATGAAGATCAGCACGAAGGTGCCGATGACCTCGGAGATGAAGTTGAGGGGCAGGTTCCGGATGTTCGGCGCGGTGCAGAAGACCGCGAGCTTGAGGCCCTTGTCCTCAGTGGCCTTGAAATGGTCCCAGTAGTGAAGCGTGACGAGAGCGGCGCCGATCATGGCACCCACCATCTCGCCGACCCAGTACTCGGGGACCTGGCCCCAGGTGATCCCACCGCTCATGGCCAGACCGAGTGTCACGGCCGGGTTGAGGTGCGCGCCGCTGATCGGGCCTGCAATGAGAACGCCGCTGAACACGGCGAACGCCCATGCGAAGGTGATGACGATCCAGCCTGCGTTCTGGGCCTTGGACTTCGAGAGAAGGACGCCAGCGACGACGCCGTCGCCGAGGAGGATCAGCATCCCCGTGCCGAAGATCTCCGCCAGGACGATGTTCCAGTCCCAAGCCATGCGATGTACTCCCTCTTACCTGTGCTATCTGACTTCGGGCATTCAGCCCGTCGCCTCGGGCCCGGGCCGCCGCGTGGGGAAGGCCCGGGACGGGTATACGTTGTGCGCCCGGTCATCCTCCTTTCAGCCCCTCGACCGCGCCGTGCGCCGCACGCAGACGTGGCGGCACCAGCCGCATCCGTCAGCAGCGACTCTACGGCCTCGGGCACACTCCGAATCTCAAGATATCGTCGAAAAACGCGGGTCGCTGCCCTTGCCACAACCCGCTGGCGACACGGTGCTCGTACACTCCAGGGGCGATGAGCATGGACCGCGTCTCCAGCACCGTGAAGGCTCGTTCACGGGCCACGCGTCCGACCACGCGGCCGCGGACCACGGCCGGGGTGCGTCCCGACCGACGGGCGGGGCCCCGGGAGATCCTCGACCGACGAGCCCTGGAGGCCTACCTGGCCCGGGCGACTATCCTCCTGCGCCGTCACCGCGGCCTGCTGGACCGTCTCGACGCAGCCCTCGGCGACGGCGATCACGGGGACAACATGGTCGTCGGCTTCGAGTCGGCGCTGCGCTCGCTCCCGGAGGCAGCGCCACGCGACCTGGGGGGTCTCGTGCGAGCGGTGGGCCGCGCCCTGGTCGCGAGCGTGGGAGGCGGGAGCGGCGCGCTGTATGGCACGGCCTTCCTGGAGGCTGGGTTCACGCTCGGGCCGATCACTCGCCTGAGCCCCGGTGCGATCGCCGACGCCCTCGACGCCGGAGTCCGGGGCCTGGCGCGCCGCGGCCGATGCGCGGTTGGCGACAAGACGATCCTGGATGCGCTGGCCCCGGCCGCGCGCGCCTTTCGGGCCTCGGTGGAAGCCGACGAACCGCTCGATGCGGCTGCGCGGCACGCGGCCTGGGCCGCCCACGCGGGCATGCGGGCCACCGTTCCCCTGGTCGCCCGGCGCGGCCTGGCGGTCCGCCTCGGAGATCGGTCACGGGGGCACCAGGATCCCGGCGCCACGTCCTGTTTCCTGCTGATCCGGGCGATGCTGCCTCCGCGGAAGACGGGCCGGCACCAGCCGTGGCTGCCCCTGCTGGTGGGCGCGACGTTGGTGGGGGCGACCGGGTGACGGGCCCCAGGCCGACGACCGGAAGCCCCTGGGCAGAACGTCGCCGTCCAGGGGATCGCCGAAGCAGCGTGAACCGCTACGCCGCGCTGGAGGCGGACCGCGGGCGATCGTTCGAGGAAGCGCAGCGCGAAGCGGACATGATGTTCGCGCAGTACGAACTGAGCCAGCTGCTCGCATCGTTCGCGGGAGTCGGGGAACTCTGCGTGGCGGTCCTTGACGAGCTGCTCCGGCACGATGATGCCGAGGCGGGCGCGCTCTGGCTGGCCCCCCAGGGAGGCGGGCCGCTCAGCCTCCTGGCCTGCACCGACCCCGGCGGGGCGAGTGCCCCCGTGCCGCGGTCCGAGACGCCCCTGACCTCGGCACCACCGCAACCAGGAAGCCGCACGCCAGCGGCGGATCGGACCGAACCCGCAACCGCCCCTCCGCCCGTGCTGGAGAGTGCCGCGGCAGCGGCAGACTGGTGCCGCTCGGCGGGCTGGTGGGGCGTCCCCCTCGAGGAGAGCCGCGACACCGGAGCTCGGTTCGAGCAGAGCACCGTCGGGTACGTGGCGCTGCGGATGCGCGCCGGCGTGGCCGATCCCGGTCAGCCCCGTTTCCTGCCCCGGGTTCGGCACGAGCTCGCCGTCGCGTTCCGTGCGGCGCAGCTTCGGGAGACGCTGGTCCGCGAACGGTCGCTCCTCTCGGCCATCCTGGACAGCGCCACGGACTCGATCGTGGCCGTGAACGGGCAGCGCACCGTGGTGCGGATGAACCCGGCGGCGCTCTCCCTGCTGGGCCTGCCGGCGGACGCCGTGCCGGGCCCCTGCAGCGACCTGCTGGGCTGCGAGCGGCAGGCCAGAGGCGGATCGGAAGGGCAGAGCGGCACGCGCCGTGCGCGGCTGGCCTGCGGTTCCCGCTGCCCATTCGAGGAAGTGCTGGCGGGTGGATCGCCGATCGTCGGACGGGAGCAGGTGGTGGTCACCCGCAACGGTGAGGAGATCCCGGTGGTGGCCTCGTACGCGCGGATGTCTGGCCCGGACGCCGGTGCCGTGGCGGTCTTGCACGATCTGCGCGGGACCCGCGCGCTGGAGGAGCTGCGCACGAGTTTCGTGGCCGCCGTCTCCCACGACCTTCGGACGCCGCTGGCCCTGATCAGGGCCTACGTTGACACGTTGCTCGGGATGGATCTGGATGCGGTTGCCCGCCGGCGTGCCGTGGAGGGGATCGGAAAGGCCACGGAACGGCTCACGGCCCTGGTGGACGAGATCCTCGACGTGGCGCACCTCGAAGGCGACCGGATCGCCCTTCGACGCGAGCCGACCTCCCTGGCCAGCATCGCTGCGCGGGTCGCGGCCGAGTTCGGAGATGCTCCCGGTGTGACGCCCATCGAGCTGCGCGTGCCGCCCGATCTTCCTCCCGCCGACGTGGACGCGGACCGGATCGCGCAGGTGCTGGGCAACCTCGTGAGCAACGCCGCCAAGTACAGCCAATCCAGCGGGCCGATCACGATCCGCGCCAGCCGGCGCGACCGGGAGCTGGTGATGAGCGTGGAGGACGACGGCGAGGGGATCGACCCCTCCGAGCGGGACCAGGTTTTTGAACGCTTCTACCGTGGCCGCCGGGCCCGGGGCAGCACGGCGCCGGGCAGCGGGCTGGGCCTGTACGTGTGCCGGCGGCTCGTGGAGGCCCACGGCGGCACGATCTGGCTGGACGACCGGGCCCGTGGCACCTCGATCTCGTTCACGCTGCCGCTCGCGTTCCCACTGCGCACGCGCCGCCCGCGCCCGGCGGACTTGACGGAGGCCACATGAGCGAAGCCGAGGGCGAGCGGATCCTCATCGTGGAGGACGAGCCCGAATTCGCGCAGCTGCTCGAGCTGTGGCTCGACCGCCACGGGTGGCAGACCCAGGTTGCCAGCGACGGATGGGAAGCGCTGCGCCTCTTCGACGAACAGGGAGCCGATCTCGTGCTGCTGGACATCGGGCTGCCGGGCCCCGACGGCTGGGAGGTCATCCAGCAGATCCGCGCCCGCAGCCAGGTGCCGGTCCTGATGGTGACGGCACTGGGATCCGATGCGGACAAGATCCGGGGCCTGGGGCTGGGCGCGGACGACTACATGAACAAGCCGGTGAGCTTTCCGGAGCTGATTGCCCGTGTCCAGGCGGCGCTGCGGCGGGCACGAGCCAGCGTGCCGGTCAACCAGGAGCCCGGGATCCTGATGCGGGGCCCGGTGCACATCTATCCCCGCAGCCATCGGGTCCTGGTGGGCGGCATCGAGATCCACCTGACCCCCACCGAGTTCCGGTTGCTCCGGCATCTCGCGGAGCGCCCCGGGGAACTGGTCGCCCATCGCGAGCTCCTGCAGGCCGTCTGGGGGCCCACCTACGGCGACGAGACCCAGCTGGTGCGGGTCACCATGCGGAACCTGCGTGCCAAGCTGGCATCGGCGGCGCCCGAGCGCCGGTTCATCGCCACCGAGTACGGGCTCGGGTATCGATTCACGGAGGGCTGACGCAGGCCAGCTGCTCCACCACGGCCCGGGCCGTCTCCCAGACCGTCGCCGCACGACCGACCCGCACCCGGACCTGGTTGGAGGCGATTCGGAGCGACCCGGGGGCCAGGCCGGCGGGACGCCACGCCAGATCCTGCAGCACTCGGACCACGGCCGCGCGCGGCCAGTCCGGCGCGAATCGGAAGACCAGGTCCGATTCCTCGCGGGACACGGACGTCACCCCAGCGCGCTCCGCGAGCAGGCGCAGGCGCACCACGTCCAGGAGCCGATCCGCCGGTGGCGGGAGCGGCCCGAAGCGATCCTCGAGGTCATGCCGGGCGGCGTCCAGCTCCTGCTCGCTGTGGACCCGCGAAAGCCGCCGGTAGAACTCGAGCTTCTGCGGCTCCCCGGCCACGTATTCCTCCGGCAGGTAGGCATCCACCGGCAGGTCCACGGTCGCGGCCGGACGAGCCAGCACCGGCTCCCGGTCCTCGAGCACGGCCTTCTGCTCCTCCACAGCGTCAGCCAGGAGCCGCGTGTAGAGGTCGAAGCCCACGGCCGCGATGTGACCGTGCTGCTCGGCACCCAGGACGTTGCCCGCCCCTCGGATCTCCAGGTCTGCCAGCGCGATCTGGAACCCGGCCCCCAGCTCGGACGCATTGAAGATCGCCTGCAGTCGCTTCCGGGCCACCTCGCTGAGCCGGTCTCGCCGTCGGTAGAGCAGGTAGGCATACGCGCGCCGGGAACTGCGCCCGACCCGCCCGCGCAGCTGGTACAGCTGGGCCAGGCCAAGCGCGTCGGCCCGGTCGATCACGATCGTGTTGACGTTCGGGATGTCCAGTCCCGACTCGATGATGGTGGTGCACACGAGAACGTCATCCTCGCCGGCGGCGAACGCCAGCATGACCCGCTCGAGCTGTCCCTCCGGCATCTGCCCGTGGGCGACCGCAATGCGCGCCTGGGGCAGGAGCCGCCGCAGCTGCTCGGCCTGGGCCTCGATGGTCTCCACCCGGTTGTGCACGAAGTACGCCTGGCCGCCGCGATCGAGCTCGCGCAGGATGGCGTCCCGGACCAGTCCCGCGGACGCCTCCGCCACCCGGGTCTGGATGGGCAGCCGGTCCTCCGGCGGGGTCTCCATCACGCTCATGTCCCGCACGCCGGAAAGCGCAAGGTTGAGGGTGCGAGGGATCGGCGTGGCCGAAAGGGTCAGGACATCGACCGCACGCCGCAGCTCCTTGAGGCGCTCCTTGTGGGCCACGCCGAAGCGCTGCTCCTCGTCAACCACCACAAGGCCCAGGTTCCGGAACCGAACGTCTCGCGAGAGGAGCCGATGGGTCCCGATCACGAGATCGACGCTCCCCTGCGCCAGGCCCTCCAGCGCGGCTTGCTGCTCGGAGGGTGAGACGAATCGGCTGAGCAGGCGGACCGTGATGGGGTAGGCCGCGAGCCGCTGGGTGAACGTGGCGTAGTGCTGCTGGGCGAGAATCGTGGTGGGCACCAGGACCGCCACCTGCATCCCGTCCTGGATCGCCTTGAACGCCGCACGGAGTGCCACCTCCGTCTTGCCGTAACCCACGTCCCCCACCACCAGCCTGTCCATGGGCCGTGCGCGTTCCATGTCGAGCTTGGTCTCGAGCGCCGCGCGCTGCTGGTCGGGCGTCTCCTCGTACGGGAACGCCGACTCCATTTCGGCCTGCCAGGGCGTGTCGGGGGCAAAGGCGTGGCCCGGCGCCTGTGCGCGCGCCGCGTACAGCTCCAGCAGCTCCTTCGCCAGGTCGGTCACCGCGCGCCGGACGCGAGCGCGGGTTCGCTGCCACTCGGCGCCGCCCAGTCTCGAGAGCTGGGGACTCTCGCCGCCCGAGTAGCGCGAGATCCGGTCAATCTGCTCCACCGGCAGGAAAATCCGGTCACTGCCCTCGAAACGGAGCTCCAGGTAGTCGCGCGCCACCCCCGCGCCACCCACGGATCGCCGGACCACGCCGCCGTAGCGCGCAATGCCATGGTCGGCATGGACCACCAAGTCGCCCGGCACCAGGCGCTCGAGGAGATCGCGCGGGACCACCCGCCGCAGGGCCCGCGGACGGCGCACGCGAACGCTGCCGAAGAGCTCCCGATCGGTGAGGACGACCAGGCCGTCCGGCCCCGCTTCGAACCCACTGTTCAGACTGCGCTCGACCAGCGCCACGGCGCCCGGGGCGGGGGGCTCAACCAGCCGGGCGGTGGGAACGACCAGCGATCCGGCCCCCTCCAGGAGCTCCGCGAGGCGGGCCGACTGGTCGGACGTGACGACCACGCGCCTGCGCTCTGCCCGCCAGCGGGCCACCGCCTCCGGGATCCCCGCCACGCGCTGGGGCGGCAGCGCTGGCTCGCGCCAGCCAAACGGGTTGCCTCCCGGGGGTGCGCCCGGGGCCTCGCTCTCCCAGGTCAGCTCCAGGGTGGAGGCAGCCTGGCGGGCACGCTGCCACGTTTGCCGGTCAAGGTAGGCGCCCGGCCAGCCAGCCGGGACGTCGCCCTGCTCCTCGAGCTCGGCGCGTCGCTCGCCGGCCTGCTCCCACAGGAGATCTGCGGCCTGCTCGACGTCCCCGGGCTCGTCCAGCAGCCAGATCGCCTCGCCCAGGTGATCCAGTCCGGTGGCCGGTGCCAGAACCCCGGCCCACACTTCGGCGCAGTCGCCCAGCTGGCCGGTCGCGGCCATCCGGTCGTGGTCGGCGGCGAGCAGGGGGGAGAGATGCCGGGCCAGGCGTCCCAGGCGCTCCCGCAGCCAGGCCTCCGGCCGGGACGGCAGCCGGAACTCGCTGGCGGGCAGCACCGCGACGTCGCCGACCGGGCCGGTGGAACGTTGATCCGCAGGGTCAAAGGCCCGCAACGAGTCGATCTCGTCGCCGAAAAACTCCGCCCGCACGGGATACGGCTGGCCCGGCGGAAACAGGTCCACGATGCCGCCCCGCCGGGCCAGCTCCCCGCGGCCGCTCACCTCGGCCACCGGCTCATAGCCGAGGTCGAGGAGCTCGCGGAGCAGCCGTTCCTGGCCGAGCCGGGCGCCGCGCCGCAGGACCAGGGGCGCGGCCGGGATCTCTTCCGGGGCCAGAGTCCGCTGCAGCAGTGCCTGTGGACTGCACACCAGGATCCGCGCCCGCTCATGCAGGCGCCACGCGGCAAGCGCGGCCACGCGGGCCGCCGTCTCGTCGCGGACCAGTTCGCCGCGCTCGTAGGCGAGGGCGGTCCGCGGCTCGAGGACCACCACTGCCGCCGGATCGCCGGTCCAGGCCACCAGTTCTTCCGCGACCCGATCGGCGATCTCGGCGTCTCGCGCCACCCAGACCAGCCGCTCCCCGGTGGCAAGTGCCAGCGCGGCCGCCAGAAAGGTCTTGGAGCCGTGCGGGAGTCCGGCGTAGACAACGTGCCGCAGGTCACGGCCCGCCCGCCCCGCGCGCACGGTTGCGTACCGCTCGGCAAGGGCGCGCAGTTCGGCGGTCTCGGCAAGCAGCGGCGGAAGTGCCGAGAGGTCTGCAGCCCGGACTCTGGCTGCGCTGGCCGGCCCGGCCGACCCCGCGCCAGCAGGGCCCCCGGCAGGTCCGTGGCGGGCGGCGGATGCGTCAGCGATGTGTCGGTCGCGGCCGCGAAGGCCCCGAAGACGCGGTTCGGTCACGGGGGGATCAGCCGCTCGCGCCCTGGCTCGGATCCCGCGGCAGGATCCGCCGCCAGCCGGTCCGCGTGCGGCGGATGCCGTCGGCTGCGAGCCCGTCGGCGGCTACGGGCCCGCCGTCGGCTGCGAGCCCGCCCTCGGCTACGGGCCGGCTGCCGGCCTCCTCGGGGCCACCTGCCTCCCCGGCCGGCAGCCGAGTCACTTCTGTCCCCGGGAGAACCCAGCCGTTCCACAGGTTCGCCGCCGTGGCGGGACCCTCGCGCACCCAGGTCTCCACCGCGTCTGCGGCGGCGTCCAGCAGCGCGGGCAGCAGCCGCCGCTCGTCACTGGTGAACCGGCTGAGCACGTGGTCGATCGCGTCACGGCGCGGCTCGCCGATCCCGACCCGCAGCCGGGCAAAGCGCTGCGTTTCGAGTTCGGCCACGATGGAGCGCAGGCCGTTGTGGCCCCCGTGTGTCCCCTCCGGCCGGATCCGCAGCCGCCCGAACGGGAGTGCGAAGTCGTCCACTACCACCAGCATCTGGTCGAGCGGCACGCGCTCGCGCGCCAGCACCTTTCGGACAGCGACCCCCGAGTCGTTCATGAAGGTGAGCGGCTTGGCCAGGACGACCTCGACGTCATGCAGGCGGCCCCGAACGACAAGGGCCGCGTCGCGCTCCCGGCCGCGCCCCGCGATGCCCGCTCGGTCGGCCAGCCGGTCGAGCACCATCCAGCCGACGTTATGGCGCGTTTCCGCGTATTTCGACCCGGGGTTCCCCAGGCCCACGATGATCCTCACTGGGCCTCCGTCATCGTCGCCATCCGGGGCCCGCCAGGATCGACGCCTCCAGCCGGCGCATGGCCCGCTCCTCGGCCGGGTCGGCGTGATCCCAACCGCAGAGGTGCAGCACGCCGTGGACCACCAACAGCGCCAACTCGTCGGCGGGCGACCAGGCAACGTCTCCGGTCTGCCCGCCACGGCCTTCGCTGGCCTGGGCGGCCGCACGCTCCACCGAAACGACAATGTCGCCGAGGTGGGGCCGCGCGCCGGGGGGCAGGACGAACTCGGGCGGGGCGCCGGCCGCCGAAAGACCCCGCGATCTCGCCTCGACCCCGGGCGGCCGCGCGATGCCAGCCTGCCCCTCGTGCTGCGGGAAGCGCTCCGGCGGGAGGAGCGGAAAGGAGAGCACGTCGGTGGGGCCATCCTTCCCCATGGCCCTTGCGTTCAGCGTCGTCAGCTCCGCGTCGTCCGAAAGGATCAGCCCGATCGAGGCGGGAGACGGCGCACCGGCCGCCCGGAGCGCAACATCGATCAGCCGGGCCAGCTCCGCGAGCGGTCGCAGGCGAGGCACGCCAGGCCGCACGCTGCATTCGATGCGCCAGGGCGGCAGGTAGCGGACCGTGAGCCCGGGGGTGGTGGCGCGAGGGCTCGTCATGGACGCCCGGCGCCAGCGGCCCGGCGCGATTCCAGCTCCACGACCTTGTTCTGCGGGTACTCGATCCGCTGGTGGTACATGCCAAGGAGCTGCGACACGAACGCCTCGCGGATCCGATCGAGATCGCGCAGAGTCAGGTCGCACTCGTCAAACTGGCCATCCTCCAGGCGCTCCCGGATGATCTGGCTCACCATGCCCCGGATGGCCTGCTCGTCGTGGGCAGAGAGCGAGCGCACGGATGCCTCCACGCCATCCGCGAGCATCAGGATCGCCGCCTCCCGGCTCTGCGGCTTGGGACCTGCATGGCGGAACTGCGACTGGTCCACCGACGCCGCGGCGGCCGCCGCTTCTGGCGTGCCGGGCAGGGCGCCGGCTGCCGCCACCGCCTGCTCCTGCGCCCGAGCGTAGAAGTAGCTCATCAGGGCGGTGCCGTGGTGCTGGGGGATGAACGGGATGATGGTCTTGGGCAATCCATACCGGTAGGCCAGCTCGATCCCGTTGGAGACGTGTTCTTTGAGCAGCGCCGCGGACTCCTCGGGCGTGAGCAGGTCGTGGATGTTGCCCATGCCCGCCTGATTCTCGATGAAGGCCGCGGGATTCTCCAGCTTCCCGATGTCGTGGTAGTAAGCCGCGACGCGGGCCAGCAAAGGGTTTGCACCGATCGCCTCGGAAGCCCGCTCGGCCAGGTTGCCGACCATGAGCGAATGATGATAGGTGCCGGGCGTTTCGAGCAGCAGCCGGCGCAGCAGCGGCTGGGAGGGGTTCGCCAGCTCCAGCAGCTGAAAGTTGGTGGTGATGCCGAACAGGTTGCCGAGCAGTGCGAAGGACCCCACCGCGAGTACCGCGGAGCCCCCTGCCGATACGATCGACGCGCCCCACAGTTGCAGCAGGCCGGTCAGGTCGCGCTCGCCGAGGAGGGTAAAGATGGCGACCACCACGCCGTTCACCACGGCCATCGCGATCCCCGCCTGCACAAAGCGCTGGGTCCGCTCGCCGCGGTACAGGACCAGGATCCCCACCAATCCGCCCAGGAAGACGTAGGTGGCCAGCTCCACGGTGCCCGAGACGACACCCGCCAGCGCGGCCACGGTCCCCAGTACCACCAGAGCCGCACCGCTGTCGAGCAGCACCGTCACCAGCAGCACCACCGTCGCCAACGGCATGAAGAACGGCATCACCGCGCGACCGGCGGTCAGCTTCAGGGCCAGAACCGCTGCCGCCAGCAGCAGGCCCAGAAGGAGCAGCGCGTTGTCGCGGTGCCAGAACTCAGGCCGGTAGCGCCAGACCCAGCCCAGCAGGAGCGCCACCACCAGCACCCCCAGCAACAGCCACCCGGCAAGCTTCGCGAGGTCCGGCTTGGGGTTCTCCAGGCCCAGCGCCTGGATCTTCTCGAGATCGGTGGCGGCGATGGTGTGGCCCTGGTCGACGATCACCTCCCCCTGCTTGACGGTGACCATGACCGGCGGCGTGTTCTGCTGCGCCTGCTGGCGGGCGAGCTGGGTCGCGGCGGCATCGTAGGTCGAGTTCGCCACCAGCAGCGGCTCGATGATCTCGCCGGCCAGTTCCCGCTGGTCCGACGGGATGCTCGCCGGGAGCGCAGCCGGGAGCGCCTGGCGCTCCGCGGGCAGGTCCGTATCGCGCACCTCGCCCCGCTGTGCCGTATCGAGCACGCTTCGCATGTCGTCGCGCAGGGTCACCCAGGACGAGAAGTCCAGGCTCTGCAACGTTGCCACGGCCACTTTGGAGAGGCCGGGGACCGCAGCCGCCAGGGCAGCCTGTCGCCCCTGCTCGGAGAGGACAGCCTCAAAGGCCGCATCGATGGGCGCGACCAGCTTGTCGAAGGCCGCCGTCTGGGTCGCCGCCGCGAGGTCGCCCTTGGCAGGCGTGTAGTCATACTGCGGCGGCACCGCCTGCACGGCCTGGGCCTGGGCCTGGGCGGTGAGGATGGCGCTCTCGAAGGTGATCGTGCGCGGCGCCCGGATGGTGGAGGGCGCGATGTCGCCGACCCCGACGTGATAGGCGGCAGGAATGATGTCGATCGAAAGGATCGCCGTGAGCGCGATGATCAGCAGGCCGGCCGCGATGGAGAGGCGCACCGCGTCGCGCCGGGTGAACGCCGGTGGCGGCGCACTCGCCTGCTGGGCGAGCATCAGCGGGATCCCCCGCGGCGAAGGTCGCGCATCAGTCGCCGCCCCCGCCCGACCGGCCACGTGCGCCCGGCGGAGGCAGCCGGCCGGTCCCGGGACCGGCGGCCGCGGGAGGCGCCGGCTCCTGTGGGGCCGCCGTGCTGGCCGGGGGTACCGCGCCTCCTCCCAGCTGGCTGGCCACGCGCTGGCTGAGTGCGCGGCCGTCGGCGCGCCCGCGCACTTGGGGGGCCAGGAGCTGCATCACCCGACCCGTGTCCCGGGGCGTGGTCGCACCGGCCTCGGCGATCGCCTGGGCCACCAACCGGTCCAGCTCCGGACCCGTCAGGGGCGTGGGCATCCACCCCGCCAGGGCCTCCAGCTTGCGCTCTTCCGCGGCCGCCAGGTCCGAACGGCCCCCGGCCGCGAAGGCCTCGACCGATTCACGGCGCGTCCTCACCTCGCGCGCCATCACGGCCAGCTCCTCGTCGGGCGTGAGCGGACGGCGCGCATCCTTCTCCGCACGCCGAAGAGCCGCCAGCGCCATGCGCAGCGCATCACGACGGACGTCGTCGTGCGCACGCATCGCGGCGGTCATGCCGGCCTGGAGTTGCTCTGCGAGTGTCACGGGATGGTGGCTCCCGGGCCGCGCGGCACGGCGGCCCGGCGTGGCCGGAGGGCCCTGATCGTGCCGCTGGGGACGGGCGCGAAACTCCTTCCCAGCCGACGCGTCCCAGGGACGCCCTAGCCCTGGCGGGCGGCCTTCTTGCGCTTCGCTTCCTTGCGCTTGCGCTTCACGCTGGGCTTCTCATAGTGCTCGCGACGCCGAGCCTCCGCGAGGATTCCGCTCTGCTGGATCTTCTTGTTGAAACGGCGCAGCGCGCTCTCGAAGGTCTCGTTTTCCCCGACGCGGACTTCAGCCAATCCGGCTTCACCTCCCCTGGCAGGAACTTGCCTCATCACGCCGTCCGATGCCAGGTGGACGCAAGCGTGGGCGCGGGCCGACTGCACCGCGCAAGGGCCGGGCGAGCATAGCGGAGCGGCAGGCCCTGGTCAACCGCGCACGGGAGCGCGCTACCCGGGCGGCCAGGTCATGAAGCGGCGGCCGAAGACGTGAAAATGCAGGTGGTCCACGGTCTGGCCCCCGTCGTGCCCATTGTTGGAGACCACCCGGAACCCCGACTCCGCGATCCCTTCCCGTCGCGCCACCTCCTGGATGGCCGCGACCAGACGCCCCAGGAGCGGCGTGTCCTCGTCCTGCAGATCCATGAGCGAGGCCAGGTGCCGGCGCGGGATGACCAGCACATGGATCGGCGCCCGCGGCGCGATGTCCCGGAAAGCCATCACCTGGTCATCGGCGTAGACCACCCTGGCCGGAGCCTCTCCGGCGGCGATCCGGCAGAACGGGCAGTCGCTGTGGGCCACGCACGCGTCCTCCGCTGGCTGGTGGATTGCGCTCAGGGGTGCAGCTGCATCTCGGCCTGCAGCATCTTCTTGCCAGGCAGTTCGTGCAGGGTGAACCCCACGTTCTGCGCGGCCCGCTGCATCCCGACGTTGTCGACCAGCATCTCGGCGCGGATCCAGTCGAGGTGCTCGTCCCGTCCGATCTGGACCAGACGGCGGAGCAGCTCGGTGCCCAGCCCGGTGCGCTGGCAGCAGTCGGCCACCACGATCGCGAACTCGGCCCCGTTGACCGCGTGCCGCTTGGTGAGACGCGCCACGGCCACCAGCTCCCGCTCACCGTTGCCGGCGGTGCGCTCGGCAACCAGCGCGATCTCGCGGTCGTAGTCGTTGAAGCAGGCCCGCATCAGCCGCTCGTGCGCGGTGCGCTCGGCAAGGCCAAGGTCCTTCAGATAGCGGCCATAGACCGTGCGCTCGGAGAGACTCTGGTGGAAACGGACCATCAGCGGCTCGTCCTCCGGCCGGATGGGCCGGATAGTCATCACGCTGCCATCCACGCCGGTCCAGGTACCGATGTACTGCCGCGGATACGGACGGATCGCCAGTTGCGGGAGCTTCTCGGGCGGGAGCTTCGGGTCGTTCAGGACCACCCGGGCATCGAGCGCGATCAATCGCTCCGGCGACGCCAGCAGCGGGTTGATGTCGATCTCCTTGATCCAGGGCTGCTCCACGACCAGCTGGGAAAAGTGGACCAGCAGTTGCTCGAGCGCGTCGGTGTCAATGGGCTGGCGGCCGCGGATCCCGGCAAACGCCCCGTAGATCTTGGTGCGCTCCATCATGCGCCGCGCCAGCGTGGTGTTGAGCGGAGGAAGTGCCAGCGCCCGGTCGCGGAAGAGCTCCACCAGCTGGCCGCCCAGCCCGAAGAGCAGCACGGGCCCGAACTGCGCGTCCACGCTGCTGCCCAGGATCAGCTCGTACCCCGAGTAGTTGATCATGGGCTGCACGGTGACGCCTTCGAAGTGCTCCGCGCCGCGGCGTTCCGCAACTGCGGCCTGGATCGCCTTGTAGGCCTCGCGGACGGCTGCGGCGTCGGCCAGGTTCAGCTGCACGCCACCCACATCGGTCTTGTGGGTGATGGTGTGCGAATACAGCTTGAGCACCACCGGGTAGCCGATCGCCTCTGCGGCCGCCACAGCCGCATCCTCGCTCGGCGCGATGCGCGTCTCGGTGATGGGAATGGCATACGCGGCCAGGACCTGCTTTGACTCGAACTCGGTGAGCAGGGTGCGGCCCTCCCGCCGCACCGTCTCGATGACATCCCGGGCCAGGGACCGGTTGACGGCGCTGGCGTCATCGTCCGGCATGGAGGGCGTCTCGTACAGCTGGCGGAGCCCGTCGCTGTACCGCCACATGTAGTTGAACATTTCGACCGCCGTGTCGGGGTAGAGGAAGGTGGGCATCCCCGCTTCCCGCAGAATGGCCGTGCCGGCCTCCACGTCCGCACCGCCCATCCAGCTCGCCAGGACCGGCTTTCCCTCGATGTGCGCAAACGGCGCGACCAGCTCCGCGGTCCGCGTGGGATCAGTCATCGCCTGGGGCGTGAGGATCACCAGGAGCCCGTCCGCGTTGGGATCGCGGGACGCAATCTCGAGCGCCGCGGCGTACCGCTCGGGCGGCGCATCCCCAATGATGTCGACCGGGTTGTTGTGGCTCCAGGGCGCGGGCAGGATCGCGTTGAACGCCTCCATCACCTCCGGCGTGAGCTCCGTGAGCTGACCGCCGCCGCCGATCAGGGCGTCCGTGGCGAGGACGCCCGGGCCCCCGGCGTTGGAAACGATGCTGAGCTTGCGACCCTTCGGCCGTGGCTGTTTGGCCAGGACATCGGCGATCGCGAACAGATCCTGGATGGCGTCCACCCGGAGGACGCCCACGCGCCGGAAGGCCGCGTCCAGGACTTCGTCGCTCCCGGTGAGCGAGCCCGTGTGCGAGGCAGCCGCCTTGGAGGCCTGCGCCGTCCGCCCGGGCTTGATCACGATGATCGGCTTGGTGAGGGCGACCTCCCGTGCGGCCGACAGAAAGGCCCGGGCGTCGCCCACGGTCTCCATGTAGATCACGATGCTTCCGGTGTGGGGGTCGTCCCCCAGGTGGTAGATGACGTCTCCCCAGCCAACGTCCAGCATCGAACCCAGCGAGACAACGGAGCTGAAGCCGACCTGCTCGCGCACGCTCCAGTCGAGGATGGCTGTCAACAGCGCCCCGCTCTGGCTGATCAGGCCCACCGATCCCGGGCGGGCAATCCCGGCGGCAAACGTCGCGTTGAGCCCGTTGGTGGGATTCATGACCCCCAGACAGTTGGGGCCCACGACGCGGATGCCGCCCCGGCGCGCCTGTTCGAGGACCTGGCGCTCGAGCTCCTCGCCGGCGGGGCCGGTCTCCTTGAAGCCGGCCGAGATCACGATGGCGCCTTTCACGCCGGCGGCAACGCACTCCTCCATGACGCCCGGAACCGTCTGGGGCGGCGTCACGATCACTGCCAGCTCGACCGGATCGGGAACGGCCGCCAGGTTCGGGTAGGCCTTCAGCCCCAGGATGTTGGGGCGCTTCGGGTTGACCGGGAATACGGTTCCCCCGAAGGGACTGCTGATCAAGTTCCAGAGCACCGTCCGGCCGACGCTTCCCTCCTTCTCGGTCGCGCCGATCACGGCGACCGAATGGGGGGCGAAGAGCGCGTCGAGCGGTCGTCGCCCGTAGCCCAGGACGTCGCTGGCCATGTCCACTACGGTCGAAGTGCCAACGCGGTCGGCGGACGTGTCAACCATCATTCACCCCCAAGGGAACTCTCTGCACGCAGCCTGTCGTCGACTTGCCAGTGACGCGTTGCCATATCGTGCACCCGCGGCCGCCGGATCTGCTCGGGGTGCATGTCGACACCCGCCCGACTCGCGCGACCGCGCGGGAGACCCGAGGGCCGGGCTGCACCGGGCCGGGAGGGCTTCATGGCGGCGCAGCAAACGCCGCCGGACTGCGGATCACGGCGACGTTCACAGGCAGTAAGAGTGCCGCCCGGGGCACAGCGCGTGTGAGCGCTCAACGTCCCGTTCCAGCGTGCCATAGGGCACAGCCGCGCGCCCGGGCCGGAAGCGCGGCGCTGCGGGCGGTCACACCACACGCTCGGCTTCGAGGGCAACCCAGTCGCCCTCCTCCCAGCGGCGCAACAGGTGGAAGCCAGCCGCGGCCAGAGCGCGTCGCACCTCCGCCTCGCGGTCGGCGATGATCCCGCTCGCGAGCAACCGCCCGCCTGTACCCGGCACGCCCTCCCCGGAGCGCACCTCCGCGTACAGACCGGCGGCCAGAGAGACCAGGATCGAAGCCACCAGGTTCGCCAGCACCAGGTCGAAACAGGGCTCCCCGGTTGGCACGGATCCCTGGCGGGCAACGATCCGGCGGGAGAGCCGGTTCCGGCGCGCGTTGGCACGGGTGGCCTCCACCGCCAGCGCGTCGGTATCCACGGCCAGCACAGACGCGGCACCCAGTCGCGCCGCCGCCAGCGCGAGGATGCCCGAACCGGATCCCACGTCGAGCACGCGAGCCCCGGCCAGCCGGTCTCCGGTCGGTGGGGTCGTCCCGACCGCGCCGGCCCCTTCCGCATGCCAGGCCTCAAGCCCCACCAGGCAGAGCCGAGTGGTGGGATGCAGTCCGGTCCCGAACGCGAGGCCCGGGTCAAGCACCAGCACCACGTCGCCAGGCTGTCGGCGGTAGCGGCGCCAGCGGGGCCGGATCACGAACCGCTCGCCGACCCGCAGGACCGGGAAATGCGCACGCCCCTGCGCGGCCCAGTCCGCCTCGCGCACGACCGCCGCCTGCAGCTCCCCGATGGGGCGGAGCTGAAACGCCTGCAGGTGGGCCAGGGCCGCACGCACCCGCGTCACCGCGTCGGCCGTCACCTGGCTGCTGGCGCCCGGCAGCCAGGCGCGCACCCGCGCCGGTCGACCGGGGTCGGACAGGGCCGGCAGCCCCCCGTCCCGCAATTCCAGGCCGGCCTCGATGCTGACGCCGCCGGGGGCCTCGCGGGCCAGGATTTCGGCGATCGCTTCCACCGCCTCCGGGTCGGCGGTCACGGCCAGCTCGAGCCACTCCGGAGGTCGGGCAGCCGGCCCCGGGGAGCGCGCGTCCCCAGCCGCGGACCTCGCGCTCAGCCGATCACGTCCTTCACCTTGTCAAAGAGGCCACCCGATCGGGGTGCCGGCCGCTCGCCCCACTCGGCGGCCAGCGCCTCCAGCAACTCTCGCTGTCGCTTGGACAGGTGGGTGGGCACCTGCACCTCCACCAGCACGTGGAGGTCGCCACGGACACCGGGCCGGCGCAGGTTCGGCACGCCGCGGCCGCGCAGGCGGATCTCCGCCCCTGGCTGGGTGCCCGGCTTCACCTCGATCTCCTCTTCCCCCTCGGCGGTGGGAACCGTCATCCGGGCGCCCAGTGCGGCCTGGGTGAGCGAGAGGCTCAAGGTGTGGTACAGCTCGGTGCCGTCCCGGCGCAGTGACGGGTGCTCCTCGACATGCACCGCCACGTACAAGTTGCCGGCCGGACCTCCTCGAGGACCGGCTTCCCCTTCGCCGGTCAGCCGCATCTGGTGCCCTTCGTCAATCCCGGCCGGGATCACCACGCGGAGCTTGCGCTTGCGCTGGACGCGCCCCTCGCCACGGCATTCATGACAGGGCGTCTCCACGATGGTTCCCTCGCCGTGGCAGCGCGGGCACACGGTGACACTGACCATCTGGCCCAGCATGGTGCTGCGGACCTGGCGGATCTCACCCTGGCCGTTGCACTGCGGACAGCGGATGGAAGCGGAGCCCGGCTCCGCGCCCGTGCCAGAGCAGGTCGGGCAGCGGTCCAGCGCAGAGAACTCGATCTCCTTCTCCGCACCGTGGATCGATTCTTCGAAGGTGATATGGAGGTCGTAGCGGAGATCCGACCCGGCAGCCGGTCGGCCCCGCCTGGCCTGCGGCCCACCGGGGGCGGTCCCGCCAAAGAACGCATCAAACAGGTCGCCGAAGCCCTGAAACCCACCGAAGGGCCCGAACCCGTCGGCTCCGCCCCCGCCCACGCCTGCCCGCCCAAAGGTGTCGTAGGCGCGCCGCTGCTGGGGATCCGAGAGCACCTGGTACGCCTCGTTGATCTCCTTGAAGCGCTCCTGGGCCGAGGGATCCGTATTGACGTCCGGGTGCCACTGCTGGGCAAGCTTCCTGAAGGCGCGCTTGATGTCCGCATCTGGAGCGTCGCGCGGAACGCCGAGGATGTCGTAGTAATCGCGAGTGGTGGCCATGCACGGGCAAGTATAGGAAAGCCAGCCGTCGAGCCTCGCCGCACCTCCTGGCGGCATCCACCGCGGCGGCATCGACCGCGGCCGTGGCGCCGGCGCAGGCCAGATTCACTGACCAACCAGGGCCGGCGCAGACCAGGCGCCCCCGGCGCTACCATCCCGGGATGCCCAGTCTCTTCGCGGGTGCCCTCCGCGGCGCGCGCCGCCTGCGTGTTCTGCTTCTGCACCCCCGCCCCGGGCGGCCGCTGGCGCGCAGACGGCGCCGGGGAGCTCCGTGAGCGCCCGGGAGGCCGGCCGACGGCGCCGGCCCAGAGCGTGAACGGCACGAGGACGCGCGCAGGGCCCGCCGAAGGCCGCAACCCCCGGCGCTGGCTGCCGGCGCTCGCCGCGTTCGTGGTGGGCGCCATCGCGTATGCCGGGCTCTATTGCTTCCCGCCGATCTCCGTCGCGTACGCCTCCGAGTTCGGGATCGGCCGCACGCTTGCGGTGGTCCCCTGGACGATCTTCCTGCTGGTGACCGGGCTCTCCAGCCCGCTGCTGGGCCGGGCCTACGATGCGATTGCCGACCGCTGGCTGCTCTCGGCCGGGATGCTGCTGATGGCCATCGGGTGGGCGATGGCCGCCCTGACGAGCGGCGTCGCGCTCCTGGTGGTCGCCTACGGAATCTTCCTGGCGATCGGGCTCGAACTGGTTTTCGTCGGGACCACCACGGCGATGGCCCGCCGATACGCGGGCATGACCGGCCTGGCCCTGGGAATCGCCTACGCCGGTCCGGGGGCCGGGGTAGCCGTGGCGTTGCCCCTGGTCACGCCCGCGATCGCCGCCATCGGGTGGCGCGAGATCCTGGCCGTCTTCGGCGTCCTGTCGCTGGCGGGGCTGCCGTTCGTCTGGTTGATGACCAGCGGCCCCGCGATCCTGGTCCCCCTGCGGACAACCCGGCGCGCCGGAGCCGCGCGCGCTCCGGAGGCGGCGACGGCGCATGCCCGGGCCATGCCGGAAGGTGGCCACGCCGCCACCGAGACGCCCGGCCTGCACGAGACGTCCGTTCCCGGTGCCGTGGGCGCGGCACGCGAAGTGGCGCCTTTCGGTGACCAGGGTCGCGACGACACCCTGCGCCGGACCCTGCACACCGCCCGGTTCTGGGCGCTCTTCGCAGGCGCGGTGGCCATCGGCGTCATGGACGAGGGGGTCTTCCAGACCTTCCTGCCCCAGGCCACCCGCCAGGGCGTGCCCGAGGCGCTGGCCGCCCAGGGCCTCGCGATCGAGTCGGTTTCCTACATCCTCGGCCAGCTGGTGGGCGGGGCACTCTCCGATCGGCTGGGCCGCCGCTCGGTGGGCGCGGCCGCGCTGCTCATCGTGGCGCTCGGCGCCAGCATGGCGTTCGCGGCGACCGGCGCCACCGCCGAGCTGGCGGTTGCCGGCGTGGCGCTCAACGGGTTCGGCATGGGGGCGACCATCGCGGTGCGATCCGCCGCCTTCAGCGACGTCTTCGGCGGGGCGAACTTCGGCGCGATCTTCGGCGTCCTGGCGGTGGCCTACCCGCTCGGGGGCATCCTCCCGGTGGAGCTCGGCGGCATCAGCGTGGATCGGCTGGGCACCTACTGGCCGGTCTACTGGCTGGTGATGGCGGCGGTGGTCGTCTGGGGTGTCGCGCTCCTGGTCGCCGGCCCGCGCCGGCACGGACGGGCGCTGCGGGCGCGCCTGCGGGGCGCGATAGGCCGCGCCTGACGTCGGCAGGCCGCATCGCGGGCCCACGGAGGAAGCCGGTCATGCCACCTCGCGGCGGATCGTCGCCGCCGCCAGCACCACGAAGAGCGCCGCGATGGCGACCAGCACGCCGAGATCGAGCTGCACGCCCGCCGCCGACAGGCCGCGGCCCTGGATCATCACCTCGCGCAGCCCGTCGGCCGCGTAGGTGAGCGGCAGCACCCGCGCCAGCGGCTGGAGCAGCGCCGGCAGCGTGTCGATCCGCCAGAAGATCCCGGAGAGGAGGCCCTGGGGCACGATCACGATCGGGATGAACTGGAGGATCTGGAACTCCGTGCGCGCGAAGGTCGAGATGAAGATGCCCAGGCTCACCGCGCCGATGGCCAGCAGTATCGCGACCAGGAACGCCAGCAACGGGTTTCCGAGGCTCGGCACCGCCATGCCGATCGAGAACGCGCCGAGCGGGCCGATCGCGGGCACGTCGACCTTCATCAGCGTGAAGGCCATCAGCACGATCACCTGCAGCGTCGCGAAGATCCCGAACCCCAGCGTGTAACCCAGCACGATCTCGCCCTTCGTGACCGGGGTGGCGAGCAGCCGCTCCAGGGTCCCGCCGACGCGCTCGCGCAGGAAGCTGATGCCCGTCAGGATGAACACCAGGAAGTAGGCGAAGAACCCGATGAAGAACGGGGAGAGGGCGTCGAACTCGTCCGAGTTGGGAGAGCCGAAGACGGTCTCGTGCTCGATCCGGGGCACCCCCGGCGAGCCCGGCACGGCCGACGCGAGGGCGGTGGCCACCAGCTGCTGGACCTGTGCCACCTGGCCACCTTCCGTGGGGGCGTTTGCACCCTGGGTGATGACGACGAGACGGACACCCTGCCCGGACGCCACGCCGGATGCCACGCCGGGCGGGATGACCAGCGCGACGTCGAGCCGGTCGTTGGCAAGGTCGTCCCGGGCGGTCGACTCGTCGATGGTCGAGGCCGGCACGTCGACCGTCCCGGCACCCGTCCCCGCCGGACCGCTCGACAGCCCCCGCATCCGGATGATGGCGTCGGCGATCCGCTGGCCGGCCACGCCCGCTTGGTTCACGATGCCGAGCCGGACCGGCGTGGTCTGCTGATCCCGGACCACCCAGCCGAGCAGCGCGGAGATCACGATCGGCACCACGAAGATCAGCCCGAGGGTGCGCCGGTCGCGCCGGAACTGGGCAATGATGCGGCGGATGACCGCGGTGACGCGGCGCGGGCTCATGCCGCGTCTCCGGAGAAGCGCAGGAACGCCTCCTCGAGGCTGTCGGTGCCGGCCCGCCGGCGCAGCTCCCCGCCGGTGCCGCGGGCAAAGACCCTGCCGGCCCGGATGAAGAGCAGCTCGTCGCAGCGATCCGCCTCGTCCATCACGTGGCTCGTCACGAGCAGCGTGGCACCCGCCGCGGCGAGGGCCCGGAAATGCCGCCAGAACTGCACCCGCAGCGCCGGGTCGATCCCCACCGTGGGCTCGTCGAGCACCAGGATCGGGGGGCGGTGGACGAGCGCGCAGGCGAGCGAGAGGCGGCGACGCATCCCTCCCGACAGCTGGAGTGCGGGCGTGCCGAGCCGGTCGGCCAGCTCGACGACCTGGAGCGTCTCGACCAGCCGGGCCCGGTCGAACGACCCGTAAAGACCGGCGAAGAAGCGGACGTTCTCCCACACCGAGAGCTCCGGGTAGATCCCGTCCGCCTGCGTCATGTACCCGACGCGGGCGAGCATCTCCCGCGAGGGCACGCGCTGGCCGAGCAGCCGGGCCTCGCCGGCAGAGGGCCGCGCGAGCCCGACCAGCAGCCGGATCAGGGTGGTCTTGCCCGATCCGTTGGGGCCCAGGAGGCCGTAGATGCGCCCCGGCCGCAGGGCGATGTCGACGCCGTCCACGGCGCGGATCGGCCCGAAGATCTTGACGAGGCCGCGCCCCTCGATCGCGGGCGCCGAGGGGCTCACATCCACGTCAGGGGCCGCCGTCACGTCCACCACGCGGTCTGGCCCGGCCACCCGCCACGCCGGCTGGCGCGGACCCCTGCAGGGCCGCGTGCGCCCGCAGCAGACCCGGCGTCACCCTCGCGGTACACGCCGGCAGCGGAGATCGCAGGTCACGGCGCTCCCTCAGACCTCCTTGTACTCGCCCTCCACCGCTTCGTCTTCGCCCGGATGACCGCCCTGGCCGGGCTCGCCCGCCTGACCCGCGCCGCCCGCCCCGTCACCGGGCGCGGAGGCAGTCTGCTGGTACGCGGCGGTACCCACCTTCTGGAGCTGCGTGGCGAGCTCGGTGGTGCGTGCCGTGAGGGCGGCCAGGTCGCTCCCCTTGAGCGCCTCGCGCACCGCTTCGACCGCGCGCTCCGTGGCCGCCCGGTCCTCGGCGGAGACCTTGTCGCCGAGGTCCCGCAGGGTGCGCTCCGCCTGGAACGCCAGCGTATCGGCCTGATTGCGGGTCTCGACCTCCTCGCGCCGCCTGCGATCCTCCTCGGCATGTTCGGTCGCGTCGCGGACCATCCGGTCCACGTCGTCCTTGGAGAGCATGGACGAGGCCGTGATCCGCACCGTCTGCTCGCGGCCGGTGGCGCGGTCCTTCGCCTTGACGTCAAGGATGCCGTTCGCGTCGATGTCGAAGGTCACTTCGATCTGCGGGATGCCGCGCGGCGCGGGCGGGATGCCGTCGAGGATGAAGCGCCCCAGCGTCTTGTTGTCGGAGGCCATCTCGCGCTCGCCCTGCAGGACGTGGATCTCCACCTGCGGCTGGTTGTCGCTGGCTGTCGAGAAGACCTGGCTCTTGGAGGTCGGAATCGTGGTGTTCCGGTCAATCAGCCGGGTCATGACGCCGCCCAGGGTCTCGATCCCCAGCGAGAGCGGCGTCACGTCGAGGAGAAGGACGTCCTTCACCTCGCCGCCCAGCACGCCCGCCTGGATGGCGGCGCCCACCGCCACGACCTCGTCGGGGTTGACGCCCTTGTGCGGCTCCTTGCCGCCGAACATGGCCTTGACCGCCTCGACCACTGCCGGCATCCGGATCTGGCCGCCGACCAGGATCACCTCGTCGATCTCGGACGGCTTGAGGCCGGCGTCCTTCAGAGCCTGCTGCACCGGGCCCCGGGTCCGTTCGATCAGGTCGTGCACCAGGTCCTCGAGCTTGGCACGCGTCAGCTGCACCACCAGGTGCTTCGGACCAGTCTGGTCGGCCGTGATGTAGGGCAGGTTGATCTCGGTCTGCAGCGTGGTGGACAGCTCGATCTTGGCCTTCTCGGCGGCCTCCTTGAGCCGTTGCATGGCCTGCTGGTCCGCCCGCAGGTCGATCCCCTGGTCCTTCTTGAACTCGGCCAGCAGCCAGTCGATCACGCGCTGGTCGAAGTCATCACCGCCCAGGTGCGTGTCGCCGTTGGTGGACTTGACCTCGAAGACGCCGTCGCCCAGCTCCAGGATCGAGATGTCGAAGGTCCCGCCGCCCAGGTCGTAGACCGCGATCTTCTCGTCGGATTTCCGATCCAGACCATAGGCCAGGGCGGAAGCCGTGGGCTCGTTGATGATCCGCTTGACGTCCAGTCCGGCGATGCGGCCGGCGTCCTTGGTGGCCTGGCGCTGGGTGTCGTCGAAGTAGGCCGGGACGGTGATCACGGCCTCCGTGATCTTCTCGCCCAGGTACGCCTCAGCATCGGCCTTCAGCTTCTGCAGGATCATGGCACTGATCTCGGGCGGGGTGTAACCGGTCCCGTCCGCCAGTACCACCTTGATCCCGTCACTCTTGGCGTCGCGCTCGACCTTGTACGGCACCAGGCTCTTGGAGCGCTGGACCTCCGGGTCGTCCCAGCGCCGCCCCATGAAGCGCTTGATCGAATAGACCGTGTTGGCGGGGTTGGTGATGGCCTGGCGCTTGGCCAGCTGGCCCACCAGGCGCTCGCCGGTCTTGGTGAACGCCACCACCGACGGAACGGTCCGCCCACCCTCAGCGCTCGGGATGACGGCTGGCTCCCCGCCCTCCATCACCGCTACCACCGAGTTGGTGGTGCCCAGGTCGATTCCGATGATCTTGCCCATGGATCAGTGCTCTCCTTCGGGCCTTTCCTGCCCGCCCACGTTGTTGGCGACGACGACGAGCGAGGGACGCAGGACGCGCTCCCGCAGGCGATAGCCGCGCTGCAGCTCTGCGATGACCGTCCCATCCGGGGCCTCGCTGGTTTCCTGGTGCACAACGGCCTCGTGCTCGCGCGGGTCGAAGGGTTTGCCGATCGATTCGATGGGGGTCAGCCCCTCCGATTCAAGCAGCGCACGCAGCTTGCGCTCGACGAGCCAGACGCCGTCCACCCAGCCAGTCTGGCCGACCTCCTCCGGCATCGCCTCAAGCGCACGATCGAAGTCGTCGACGACGGCCAGTAGCTTGCGGATCAGCGACTCGCTGGCCAGCCCCAGCGTGGCCTCGCGCTCCTGTTCGCTGCGCCGGCGGTAGTTCTGGAAGTCGGCCGCACTGCGCTGCCACGCGGCCCGCATCTCGCCGGCCTCCTGCCGAGCAGCCTCGAGCTCTGCCCGAAGCTGCTCGATCTCGGCTCGCAGCGCCTCAACTTCGGACGGCGCAGCACCCGGGGCGGCCGTCTCGCCTGGAACGCCGGCCTGATCAGGGACCTGCGAGGCGGCCCCGTCGCCGTTCGGGCGGTGCGCGCCCTGGACATGGATCCGGCGGCGCGTGCCGCCGTCGTGCTGTCGTTCAGTCATGCGTAGAAATGGTCCACCAGTTCATTCATGAGGCCGCTCACGTAACGGACACTGCTGATGGCATGCGGGTACGGCATGCGCGTCGGTCCGAGCACCCCGATCAGGCCCATGGCGCGCCCGGGGCGGCCGTACGCGGCCACCACGAGACTCACGTCGCGCATCTCCTCGACCTCGTTCTCGCTGCCGATGAAGACCTGCACGTCGTTGCGGGCCGCCGCCTGGCGAACCAGCCGACCAAGGTACTCGCGGTTCTGCAGGGCGCCGAACACGCGCCGGACCTTCTCGGACTCGGAGAACTCCGGAGCCGCGAGCACGTTGAGAAGGCCCTCGCTGACCACGTCCTCCACGGAAGCGGCATCGAATTCCTGCATGACGTGGAGGGCCCGAGCGGCGGCCACGCGCACCAGGCGATCCCCCTCGGTCTCGTTCGGCAGGGTGGCGAGGGCGGCCTCGACCTGCGCGGTGCTCCGTCCGGCGAGCAGCTCGTTGAGCCGCCGGGCCGCCTGGTCGAGGGTCTCCTGGCCAACCGCCTCGTGGAGCTGCAGGAGGCACTGCTTGACCGGACCCTCCGCAAGGACCAGGACCACGGCAGCAACGCGGTCCCCGCTGCTCACCAGGTCGACCCGCCGCAGTCGCGCGGTGGCCGGTTTCGCTGGCGTGGCAAGCCCCGCCTCCCGGGTCACGGCGGCCAGCGTAGCCGCGGCGAGCCGGAACCACTGCTCGGAGGTGTACTCGACCTGCCCGAACTGGTGCCGGATCATGAGCTGTTCAACCGGGGCCAGGTGGACCGCGTCCTCGATCGAGGTCACGTAGAGGCGGTAGCCCGCATCGGTGGGCGTTCGCCCGGCGCTCGTGTGGGGGTGCGAGAGATAGCCGGCCCGTTCCAGCTCGGCCATGATGTTGCGCACGGTCGCCGCGCTGATCGCCAGCCCGTAGCGCTCCACCAGCGACTGGCTGCCCACCGGCAGCGCCGTCACCACGTATTCCTCGATGATGGTCCGCAGGATCGCCTGCGCCCGCGGGTCGAGCGGCCCCGGCTCGCGGTCCTTCCGACGCGCCACGCCGTGTTCCTCGTCAGGTGGCCGGCAACGTCACCGGCTCCAGCGGTTAGCACTCTCTGCTTGTGAGTGCTAACCGCTGGGATGGTACCAAGCGGAGTCGCCGGGTGTCAATGGCCCGGCGACCAGCTGTGAACGGCCGCGGCCCAGGCGTGACTTTCGCTGGCGCACCAAGGCGGAGCCGCACCAGGGTGGCACGGATCGCCGGCCGACGACAACCGCCCAGGCGTGGCTTGACGCCGCCCCGCATGGACCTTATATTTCCTGCGTACTTTACGTTCTTTGCCCAGAGCTATCAAGGCTGTTACAGGTGCCGGAAGCGCGCGTATGACCCTGACCCATCGACAGACAACCATCGTCCGCGCCTTGCTCGACTTGTACCGGGAGGCGCACGAGCCGATCCCGTACCGGGTGGTGGCGGAGCGCCTGCGGGTGTCGGGGCCCACTGCCTACCGGATGCTGCGCCTCGCCGAGGCCCAGGGCTACGTCGAGGCAGTGTATGCGCCCCGGCCGCCGGTGGCCGGGGCGGGCCGCTCGGCCGTCCTGTTCGCCCCCACGGCGCTCGCGCAGCGCCGCATCGCGGACGCGGCGGGCGCCAGCACGGACGTCGACTGGGAGGCCACCAAACGCCGCGTGCTGGAGGCACTGCGCAGCCACAGCATCCCGGACGCCGAGAACATCGCCCAGCTGGTGGCCGAATTGGAGCAGCCCGCGACCCCACTGGCCACGGCCGGCCGGCTGATCGCCGCGCTCATGATCACGCTCGAGGACTCTCGACCGCGGGGCGGGCAGGGCGAACTGCCGATCCGCCTGGCCGACACGGGGGGACGGATGGGCCTCGCCGCACTGGGCGGCCTCCTGGTTGGCCTGGCCTGGGCCGATCGGACCCGGCGCGCGCTGAGTGCCCGCCTGGCACGGCAGCTGCAGCGCCTGACCCAGGCGCTTGCCACGCTCTCGCCCGCGGAGGAAGCGGACCTGGCGGAGTTCGTCGAGCAGCTTGCCCGGCGGCTGCGCGCGAGGCGCGACGCTCCGCCCGTGGCCCAGGGTGCGGGGGCCCCGCCGGTGCCGAGGCGGCAGGCCCGGCCCAGCCACCCGGCGGAAAGTTGACCCCGTGAGTGACGCCCGGACCACCGCGGGCAGGCACGGGCGCCGGGCGCCCGCGCTCGGCGGGAGCAGTCCCTACGGCGCGGCCGGAGCGCGAGCGCCGAGTTGGGGTGCCGGGAGGCGAGGAGGGCTGATGGCAATGGATCGGCAGGCCGGCCGTCGCGGGTCGGTCTCCGCGATCGTGCCCGTCTACAACGAAGCGAAGACCGTGGCGCGCGTGGTGGAGACGCTGCTTGGGTGCCCGCACATCGACGAGGTGATCTGCGTCGACGACGGCTCCACCGACGCCAGCCCCGCGATCCTGCGATGCTTCGGGCCCGCCATCAGACGGATCGAGCTCCCGGCCAACTGCGGGAAGGGGGCGGCGCTGGCGGCGGGGATCCGGATCGCCGGGAGCCCCGTCGTGGCCTTCTTCGACGCGGACCTGACCAACCTCTCGAACGACCACATCGCGGCCCTGCTGGCGCCCATCCGGGCCGGGACCGCCCGGGCCGTGCTCGCCTACGGGACCGGCGATACCACCGTCTCCCTGTTGCTCAGCCCCTGGATCGGGGCCCGTTTCACCGGCGAGCGCGCCTACCTGCGCGCCGACCTGCTGCCGCAGCTGGAACGGATGGCCGAGACGCGCTTCGGCGTCGAGGTGTTCCTGAATGGCCTCTTCCCCAAGCAGGAGACCGCGGTCGTGCGCCTCGACGGGCTGGTGGGCCTCGGCAAGGAGGCCAAGCACCCGCCCCTGGTGGCCGCCCGGGAGTACATCGGCGAGGCGGCGGAGGTCACCCGCGAGATCCTGCGGAGCATGCGGGCGTGAGCGCGCGGCGCGGGCCGGGCGGAGGGGGGGCGGGGTGGCGGCGCGCACCGCGGGTGGGCCCGCATGGCGGGTGGGCCTGCAAGGCGGCGAACACGCCGGCGGTCACACGCACGGCAGCGAGGGGCGTGCGATCAGACGGTGCGGTCAGACGATGCGCGCAAGGACCTCGTTCGAGAGGAGGCGCCCGCGCAGCGAGAGCCGCACCTGGCCAGCGGCGTCCTCCAGCAGTCCCTGGCCGCGCGCCCAGCCCAGCGCCTCCGCGACCGCGGGCCGCGCGGCGACGTCCGGGCCGATCCCCTCGCGGAGCCGCAAGCCCAGGATCGCCTCTTCGGCCGCGAACGTCGCGGCGTCAAGCTGCTCCTCTCCGCCCGGGGGAAGCCGCGGGGGAGCGTCACGCGCCGGGCCGGACCCGGGCGCCAGCGCCGCGAGGTAGCCGTCCAGGCGGGCGGCGTTCCAGCGGCGCAGCGAACAGCCGTCAAAGGCATGCGCGCCCGGGCCCACGGCTTCGTACGCAAGGTGGCGCCAGTAGGCCAGGTTGTGCCGGCTCTCGTGCCCGGGCCGTGCCCAGTTGGACAGCTCGTACCACACCAGCCCCCGCTCGGCCAGCAGCTCGTCGGCGAGGATGTACTGGTCCGCAGCGCGGTCCTCATCCTGCTCGGCGCGCGCCCGGGTGCGCCAGGCACGGGCGCCGGGGCGGGTCGGCAGATGATCGCCGAGCGGTCCCGTCCAGCCCTCGGCGTCCGGATCATCCAGCGTGAGCGCGTAGGCCGAGACGTGGTCGGCGCCGGCATCCAGCACGGCGCCGAGAGACGCGCGCCACGTCTCCAGGGTCTGCCCCGGCAGGTCGTACAGCAGGTCGACGCTGACCGAGTCGAACCCGGCCCGGCGCGCCTGCGCCAGCGCCGCATGCACGTCCGCGGGCGAGTGCCGCCGGCCGAGGCGACGTAACTCGCCCGGGTCCATGCTCTGGACACCCAGGCTCAGGCGCGTCACGCCGGCCGCGACGAAGCCCGCCAGATCACCGCGCTCATCGGGTCCGGGATTGGCCTCCAGGGTCACTTCGGCATCGGCGGCGATGCCGAAGTGGCGGCGCACGCCGTCCAGCAGGTCGGCAACCGTCGCCGCAGGCAGGAGCGAAGGCGTGCCGCCACCCAAATAGACGCTCGCCAACGGCGGGCGCGCGCCAAGGGCACGATCCAGGGCTGCCGCCCGCAGGCGCAGCTCCTCGCCGAGCGCCGCGACGAAGGCCGGCACGCTCGCGCCCGGGCCGCGCGCCGTGCGACCCGTGTAGACCACGAAGTCGCAGTATGGGCAAAGCGAGAGACAGAAGGGGACATGCACGTACAGCGCCACCGGCGGAGCGGGCCGCGATCCGGTGGGCGCGGTGACAGGGACCGGCCCGGTCGCCCCCATGGCCGGACTGCCCCCGGCCGGCACGCCGCCCATCGGCTCGCCTTCAGGCCAGCTGGCGCGGCACGATGGGCGGCAGCGCGCCGGGCACCGCGAGGGCGGTGAAGCGGGTCACCGCGTGGGCTACCAGGGGCGCGGCGATCCCGCCTGTCGCCAGTGCCAGGAGCCCTGTCAGGACGCCCAGGCCAAGCGCCTCCCCGAGCAGCCCGAGGGTGACGGTGTACTGGCCCAGCCGCGTCGCCAGCCCGTAGACCAACAGCTGAACCAGGAACGCGACGCCCGGCGGCAGACCGGCCAGCAACAGGAGCCCGAGCAGGACGCCCCGAAAGGTCAATTCGTCGACGACGGCGGTCGCGGCTGCGTCCAGGGCGAGCCGTGGCACCCGCCGTGCCGGACCCGGGCGTGGAACCTGGTCGGGCGCCCGCAGCCGGGCGAGCCCCACCACGACGAGCACGCCGGCCGCGCTCCCGAGGAGCGCCCCCACGATGGTGGTGCCCGAGAGGAAGGTTGCTCCCCCCAGCCCGATTGCCGAGCGGCCTGCGGGAAGCAGCACGGCCACACCGGCCGCCAGAAGGATCGCCAGCACCGGCCAGGCCAGCCGCGTCGCGATGCCGCCGGGCGAGTCGTCCGCCTGGTCCGCGTCGTACTCGGCCGACGCAAACCGCGGGGCATCCAGGCGCAGCAGCAGCAGGAGACCGGCCAGCGCAATCGCCATCAGGGTGCGTAGCTCGTTCACCGGCACGGACACCGTTCCCCTCCCGGGTCCCCTCGGCGCAGGATCCCCGATCAGGACCCTTCGTCGGTCCGCAGGATCGCGAGGAACGCCTCCTGCGGGATCTCCACCTGCCCCACGCGCTTCATGCGCTGCTTGCCCTCGCGCTGCTTCTCCAGCAGCTTGCGCTTGCGCGTGATGTCCCCACCGTAGCACTTCGCCAGCACGTTCTTGCGCATGGCGCCGATGGTCTCGCGGGCCACCACAGTGCTCCCGATGGCGGCCTGGATCGGCACCTCGAACATCTGGCGCGGGATCAACTTCTTCAGCCGCTCCGCCAGCATGCGCCCCTGCGCCTGCGCGTCTTCGCGGTGCACGATCATCGAGAGCGCGTCGACGGGCTCGCCATTGACCAGGATCTCCAGCTTCACCAGCCGCTCCGGCCGGTACCCGACCTCCTCGTAGTCCATGCTCGCATAGCCCTGCGTGCGGCTCTTGAGCTGATCGTAGAAATCGACGATCACCTCGGCGAGCGGAAACTCGAACTGCATGAGCACGCGCACCTGGTCCAGGTAATCCATGGACTGGAACGTGCCGCGGCGGAGCTTGGCGAGTTCCATGAGCGTCCCGATGTACGTGTTCGGCGTCACGATCTTCACGCGCACCCAGGGCTCGGCGATCTGCTCGATCTCGGAGGGACCCGGGAGCTCGGCCGGGTTGTCCACGCGGAGCTCGCCGCGACCACCGGTCAGGGTGGCCACGTATTCCACCGACGGCGCGGAGGCGATCAGTTCGAGGCCGAATTCGCGCTCCAGCCGCTCCTGGACGATCTCCATGTGGAGCAGACCCAGGAACCCGCAGCGGAACCCGAACCCCAGCGCCACGGAGCTCTCCGGCTCGAAGGTGATGGAGGCGTCGTTCAGGTGCAGCTTCTCCAGCGCATCGCGCAGGAGCGGGTAGTCGGGGCCGTTGATCGGGTAGATCCCGGCGAACACGAGGGGCTTCGCGGCCTTGTAGCCGGGGAGCGGGGCCTCGGCGGGCCGTGCCGCGGAGGTGATCGTGTCCCCCACCTGGCAGTCACGCACGCTCTTGAGGCCGGTGGCCACGTAGCCGACCTCGCCGGCCGACAGCGTCTCGACCGGTACCAGCTGCGGTCGGAAGATGCCCAGCTCCAGGAGCTCACTTTCCGCGCCGGACGCCATCAGCCGGACCGCCTCGTGCGGGTGCAGAGTGCCCTCGGCCAGGCGGACGTAGGCGACCACGCCCTTGTACGCGTCGTAGTGCGAGTCGAAGATCAGCCCACGGACGGGGGCTTCCGGATCGCCCCCGGGGGGCGGGATGCGGCGCACCACGGCCTCCAGGATCTCGGGAACGCCGGTCCCCTCCTTCGCCGAGGCGAGGATCACGTCCTCGCGTGGGATCGCCAGCACGTTCTCCAGTTCGTCCACCACCAGGTCCGGCTGGGCGGAGGGGAGGTCGATCTTGTTGACGACCGGGATGATCACCAGGTTGTGCTCGAGCGCCAGGTAGACGTTCGCCAGCGTCTGGGCCTCGATCCCCTGGGCGGCATCCACCACCAGAATGGCCCCCTCGCATGCCTGCAATGAGCGGCTCACCTCGTAGGTGAAGTCGACGTGGCCAGGCGTGTCGATCAGGTTGAGCGCGTAGGTCGCGCCGTCGGAGGCCAGGTAATGGAGCCGGACCGCGCGCGCCTTGATGGTGATGCCGTGCTCGCGCTCGAGGTCCATCGAGTCCAGCACCTGGCTCGTCATCTGGCGCGCCTCGATGGTGTGGGTCAGCTCCAGGAACCGGTCCGCGAGGGTGGACTTTCCGTGATCGACGTGCGCGATGATGGAAAAGTTGCGAAACCGCTCCTGGGGAATCATGAGGCTCGGCGAGTGTACCAGAGCTGCCCGGCGACTCAGCCAGCGCTGTACCAGCGCCAGTCTGGTGCCGACCTGATACCATAAGCGGCCGTGTCGCTCGCCACCGGCAGCGGCGCGCAGGCTCGCCCGTCATCACACACCATCGCATCGAGGATCGATCCGCCTTGGCACACTCGGCTCGCAACTGGAAGGGCGCACGGACGCCGCAGGCCATCAAGCGCGACCGCCAGGCCGTGCGCCGGCACGAGATCAACCAGCCTCGCGTCTCGCGGGCCCGGACGCTCGTCACCAAGACGGTGCGTGCGGCTATGGAGGGGGACACGGAGACTGTCGAGGCGACCCTGCCGCAGGCGGCATCGGCGCTCGACAGGGCTGCCAAGACGGGTGCCATCCATCCCAATGCGGCGGCGCGCCGCAAGAGCCGCCTGATGCGCAAGGTCAACGCCGCGCTCGCGGGCTCGGCGGTCGTGGGGACCGCTCGGGCAACCAAGACCACCGGCAAGGCAGCCGCCGCCAAGGCCGCCAAGGCCCGGGTGGCCGCCTCCCGAGCAACCAAGGCCAAGGGCGAGCAGACGGCCGCCGGCAAGGCGCGGGCGGCCGTGCATCGAGCAACGCGCGGCGAGGCGACCGACACGGCGACCCCCGCGGGCACCGTTTCCTCGCCGGCCAGCACCGGCCGCGCGGCCCCCAAGAGTGCCACCCGGGCCGCCTCGACGCCGAGAGCCGCAGCGGCCAGGACGCCGCGGGCCGCTGCGGGCGACGCCGCCCCTGACGCCGCAGCGAAGGCGCGGCGCACGCCGCGCGCATCCAAGGCCGCCGACGGCGCGCCTGCCGAGAAGCCGGCCCGCGCCCCCCGCGCGCCCCGCGCGAAGAAACCGCCGGAGGCCTAGCTCTCCGGGTCGAACGCGTGGCCGGCCGCGTCCGGCAGCCGGCGTGCCAGCGCTTGCCCGCGTCCACGGCCGCCAAAGTGGGCCGCAGACGCGCCAGAGCGCGGTCCGGGCGCGCGAAGTCCCACGCGCCGGAAGTCCTCAGCCCCGAGAGATGAAAAGCACGAGGCCCGGACAGCATCCGGGCCTCGTCGCAGCTTCCAAGTCCTGATCCGCTCGCCGTCCGGGCAACCCTGACGTGCGCGGATCAGGATCCAGGCACCTTCACGTTTGGGGCATCGCACCGGCGTCGCGGTCACGAAGTACCGCCACGCCGGGCAGCGTGATCCCCTCCAGGAACTCCAGCGACGCCCCGCCGCCAGTGGAGACGTGGGTCATCTTCTCGGCCAGCCCCAGCTGGTCCAGGGCCGCGACGGAGTCGCCCCCGCCCACCACGGTCGTCACGCCCTCTCCGGCCCGCTCTGCAAGGAAACGGGCCATGGCGCGTGTCGCGTCGCCGAACGTCGGGATCTCAAAGACGCCCAGCGGGCCATTCCAGAGGATGGTTTTGGCCGGGCGCAGCGCGTCCTCAAACGCCCGGATCGTGTTCGGCCCCGCGTCCACGATCGACCAGCTGTTGGGCACCTTGCTCGCCTGCACGACCTTGTGCTCGGCGCCCCGCGTCACCTCCTTGGCGACCACCACGTCGGTGGGCAACACGAAGTTGACACCGCGGGCCTCGGCGTCGGCCAGGATCCGCCGGGCGTCCTCCACCCGGTCCGGCTCGAGCAGGCTCTTCCCCACCGTGTAGCCCTTGGCAACCAGGAAGGTGTTGGCCATGCCGCCGCCAACGCAGAAGGTGTCGCACTTCGACACCAGGTTCTCGAGGACCTTGACCTTGTCCGACACCTTCGCGCCGCCCAGGACGGCCGCGAAGGGCCGCTCGGGGTTCTCGATCAGGCGCGAGAGCGCGTTGATCTCGCGCTCCATGAGGAAGCCGGCGTAGGCGGGCAGCAACTCGGCCATGCCCACGGTTGACGCGTGGGCCCGGTGCGCCGTGCCGAACGCGTCGTTCACGTAGACATCCGCGTAGCTCGCCAGGGTGCGAGCGAACTGGGGGTCGTTCGCCTCCTCCTCCGGGTGAAACCGGAGGTTCTCGAGCAGGATCACCTCGCCCGGCTTCAGGCGCGCCAGCGCATCGTTGGTCCCGGCCCCGATCGCATCTCCGGTCACAGGGACCGTGCGGCCCAACAGTTGGCTGAGGCGTTCGGCCACCGGGCGCAGCCGCATCCCTTCGACGACCTTGCCCTTGGGCCGACCCAGGTGGCTCGCCAGGATGACGATGGCCCCCTTGTCGAGCAGGTACTTGATCGTGGGGAGCGCGGCGCGGATGCGCGTGTCGTCGGTGACCTTGCCATCTTCCAGCGGGACGTTGAAGTCCACGCGCACGAAAACCCGCTTGCCGCTGGGATCGAAGTCCCTGACGGTCTGCTTGTCCATGGCTCTCGTCCTTCCGTGCGTCCTGAGCCGGCGCCTAGAGGCGCTCTGCCACGAACTTCGCGAGGTCGGCGACGCGGCAGCTGTAGCCCCACTCGTTGTCGTACCAGGCCAGGACCTTGGCGAAACGGCCGCCCACGACCAGCGTGTAGGCGGATTCGACGATGGAGGAACGCGAGTCGCCCCGGAAGTCGGAGGAGACCAGCGGCTCATCGTTCACGCCGAGGATCCCCTGCATGCGGCCAGCAGCCGCCTCGCGGTAGGCGTCGTTGATCTGCTCGACCGTGGCCTCGCGGGCCAGGTCCACCGTGAGATCCACGATGCTGACGGTGGGGGTTGGGACGCGGAGGCTGAACCCGTCGAGCTTTCCCTTCAGGTCCGGGATCACGAGCGAAAGCGCTTTGGCCGCCCCGGTGGTGGTGGGGATGATGTTGAGGCCGGCGGACCGAGCGCGCCGCGGGTCCCTGTGGGCGGTATCCAGGATGCGCTGGTCGTTGGTGTAACTGTGGACCGTGTTCATCAGGCCGCGCTCGATGCCGAAGGTGTCGTTGAGCACCTTGGCAGCCGGGGCCAGGCAATTGGTGGTGCAGCTGGCGTTGCTGATGATCGCGTGGGCGGCCGGGTCGTACTTCTCCTCGTTCACCCCGAGCACCAGCGTGACGTCTTCCTTCTTGGCCGGGGCCGAGATGATGACCTTCTTCGCGCCGGCCTCGAGATGGACTCGGGCCTTGTCGGCGTCGGTGAACCGGCCAGTGGACTCGATCACGATGTCCACGCCCAGATCGCGCCATGGCAGCTCCGCGGGGTTCGTGATCATGAGGCTCTTGATGGCGTGCCCGTTGACCACGATCGCGTCGGCGGTGTGCTCCACGGTGCCGGAGAAGGCCCCGTACGTGGAGTCGTGCTTGAAGAGGAGCGCGTTGGTGGCCACGTCCACGATGTCATTGACGGCAACCACCTCGAGCTCGGGCGTGCGCTCAATGATGGCTTTCAGGGACTGGCGGCCGATGCGGCCGAAGCCATTGATCCCGACGCGAACGGTCATGCTGTGCATCCTCTCGGTACCCGCAGGTGCGGGCGTATTGGTTGGCCACATGGTTCAAAACCGCCCGACACGACCGGGCCTCAGGCCCGATTGCTGGGGCGCCCGGTCAGGTCCGACGGTCACACCGTCGAGTGACCCGCTAAGTGGTCGGTCGAGCCTCGGCTCGAAGAGGCAGGCCATCCTCGCGGCGGCACGGCCCGAACGCCTGGCCCCTGAGAATTGCGCACGCCTGGTACGGGGATGGACCGGCAGACCGGCCCGGCCCGACGCACGGAAGCACCACGCTGGGCGGACGCCGACGCTTGCGGCCCCAGCAGCACCAGGGCCTTGGCCGTCGGGCAATCCTTCATTGCGCAAGCATTCTACCAACCGGAATTGCAGTCCAGATGGCCCGGACGGCCCAATGTACGCGGGCCGCCCGGCGCTCGGCCGCAAGCAAACGGGGCGCCGACATCAGGCCGGGGCCCCGTTTGCGCGTCGGAGGAAGGCGAGCCGCTGGCGGGCGGACCGCGCACCAAGTCGCCGGCCACGGCCCGCTCGCAGGCGGCCCGCCTGGCGCTCTTCAGCCGCCGATACGAAAGACGCTGGTCCCGCAGACCGGGCACTTGCCCTTGATCGCGTGCTTGCCGTTCTTCATCGTGATCTGCTCGGGATCCTTGATCTCGACCTTGGTCTTGCACTTGACGCAATACGCTTCAGCCATTCGGTCCGCTCCTCTCGCCGGGTGGTCCGGCTCTGGCGACGGCAGGGGCAACGCCCCGAGGGCCGTCGATCACATGGCTCGTCAGTGGCCGGCACCCGGGCACCAGAGCCCAGGGCGCCAGCTGGTCGTGCCTGCCTCGCGGACCTGGCGGTCCATTTCGGACAGGATCAGCAGGGCCTCCAGGCCCACTTCCACACAGTCTGCCTCCGCTCGCTCCCTCGCTTCCCCCTCCAGGAACTGCCCGGTCGTCCGTTGAGCGAATGCCGTGCAGACGACGCCTGCGCGGCAACCCGCCAGCCCGGCCAGCACGAGGACGGCCGAGCCCTCCATCTCGAAGTTCATGACCCCCTGCCGGCGCATCTCTTCCGCGAAATCCGGGAATCGGATCGGCAGCTGGGGGATCGGCCGACCCTGTGCTCCATAGAAACCGGGCGCCGTTGCCGTGATGCCAAGATGGGCCCGCTTGCCACGGCGTGCGGCCGCTTCAAGCAGTGCAGCAACCGTGGCGTAATCCGCGACGGCCGGGTAGCCCTCGTGAACGAAATAGCGGGTGGTTGCCTCGAGCCGGACGGAGCCGGTGGTCACCAGGAGCTCGCCGAGCGCAACGTCCTCCCGCAGCACCCCGCTTGAACCGACGCGGACGAACGCCGGGCGCGACGTGATGGCGAGGATCTCGGCCAGCACGATTTCGACGTTGTCGGCCCCGATGCCGGTCGACACCGCCGAGACGCGCAACCCGCGGCGGGTGCCCGTGACACTGACGAACTCGCGGTGGCGGCGGAGGAACTCGACGTCGTCCAACTGCGCCGCGATCAGCTCGATGCGGTCAGGATCACCCGGAAGCAGGATGTACTCGGCCAGATCGCCAGGACCGAGCGCGATGTGATACTGCGGGCCCGCCTCGGGCAGCGCGACGCGGGGGTCCGCCTTCGGCACGTCAACGTTCCTCGATGCCGCCTCCGCACGAACCGGCGGAGGTCGCGCCGAGCATAGAGAAGCCGAAACACAGGCGTCAAGCGCGCATGGGGGTCCGCGGGCGTGCGGGGCGCGGTTGGCGGTCCGCGGCGGGCCCGCCGAGACGCGCACGTGGACGCAACCCTGCCTGCGCATCCGCGGCCCGCTCATCGCGACTCGGTGTGGGAACGGGAGCCCGCGCTCCCTGACGGGGACGAGAGAAGCGTCACGAGCCGCGCTGCCAGGCCCCGTCCGATGCGCTCCCGGCGGTTCGCCTGGAGCCGACGCCAGGCGAGGAGCGCGCCAGCCGCAGCAAGGACAACCAGGAGGGCGATCAGGCCCAGCGCCGCAGATGCCGAGCCACCGGGGACCGCCACCGCAACCGGGCCGACGCGGAGTTCGGCGACCGGTCGCACCTCCGACCCGTCCAATGCGGACCCCGTCGCGGCGCCGTTGCCGACGCCCGCCAGAGGGACGGCCTCGCCCAGGTCACCCACCAGGGCCACCGCGGCCGCATCGCTGACGACCACCACCGAGCCGCCTCCGGTGGCGCGCTGGACCAGCCCGGTCACATTGAGGGCCGCGCCGCGCTCGATCATCCGGAGCAGAGGCGCGGCACCGCCTTCCAGCCGGACGTCGCCCGTGCCCGTCCCATCGTCAAGCGTCACACCGTCCGTGCGGAGCGCCGAGACGAGTCCACCGACGCGGACCAGGGCGCCGGGGTGGCTCCCGAGATCTGCCAGGTCGAGGTCCAGCGCAATGGCACCCGCCGCGCTGCCGGTGCCGGGCGCCGTCCGATCCGCGGATCGGCTGCCCACCGGCCCGCTCCCCGACTGGCCGGCGCCGAGGGGGGCCGCGTCCCCAGCGGTCGTCCCACCGCTCCCGGCAACGCCAGGGCCGAGGGCGACGTCGCTCGCGGCTCGTGGCAGGACCGCCAGGCGCTGGTCCGCGGCGGCGGCCGACGGCCCACGGACGATCCCGGTGACGCTGGCATCGTGGCCCTCGGCCAGGGCCGTGGACGGCACGCCGCTCCGGCTCGTCCCCTGGACCGGAACAACGGACCCCCCTGGCAGACGAATCTCCGCGCGCCACGTGACGCCATAGCGACGCACGGCCTGCACCCGGCCGTCCGCCCGGACCAGGCGCCACTGGTCTGCCTGGGAGGGGGCCGTCGAGAGCGCACGGGGCGACAGGGCAACGTGGTGGGCGACGGCAACCATCTGGCTCGCGGTGAGCTGGAACGCCCCGCCGTATGTGCCGGATCGGCCCGTGATCCGGATCCGGTCTCCGACGGACACCGACGGCGCATCCGCGGGGAGCCTGACGAGGATACCGCCCGACTCGTCCTGCACGACCACCCGCCGGGGGTCCGGGTCGATGAATCCAGGCTGCGTGCTGACCACGGCCTCGATGGTGACCGAGCCCGATTGGGTCCGGGCCCGGGCGACGGTGATGACCGACGCCGGTGGCGCTGACGCCGTGGGCGGGCCCGCATCCGGGCCGCCGCCCGCACCCACGCTCGATTCGGTCACCGGCGACACGAGATCCCGGTCGTCACGTGGCCAGATCCGGTAGCCGTCCAACGCCCCCGAGCGGGAGGCGCGCTGGCCGGCAATCCCGGTCACCTGGAGCCGGGCCCCTTTCTTCAGGCCGCTGGCGCAGGGATGCCAGCATGAGACCGTGAAGGTGCCGGTGGCGTCCGAGAGGAGCAGCGTCGCCGACCCGGAGGTCGCCCGCGTGACCCGCGTTACCGCCCCGCTGGCGCGCACCAGGAGCCCCTCGACGCCTTCGCCGAGGGCGGCCGCGGCGACGGGGCGCGGAGCCGGCACGGCGTCTGCCCCGATCAGTCGGACGTCGCCGGGCGCGGACACGTTGACCTGCAACGCACCGTAGCGGGAGGCGAGCTTGCCGGTGATCGCGACCAGGTCGCCCCGCGCGAGCACGGGCGCGTTGCGAGCGGGGAGCACGGCGAGGAGGCCGCCCGTCGCGTCCTGCACCGCCACGGTCCGCAGATCGAGGATTGCGCCGGACTCGGATGTCACGACACCCTCGATCGTGACCCGGGTACCGATGGCCAACCGACGGGCAGAACCGATCGCCATGGGCTCCGGCTCCGGATTGGGACTGGGCGATGGGCTGGGGCTGGACGAGGGGTCCGGGCTGGTGCTCGGCGAGGGGCTGGGGCTGGGAGATGGGTCCGGGCTGGGGCTGGGCGTCGGAGTCGACGATGGACTCGGCGTGGGGCTGGGCACGGCCACCACCAGGTCGGAGCGATCGCGGAGGTAGAGCCGGTACCCCTCGGCACCGGTACCGCCGGAGTCATGCTGGCCGAGAACGCCCGTGGCGACCACCCGGGCCCCGGCCGGCAGATCGGCGGAGGCGATGCCGCTCGCCACCACTGCGACCGCCCGCACCGGGCCGGTTCCATCGTCCACGTCGACGCCAAAACCATCCGCCAGCACCGTCCGTGTCGTCCCGAGCGTGCCCGTGACGGTTACCTGCCGACCCTCCCACGGTTCTCGTGCGCTGCCGGTGGCAATCGCCGGCGGCGCCGCGAGCGCGGGCACGCCGACCGGCTCGATATCGGACGCCGACCCCACGCGCAGGATGCGCTGCCCATAGCGCGTGCCGAGCGTGCCGTGCACGCGCACTCCATCGCCCATCGTCAGCGACGGCCAGGCCGTGGTGAGATGGATCGCGATCCCGGCCGTCGAGTCCTCCAGGAACGCCTCCAGGCCCGACTCGACGAACCCCGGCGGCGTTGTCAGGGTGCCCTGCACGCTCACCGTGCCTCCGTCGGGCAGGGAGCGAGCCTGGGCGATGCTCGCAATCGCCACCGTCGGCACGGGGGTTGGGGTGGGCACAGGGGAGTCGCTCGGCGCCGGAGTGGCCGTGGGCCTGGGCGTGGGCGTGGGGGTGGCGACGGGCGTCGGGGCAGGCGTAGGGGTGGGTGCGGGAGTCGGGATCGGAGTGGCGCTCGGCGAGGGTGTCGCAGTGGGAGCCGGAGTGGGTTCCGGCGTGGGACCAGTCGGATCAGGGGCAGGCGACCCAGTCCCCGTGGGCGCGGGCGTCTCGCTGGAGCTGGGTTCCGGCGTCGGGGGCGCGGAGGGCGTCGGTGCCGTCGCCGGGGTGGGCGGGTCCGAAAGCCGCTGCGGAGAGGGCGTGGCGGCCGAGAAATCGGCCGCGTTGTCATTCGTGTCCTGCGCGTTCCCGTCGAGTCCGCCGGGCCGGCGCTCCACGCCGGCGCCGGCAGCCGGAGCGGCGACGGGCGTCCCCTCGACCCAGCCGTTGCTGGCATCCCCCCAGGAGACCGCGTCGATTGGGGCTCCGCCGGCGGGACGCAACACCAGGGTGCCGCCGTTCGCGGCCATGCCGCTTGCGTACGTGGCGTCCGCGCCGGCTGCGTAGATCCCGCTTGCGTTCGCAATCAGCACGTGATGCCTGGCGGGGACCAGGACCTGCGCTGTCCAGCCGACGCGCCGCGACAGGCTGGTGCCCGCCGAGCTCGTGTACGCGACCTCCAGGCCAGCCAGGTCCACCGGCTCGCCGCTTGCGTTGTACAGCTCGACGAATTCATCCGACGCGCTGGTCCCGCCAGTCTGCACCTCGCTGATCAGGAGCCCGCTGGAGGGCGGCCAGCCGACGGCGGACCCGGCGGCGATCCCGCCCGCACCCCAGGCCAGCCCGCTCCCGAAGACCAGCAGCGCCGCGAGTGAGACCAGGCCGCCGGTGGGGACGCGGCCCCGCGGCGATCGACGACGATCCAGGCGATCCATGCCATGCACCTCCGGGGTGGCCGGCGGTCCCCGACTTGTAGCGCACGCCGCTTTGCGGGGCCTGCACTCCGCCTTACGTCGTGCTTGCCGCCCCGATCGCGGCCGCGTCCGGTTGCCTCCGCACGCGGAGCCCTGCGACTGCACACAGCGGTGGGCGCCGGCAAGTGCGCTGCGCCGCAGGGGCTGGCGTGAGCGTGGGGTACCATGCGCACCAGCGCCCGAGCTGCGGCCCAGCTGTGCCCAACGTGCCAGGACTGGCCGGGTCCGTGCCGCGTCTATCGCCCGAACACGTCAGAGGAGTGAGGGTTGGCCCGCGCAAAGAGGACCGAACGCGCCGAAGTGCGCCGTCGCAACCGCGTGCTCCAGGCCGAGGCGGCGGCCCTGCCCGCCCCCAGCCCGGCGGCCCCTGCGCAGTCGGCGGCGCCACCCACGTCGATGGTGGAAACCGTGCGCCGCATGCTCGGGCAGGCCCATCCGCCGGATTTCGGTGCCGACGCGCACGCGCTGCCAGGGATCGTCCGGGGCACGCCCTGGATCCTGGTGCCGTACGGGCTGCTGGTGCTGGGCGCGGCCCTGGCTGCGGTGCTACCGAAGAACGGGGCCTCCGGCGGGAGCATCCCCTCCTTCTACGTGCAGCTCGCCTTTCTTCAGCCGACTCTGCTCTTCTTCCTGGCCGGGTTCCTGGCGCCGCGCGCCGCGTACCTCTTCGGTGCGCTGCTGGGCATCCTGGCTTCGCTCCTGTTCGTGGTGCTCGCCGTGGGTCTGGTGGGCGTCTTTGGGGCGCTCGACAAGATGAGCTTCGGGGATCGCCTGGTCTACTCCGGCTGGCAGCTCGTGCAGTTCACGCTGACCGGCGCGGTCTTCGGGTGGTTCGCGTCCTGGTACCGGGACTTCCTCCGGCGCTCCCAGGCACGCAGCCGGCAGACGGCAGAGGCCCGCAAGCGCGAGCAGCGGCGACAGGCCAGGCGTCCGGAGTCAAAGCGCGCCCGCTGAGGGCAGGCCCGCACCGGGCGAGACGGACAGACTGGGGACCGGGACCGGCAGGGGAACCCGGGGCCGGCGCGGGCCGGGGCCGGCGCGGGCACGAACACGCTGGAGTGCGCCCCGCCGGAGTGTTCCGGCGACGCATCAGGCCCGGCGACGCCCTGCGTAGCCCTGCGCCCGGATGCCGCCCAGCACTCCCGGTCCGCCAGCAGCCCGCGCCACGCCGGGCAGGGCACGTACCTCGCGCGCGACCACGTTTACGACACTCGCCCCGCGCTGCAGCTCTCCGTCCACCCACAGGAGCGCGTGCCGTTGGACGACGCCTCGAAACCGATCCCAGCGGTCCGGCCAGAGCGTGACGTTGACCATGCCGGTCTCGTCCTCCAGGGCCAGGAAAACGGTCCCATGCGCGGTCATCGGATGCTGGCGGGTCACGACAAGGCCGGCGATGCGCACCACCCCGGGGTCCATGTCTGCGAGCCGTCCGTTGGCCACCGCCCCGAGCCGGTCGAGCGCGGGGCGGAACAACTCCACCACCTGGCGCCGCGCGTCGAGTGAGAGGATCGCGTAGCTGTCGGCCAGCCGCTCCAGCTCGGAGGGCGGGGGCAGGACCGGAGCATCCATGGGAGGCAGGCGCAGGTCGAGCGGCTCCCAGGCGTCTGCGCGCCGCGGCCGGAGATGGATCGGCTCGACGCGCTCGACGGCCGCGAACCGGGCCCCGGAGTAATCGTGCGGCTGTTCGTCGTGCCCTCCGGCACGACCCGGCGGAGGCAAGCCTCTGCGGTCCATGCACCCAGGAACTGGGATCTCCGCAGCGGGGCCCGGAGGCTGCGGATCATGCACGGGAGGACTGTGCTGCGCACATTCGGCCGCCCCGAGGGCGGACACACCGACCCGCGGCCCGCCCGGCACGCTCGCCTCGTGCGTGGACGGGGGCCTGAACCGCTCGGAACACGCCCGGGCCGGCCGCGACACGCTGCAATCGTCTGCATCACATTCCCCGGGTGCCAGTTGCGCAGGTTCCGGCGCGCGTGCGGCTCCGCCCGCAGGCGGACACGCGCGCCCCGTCGTCGTTCGCCCCGTCGTCGTTCGCCCCGTCGTCGTTCGCCCCGTCGAGGCAGCCACCTCGTGCAGCTGCCAGAGCAGCTCTCGCCGCGGCCGTCCCAGCGAATCGAGCGCCCCTGCCCGGATCAGCCGCTCGAGCACCTCCTCGGAAAGCCCCGTCCGTGCCACCACATCGGCCAGCGACCGATACGGGCCCCGCTCCCGCTCCGCATCGAGCCGCTCGGCATGCTCCTCGCCGATCCCCTTCACCAGGTGCAGCCCAAGCCGGACGCCATATCCGGAGGCCGACGCCGCCGCCAGCTGCCTGCGCGTGCGCGGGTCCGGCACCACGCAGCCCGATGCGTGCACGACCGCCGGCCGTCGCGCGATCCCGGACCCTTCGGGCAACGGCTCCCCGGGCAGCCCCACCCATTCGGTCGCGGTCCGGAAGCGGCTCCGGTTGACGTCCACCGGCAGCACCGCAACCCCGTGGCGCTTCGCGTCGTTGACCAGGACCTCCACCGGGTAGAAGCCCATCGGCTGGTTGTTGATGAGCCCGGCGGCGAACTGCGCGGGGTAGTAGAGCTTCAGGAACGCCGACTCGTACGCGGTGCGTGCGAACGCGGCCGCGTGGCTCTTGTTGAAGCCGAAGCTGGCGAACGCCGCGACCTGCCGGAAGAGCTCCTCCGCCTGCTCGTCGGTCAGGCCGCTCACGGACCGGCACCCGTCCACAAACTGGCCATGGAGCTTCTCCATCTCATGGCTGGAGCGCCAGGTGCCCATCGCCCGCCGGAAGCCATCCGACTCGCCCGCGCTGAATCCCGCCACCCGGATGGCGATCTCCATCACCTGCTCCTGGTAGAGGATCACGCCGAGCGTCTCGCGCAGGATTGGCTCCAGGCTGGGGTGCAGGTAGGTCACGGGCTCGAGCCCCTGGCGCCGGCGCAGGTAGGGATGGACGGCGTTGCCCTGGATCGGGCCCGGCCGGATGATCGCGACCTCCACCACCAGGTCGTCGAGCGTGCGCGGCGCGGACTTCGGGAGCGTCTGCATCTGGGCCCGCGATTCGACCTGGAAGACCCCCACCGTGTCGGCCGCGCGGATCATGCGAAAGACGTCCGGCAGGTCCTCGGGAAGCCGGTCCAGGTCAAGCCCCACGCCGCAGTCGGCCGCGATGGCGCGCAGCGCGTCGTCGATCGCGGAAAGCATGCGCAGGCCGAGCAGGTCGAGCTTGATCAGCTTCAGCGTCTCGACGTCGCGCTTGTCGTACTGGACGACAACCCGGCCGGGCATGCTGGCGCGCTCGAGCGGAGCGATCTCGACGAGGGGGACGGCGGTGACGAGCATCCCGCCGACGTGGATGCCCAAGTGCCGGGGGTGGCCGTCGAGCCGGGCGCACAGCTCCAGCCAGCGCTCCCATGGCGAGGGGCCGGCGGTGTCCGTACCGCGCGCAGGCGCCCACGGCGACGACACGAAGCACGCCGCGAACTCGCCATCTGCCTCCAGGTCGCGCCGAACCACCGCCGCGTCGCAGGTCTCGAGCGCCTTCGCCACCCGATCGACCAGCGGTCGCGGGAACCCCAGCGCGTACCCCACCTCGCGCACCGCCGACCTCGCCCGGTACGTGATGACGTTGCAGACCATCCCTGTGTGCTCGGGGCCGTAGCGCTCGTAGACGTAGCGGATCACCTCTTCGCGGCGCGAGGAGGCGATGTCGATGTCGACGTCCGGATAGCTCGTGCGCCCTTCGTTGATGAACCGCTCGAAGAGGAGGTTGTGCCGGATCGGATCGACCCGCGTGATCCCCAGCACGTAGGCGACAATCGAGTCGCCGGCGCTTCCCCTCCCCTGGGCCGGGATCCCGCGCTCACGCGCGAACCGCATCAGGTCCCAGCAGACCAGGAAGAACTCGGCCAGGCCCGTCCGCTCGATCACGCCCAGCTCGTGGGCAAGCTGGCGCACCACCCGTGGCGTGAGCGGGTGGTACTTCCGGACCGCGCCCGCATGGCAGAGCGCCTCGAGATGGCTGAACGGCGTCTCGCCCTTCGGCACGTCGAAGCCCGGGAAGCGGTACCGCTCGAACCCAAGGTCGACCTGACAGGCGCCGGCCAGCTCCACCGCAGTGGCCAGCCCCTCGGCCCACGCCCGCCGGATGGCCGGGTCGGCGCCCATGTCGGCCGGCGGGAGCGCGAGCAGTTCCGGCCCCGACTTCAGATAGAACTCGCCGTTGGGGCGCCGCAGGTACGCGCTCTGGTCGAGCGTCAGGCCGTGGCGGATCGCGACCATCACGTCCTGCAGCTCCCGGCCCTCGGGGAGCGCGTAGTGGACGTCGTTGGTGACCACGACTGGGAGGCCGAGCTCGGCGGCCAGGCGGACCGTCTCCGCCACCAGCCAGTCATCATCGGGGAGCAGGTGGTGCTGCAGCTCGAGGGCGAACCCGCCGATCCCCGGCACGCCCGCGCCACCCCGTGCCGGCGGGCGGCCCCGCGCGCTGGGCCCCAGGCCCCGGGCCACGCGGGCCGGGGCGGTGCCGAAGAGCCGAGCGTACCGCCGGGCGACCTGTGCGGCACCCTCGCGGTCACCGGCCAGGAGCCGCCGCGCGATTTCCCCGTGGCGGCATCCAGAGAGCGCCACGACTCCCCCGGCATGGCGCTCCAGGAGCGCCTGGGTGAACTGCGGCACGCCCTTGGTACCGGCCAGGTTCGCCGCGCTGATCAACCGGGAAAGGTTGCAGTACCCGGTCTGGTCACGGGCAAGCAGCACCAGGTGGGGGCCTCGCTGGGCATCCCCCACGCCGCGCAGGTCCTCGCGGAGGGCGTCGCGGTGGGCGGGGAGACGCGCGCGTTCGGCACGAGGCCGCGCCGGCACGCCATCGTGCGGTCTCGACGGCACCGGCACCGGCTCCCGGCGCCGGGCTGGCACCACCATCCGGTGCGGGTCGGGGACTGCGCTGTCGAGCAGCTCGATCTCGACGCCGACAACCGGATGGATCCCGATCGACTCCGCCGCCGTGACGAACCGAACCGCGCCGTACAGACCTTGGTGATCGGTCAGGGCGAGCGCTCCCAGGCCGAGCTGGACCGCACGCTCGACAAGCTCGCCGGCAGACGATGCCCCGTCGAGGAACGAGAAGTCGCTGTGACAGTGGAGTTCAGCATAGCGGGGCATGGGACCGTCCTTCCGGACGTCCCAATATAGAACATACGTTCTTTCAGATCAACCTGGGCGGCCGGCCGCGACGTCAATCCAGGATCAGCTCCGCGCGCCGGAAGCGGGCCATCGCGGCCATCAGGAGGAGCAGGTCCACGAGCACCAGGAGGAGCCCGGCCCCAACCGCGATCATGCCCCAATCGAGCCCGTTCAGGCCGGTCACCAGCCCGCGTCGTGCCTCCAGCGGCAGCATCTCCAGGACCAGCAGCGGCACGAACACGACCGCGACGATCGCCACGTTGATGTTCTGCGTGGCCTGGCGGACGGTGGACGCCCGCAGCGCGACCAGCGTTCCGGCCGAGGCAACCAGACCGGCGCCCAGGAACCCGAACCCGCCCAGCAGCACGATCGCGACCGGCTGATAGACCAGGATTCCGTGGCCAGCGTGGGCCAGGTTCACGGTGATCAGGCCGACGGCCGCGCTGACGAGCATGAATCCCCAACCGTAGGCAACCGCGGCCAGCACCTTGCCGAGCAGGATCGCGCGGTCCGACAGCCGGCTCGCCAGCAGCGTCTCCAGGGTGTGCCGCTCCCGCTCCCCGGCAATCCCGTCCGCGACCATCCCGCTCGCGAGCAGCAGCGGTGCCCAGGCGAACGGCAGAATGGCCGCCGGCTCACGGACCAGATCGGGGCCGATCTGGAGCGGCAGGAAGACGCCAAAGACCAGGAGCGAGAAGAGGATGCCCCGCAGCGACCGGCGCAGCGTGCCCGACTGGAGCAGCATCTCGCGCAGGTCCTTCCGGGCAATGGTGAGCACGTCGGTCGTCACGCGTCGGCCCCCACCAGTGCCAGGAACGCCTCCTCCAGGTCCGCGCCGCCCTTGCGGACCTCGTCGACCGCGACGCCTTCGCGGACCAGGATCGCGACCAGCGACGCCGTGTCGAGCCCATCGCGCACCTGGAGCACCACGCGATCGTCGCTGAGGGTTGCGGACTCGACCACCGGCTGCGCCTCCAGGAGCCTGACGATCCGCGCATCCAGCCCCCGCCCGGTGACCTCCATGCGATCCTTCCGCGCCCGGGCCCGGAGCTCATCCGGGCGCCCCACGGCCAGAAGGTGGCCGGCACGGATCACGCCCACTCGGTCACACAGCTTCTCGGCCTCCGCGAGATTGTGCGTGGTAAGAAAGACCGTCACCCCCTCGCGCCGGGCCAGGGCCGTCAGGTCGTCGCGGAGGGCGGCCGCGGCGATCGGGTCCAGACCGGCCGTCGGCTCGTCGAGAAAGACAAGGGCCGGGCGGTGCAGGAGGGCCCGCGCGACGGCGAGCTTCTGACGCATCCCGCGGCTCCAGCCGCCGACGATCTCGTGCCTCCGGTCCCAAAGCCCCAGACCGGTGAGCAGCTCCCGGACCCGCTCGCGCCGTGTGGCGGGTGGCAGGTGCCAGACCCGGGCGTAGAAATCGAGGTTGTCCTGCGCGGTCAGGCGTTCGTACAGCCCCGAATGCTCGAGGAGCGCCCCGCAGTGCTCGCGGATCCCCGCCGAGTCGGTCCGCGCGTCGCGCCCCAGCACAATGGCCGTCCCGCGGGTGGGCTCCAGCAGGCCGAGCAGGAGACGGATGGTCGTGGTCTTGCCGGAGCCGTTGGGCCCGAGGAAGCCGAAGATGGCGCCCGACGGCACCTCCAGCGACAGCCCGTCCACGGCCCGCAGGGGACCGAAGTCGCGGGTCAGATCGTGGGTGCAGATCGCGCAGTTGTTCACGCGGAGATGCCTCTGGAGCCTGGAACGCAGGGCGCGATTGTAGCGGGGAGCACTTGGGGCTCGTGGTTCGCGGTATCCTCGCCGCATGCGACCCACCATCCGCGATTTCGTTGGCATCGGGCTGTTCGTACTGGTGCTGGTTGTGCTGCTCGTCGTCTTCGTCGCGGCTGCGATTCCGCCGGGACACCCTTGATGTACGGGCGCCTCGCCGCGGGCGCGGCGCTCCTGCTGGTTCTCGGCGCCTGCGCGGCGGGGGGCCCGGCGGGTTCCTCCCCGGGGAGCACGCCGGCAGCGGCCTCGATGGCCGGTCCCACGTCGGCGCCGTCGGGGGCGCCTCCATCCGGTCTGTCGCCGGCGTCGCCCGTGCCAACGACCGCCACTGCCTGGGGCGCCATCCTGGACCACGCGCCGGACTCGTTTCCACGCTACCCGGGGGCGGCCGATTCGAACGGGGCCACGAACCAGCCGGTGACCCAGGCTGTCTCGACCAGCGCCTCGGTGGCGACCGTGAGCGTCTGGTATGCCTCGGCGCTGGCCTCGGCAGGCTACAAGCAGACCAGCATCAGCAACCCCGCCGAAGACGGGTCGGTGGTCGCGGAGTTCGACGGAGGAAGCCTGGCCTCCAGCTGTCGAGCGCAACTCACGTACAAGCCCATGGGGTCGCTCACCTTCGTCTTCGTCCTGGTGTCGGCGAGCTGTCCGGCCGGGTGAGCGACGGGGGCGCAAGGTCCTCCCAGGCTTTTCGGAATCCAGGGGCAGGGCGCGTCACACGCAAGAGCCTCCCTTCGTCATCTGGATACCACCATCTCCCCACTGGTGCGGCCGTGCTCGGTCCGGGCTCTCCTCCTCCCCGGTTCGGGATCGGCGCTCGATCTCGACCCCGGCCGTGCGGCCGGGGTCGAGTCGCATCCGTTCGGTTCAGTCGTAGAGCCGTTCGAGGCGCCAGCTGCCGTCGACGCCGTCGCGATACACCAGGGCGAGCCATCTCCGGCCGACCACCTTGTAGTAATCACGGCGGATGGGCCTGCGCCACCACGCCTCCTCGATGCGCCAGCGGTTGCAGACCTCGATCTGCTCACGCTGCCCGTTCCACGTGAAGGCCACGGGGCGGCCGGCCGCGTCGAGCTCGACCGTGATGACCGGATGCTCCTCGAAGAGGCGCGTCATCGCGAAGTCCCGTGCCCTGCGGTCCCGGACCGTGGCGCCTCCGGGCTCGCCTCCGGGCTCGACGCCGGGCTCCAGCCGATGCGCTCCTCCGGCAGCCGCGCTTCCGGGTCGCGCACCGAGGCGCGCAGCACGCGTCCCTCGCCGAACCGGATCGCGAGATCGGTCAGCTGCCACTCGAGACGCGCCACCCGGGCCGCCTGGGGCTCGAACAGGCCGAGCTGCCTGCCGAGCGCCGGGACAATGCCATCGAGCTCGAGGACCAGCCGATCGACCGGACGGGCCGGCGGCGCGGACTCCAGGCGCGCCAGGAGCAGGCGCTCGACCGCCTCGGGGCTCGCAGTGGGACCGGGCAGCGCCTGCTCGATATCCAGGACATCGAGCTGCGTCGCGCGCCGCCTTCCTCCTTCCAGCGCAACCTGCAGCCGGGCAACCGTGGCCCCGGCACCGCGCGCCGACAGCTGTCCGCACAACGCGCCGCTGAGACGATGCAGCACGAAACGGAGCGGCCCCAGCGAATCGGCCGGCGGCTCCAGCTCTGCCTCCGCCCGCAGCCGCTCCGCCGGATGGCGCGGCCGGAGCCTCCGGCCATCCCGTCCACCCGCCAGGTCGTGCAGCAACCCGCCCTCGGTCCCGAAGCGAGCGAGCACGGCCGCGCGCGGAAGCGCCGCGTACTCGCCGATCCGCCGCAGGCCCAGCACCCGCAACCGTTCCTGCATCTCAACGCTGGCCGGCAGCAGTGTCACGGGCAGCGGCGCGAGAAAGGCCGCCTCCGCCTCGACACCGCCGTCCGGCACGGCGAGCCAGGTCATCTCCGTGCCTGGCAATCGCTCACTCGCAACGGTGGCCGCCACGAACGCCCCGAACCGTGACCCGGCGATCCCCGCCCGAATGGGCCCCGGGACGTGCGGCGCCAGCGCAGCGGCGATCCTCCCGAGCAGGAGAGGGATCTCGCCCCACAGTCGCTCGAGCCCATCGATCCCCAGCAGGGCGCCCCCGAACCCATCCGCTGCCGGGTCCGTCTCCCCTTCCACGTACGGTGCGAATCGCGCCAGGACGTCCAGCGCCGCCTCGGCGGCCGCGCGGTACCGATCAAGATCGGGGACCAGGAATGCAGCGTCAGGTGCGAGCGCCTGCGCGGCCGCGAGACGCATTCCCCTGCGCACGCCCAGGCGGCGCGCGGAGGGGCTGCAGTCGAGCACCCGCCCGGGCTCCCAGGGATGGCCTCCCAGGATGATCGGTTCGGGAAGCGCACGCGATGCGCGCTCGAGCCGGAGTGGAAGGTGCGGCCAGCCGAGATAGAGGAGTCGCATGGGTCGACGCAGCGATGGTGATCTCCGGTGGACGAACGATCAGCGGGAAAGGCGGGGCAGCCGACCCCGGCGGCGATGGGATGTCCAGGAGCCGTTCGACCCCCCGGTATCGATCGCCCTCGTCGGCATACCGGATCTCCAGCTCGACGCGGCGGCCGGGAGGACCGAACCGGTTCCTGGTGACCGTGACCTGCGTGCGCTGCCCCACCACGTCCCGCCCGATGCGGATCCAGGCCCGCCGTTCGAGGTCGAGCCCCACCCCAGCCGATTCGACGAGCGCCCCCTGCAGGGGCGTCACCAGGTTCGGTGGTTCGATGGTCACCAGCCGTACACCAGCTTGCCTGGCGCGCGCCACCAGACGCCGCAGGAGCAGCTCCCAGTCAGCCGGCATTTCCTCGGGCAGATCGGCCACCACCACCTCGACCGCGCGACCCCCGACCAGGGCCCCCGCGAGCCGAAGCCCCTCGGTCACGTCAGACGCCCGCAGCACCAGGAGCCAGGCCAAGTCCACGCCGCGCGCCACGGCCTCGATCGGGTCGAAGACACGGGCAAGATCCAGCCAGGCAACGACCGAACCGTGCGCCTGGGCCTCCGCGACGAGCCGCAGCGCAAGCGTGGTCTTGCCGCTCGATACATCGCCGCGGAGCGTCACCTGAGCCGCCCGGACCAGACCGCCGGGCCCCAGGATGGCATCCAGCGCCGGGAAACCGGTAGGCACAACCCGGTGCTCCAGCGGTGCCAGCAGATCCAGCGGCTGGGCGAGCGGGAGCGGTGCCAGGGCGCCCTCAGTCGGAAACGCCTGGGACTGGCCTGCCATGGGATACCGAGGCGAAGCGGATCGACCGCCATCCGCCGGCAGTGCCGGCGCGCCGGGATCGCTGCCGGGCGCCTGCGCCCCATCGCCGGCGGAGCCGGCAGTCGCACGTGACCCGCCGGCGGCCCGCCGATCCGGCCCCGGCGCCCGCCGGGCAGTCGCGACCGCCGACACGGAGCGCCCGTCTCCGAATCGGATTGCCGCGCTCCCCCAGCGCGTCTCAAGGCGCGCGAGGACTTCGAACAGCGGCTCCAACGACCGAGCGGAGGGCACGCCTGAACCCGGGACCGACCGGAGCGGGTTATCAGCGGCCCGAGCGGGGGGACTGCCAGCAGGTGGGATCGGACAGCTCATTGCCCGATCCATGATAGAACTGATGTTCTATTTGTCAATGACCCTGACTGTCAGGTCCCCGGTTCGGTCGGAGCAGGTACCGAGTTCAGATCCAGATCCCGCAGCAGCTGGCGACCCGTCTCCCAGTCAGCGGGACGGGCCGCCTGGAAGCGATGCGCCTCGTGCGCCACCCAGTTCCAGAGACCGGGACGCGACTCGCGCAGCAGCGGCGCCGCCTGGCAGCGCGACCACAGGTCCGCCACGAAGGCAGCGTAAAGGGCCGTCGGGGCAACGCCTGCAATCTTCGCCTCAGCGCCCGGGGTGAAGTCGATCGGCACCAGCAGCCGAGCGAAGAACGCCGCGACCTCGGGAGCCACCGGATCCACGTCCTGGCTGTGGCCGCTCCAGCGCAGGATGGGCACCGGCGAGTCGAGAACCACCAGCGTGGTCTGCGGATCCGCCTGCGCGACCCGGAGCGTGCCGCCGAACGTCACGAATGTGTTCTGCACCTCCAGCCGATCGAAAACGTGCACCGGGCCCCAGGCCACGTCGGTCCGCTCCGGCAGCGCGCGCGAGCGGTAGTACTCCACCTCCTGGCCCTTGCCGGCGACCGTGACGTACCAGGTCATCCGTTCCGGGTCGAAGTGGGCCAGCGTGGGCTGGTCCCGCAGGGCGACCACCAGGTGCGACCCGGCCGGCGCGCCCGCGTCCCCGAGCTGCTCGTCGCGCACCAGGACGAATCCGAGCTGCGCCACCAGGGTCGCAGCCCGGTCGAACGGCAGCAGCCGCAAGTCGGGAGTCGGTGTCGGTTCCATGTAGTCACCAGGGGTGGGACGCGAGGAGAAGCGTGCCGCCAGTATTGTGGATCGTTCCGCCACGATACTGCCCCGACACCCGACCTGCTACACTCCCATGCACCCTGACGGGCCGGGCCCGTTGGCTCGTTCTCGGTGGGGATGTAGCTCAGCTGGGAGAGCACCGCGTTCGCATCGCGGGGGTCAGGGGTTCGAGTCCCCTCATCTCCACCATTCCCTTCCTGCTTCGGCGCCGAGCAGCGCCGCGGCCCGGCTTGGTCGCGCCCCGCACCCAGATGCGCCGGCCCCGGTCTTCCCCTCGCAACCCCAATATGCCTGACCGCGACACCGGCGATGGCGTCCGTCAGGCAACCCGCCCGACCACACAGATCAGCCCCGGCACTCACGTGCCGGGGCTGATCGGCCTGTCGTCTCCGGGTCCGTGGGAGGAGGAGGGAGGAGGAGACGCCCAGAATGATGGACTCAACGGCTGAAGAAATCCTGAAAACTCGGCCAAGCCTTGGATCTCACCCCAGCGCCGATCCGGCCACGGGCTCTCTCCGAATGGGGTGGATCTTGACACGATGCGCATCAAGGATGTTGTATATATGCATCGTCTTAGCGTGAATGCGCAGCGAGACAGAAAGGAGGTTGCAGCCGAGATGGCGAACAGGACACTCAGTCCGCTCTTCCAGGACTTCGTGACGCTCCGAGACGCGATGGACCGACTCTTCGAACAGAGCTTCGTCGATCCGGGGCGTCTCCTTTCCTTCGACGGGTCGCCGCGGTCCATGCCGCTCGAGGTGTATGAGACGCCCGACTCGGTGGTGGTGAAGGCGCTGGTGCCCGGGGTCACGCCCGAGCAACTGGACGTCACCTACGACCGGGGCACCCTGACACTGCGTGCGAAGACCGAGGCACCCTCGGCCCATGACGATTGGACTTGGCACCTGCGCGAGATCGGGTACGGCGAATACAGTCGGGCCATCAACCTGCCCACCCCGGTCAAGACTGAGAACGCCCAAACGGACTTCCAGAACGGCGTCTTGACCTTGCGGCTGCCCAAAGTCGAGGAGGCCCTTCCGAAGCAGATCCGCATCACGCCGGCCAAGCAGCTGACGAGCAATACATAGACGCAGCAGGAAGAGCAGGCGCGCAAATTGCCTGCGGAGAGGACCCGGTGTGACCGAGCGAGACCCGGACCGGGAAGCGGTCTACACAATGGCAGTCGCATCGCGGCTCACCCGGATGCATCCTCAGACACTCCGCAAGTATGAGCGGGCGGGCCTCCTGAGACCCGCCCGCCAAGGAGCTCAGCGCTTGTACTCCGCCGCGGACATCCGGCGACTGCAACGCATTCAGTACCTGGTGGAGACCAGAGGGCTGAATGTGGCTGGGATCGGCATGACGCTTGCAATGGCCGATCGCCTCGACGAGATCGACGACCAGTCGAGCCTCGAGGAAGCGAGAGCGGCGATCGCGGACGCGGTGCGGCAGACGCGCGCATAGGACAGCGCGGATAGCAGAGCCGTGCGCCGGGCTGGTCGTCCCTGCGCCCGGGCGGGCCAGCCGATCGCGGTCCAGCCATGGGAGCGGCAACGACCGGTCGCGCAACGGAGGCAAGGGGCGCCCGTGCGGCACCTTGGCGCGCCGAGCAGCCGATGATGGGCTGGAGGGACCCATGTCCAACCAGGATCGCTCTACCGAGACGCTGGTGGTGCCCCGGACCGCTTTCGTGTCCACGTACGTTCCCCGCCACTGCGGGATCGCCACCTTCACCCGCGCCCTCGTGACTGGACTGCAGCAAGTGGCCGATGGCTCGCCAGGGCTCTCGGTGGTCGCCCTGGAGCGCGCCGGCGAACACCTGCCATACCCACGCGAGGTGACACATCGCCTCACGGTCGACCTGCCTGTGACCTACCGCGACGCCGGCCGGTGGCTCAAGGCCAGCGGAGCCGATGTGCTCTCGCTGCAGCACGAGTACGGAATCTTCGGTGGACCGAGTGGAAGTTACGTGCTCGACCTCCTCGATGCCGCAGGCCTGCCGGTGGTCTCGACGCTGCACACCATCCTGGCCCATCCGACTGCTGAACAGGAGGCGGTTCTGCGCGAGGTCGTCGCGCGATCTGCACGCCTGGTGACGATGAGCGCTCGCGGCCGCGCGATCCTGACGGAGCGCTACGGCGCCGATCAGCGTCGGATCGCGGTCATCCCCCACGGGGTCCCGGACTTCGAGGGGCACGACCGGGACACCGCCAAAGCCGCGCTTGGACTCGCCGGTTCCACGCTCCTCCTCTCGGCGGGGCTGCTGGGGCCGGGCAAGAACGTGGAACTGGTTCTCGAGGCGTTCGCCCGCATCACCGAAGAGGTCCCCAATGCGCTCTACGCGGTGGTGGGTGCCACCCACCCGGAGGTCCAGCACCGCGAGGGCGAGCGGTATCGCCAGCAGCTCATGGCGCTTGCGACGACCCTCGGGATCGAGCGGCGCGTCCGGTTCGTGGACCGCTACCTGAGCGACGCCGAGCTGACCACCTGGTTGACCGCCGCCGACGTCTTCGTCACCCCCTACCGGAATGCCGAGCAGATCACCTCAGGCACCCTCGCGTATGCCCTGGCGGCCGGCGCAGCCGTGGTGTCGACACCGTACGAACACGCCAAGGAGCTCCTGCGGGACGGACGGGGCGTGCTGGTCCCCTTCGAGGACCCTCGCACACTCGCCCATGCCCTGGCACGTCTCCTCAGCGACGAGTACGCACGGGCGGAGCTGCAGGACCGCGGCCGCACGTTTGCTCAGGCCATGACCTGGCCGAACGTGGCACGCCAATACGCGCAGCTCTTCGCACAAGCCGCGGCAGAGCCGGTGAGGATGCGGCGGTCGGCGGTCCAACGCTCCCCGGTCGCCGTCATGAGCCGGGGCCCGCGCCCGCGCCCGTCCGAGCTGCCCCTGGCTCGCGCGCACCTCCAGCGCCTGCGGACACCGCTCGGGATCGTCCAGTTTGCGCACGGGAAGCTGCCGGACCAGGCGCATGGCTACTGCACCGACGATGTGGCGCGGGCCCTGCTTGTCGACCTTCGGCATGCGCGGCTTGCCCCCGGCGCGGCCACCTCGGCAGACCTGTATGGGGACCTCACGTTTCTTTGGGATGCCTTCGACGCCGGCCTGGGCCGCTTCCGAAACCAGCGCGGCGCCGACGGACAGTGGCTCGAGCGGATCGGCTCCGAGGACGCGCACGGCAGAGCCATACAAGCACTCGGAGAGACAATCGCGCGCTGCGAGGACCGCTGGGCCGTACTGGACGCACGCGGGCTGTTCGCGGCCGCCCTGCCGGCCAGCCTCGACTTTGCCTGGTCCCGTCCGCGGGCGTACGCCATCCTGGGCTGCTCGGCCGCCCTTGCCGACCCGGCCTCGGCCGACCGGGCCCGCACCGCGCTCGAGGCGCTGGTTGCCCGTCTTGGCAGCTCCATCGTACGGGCCCGCACGACAGATCCTGGTTGGCCGTGGCCCGAGCCCACCTGCACGTATGACAACGGCGTGCTGCCCGAGGCGCTCATCGCGGGCGGCGCGGCCTTGGCCCGTCCCAGGGTCATCGAGTTGGGACTGCAGCTGCTGGGGTGGCTGGCCTCTGCCGAGACGGCACCCACGGGCCACCTGCGTCCGATCGGGAACCACGGCTGGTGGCCCCGTGGCGGTCGCCCGGCAGGCTTCGACCAACAACCGATCGAAGCCGCCTCGCTCCTCTTCGCGGCGGCCCGCGCCTGGGAGGTCACCGGCTCCGAGCGGTGGGCCGAGCTGGCAGAGCGCGCATTCGACTGGTTCCTGGGCGCCAACGACCTGGGCCTGCCGCTGGCCGACCCGGCGAGCGGCGCATGCCACGATGGGCTCGGCGCGGACGGCGTGAACGCGAACGCCGGCGCGGAGTCGACGCTGGTCTGGTTGCTGGCTGTCGAGCGTCTGCGCGAGCTGCGTCAGGCTCGCTCGGACGCCCGCCGCCGCTCCGGGACCGGGCAGGCCCGAATGTACGCGAGCACCTCTGACAACCGAGCCGTGGCCAAGGCCACCGCAGCGTCGGCCGCGCCGTAGTACAGCCGTAGCTCATCCCGATCCCAGTCGGCGATCCATCCCGTCGGGAAGACCACCCCCACGACGTCGCCGATCCGTTCGTAGGGTTCGGCAGGCCCCAGGAGCCACTCGTCGCTGCGGTGCAGTACGCGGCGGGGATCGTCGAGGTCCAGAAGGGCGAGGCCGGCCCGATACAGAACGCCCCCCACCGTACGACGAGCACCGTGATAGAGGACCAGCCAGCCATCCGGAGTCTCCAGCGGTGGCGGGCCCAGCCCCACCCGTTCGGCGTCCCACCACCCGCCCTCCCGCGCCGGAAGCAGCAGGGTGTGATCGCCCCAGTGGCGCAGGTCAGGCGAGTACGAAAGCCAGATGTGCGGCGCCCCCGTGAGCGGGACCGGCCGATGCGCCAGCAGCCAGCGCCCGTCAAAACGGCGGGGGAAGAGCGCGGCGTCCTTGTCGTCGGGCGGCATCGCCGGGCCCAGCCGGTTGAAGTGGCGGAAATCGCTCGTCACGGCAAGCGAGACCAGCGGGCCCCGCCGGCTGTAGGCGGTGTAGGCGATCGCCCACTCGCCACGCTCGGGGAGCCAGGTGATCCGCGGGTCCTCGATCCCCCAGAGCTCCTCCGGGTGGTTCTCCGGGTCGGCCACCAGGGTCGGCACTGGGTCAAACCGCCAATCGGTGCGCCCATCGGCGCTCCGGCAGACCGTCAGGTGGGAGATGCCCCGCAGATCCTCGACACGCAGGAGCAGCAGGGTCTCGCCCTCCACGGCCGCCGCGCCGGGATTGAAGACGGTGTTCGCGGGATACGGCAGGTCGGCGGCGGTGATGATCGGGTTGCCGGGGAACCGGGTGAACAGCACAGGCTGGCGCATCGGCACACGAGTTTACCCGCAAGTCATGCGCGCCTCGTCCCGGCACCGCCGGGCTACCGAACGCCCGTCGCCCGCTATCATGCTGCGCATGGACGTGCCCCGGTCATCGCGGGAACTTCCTCTTGCCCCGGAGCCGCGTGCGGAACGCACGGCCCCGCGCGCAGACCGGACGCGGCTCGCCGCCACGTTCCGCTCAGCGCGTCATCGGCTGGGGGCGCTCGCCCTCGCGCCGGTGTACCGCCTCTACACGCACCGCCTGCGGAGCCAGGTGATGGCCCGGCCGCGGCCCAGTCACGTCGCCATCATCATGGACGGTAACCGGCGCTGGGCGCAGCGGGAGGGGCTCCTGGATCCTGCCGCTGGCCACCGGCGCGGCGCGGACAAGATCCTCGAGGTGCTGGGCTGGTGCCGCGCGCTCGGAATCAGCGAGGTCACCCTCTGGGCCCTCTCGATCGAGAACCTGGATCGATCTCCCGAGGAGCTGGGTGCGCTGCTTGACGTGGTGACCGAGCGGTTGGCCGGTCTGGCCGTGCGCAACAAAGGCAAGCCGGCGCCGATGCGGGTGCGGGTCATCGGACGTCGCGACGCGCTCCCGGAACGGGTCAGGGCGGCAATTGAGGCCGCGGAGGCAGCAACTGCCAGCAGTCAGGGGCCCCTGACCACCTTCGCCCTGGCCTACAGCGGCCACGACGAGCTCGTTGACGCATGTCGCGCGGCAGTGCAGGAGCTGGCGGACGGCGGTGTGGCCGCGCATGACCTTCCCGGCCTGATCGACGCGGAGCGGCTTTCGCGGCATCTTTACACCACGGGATGCCCCGACCCGGACCTGATCATCCGGACCAGCGGCGAGGTCAGGCTCTCCGGGTTCCTCCCCTGGCAGAGCGCCCACAGCGAGTTCTACTTCTGCGACGCGTACTGGCCCGCGTTCCGCGAGATCGACTTCCTGCGCGCCCTGCGCACCTTCCAGCTGCGGGCCAGGCGGTTCGGCCGATGAGCCCACACGCTTGTCCGACGCCCATCTGGCCCGGGTGGTCGACCGGGGGCGAGCCAAATCGAGGCGGGCTCGGGGCGGCCAACGGAGATCCGCTGCCGCTGGGCCCTGCGAGCTGCCGACCGTGACCGACAGGCTGCCCATCGCCCCGCTTCCCACCGAGCCCTTCGTGTACGACTATCCGGGCGCGCACGACGCGGTCACCTACGAGCTGGAAAACCGGATCGCCGATCCCGATGGCAGGATCGAAGCCCAGATGGATCGCCTGCTTGACATGACCGGGCGGGTGGTGGCCGACGTGGGCGCCGGAGGCGGCTACCACGCCGTCCGCTACGCACGGCGCGCCGCACACGTGTTCGCGGTGGAGCCAGCGCCGCGGATGCTGATCCAGCTGCATCGCCGGATCGCCGCCGAGCCCGAGTGGGTTGGCTCCCGCATCAGCGTCCTCGCCGCGGGCGCAGCGGCGATCCCGCTTCCCGACGAGTCGGTGGACCTGCTCCACTCGCGGCTGGCTTACTTCTTCGGGCCCGCAAGTGCCCGGGTGCGCAGCTGCGAACCGGGGATCGCGGAGGCACTTCGGGTGGTGCGCCCCGGCGGAGAGATCGTCATCGTCGACAACGACCTTCGGGAGGGAGACTTCGCAGCTTTTCTGCGCGAGTTCGGCTACGCAGCCGTTGAGCCCGCACTGGCCGACCGGCTCGACGAGTTCTGGGCTGCCCACGGGTTTACGGGCACCACGGTCATGAGCGAGTGGCGCGCCCCTTCGCGCAAGGCCCTGGGACGCGTGCTGGCGATGGAGTTCGGCGAGCGGGATGCGGCGGCCATCCTGACGCGCATCGACGGCGCCCGCTTCCGATACGGATACCGCCTCTACCACCGCCAGCGGTAGGCTGGCAGGGCTGCCTCCGCCGGATGCGGCGGCCGGCAACACCGGGGCCCGGCCTACTCCAGCGCCCAGTGCAGTTCTCGGCCGTGCACACGCAGCCAGCGGCGTGCCCAATCGGTCTCCGGGGCCACGGCGCGGACGAGGGCCCAGAAGGCCGGCGGATGCCCGAAGACCGCGAGGTGGGCCAGTTCGTGCACCACTACGTAGTCGAGCACCGCCGGGGGTGCCAGCACGAGGCGCCAGGAAAACGACAATCGGCCCCTGCGCGAAGCGCTTCCCCAGCGGCTCCGCTGGTCGCGGATGGAGATGGACGTCGGCGCGACGCCAACCTGGGGGGCACGCGCCACGACCCGGTGCTCCACCGCGGCGCGCGCCTCGCGCCGGAGCCACGCCTCCATGACCACCGCCAGGGGCCGGGCATCGCCGGGTGCCAGGTGGACCCGGACCACGGGGTCAGCCGAGTCGTCGTGTTGCACACTGCTCCGCCGGCCGGCCGGAAGCACGCGCACCTCCAGCCGATGGCGCCTTCCCAAGAGCTCGAGCGTTCCCCCATCCCCCAGCGGACTCCGGGCCAGGCGACGGGCATGCTCCGCCGCGGCGCGAGCCAGGTGCCGTTCGATCCAGGCCCGGCGCTCGAGCACAAACGCATCGGCAACCTGCACCGGCAGGCGGTGCGGCAGCGTGAGAACCGGCATCTCGCCACCGTCCACGACCAGGCGCAACCTGCGGGCCCGAGGCGATCGCCGGAGCCGATACTGGATCCCGCACGCCTCGCGTGTCGCGCCCTCGGGCTCGGCGGAAGTCAGCCTGTGGGTGGCCATGGCCGGCAGTATGGCACCCGCTCTCCGCCCGCACGGATGTCACGTGCCCACGCTGGAGATCCGGTGTCCGCCCGCGTGGAGGCGTGCCTGCCGGTTGACCCCGGAGCGGCGGCCGGAGCCGGGTCCGCAGCGCCTGCGTGTCATGCGCCATCTCGAACTCTTAACCGGCCCATGACCGGATCCGGCGTCTGGGTTCAGGGAGACTTCAGGGGGCCGGAACAACCTCCTGGGACGACGTCCAGGACAACGCCGAAGGACACCGGACCGCCGGCGCAGTCACGCAGGCACACCATGGAGGTCCCCACCATGACACTGGCCGACTCGTTCCATCAGCCGCACCAACCGCTCCGGAATCCGCCGAAACCCGCCGGACGGTCTCGCGACGCGTGGCTCGTCCGAGCCAGCTCCGCGGAGCAGGGCGGTCCGCCAAGGCCAGCACGGCAGGCAGCGGCACCGCTCTGGCAGGCCGGCCGCGCGCCGGACCTGCTGCGGCTGTGTGCCCTGGCGGTGGTCGAGAGCGCGGGGCCGCTGGGCGGCCTCGAGATACTCAACCGACTCGCGCCGGTGGCACGGAGGCTCGGCGAATTGCCGCCCACCTTCCCCCTCCTCCACGAGCTGGAGGAGGACGGCTGCCTGGCCGCCTCGGCGGACCTGCCCCGCCGATACCGGATCACGGCCGCGGGAAGGCACGAAGCGCTCCGCTTGGCAGGCACCTGCGGTTCGCTCCTCAGCGAACGACTGGGGCCCGGTGCCCTGCTGGGAACCATCCTCTTCCCCTCCCCGGGCTGAAGGGCGGACGCCGTGCACGTCCAGGCCCGGTCACGTGGCCACATGCGCGGCCACGTGACCCGCCGTGTGCCCCTGCCGGCTCCGCTCGGGGCCGCCCCCCGCCCGTCCGGACCCGGCCCGCGCGCTGGTGCGGCCCCTGGTGCGGCCCCTGGTGCGGCCCTCGGGCATGACCTCAGGCAGCCCAGGCGACCGTGACGGCCGGGGGAACCCCCACGTACGGATGGGCCATTGCCGCTGACCGCCCAGGCTGGCAGGATCGGGAGGCGTCGCATGACGCGGGCAATTGCCGGGAGTCGGAGATGACCTATTGGACTGATCGCTCGAAGAGCGCAGGGGGCGCCCAGTCCCGCCGCTCGCTCGCCAAGGTGAACCTGCTCCTCGGACTCGCAGCACTCATCTCAATCCTCGTTCTCATCGCGCAGGGGAGCCACCTCGCCGCCTAGACGCTGCGGACGGGCAGCCAGAAGTCCGGGCCCTGGCAATCGCCGGGGCCCGTTTCTGTGCCCGCCTTCGTGCTCGCCCCCGCTCCGGGTGCCCTTCGCCAACCGCCCTCACGACGGTCCGCTCAGGTGTGCGCGAAGACCAGCCGGAGTTCCAGGATCCCGTGGTTCGCCACCGAGAGCGCGATGAACGACGTGGGCGGGATGATGCCGTAATCGGCGAAGGCGATGGTCAGGGACCCAGCGACCTCGACGGTTCGTCCCGCCAGGCGCGCCTGCAGGGGGATCGTCACGGTACGCGTCTGGCCGTGCAGGGTGAGACGGCCGGTGGCGTCGGCCCGCACCAGCACGCCCGGCGCGGGCAACCCGCCCAGATCAATCGGCCGTGTCAGCAGGAAGGTGGCCGTGGGGTAGAGGGCGGTCTGGAGGCCCCGATGCACCAGCTGCGCGTCGCGCAACGGCTCGTTGCTCTTCAGAGTGGCGAGATCGGCCGTGATGGCGCCTGCGATGACCGTGGTCCCGCGCAGGGTGAAGGAGCCCGTCACGCCCCCCGTCCGCCCCACGGCGGTGTGGGCGCCGATGCCCGCCAACTGCTCCTGCACCCGATAGCCCACAAACGAAGAACTGTTCGCGCCCGAGGCGGACACGGGTTCGAGCGTCCAGACGCCATCGAGCGCGCCGGGCGAAGTGGTACCGGCCGCCGAGGCCCCTGGCAGTGCGACAAGGTCCACCGGCGGCGGGCCGGGCGGCCGCAGGAAAAGGTACCAGGCGCCGAGGGCGGCCACGAGCAGCGCCGCGGCGCCTCCGGCCGCGAGCACTCGCCTCGCCCAGCGCGCACCGGACCGGGGCAGCGGAGGGGAACCGGACGAACCGGCCGGAGGACGCGTCATGTCTGACTCCCGAGCGTGCCGCGGGTGCCCCGCGGTCCAGAGACCCGGACCCCTGCCTCCCTGCCGCCCAACCGCCCAACCTGCGGTTTCCGGTGTGAGCGGGTCCCTGCTCGGGACGTGCAGGGCTGCGCGTGTGCCCCCCAGGTGCGAAAGGCCGCGGAACGCTGGCCTGATGGCAGCCGGCCACGAACCACCTGGCAGGGAGCCCCGGGGCAATGGAGCCGCCCTCCGAACCGGCCCTCATGCTACACTGTCGCGGCTCCGATGGGGCTATAGCTCAGCTGGGAGAGCGCCTGCATGGCATGCAGGAGGTCCAGGGTTCGAATCCCTGTAGCTCCACCACCTTCATCAAGCGCCGACCCACAACCCCTCGCCGGAGCGGCGGGGGGTTCGACATAGCAGGGGCCCGCGCCATCGCGACGCCACGCCGTCCCGGTGGCCGCTCGGGCCCCTCGAACCGGAGAGCCGCGCTGCGTCCGGCGGCAACACGAGGGCAGGAAGCGGGGATCGCCATGGTGACGGACCGGACCCACATCGACCGCTACGACCCTGCGACCATCGAGCCGCGCTGGCAGGAGCGCTGGGCCGCCCTCCGGCTCCATCACACCGACCTTGGAGATACCTCCAGGCCCCGCTACTACCTGCTGACCATGTACCCCTACCCATCCGGCGACCTGCACATCGGGCACTGGTACATCAAGACCCCCACCGATGCGATCGCGCGCTTCCGCCGGATGAACGGGCTCAACGTCTTCTTCCCGATCGGGTTCGACGCGTTCGGGCTGCCTGCCGAGAACGCGGCCATCAAGCACGGCATCCACCCCGCCGACTGGACGATGCGCAACATCGAGAACATGCGGCGGCAGCTCCGCTCGATGGGGGCCACCTTCGACTGGGACGCCGAGGTCGTCACCTGCGACCCCGAGTACTACCGCTGGAACCAGTGGCTCTTCCTCAAGTTCCTGGAAGCCGGCCTGGCCTACCGGGCGATGGCGCCCGTGGACTGGTGCCCCAAGGACCAGGTGGTGCTGGCGCGGGAGCAGGTGGAAGGACCGGACCGCCATTGCTGGCGCTGCGGGACCCCGGTGGTGAAGCGCGACCTGGAGCAGTGGTTCCTCCGCATCACCAGGTACGCGGACGAGCTGCTCCGCTTCGATGGGATCGACTGGCCCGAGCCGGTGCGGGTGATGCAGACGAACTGGATCGGCCGCTCCGAGGGCGCCGAGGTCGTCTTCCTGGTGGCGCCGGACCAGCATCAGCCGGGCGGCGACGAGATCCGGGTCTTCACCACCCGGCCGGACACCCTCTTCGGCGCCACGTTCATGGTGCTGGCGCCCGAGCACCCGTTGGTGGCAAAGCTGACCCACCCCGACCGGCGCTCGGCTGTGGAGGGCTACCAGTACGAGGCCCGCCGCAAGTCCGAGATCGATCGGCTCTCCACCGAGCGGGAAAAGACCGGGGTGCCGCTGGGCGCGTTCGCGATCAACCCGGTCAACGGGGAGCGGATCCCGATCTGGATCGCGGACTATGTGCTGCTCGGCTACGGCACCGGCGCCATCATGGCCGTCCCGGCGCACGACGAGCGCGACTACGCATTCGCGGTCAGGTTCGGGCTCCCGATCCGCCAGGTGATCGCCCCGTCCGATCCGGTCGAGGCGGCACGGGTGGCGACGGAGGTCGCCCGGGGAGCGGACGGCGGCACCGCGTTCGTGGCCCACTCCGAGGACGAGGTGATGGTCAACAGCGGACCGTACAGCGGGCACTCGGCCAGGGAGGGCTTCGCCGCGATCGTCGCTGACCTGCAGGCGCGGGGGCAGGGCGAGCCAGCGGTGACCTACCGGATCCGCGACTGGCTGATCAGCCGCCAGCGCTACTGGGGGACCCCGATCCCAGTCGTCTACTGCGAGCGCGACGGGATCGTCCCGGTGCCGGAGGACCAACTTCCGGTCCTCCTGCCGCGCGACGTGGACTTCAAGCTGACCGGCGAGAGCCCGCTGAAGTCGCACCAGGGCTTCCTCCGTACGACCTGCCCACGCTGCGGCGGTCCGGCGACGCGCGAGACCGATACGATGGACACCTTCGTCGACAGCTCCTGGTACTGGTGGCGGTATCTGTCGCCCCACAAGGCCGACGGGCCGATCGACCAGCAACTCGAGCACGCCTGGTGCCCGGTCGACCAGTACACCGGCGGTGCCGAGCACGCCGTGATGCACCTGCTCTACAGCCGGTTCTTCGCCAAGGCGCTGGCCGACCTCGGGCTGGTCCACGAACGCGAGCCGTTCCGGCGACTCTTCAACCAAGGGCAGATTCTGGGCGCCGACGGCGAGCGGATGTCCAAAAGCCGCGGCAACGTCCAGGACCCCGACGAGCTCGTGCAGCGCTACGGCGCCGACACGGTCCGGCTTTTCCTCATGTTCATGGGCCCCTGGGACCAGGGCGGCCCCTGGAGCTCGACCGGCATCGGCGGCGTGACGCGTTTCCTCAACCGCGTCTGGACTGTGGTCCTCGATCCGACCGGGACCGAGCCCGGGGATCCCGATGCAGGGCTGCTGCCTCCGGGCGAGCGCGCGGCGGACGGCGAGCGGACGCTCCTGGTGGCGGCGCACCGCACACTGAAGCAGGTCACGGCCGAGTACGAGGACTATCGCTTCAACACGATGGTCGCGCACCTCATGGAGCTGACCAACCTGCTGATGCGGTACCGGGGGACGCCGGTCGCGGGCAGCGCGGCATGGGATGGTGCGGTGGAGCTCCTCCTGCTGATGCTGGCCCCATCGGCGCCCCACATCAGCGAGGAGCTGTGGGCCCGACGGCTCGAGGCGCGCGGCGAGACCTGGCGCTCGATCCACACCGAAGCCTGGCCCGCCTGGGACCAGGCGCTGGTCGCGGAGGAGAGAGTGGAGCTGCCCGTCCAGGTGAACGGCAAACTGCGCGATCGCGTGCAGGTGGCCGCCGGGCTCTCCCCTGCGGAGATCGAGGCGATTGTGCTCGGCCGCGAGAAGGTCCGGACGATCCTGGCTGGGCGCACGCCGGATCGCGTGATCCAGGTCCCGGGCCGGCTCGTCAACATCGTGGTGCGGTAGCCGTCGATCGGCGGCATCGGAGTCGGCCGCCGGGCACCTGGCACAGCTGCTTCGGGCGCAGCGGCCCCAGCCCTGGGGGCCAATGGCTCTGGTCAAAAGTGAGCCATAGCGCCTACTCTGCAGCGTCCGGACAGGGCGTTGACATGCGGGGTTCTGCCTCCGTCCGTGAGCCGCGCGGGCCGCGGCCACAGGAATCGGCTGACCATGCAGCGCCTGTCGCCGGACCCAGCGGTCGGTGGAGGCGTGCGCATGCGAAACAAAGTGACCGTGGTCGGTGCCGGCAACGTCGGGGCATCCACGGCCCAACGGATCCTGGAAGGCGGGCTGGCCGACGTGGTGCTGGTCGACATCGTCGAGGGACTGCCCCAGGGCAAGGCCCTCGACCTGGCCGAGGCGGCGCCGATCGTCGGGCACGGGGCCCACATCATCGGGACCAACGACTACGCGGAGACTGCCGGCTCGGACGTGATCGTCATCACGTCCGGCCTCGCCCGACAGCCCGGGATGAGCCGGGATGACCTCCTGGCACGCAACGTGGAGATCGTTCGCTCCGTGGTGGAACAGGCGGCTCCCCGTTCACCCGATGCCGTGCTGATCGTGGTCACCAACCCGCTCGACGCCATGTGCCACGTGGCGCTCCGGGCCAGCGGCTTTCCGAGCCAGCGGGTCATCGGGATGGCCGGGGTGCTCGACACAGCCCGCTTCCGGACGTTCATCGCCATGGAGCTGGGCGTCTCGGTCACCAGTACCTCGGCGCTGGTGCTGGGCGGGCACGGCGACTCGATGGTGCCGCTCCCCAGCCGAACCACGGTGGGCGGGGTGCCCATCACCGAGCTGCTGAGCCCCGAGCAGATCGAGCGCCTCGTCACCCGCACCCGCAACGGGGGTGGCGAGATCGTTGCGCTGCTCAAGAGCGGGAGCGCCTACTACGCGCCGGCGGCGTCCATCTACCGCATGGTCGAAGCCATCCTCGAGGATCGGCAGGAGGTCCTGCCCTGCGCCACCTATCTCAACGGCGAGTACGGCCTCCAGGGCCTTTTCGTGGGTGTTCCCGTCCGGCTGGGCCGGCACGGCGTGGAACAGGTGCTGGAGATCTCCCTGACGGCGGACGAGCGCGCCGCGCTGGAGACCTCTGCCGCGGCAGTCCGAGAGCTTGTCCACCAGCTGGACAGCTTGCTGGCCCAGGCACATTAGCCGGACGAGAGTCGTCCGGTGATCCGGGGGCGATCGGTCAGGTCGCCCCACTGCGAAGGAAGTGCGAGACTCCATGACTTCCACCGATCCGCTGGAGGCTCCTCCGAGCGCGGACGTCGCCCGGCTGCACGTGGGCAGCACGGTCATTGACCTGCCCATCGTGAACGCCACGGAGGGACAGCCAGCCATCAACATCGCGCCGTTGCTCGCGAAGGTCGGGGTCACCACCCTCGACTATGGCTACGGCAACACGGCCTCAACGCGCAGTGCCATCACGTTCCTGGACGGGGACAAGGGCATCCTGCGCTACCGCGGGTATCCCATCGAGCAGCTCGCCGAGCGCTCGACGTTCCTCGAGACGGCCTACCTGCTGATCTACGGGGAGCTGCCCAACGAGGACCAGCTGGCCGATTGGACCGCCCGCATCAAGCGACATGCCCTCCTCCGCGAGGAGTTCAAGCGCTTCTTCGAGGCGTTCCCCACCGACGCCCACCCGATGGGCATCCTGGCTTCCGCGGTGAGCGCACTTTCCACCTTCCATCAGGGCGCGGATGACCCCCGCGACCCGCAGGGCGTGGAGGCGAGCACGGTCCGCCTGATCGCGCAGCTCCCGACCATCGCGGCCTTCGCGCACAAGCATGCCGTCGGCGAGCCCTTCGTCTACCCCGACTCGTCACTGGACTACGAGGCCAACTTCCTGCGCATGATGTTCGCGGTGCCCACGGAACCGTACGCGATCGATCCCGATGTGGCCCGGGCCCTCCGGATCCTCCTGATCCTCCACGCCGATCACGAGCAGAACTGCTCCGCCTCCACCGTGCGCATGGTCGGGTCGAGCCACGCCAACCTGTACGTCTCCATCGCGGGCGGGATCGCCGCTCTCTGGGGGCCGCTGCACGGGGGTGCGAACCAGGAAGTCCTGGAGATGCTGCAGGCGATCGCAGCCGACGGCGGCAACGTGGGCAAGGCCGTCGACCGGGCAAAGGATCACAACGATCCGTTCCGACTGATGGGCTTCGGGCACCGCGTCTACAAGAACTACGACCCACGAGCCCGGATCATCAAGCAGGCTGCCGACACCATCCTGTCCAGGCTTGGCGCGGACGACCAGCTGCTCCAGATTGCCCTCCAGCTCGAGGACGTGGCGCTCCACGATCCCTACTTCATCGACCACAAGCTCTACCCGAACGTGGACTTCTACAGCGGGCTGATCTACCGGGCACTGGGCTTCCCGACCGAGATGTTCACGGTGCTCTTCGCCATCGGCCGGCTACCGGGCTGGATCGCGCAGTGGCGCGAGATGATGGCCGATCCAGACTCGCGGATCGGGCGCCCTCGACAGCTCTATGTGGGCGAGCACGAGCGCCCGTACGTGCCGCTGGAGGAGCGGCGCGCGGCTCAGGCGGCCGCATCCGCCTGAGCCGGCAGAGCCCGCTCAGCAGCTCCGGCGGGGGTGCGTTTCGGTGGCGCCGGGCGCACCCCCGCGTGTCAATGGGCTCCGCGACGGGCCCTGACACGACGCGCGAACCTGATGCGCACGTGACGCACGGTCCGTCCAGCAGGGGCCGTGGCGCGCGCCGACGCTCGCCACCCAATCGGGCCCCGCTGGCATCTACTCAGGAGCCTGGGGCATCCCCCGCGGCACGCGCCGCCTGGCGCGCGTCGCCCGACGCGCCCAGCCGCACCTCCACACCCATCCGATCGAGCATGTGCCGCATGTCGTCGCCCATGTGATGGGCCACAACGACACCGACTCCGTGGTCCATCAGGAAGCGGGCGACCCTGGCGTGGTGCCCGCCCTCGGTCCCCGTATCGTGCAGGTCGCCCCAGCCCACATCGAACTCCTGCCAGTCGTCGAGACTGCCGGCCCCGACACCGGCGATGGCAACGCGGGACGCGCGTCCCCAGCTCGGGTCAATCTGCCCGTCGTCGGTCACGGGCACGCAAATCACCATGGATGGCCCTCCGGGGTTCTGGGATTGATGTCAAAGAGTGTGCCGCACGCCGTGCGTTCGCGCACCGCGCCGCCGCTCATGGCGCCGCGGTGCGCCGTGTGCCCGGATCCGGGCAACCCACGCTGAACCGGCCGGCCCCACGCAGTGAGCCATGGCTGCACGGGGCCGGGCACCGGGCGGCCCCGCGGGGCTGCCCGGTGCGTGCATGGAGAAGAGCCGGATCACCGGCGCCCGGCCTCGATCGGCCGCGCAACTACACCTCCGGGGCCGAGCCGCTCTCCCCTTTGCGTTCGGATTCGGTGCCGGTCAGCTCGGCGAGGTCGGCCTCCACGCCCCGCACCTCGTCACGCAGCGCCGCGAGGTAGGCCTCGAGCTGTGCTGCCGCTGCGCTCCGGGAGGCCGGCGCGTACCGTCCGGCAGGATACCGGCGGTACCCATACCCCGGCTCGAAACCAGGCTCATACCCGTAGCCGGCTCGGTACCCGAAGCCGGGCCCATACCCCCGGCCGGGACCGTATCCATAGCCGCGACCGTAGCCGTACCCGGCACCCCAGCCCGGGCCCCAGCCGTGGCAGTTGTCGGGACCCCAACATCCATGCCCGTGATATCCATGCCCGTAACCCATCTTCAGGCCTCCTTGCCTGCTTCCGCCGAGACCGCTCCTCCGTGCACCGAGCGCTTGTACTCGGCAAGAAACTCGCCCACCAGGCGAGCTCGCTCCTGCATCACGGCGACCCACTCTGCAAGCCTCGCATCGCCCGACTCGGTCAGGACGTACTCCCGCCGACGCGCGCCGGCCAGCGGGCTCGTCCACTCGGACCGGACCAGGCCGGTCATCTCGAGTTCCCGCAGCGTCCGGTAGAGCTCGCCCACGTCCACCGCGCGTGGGGCCACCCCCAGTACGTTCAGGCGCGCGACCAGGCCGTATCCGTGGTGCGTGCCGCCGGCGATCAGGACCAGCAGGAACGGCTCCAGCCAGCGGTGCCGCGGGCCGGTCGGGCGCCAACCACGACCCTGGCCGTGATGCGCCTCGGGTTGATGGTGGAAGTGTTCGCTCATATGCTTGTGTCATGTATACGTCTGGACCATGGTACCGGCCAGTGCCGAATGGCCCCCGCCGCTTCGTCGCTGGCGCCTGACGGCCTCATCCACCGGCTCGCACCCCGGTCCGCAGCCTCGCCTACACTGACCGCATGAACGAGATCAGACTTGGTGCGCTCTGCTGGAACCAGTACACGGACTGGTCCGCGCTCCTCGAGGCGGGCGTCCGGGCGGACGCTCTCGGATACGACACCCTCTGGACGTGGGACCACGTCTATCCGATTGTCGGCGACCCCCACGGGCCCAACTACGAGGGCTGGCTGACCATCACCGCGTGGGCGGCCCGGACGGAGCACGTCCGCGTCGGACTGATGGTCGGCGCGAACCCGTACCGTGAGCCCACCCTGGTCGCCAAGATGGCCACCACCCTCGACCACATCAGCAACGGCCGCGCCATCCTCGGTATCGGTGCCGCCTGGTTCGAGGGCGAGGCGCACGACTTTGGCTTCGAATTCGGTTCGGGCGCGCCGGAGCGATTGCGCTGGCTGGGTCAGGCGCTCCCGATCATGCGGGGAATGCTGGACGGGACCGAGCCTTCCGCGCCGGAGGGCTCGCGCTACCGCGCCTCCCGCGTGCGGAACGACCCCCTGCCCGTCCAGCGGCACCTGCCGATCTGCATCGGGGGCGGCGGCGAGAAAGTGACCTTGCGGCTTGTTGCCCGCTACGCGGACATGAACAACCTCGGCGGTGGCATCGAGGCCGTGCGGCACAAGGAGGAGATCCTGCTCGAGCACTGCGCGGCGGTTGGGCGCGACCCGGCCGAGATCGAGCGCACGGTCGGTGCCGGCGTGGTGCTGATTCGCGACAACCGCGCCGAGGCTGAGCGACTGCTCCGGGAGGCGTTCCAGCGCAACCGGGTGGCCCAGCCGTGGACCGACCAGCCGGTGGGCACCCCCGAGGACGTGGCCGAGCGCCTCGCCCCATATGTCGAGCTCGGCTACCGGCACCTGATCGCGGCGTTTCCGCCCACTTACGATGCGGAGTCGATGACCCGGCTCGTCACCGAGGTCAAGCCGCTCCTCGAGCGAGCGTAACCCCACCGACTGGCGGACCGGTCGCCGGCCACCCCGGGCGCGCCGCCCAGCCCGCGATTCGTGGATCGGGGCGTAAGCGAGCGGTAATAGCCGGCCCGTATAGTTTCGCCACCGTCCGCCGAGATCCGAAGTGCCCCGGGCCTCGGCGGACGCGGTGTGTTGGACAAAACGACCCGGCGATGGCGCCCGGGATGGGGCCGAGCCTCTGGCCACAGGCTGCCGCACCTGCCATCGCGCCCGCCCGTTGGCACCCATGAGGGCCACTTCGTCGGGCCGGACACGGCCACTCTGAACTCCGCCGCAACCTCGCACGGCCCGCATGCTTCCGGGTCGCGCGACCAGCACAGGAGGTCACCGTGGACCAGCCTCCCGAGGACCGGGCCCCCGAGGCATGGCGGTCGATCGACGTGACGCCGATCGAGGAGGCGCCGCCCAGCCTGGACCCGGCAGCCCGTCGCCGGTTCATGGCGCTGGGCGCGCTGGCGGCGATCTGCCTGCTCGCGACCGCTGGGCTACTGCTCCTCTCGCCCACCGGTTCCGGCCCGGTCGCCGCCGGCAGCGATGGAGGCCCCGCGGGGTCGGCCACGCCAGCCATCGAGGGGGTCGCCGGACAGCCATCGGCTCCGGGCGCCTGGATGATCGACGTCGGCGGCGCCGTGGCTCGGCCCGGCGTGTACGCCCTCCCAGCCGGGAGCCGCGTGGCCGACGCGATCCGTGCCGCCGGCGGATTCGGACCGCAGGTCGACGCGAGCGCGGTCACCTCGACGTTGAACCTGGCCGAAGTCCTCAGGGATGGCCAGAAGATCGTGGTGCCGCAGCGCGGAAACCCGGCGCAGCGCAGTGCAACCGGATCGGCAGCCGGGGCCCAGGGCGGGCATGGCGCCCTCATCGACCTGAACAGCGCCTCCGCCAGCGAGCTCGACGCCTTGCCGGGCGTGGGGCCGGTGACGGCCGCCAAGATCATCGCGGCCCGGGAGGAACGCCCCTTCCGGACGGTGGATGAACTGGCGACCCGGAAGGTGGTCTCCGCCTCGGTGCTCGCCAAGATCCGGGGCCTGGTGACGGTCGGCGGCTGAACGTGCCGCGCACGGGCTGGGCAGCGACCGGTGCGGTTGCCGCCGCACTGTTCGCGGGGCCGGGAGCCGCGGCCCTGCTGGCACCCGGCGAGCCGGCAATCGGAGCACGCGGCCCGGGCGTGGCCCTTGCCGTGGTCGTGCTCGCGTGCCTGGTCGCGGCGCTGGGAGTGGCCCGCACCTCGAGGCCCACGGTGGCCGTCGGGGCAGGCGCGGCCCTGGTGGCGCTCCGGCTGGTCGCGGGCTGCCTGCTCCCCATGGCCGCGCCGCCCCTGGCGCTTCCGACGTCGCTGCACGGCGCCACGGTGGAAGTCCTCTCGATCTCCACGCCCTCGAGCGGGGTCCAGCGCGCGGTCGTCCGTTTCGATGACGGGGCGGCTGGCCAGCTCCGCCTGTACGCACGCCTTCCGAGATACCCCGAAGTGGCGCCCGGGGACCGGCTGGCGGTGGATGGCCCCCTGCAGCCGCCTCCGTCCAGCACGGGATTCGGCGACTATCTCCGGCGCGCCGGGATCGCCGGCACGCTGACGGCTCGCCACCTGGAGCGCGTCCCGGCGCCCGATGGGCCCGCGGCGTGGCTGGAGCACCGGCGGCGCGACGCCGGGGAGCTGCTCGCCCGCGTGCTTCCCGCGCCGCAGGCAGGTCTGGCGGCGGGGATCCTCGTGGGCCTCCGCGACCAAGTGGACCGCGGCGTCGCGGCCGCGTTCACGGCGGCCGGACTGACCCACATCGTGGCCATCAGCGGCTGGAACATCGCGATCGTGGCCGCGGTGGTGGCGGCGCTGCTGCGACGCCTCACGCGCCGGCGGCGCTCCGCCGCGACCCTGGCGGCGATCGTCGCGTACACACTGGCAGCGGGAGCGGGGGCGAGTGTCGTCCGGGCGGCGGTGATGGCGGCGGCCGTGCTGGGCAGCCGCGAACTCGGCCGCCCGGGGACCGCCGTGGCGGCCCTGTCGCTGGCGACCCTGGCCATGCTCCTGGTCGAACCGGCCGTCATCGCGGATGCGGGCTTCCAGCTCTCGGTGGCCGCGACCGCCGGTCTGCTGGCATGGGCGACCCGGCTGACCGCCTGGCTGCGCCAGCGCTCAACCTCCACGAGCAGCCGTCTCCCCGTGCCCGCCTGGCTGATCGATTCACTTGGGGTCTCGCTGGCCGCGCAGGCCGCGACCCTCCCACTGATCCTGCTCGACTTCGGGCGGGTCTCGCTGGTGTCCCCGATCGCCAACCTCGCCGCGGCGCCACTGGTCGTGCCGGTCATGGCAGCCTCGGCTGCCGCGCTGGCAGCAGGCTGGCTGGTCTCCCTGGGAGCGCCCCCGGCACTGGGCGCCATCGCGGGCTCGGGAGGGGCCGTGGTGCTCGGTGCGCTGGTCGCAGTGGGCCGCATGGCCGCCGCCGTGCCGGGCGCCAGCGTCACCCTGGGAACGCCGGTCGCCCAGCTGTTTGCCCTGATCGCGGCGGCCGGCGTTGCGCTCATCGGCGTGCCGCAGCTGCGCAGGCAAACCCTCGGGGTGGCTGCTGTCGCGATCATGCCGGCGCGGCGCGGGCCGCCCGCCGGGATCCCGGGTCCCGCACCGGGCACCCCGCCCGGGCCGGCGGAGGCCGGCCTGCGCGGTGCCAGCCGCACCTCCCGGACAACGCGGCCCGGGCACTCCCGAGATGGTCTCGGCCGGACCGCAGCGACCGACCCGCTGACGCGCATGCTCCGGCCCCTCGCGTTGTTCGCGCTGGCGGGGCTGGTGGCGCTGGTCCTGGTGGCCGCCGCACGCCCCGACGGCCGGCTGCATGTCTCGATCCTGGACGTCGGACAGGGGGATGCGATCCTGCTCCAGGGTCCGTCGGGCGGCCGCATCCTGGTTGACACGGGACCCGATCCGGAGCGGCTGCTCCCGCAGCTCGATGCGCGCGTGCCGGCCTGGGATCGGCGACTGGACCTGCTCCTGCTGACGCACCCGCACGAGGACCACGTGGGAGGGGCGGCGGTGCTGCTTCGGCGCTATCGGGTCGCCCGGATCGCGGAGCCAGGGATGCGCGGCACCGGGCCGGGATGGGATGCCCTGGTGGCCGAGTTGGGCCGCCAGGGCCGGACCACGTGGCATCCGGCCGCCGGAAACCGGATGCGCCTGGACGGGGCCTCCCTGGCAGTCCTCTGGCCCCGCCGGGGCGAGGTCCCCGAAACGCCGGGTGCAAGCGGCACTGCGGTCAACAACGTCTCGGTCGTCCTCGATGTCCGATACGGGGCACGCCGCATCCTCTTGATGGGAGACGCCGAGCAGGAGGTGGACGCCGCGTTGCTGGCCGACGGCAGCCTGTCGGCCAGCCAGCCCCGGGTTGACCTGCTCAAAGTGGCCCACCACGGCAGCCGCACGGCCACCACGGCGCCGTTCCTGGCCGCCGCGCGGCCCAGGGTGGCCGTGGTCAGCGTGGGCGCGGACAACACCTTCGGCCACCCGGCCCGGGCCACGCTCGATCGGCTGCGCGCCGCGGGCGCCCGTGTCCTGCGAACCGACCGGGACGGCCCCGTCAGCGCGACCACCGACGGGGCGGACCTGCGCATCGAGAGCGCCACGGGTGCCTGGATGGTGACGTCAGGGTCCCCTTCCGCGGCCGTCACCGGGCCGCGCACCCCAGCGCCCAACGAGCCGGCCCCGGGTTGCATAGAATCTCCCCGTGGTTCCATCGCGCGCGGAAGCAGCCGACATACTGCTCGATCTCGATCCCCCCGAGTGGTTGCTGGCGCACGTCGCCGCCGTCGCGGAGGTCGCATCGTTCCTGGCCGAACGATCCGCGGCGCGCGGCATCGCAGTCGACCGGGAACTGGTGGAGGCCGCGGCCCTCCTCCACGACATCGACAAGTTGCTGCCGCCGGACGATCCCGTCCAGGAGCTCGGTCACGGCGCGGCCGGCGCGCGCTGGCTGAGCCAGCGCGGCTACCCCGAGCTCGCCCGTGCCGTCGCCGCGCACCCGATCACACGCCTTCTCGATGCCGATCGCTACGGCCGATGGAATGGCGTTGCCACGCGGGAAGAGCGGATCGTGGCCTACGCCGACAAGCGAGCCGGCCAGCGGCTCGAGGCGATGAGCGCCCGTTTTGCGGGCTGGGCGGCACGGTACCCGGAGTATCGGGAGAGCCTTGCGCGTGCCCGGGCAAGGGCCGAGCGACTGGAGCGCGAAGTGTGCGAGACCGCCGGAGTGAGCCCGCTCGCCGTCCGACGCCTGCGGTGGGTCGGCCCGACGCTGGACGCTGCGCGCCGGCGACGGGACCCGGCCAGGGCAGCATCCAGCACGGGCCGGCCCTGAACGCCGCTTCCGGGGCCGAGACCGCCGGATCCACCGCCGTGCCGATCCCGGTTGCCTATTTCTGGGGCGACGACGCGCTGTTGTTGCGCCGGGCGGTGGAGCGGTTCGCGCGCCAGACCGCTCCCGGCGAAGCGCCGCTTGAGCGCTGGCGGGCGAGCCCCCTCGAAGCGCAGGGGTTCGACGCGATTACGCAACGCCTGGGGAGCGCCCCGCTCTTCGGCGGCGGCCTCTGTGTGGTGATCTCCGAGCCGCTGGCGATGCTGCGATCCCGCGCGGAGCAGGACCGAGCGGTCGCGTTGCTCCCCTGTGTGGCGCCCGGCAATGCCCTCGTGTTCACCGAACTGGTGGCCAGCGGGGCCGGGGAACCGGGAGCCGCGTCCGGCCGGCTCCGCGCCGCGATCGAGCAGGGCGGGGGTGTGGTGCGCCGACTCGAGGCGCCTCGGGCCGGCCAGCTGGAACCCTGGGTCGCGCAGCACGCCGCGGACCTTGGAATCCACATCGAGGCAGCGGCCGCCAAGCTGCTTGCGGAACGGGTCGGGGGCGATATCCGAGAGGGAGACGTGGATCGCCGCTACCAGACCGAGGTGGTCGAGGGACAGCTCGAGCTGCTCGCCCTGTACCGCCCGGACGGGCCGATCCGCCGCACGGACGTGGAAGCGTTGGTCTCGCCCAGCGTGCCCGTCTCGACGTGGGCCTTCCTGGACGCGGTGGGGAAGCGGCAGGTGCGCGACGCGAGTCTCCTGGCGTCTCGGCTGCTGGCCGAGGGAACGGCGATCCAGGGGATCGTCGCCCAGCTGCATCGACGGCTGCGGCAGCTGCTGGAGGTGCGCGAACGACTGGCCGCCGGCGCGGGGATCGGTGACCTGGTCCGCGGCCTGCATCTCAAGCCGTACCGCGCGGAGATCCTGACCCGCCAGGCGATGGCCTGGAGCCCGGGCGCGCTCGAGGCGGCCCTGGAGGGGCTGCTCGAGGTGGACCTGATTTCCAAGGGCCTAACGCCCGATGGCAGGCAGGCGTCGAGCGCCATGACGGCGTCTCTCGCGCTCTGGCTCTGGCTGGTGGAACGCGTCGCGGCGGCCTGACGCGTGTCTGCGTCGCGCGGAAGTCTAGTCGGCGCTCGACCAGGCCCCCGCCCGAAGGACGCTGTCCGACTCGATCGCGAACACGCAGCGGCCCGCGTCCAGGTCCAAGAGCTCGATCAACTCGGGATCCATGTACAGCTGATGACACTCCCGGCACAGCCCCGCCGGCACGCCGAAGCAGAGCCGCTCGCTCTGATCGGGCAGTCGGAAGGTGGCGTCAAACCGCGTGTTGACCAGCGGGCCCCGGCACTCCGGGCACTCGAGCCTCGTGGGCGGCATCCTGCGTTCGGTCCCATCCGCTCGGTGGCCGACGTGCGCCGGCCATCCACGGGCGTCATGGTATGGACGGGAGCCAGCGAGCCACATCCCTCGGACGTACCATGGCGCGGCAGTACTCCAATGGCCCTCGTGTCCCGGCGCCCGTACCCGCACCCCCTCCCCCGGGGCGTTTGAGGAGTTCGACAGGGCCCGGACGGGCCCATGCGCCTACAGCACCCATGCGCCTACAGCACGCGCACGACGGTTGGAGCGTCGCTCCAGAGCTTCTCGAGCTGGTAATAGTCGCGCTCCGGGGGGGCAAAGATGTGGACGATGACAGCCCCGAAGTCGAGCAGCACCCAGTGCGCCCCGGACGCGCCCTCGCGGCCCAGCGGCAGAACCCCGTCCGCCTTCAGGCCCTCGGCGATCCCGTCGGCAATGGCCCCGAGCTGTCGTTCCGAACCCCCCGAACAGATGACGAAGTAATCGGCCAGCGAGGTCAGCGCGCGGACGTCCAGCAGCACGATGTCGGAGGCCTTCTTGTCCTGCGCGAGATCCACGACCCAGCGCGCCTGCGCCAGCGCGACCCGGTCGTCTATGACCACGGGCGTGTCCCGGGGCGGGAGGCCCGGGCGTCTCTGTTCGCTGGCGGGCGCTGCGTCTGTCACGTTCGAACCGACCTCCTTCTAGCGACGGCCGCCACCGTGGCGGCAGTTGCACTGGCGATATGGCAGGGTGGCCGCAGGCCTGGCCCCGCGCCGCGATGCCGGGGTGTGGGCAATCATGCGCCCCCCGGAGCCGATCCGGACCCGGCCATGGGTGGATTTCCTGCCGCCCATGGGACCTCCGGCGCCGGGGTCCGGTACAGGCCGTGCACCCGCACGTAGGTCTCCACCGCGGGCGGCACCAGGTACCGAATGCTGAGCCCCGCCGCGGCACGTTCGCGGATCGCCGATGCCGAGTGCCCAAGGTCAGGTCCCGGCAGCGCCACCACACGTTCCTCGAGGCCCGGGAAGTGTTCCGCCACCCAGGCCCGTGCATCCACGGGATAGCCCCGCCGGGGGACCACAGCCAGGCGGCACGACCGCAGCAACCGTTCGGGTTCGCGCCAGCTGTCGAATCCCAGCAGCGCCTCCACGGAGATGATGAGCAGCAGCCCCGCTCGCTGGTCCCACGGCTGCGGTGGATCGGCCAGGAGCCGCGCCACGGTATCCACCGTGTAGCTGGGCCCCGGCCGGTCCACCTCGATGCGGCTCGCCCGGAACGCCGGATTACCCTCGATCGCCAGCTCCACCATGGCGAGGCGGTGCTGCGCCGGGGTGATCCGCTGGCCGAGCTTGTGGGGCGGCATGCCCGCCGGGACGAACAGCACTCCGGAGAGCCCGAGCGCCTCGCGCGCCTGCTCGGCGATGGCCAGGTGCGCACAGTGGATCGGGTCGAAGGTGCCGCCCAGGACGCCCCAGCCCCCGGCCGTTGGCGGAGACCCGATCACACCCACCCCTCGCCGCTCCATTCCAGCTCCTGGTCGCCCACCAGCACCGTGTCGCCCGGCGTCACCCCCGCACGCCGAAGGGCTCCGGCCACGCCCAGCCGCTCCAGGTCCCGCTGAAAGCGCTCCGCTGATTCCTCGTTCTCGAAGTCGGTCTGCGCCACCAGGCGCTCCACCCGCCGACCACGCACGCGGAACGCGGCTCCTTCGCGCTCCACCGAGAAGCCCTCCCGGTCGGAGTCGAATCGATGCACCACCACCCCCGCTGGCTCCGGTGGCAGCCCCAGCACCTCGGGCCCCGGCAGCAGGAGCGCCACCGCCCGCACCAGGTCGGGGAGCCCCACGCCCTCCCGCGCGGAGACCCCCACCACGTCCTGGCCATCGGCCGCGCACGCGGCCTCGAAACGGGCCAGGCGCTCGGCGGCCCCGGGCAGGTCGAGCTTGTTCGCCACGAGCAGACCCGGCTTGGCCAGCAGCCGCTCGTCATGCAAGCGCAGCTCTTCGCGCACGATGGCCCGGTCAGCCTCGGGTTCGGGTGCGGCCAAGTCCACCACGTGCAGGAGCACCCGCGTCCGTTCCACGTGGCGCAGGAACGCGTGCCCCAGGCCGGCACCCGAGCTGGCCCCCTCGATCAGGCCGGGGACGTCGGCGACGGTAGGTCGGCGTGGATCGTCCGGGTCGAAGGACGAGAGGTCCAGGACGCCCAGGTTCGGCGCGAGCGTGGTGAAGGGATAGGCGGCGACTTTGGGCGTGGCGTTCGTCAGCGCCGCGAGCAGGGTGGACTTGCCCGCGTTCGGAAGGCCGACCAGCCCCACGTCGGCGATCAGGCGGAGCTCGAGCCACAGCTGCCGTTCCTCCCCCGGCTCGCCCCGCAGCGCGTGCCTCGGCGCCTGGTGGGTGGGCGTCGCAAAGTGGACGTTGCCGAGGCCGCCCCGGCCGCCCCGGGCAACCATCACGCGCTGGCCGGCGGCCACCAGGTCGGCGACCAGATCGCCCGTCTTCGCGTCCAGGACGGCAGTGCCCGGCGGCACGCCCAGCTCCAGGTCCTCGCCCGCCTTGCCGTGCTTTCGGGCGCCCGCCCCATTGCCCCCGGACTCGGCCCGGAAATGATGGTGGTACCGGTAATCGGAGAGCGTGGTCTGCCCCACGTCCACGCGCAGGTAGATCGATCCACCCCGGCCCCCGTCGCCGCCGTCGGGCCCACCGCGCGGGACGTGCGCCTCGCGACGAAAGGAGACGGCCCCATCGCCGCCGTCGCCGGAACGGAGCCACACGCTGGCACGATCAAGAAACATCGGCCTGCATCCTAACAGGCGCCCCTGCCGGGCTTGCCGCGGCGGGGCCGCCGCCTGGCCTGCCACGGCAGACCCCGGGGCCGAGATACGCCTTGCGGCCGCCGTGGATCAGTGGCTCAGATAGTTGAGCGGGTTGACCCGCGTGCCGCCGTCCCAGATGGGCCCGATCCAGACTTCGAAGTGGCAGTGCGGGCCCGTGGCGTCGCCGGTGGCCCCGATGCGACCGAGCTGTTGCCCGGCCGCCAGGTGCTGCCCCACCGCCACCAGCACGGCGGACATGTGGTTGTAGGTCGTGTAGACGTTGTTGCCGTGGCTCATCCAGACCTGGTACCCGCCGCCGTTGTCCCGCCAGCCGGCAAACGTGACCACCCCGGGCGCCGCCGCCAGGACCGGCGTGCCGTACGCCGCGGCGATGTCCAACGCCGGGTGCCCCCACCAGTAGTACTGGCTGATGAAGCCGCCCGGAACCGGCCACACCATGCTGCCCCCGTAGGAGCAGCTCGTGCAGGGACCGCCGACCGCGCCGTTGGATTGGGCCGGCCCGCCGGGCGCGGTGGCGGTCTCGGCTGGTGCCGATGTGGGCGCGGGCGTGGGGGTCGGCGTCGCGATGGGCGCACCCTGGCCGTCCGGCACCATCAGTTCCTGCCCTATCACCACCGTGTCACCGGTGAGGGCATTGAACGCCCGGATCTCGCTGGCGCTGGCGTGGAACTTGCGGGCGATGGTGATCGCCGTGTCGCCCGGCTGCGCCTTGTAGAGAACGCCATTCACCGGCGGGATCAGCAGCTTCTGCCCCACATGGAGCGTATCGGCCGAGGTCAACCGGTTGGCCCACCAGATGGTCATCATCGAGAGCCCGAAGCGGTCTGCAATCCCGCTCAGGGTGTCACCCGACTGCACCGTGTAGGTACGCACCTCGCCGCTGATGTCGGCCACCGTCGAGTCGGCGCTGATCGGCTTGATCAGGCTGCCGTCCACCATGGTGTAGGCGCCGACATCCGCCGCCGTGCTGCTGGAGGTTGCCTGTGGGGCTGCAGCGATGCCAGCGCCCTGGAGACCCGCAGCCGCCTGGAGACCAGGGTCCGCCAGTCCGGTATCGGGACCATCGATGTTGACGGCGGCGATTCGGGGGTTGTAGGCAGCGCCTGGCCCGTTGGTGCCACCGGTGCCGCCAGCCGCGGTCATCGGGACCTGGGAAAGGAGCGAGGCGACGGCGAGGAGAAGAACCGCCAGGAGCGGCACGGCGCGGCGCTCGGTGGAGAGGCGCGCCAGTCCCCGTCGCAGGGCCGAATCCGCCCGCAGGACGAGATCGGCGGGGTGCGGGTGCGAAGAACCCGGCAGGGCGGAACGGCGAAGGGCAGCACGCCTGGCGGTCGCCGCTGGGGCGGCGCGCAGGGGTGGGTTCGACACGTGCGGCGCCCCGTGCTCGGACGCGAGACGGGCCATGACCCGGGAGCCCTGGCGGACCAGCCGATCCCGAATGCGACGCACGGTGACAGGCGCGTTCAGCAATACGGTCTCCTGTGCGAACGGAGACGGCCGGATCCGGAAAACCGAACGTGCGCAGGGCATCCGACCGCCCAAGGAGCGCGATATGCGGTTGCGTCCCAACCAGCATCTCGTGACCGCCGGGCGGACTCACGGGTCCTGTGCGCCTCGGGGTCGACCAAACGCGGGCACCTTACCATCGGGGTCAAGGCCGCGTCAAATCGCCCGGCGCCCGTCCGGCGGGCCAGCGCCCGACGGGACGGCGACGCGCGCCGTCACTCCTTGTGAACGCCGGCGGGCGCGGCCCCTACTGGTCGAGGCTCTTGGTGAGCGTCGCGAGAAACTGCGCGTTGTTCTCCGTCTTCGCCAGCCGGTTCAGCAGCAGCTCGATCCCCTCGTTGGTGCCGACGGCGGAGAGCATCCGACGCATGGTCCACACCATGCGGAGGGTCCCCTCTTCGAGAAGGAGCTCCTCGCGGCGGGTGCCGGAACGCTGCACGTCGATGGCCGGGAAGATGCGCTTCTCGGCCAGCTTGCGATCCAGGATGAGCTCCGAGTTGCCGGTTCCCTTGAACTCCTCGTAGATCACGTCGTCCATGCGGGAGCCGGTGTCGATCAGGCAGGTCCCGATGATCGTGAGCGACCCGCCCTCTTCGAGTTTCCGCGCCGCGCCGAAGAAACGCTTGGGCGGATACAGCGCGATCGGGTCGATGCCGCCCGAGAGGGTGCGCCCGGACGGCGGCAGGGCGAGGTTGTAGGCACGCGCCAGGCGCGTGATCGAGTCGAGCAGGATCACCACGTCGCGGCCGGTCTCCACCTGCCGCTTGGCGATCTCGAGTGCCATTTCCGCGACGTGCGTGTGGTTCTCGGTGGGCTCGTCGAAAGTCGAGCTGATCACTTCGCCCATCACGGAGCGGCGCATGTCCGTGACTTCCTCGGGACGCTCGCCGATGAGCGCCACCATGAGGAGGATCTCGGGGTAATTGACCGTGATGCCGTTGGCGATCTGCTTGAGCAGCATCGTCTTGCCGGCCTTGGGCGGGCTGACGATGAGCGCGCGCTGACCCTTGCCGAGCGGGTTCACCAGGTTGATCAGGCGCTGACTCAGGTTCTTCGGGTCGGTCTCGAGGTTGATGAGCTCGATCGGGTGGATCGGGGTCAGGGCGTCGAAATGCGGCCGGCGGCGCGCCGTCTCCGGGTCAACGCCGTTGACGGACTCCACGCGCAGCAGGCCCCAGTACTTCTCGCCGTCCTTGGGCGCGCGCGTCACGCCGCTGACGCGGTCGCCCGTCCGGAGGCCGAACTTGCGCACCTGCGTGGAGCTGACGTAGATGTCCTCCGGGCTGGGCATCAAGCCGTGCCGGCGCAGGAAGCCGTAGCCCTCATCGACAATGTCAAGGATGCCGGTCGCGTAGGGCTGGCCGCCGCGTTCCACCTGGCGCTGCAGGATCCGTTCGACGAGCTCGTCCCGGCGCAGGCCGCCGGCATCGCCGACGTCCAGGTCGCCACCGATCTCGACCAGCTCGCGCAGGTTCTTGGCCTTCAGTTCGTTGATGTTCATTGCTCGGCACCGGTCGGGGATTGGATGGGAGCCCGGTATGGAGGCCGGGCATCAGACGAGAGCAGGAGCCTGCCGGGCGCACTCGCCAGCGTGGCAAGGCGGTCGTCGGTGGATCGGGAGCACACGCACACACCGAACGTCAGTCCGACGGCATGGGAAGCAACGAGTGCTGCCTGCATCATAGCACGCGCCGTCCTCTGGTCAACATGCTTCCCCCTGCATCCCTGCTCCGGACGTGACCGCGCGGTGCGAACCGTTCAGTCGGCCACCACCAGGCCTTCTTCCGGCAGCGCCGAGCGCCGTCGGCGCATCCCCGCCAGGCTCGCGCCGGCGCTGGCGGTCACCACGAACGCGATCCCGAGCAGGTCGGCGAGTTCGATTCCCTGGCCCAGGAAGACAAGGCCCACCAGCGCGGCGATGGCCGGCTCGAGGCTGGTCAGCACCCCGTACGTGCCCGGACGCAACCTGCGCAGGGCCGCGAGCTCGAGCGTGTACGGGATCACGCTGCTGAACGTGGCCACCACCAGGCCGGCCCCCAGCACCCACGGATCGAAGAGGCCCGCATGGCCGCCCAGCACGGCCAGCGGCAACAGCAGCACTGCCCCCACCAGCATGGCTGCCCCGAGCCCCCGGCCGTCCGGCCACTCCCGCCCGAGCCGTGCTCCCTGCAGGATGTAGACCACCCAGCACAGGCCGGCCAGAAGGGCGAACAGCACGCCCAGCCTGTCGTCGGCTGCCATCCGGCCCCCGGCCAGGACCAGGATCCCGGCACCCGCGAGAACCGCCCACAGCAAGTCCAGCGGACGCCGCGACGCCAGGATCGCCACCGCCAGCGGGCCCCAGAACTCGATGGTGACCGCGACCCCCAGCGGGATCCGACTGATTGCGACGTAGAACGACGCGTTCAGGCCGGCGAGCACGACGCCGAAAAGGATGGCCGCGCGCCACGCCGCGCCTCCCGGCCGGGATCGCCAGGCGGGACGCAGGAGTGCCAGCAGGGCGGCCCCGAATGCCAGCCGCAGCCAGACCGAGACGAGCGGGCCGGCCCGCTCGATCATCCGGACGGCCAGCCCCGCTCCGGCCTGCACCGAAAGCGCGGCGCCCAGGATCAGGAAAGGGGCCGGGATGCGCCCTGAGTCAGAGACGGCGTGTTCGCGGTCCGGGCGGGCGGGACGTCGATCCGGCGCGGGAGCGGAACCGGGCGCGACGCGATGCCGCGCCCTCGTGGTCAGGCCCTCGACGCGGAGCCGGCTGCGGCCGGCCTCTTCGCGGAGCCTGCCTCCAGCGCCTTGCGCGCCTTGTCCCAGTCACTGCGGAACTGCGCGATCCCCTTGTCGGTCAGGGGGTGCTGGATCATCTGCTGGAACACCTTGAAGGGCAGCGTCGCAATGTGCGACCCCGCGAGCGCCGCCTGTGTGACGTGCAGCGGGTTGCGGATCGACGCCGCAAGGACTTCGCTCTCGAGCTCGTGGATCTCGACGATCGAGACCAGCTCGCGGATCACAATCATGCCGTCCTGGTTGATGTCGTCCAGGCGACCCACGAAGGGCGAGAGCAGGTTGGCGCCGGCCTTGGCAGCCAGCAACCCCTGGTTGGCGGTGAAGATCAGCGTGCAGTTGGTCTTGATCCCCTCGGCCCGGAATCGTGACAGTGCCTCAAGTCCGGTCTCGCTCATGGGGACCTTGACGTAGATGTTGTCGGCGAGCTTCGCGAAGTGGCGGCCCTCGCGCAGCATCCCCTCGACATCGTCGGCGATCACCTCGGCACTCACGGGGCCGTCAGTGATCTGGCAGATCTCCTGCAGGACCTCGTCGTAGGTCTTGCCGCTGGTCCGCGCAAACAGGCTGGGGTTGGTGGTGACGCCGTCGAGCACACCCCACCGTGCCACGGTCCGGATTTCCTCGATGTCCGCGGTATCGATGAACAGCTTCATGTCTCTCCTCGTCCGCAGTCGCGGCGCCATGCGCCGGCACGCGGTCTGCAGCGCCGCGGGGCGGGCGCCGCCTTCAACCGATGCGAGCCTCCAGCGCGGCGGGTGCATCCTCTCCGTCGTCACCCCGTGGTCGCTCCGTCTGCCGGCCCTCGCCCACCGCGATGCAGGCGCCGATATACGCGCGGAACAGCGGGTGGGGGCGGTCGGGCCGACTCCGGAACTCCGGGTGGAACTGGCTCGCCACGAACCAGGGGTGATCACGGAGCTCGATGATCTCCACCAACCGGCCGTCGGGGGATTGCCCGGACAGCACCATCCCGGCCCGTTCGAGGTCCCGCCGGTAGGCGTTGTTCACTTCAAACCGGTGCCGGTGCCGTTCGTAGATCACCTCGACGCCATACGCGGCTGCAGCCCTGGATCCGGGCGTCAGCCGCGCCGGGTAGAGGCCGAGCCGCATGGTCCCGCCCTTGTCCTCCAGGTCCCGCTGGTCGGGCATCAGGTCGATCACCGGGTCAGGCGTGAAGACATCGAACTCGGTGGAGTTGGCCTGGCTGCAGCCCAGGACGTCGCGGGCGAACTCGATCACCGCGCACTGCAGGCCCAGGCAGAGGCCCAGGTAGGGCACGCCCCGTTCGCGCGCATAGCGGGCAGCCTGGATTTTGCCCTCGATCCCGCGGTGTCCGAAACCGCCGGGGACCAGCACGCCAGCCACGCCGGCCAGCCGTTCGTCCACCGTCTCGGCGGATAGCGACTCCGAATCGACCCAGCGGACGCGGATGGAGCGATCGTGCGCCCACCCCGCGTGCCGGAGCGCTTCGGTCACCGACAGGTACGCGTCGGGCAGCTCGATGTACTTGCCGACCAGCGCCACCTCGAGCTCCGGCTTGGGCCGCTTGATCTGCTCGACCAGAGCCCGCCAGGCCATCAGGTCGGCCGGATGCACCTGTTCCGCAAGCCCAAGGCCGTCAACAACCAGGTCGCCCAGGCCGGAGGCCTCGAACATGAGCGGCACTTCGTAGATCGTGTCCGCTGTGGTGGCGGGAATCACCGCGCTGGCGGGTACGTCGCAGAAGAGGGCGATCTTGTCTCGCAGCTCGTCGGGGACCGGCGAGTCGGACCGCGCGACGATCACGTCCGGCTGGATTCCGATCCCACGCAGCTCCTTGACCGAGTGCTGGGTGGGCTTGGTCTTGAGTTCGCCGGTGGCCGCGAGCGACGGCAGCAGCGTCACGTGCACGTACAGCACGTTGATCCGGCCGACGTCGTTGCGCATCTGGCGGATCGCCTCCAGGAACGGCAGCGACTCGATGTCCCCGACGGTGCCCCCGACCTCCACGATCACCACGTCGGCCCGGCCATCGCGAGCCACGCGCTGGATCCGCTCCTTGATCTCGTTGGTGATGTGCGGAATGACCTGGACCGTGCCGCCCAGGTAGTCGCCGCGGCGTTCCTTCGCGATCACCGCCTGGTAGATGCGGCCAGTGGTGACGTTGCTGAGCTGGCTGAGGCTCTCATCGATGAAGCGCTCGTAGTGCCCCAGGTCCAGGTCCGTCTCGGCTCCGTCGTCGGTGACGAACACCTCGCCGTGCTGGTAGGGCGACATGGTGCCGGGGTCCACGTTGATGTACGGGTCGAGCTTGAGGATCGAGACCGAAAGCCCGCGGCTCTTCAGGAGCCGGCCGATGCTGGCGGCGGTGATGCCTTTGCCCAGCGAGGAGGTCACGCCTCCGGTCACAAAGACATACTTCGCCATTTCGCCATGGATCGCTCGTCCTCTGGGGTTTTGCCAATGCTACCGGAGGAGGCTGTCTGCCGCAAGCGTGCCGCCCTCGCCGGGCCCGGCGGTGGCAGCCCCGCCCCCGCGCGCCTGCCGATCGGGACCGGGCGCCTCCCGGCCCGGCCCCCATGCCTCAGGGCCGCAGACATAGCCGCGCGAGGGCTGAGTCGAGCGAAGCCGCTCGAGGGCATCGAGCGTCCCCGGGATCCTCCCCTCGCCCAGGCCGTCGGCCAGCGCGACGGCGACGTCCGCGAAGCGTTGCCAGGGTCGATAGGGCCAGCCCGCCTCCTCGCAGAGCCGGGCCAGCCCGCCTTTCGCGAAGGTCAGGTCCGCGTGCCAGGCCGCGTACCGGTCGCTCTCGCCGTCCCCCACCAGGATCACAAAGCGGCCGGCCTCCCGATGTGCGAGCACCCGCTGCCGCTTGCAGGTCCCGCACACGAAGCATGCCGGATGCCCGTACGGGAACGCGATCCGCATCGGGACCTCGTCCAGGTGCATCTCCGCGGTCGCGATGGGCAGATCGCCCACACCCAACCGCTCGAGCAGGGGGGCCACATAGAACCCAAAGCCGTCGCTGACCACTTCAACGGTCCCGCCCAGCGCACGCACCTGGGCCACGAACGGGACAAAGGTGGGATCGAGCTGCTGTGCCAGGGCGGTCCGGAGCAGGCGCGCTGGCTCAGGGGCCAGGATCGTGACGTCCCAGGCCAGCAGCGTCCGTGACCCGGCGCGTCCCTCTGCGTAATCGCGGTCCCGGGCCCGCCACGCGGGGTCGGTGGCATATCCGGCCAGGAGCGCGTCGGTCACGTCGGTCTCGCTGACCGTGCCGTCGAAGTCGACCAGCACGCTGAGGGGTACCGCCCCGCTCGCCGGGCGCGGCACGGGGCCGGCGCGGGTCACGCTCTTCGGCGGTTGGCCCTGTGGACGCACGAGCGGCGAGGCGCGCGACAGGAGCGGGATGCGCCATACCAGCCGGGCAACCCGCCAGGCATGGACGCGGTCCGTACTCGCCTGGAGTCAGGCCTGTTCCTGCTCCAGCTCCAGCGCCTCGTCATCGGCCTCTTCGGTGAGCTTCAGCCAGATGAAGAGCCCGGCCAGCACCAGCAGCGGAATGACGACCAGAGCAGCGAGCGTGACGCCGAGCGCCACGGCGACCATCTTGAGCGCCTTCATGTGTTCTCCTTCCGCGTCGGGACGCCCTCACGCTAGCAGGTTCGAGGCTACCGCGGCGTCCCCAGTGCTCCAGCGGCCGTCCCCCCGGCCTCCCGGGCGGTCCGTGCCTCAGCCACCAGCCGGGCGATGTCGTCCTGGGTGAACTCCACCAGCATGTGCCGGGCCCCGGTCTGCGTGGCTGTCAACAGCCGCAGGACGTATGCGCCCTCCTGCTCGAAGAAGAAGACGTCCCGAGGATGCTGTCCGTCAATGTAGTGCCCGATGACCCGCAACGCCGCCTCGTAGGGCCCGGCCTCCGCGTACGCCGCGACCGGGGTGGGCTGTTCACGTCGCGCCATGCCCTCCTCCATGAAGCGGGCGATGTCGTCGTCCACGAAGGTCAGCGTCTCCTTGCGCTGCTGGCCGTAGGCTTCGTTCCAGGCGGAGCCGCTCTGTGCGACCACCAGGCCCTGCACCAGGAACCCGTCCGGAATCTCGGTCAGGGAGATCTCACGCATGCCGCGCTGATCCAGTACGGCGCCGACCGAGCGCAGCACCTCCTCGAAGCCCTGGCGCGGACTCCCCTCGTAGATGCGCATGCCGGCCCCTCCCTGCGAACCGCTCGCTATGCACCGCCGCCCGACCGGTTGGCCCGCCCTCGATTGCCCGCCCTGGACCAGGACGACGGGCGACTACTGGGCGGAGTGTACCGACCGGGATCGTGCGGTACAAGGCGGGGACGGGCCGCGCGCAGCCGCGCTCGCCCCGCGGCGATGGCCGCCGCAGCCGAACCCTGCGGAACCCCGGCGGGACCCCCGAGGACGTCGACTATAGTAGGGAGAGCATCCGCGCCGAACGCCGTCGCAGGGACACCCTGCAGGGCCGCCGCACCAGCGCAGCCAGCCACCCAGGCGTCTCCCCGGACGCCACGCGAGGAACCGTCTTCCATGCCTACCGTCTCAAGCCGACCGGAACAGCTCGCGATCGACACCATCCGCACGCTCTCCATCGATGCCGTCCAGGCGGCCAACAGCGGCCACCCGGGGATGCCGATGGGCGCGGCTCCCATGGCGTACGTGCTCTGGACAAGGTTTCTGCGCCACGCACCGCAACACCCGGCGTGGCCCGACCGGGACCGCTTTGTGCTTTCGGCGGGGCATGCCAGCATGCTCCTCTACTCGCTCCTCTACCTCTCGGGGTATGACCTGACGCTCGACGACCTGAAGCGCTTCCGGCAGCTCGGGTCGCGCACTCCCGGTCACCCGGAGTACGGGCTGACCCCCGGCGTGGAGGCGACCACCGGCCCGCTGGGACAGGGCGTGGCGAACGCGGTCGGCATGGCGATCGCCGAAACGCACCTGGCCGCCGAGTTCAATCGGCAGGGTCACACCGTCGTCGACCACTGGACCTACACCATCTGCAGCGACGGCGACATGCAGGAGGGCGTGGCCTCCGAGGCGGCCAGTCTGGCCGGCCGGCTGGGCCTGGGCAAGCTGATCGCGCTGTATGACGACAACCATGTCCAGCTCGACGGCCCCACCGACTGGGCGTTCACCGAGGACGTGCTGGAGCGATTCGACGCCTACGGATGGGACACCCGGCGGGTCGCGGACGGCAACGACATCGAGGCCATCGCCAGTGCGATCGACGCGGCCCGGCAAGATCCCCGGCCCAGCCTGATCGCGGTGCGGACGCACATCGGGTACGGCTCGCCGCACCGGCAGGACACCTCCAAGGCGCACGGCCAGGCGCTGGGCGAGGAAGAGGTCCGTCTCACCAAGGAAGCCTACGGCTGGGATCCCGACCGGCACTTCTACGTGCCGGATGAGGCCCTGCGCCTGTTCCGCGAGGCGGTCCCGCGCGGCGAGGCATGGGTCCGCGAGTGGGAGGCGCGGCTGGATGCGTACCGCGCCGCATACCCGCGCGAGGCCGCCGAGCTCGACCGCCGGCTGTCGCGGCGCCTGCCTGACGCCTGGGATCGCGCACTGCCGTCGTTCGGCCCCGAACAGGGCCAGGCCACCCGGCAGGCCTCCCAGGCCGCCATCCAGGCCGTGGCCGCGCACCTCCCGGAGCTGTTCGGCGGAGCGGCCGACCTCTCCGAGAGCAACCTGACGGACATCCAGGACGCCGGCCGCTACGACACGGGCGACCGCGCCGGTCGCAACATCCGGTTCGGGGTCCGCGAACATGCCATGGGCGGCATCGCGAACGGGCTCGCCTACCACGGCGGCGTCCTGCCGTACGTGGGAACGTTCCTGACCTTCAGCGACTACATGCGCGGCAGCGTGCGGCTGGCCGCGCTGAGCGGGCTCCACGTGATCTACGTCTGGACTCACGACTCGATCGGCCTGGGCGAAGATGGACCCACGCACGAGCCGGTGGAGCAGGTGGCCGCATTGCGCGCGATCCCGAACCTGTGGGTCATGCGGCCCGGGGACGCCAACGAGACCGTTGCCGCCTGGCGGGCCGCGGTGGCGCGCACCGACGGGCCGGTGGCCCTCGCGCTCAGCCGCCAGAAACTGCCGGTTTTCCAGGCCACGCGGGAGCGCGCGTCGGAGGGAGTGCCGCGCGGAGGCTACGTGCTGGAGGACGCCGCCGATTCGGCAGGCCGCACCGTGTTGCCGCGCCTGTTGCTGCTGGCAACCGGCTCCGAACTGCAGCACGCCGTGGCGGCACGGGAGCAACTGCAGGCCCTGGGCGTGCCCACCCGCGTGGTTTCCATGCCGTGCTGGGAGCTGTTCGAGGCGCAGCCCGCCGCGTACCGCGACCAGGTGCTCCCCCCGGCGGTCACGGCGCGGGTCAGCCTGGAGGCCGGTGTCTCGTTCGGCTGGGATCGCTGGGTCGGGCCGCAGGGCGCCATGGTGTCCGTCGAGCGTTTCGGCCTGTCCGGGCCGGGGCCGCAGGTGATGGAGGCGTTTGGGATCACCGCCGAGCACCTGGTGGAGGTCGCGCAGGGTGTGCTCGAGGGTCGTCTGCACGGCGTGATCTCGGTGCGCTCCGCAGAGGCACCTGCCAGCGCCGGGGTACATTGACCGCCACGCGCGGACCAGCAGGCAAGGAGGAAGCACGATGACCCAGGGCGCATCCCTTCAGGGCATCTCGCTGCCGGACGAACTGCAGGTGGCCGTTGACGCGGCACTGCAGCGGGCAGGCGCCGAAGGCTGGGTGAGCCGGATCTGGGATGGCGATGCCACGGTCTGGTCGGCGGACCAACCGGTACAGGACAGGATCCGCAACCGCCTGGGCTGGCTGCACGCCCCCGAGCGGTTCCTGGACGATGTCGTTGAGCTGCGGGCGTTCGCCGACGGGGTGCGGGAGCAGGGCTTCACACGCGTGGTGCTGTGCGGCATGGGCGGAAGTTCGCTCGCGCCCGACGTGCTCGCAGCGACGTACGGCGTGACCCCGGACCGCGGCCTCCCGGTCCACGTGCTGGACTCCACCGACCCCGCCGCGGTTCGCCGCGTGCGCGATTCGTTCGATCCCGCGACCACGCTCTACGTGATCGCGACCAAGTCCGGAACCACCACCGAGACGCTCAGCTTCCTGGCCTCCTTCTGGGACCAGGAAACCCACGGGCGGGGGTTTTCGTGGCCGTCGCTGCACTTCGCGGCGATCACCGACCCCGGCCGAAGCATGGAGTCCATCCCGCACTACAACGAGTTCCGCGAGGTCTTTCTCAACCCGGTCGACGTGGGGGGCCGCTACAGCGCCCTGACCTACGTGGGGTGCGTGCCCGCGGCGCTCCTGGGGATTGACCTGGAACGGTTGCTCTCGCAGGGCGTTCGCATGGCGCAGCGCTGCCGCGAGGACGGGACCGACAACCCCGGGCTGGTGCTCGGCGCGACCATGGGGGCGCTTGCCAGGTCCGGGCGGGACAAGCTGACCTTCCTCGCCGACCCGGCCGTCGCGCCGTTCGGGGCGTGGGTGGAACAGCTGATCGCCGAAAGCACCGGCAAACAGGGCGTGGGCATCGTCCCAATCGACCGGGAGCCGCTGGGCCAGGTGGATTCCTACGGCCCCGACCGCGCGTTCGTGCGTCTGAGCCTGGCGGGGAACGCGGAATGGCGGGGCGAGACCGACCCGTTGGTCCGGGGCCTCACGGGAGCCGGCCACCCCGTGGTCGAGATCGAGGTGGATCCGGACCTGGGCCTGGGCGGCGAGTTCTTCCGCTGGGAATTCGCGACCGCCGTGGCCGGCGCCGTGCTGGGCATCGATCCGTTCGACGAGCCCAACGTCACCGAGTCCAAGGAGAACACGCGCCGGGTGCTGGAGGCCTACCACGGACACGGGCAGCTGCCCGCCCTGGAGCCGCTGGCCACGGAGGGGCCGCTGACGCTCTTCGGCGATGCCGCTCTGCGCCTGAGCGCGAACGACGGTTCGGTCCCGGGCGAATTGCGGCGCCACCTTGCCCGCGCCAAGGCCAACAGTTACCTGTCCATCCAGGCGTACATGGCCCCCGGGCCGGAGCGCACGGCCGCGCTGCAGGCGATCCGCGCCCTGTTGCGGGACCGCACCGGTCGCGCCACCACGCTCGGGTACGGCCCGCGGTTTCTGCACTCCACCGGGCAGCTGCACAAGGGCGGCGCGCCCATCGGCTGGTTCCTGCAGCTCGTGGCCGGCCACCCGGAAGATCTCCCCATTCCGGGCACCGACCACAGCTTCGGCACGCTGATCGATGCCCAGGCCCTGGGCGACTTCCAGGCCCTGGAGGCCCACGAGCTGCCCGTCCTGCGGGTCGACTGCTCGGCTGACCCCGATGCGGGGCTGGTGGCGCTGCAGGCGGCGCTCGAACGCGCGCTCGGCTGATGCCGGAAACTGCGGGGGAGGTCTGAGATGGCACGTCGCACCGGGGCGGCGCGCGCGGGCGGGACGCAGCCACAGGTCAACCCGCTCCGCACCGGCCTCCGGCTCGAACGGGTGCCCGGCCCCGCGTGCATTGTGGTCTTCGGCGCCACCGGCGACCTGACTCACCGCAAGATCCTGCCCGCGCTCTACAACCTGCGTCGCGTGGGGCTCCTGCCCGCCGAGACCACCATCGTCGGCTTCGCCAGGCGCGCGTACACCGACGACTCGTTCCGGGCCGACCTCAAGTCGTCCGTCGCCGAGTTCTCGCGGGTCCCCGTCCAGGACGCCATCTGGGACGATTTCGCGGCCGGGATCTTCTATCAGCAGGGCGAGTTTCATGACGCCGAGGCCTACCAGCAGCTCAGCCGGCGCCTGGACGAGCTCTCGGTCTCCCGGGGTACCCGGGACAACCGGCTCTTCTACCTGGCCACGCCGCCCAGCCTGGGCCCCACCATCATCGAGCAGCTGGGCCGCGCGTCGCTCGACGCGGAGGGGCGCACCCATGGCTGGGCCCGGATCGTCATCGAAAAACCGTTCGGGCAGGACCTGGAGTCGGCGCATCAGCTGAACCGGGATGTCCAGCGGGTCTTTCGAGAGTCGCAGATCTACCGCATCGACCATTACCTGGGCAAGGAGACGGTCCGCAACCTGATGGTCTTCCGGTTCGGCAACGGGATCTTCGAGCCGATCTGGAACCGCCGCTATGTGGACCACGTGCAGATCACGGTGGCCGAGTCGCTGGGAGTGGAGGGGCGCGGCCCGTTCTACGAGGAGGCCGGCGCCACCCGCGACATCCTGCAGAACCACATGCTCCAGCTCCTCAGCCTGGTGGCCATGGAGCCCCCCATCGCCTTCGAAGCAGACGACCTGCGGAACGAGAAGCTCCGGGTCCTGCGCGCCATCGACACCGACTGGACGGAGGAGCGCATCGCCCGCGACGTGGTCCGGGGCCAGTACGGGCCCGGCTGGGTCGGGGGCAAGGCCGTTCCTGGCTACCGCGAGGAACCCAAGGTCGCGGGCGATTCCACGAGAGAGACGTTCGTGGCCCTGAAAGTGCAGATTCAGAACTGGCGATGGGCCGACGTCCCCTTCTACCTGCGGACCGGCAAACGGCTGGCCAAGTCCGCAACGGAGATCTCGGTGCAGTTCAAGCGGCCGCCGCTGGCTCTCTTCAAGGAGCTTCGGGCGGACCCCGAGGCGAACCTGCTGGCGCTCCGGATCCAGCCCGACGAGGGGATCCTGCTCCGGTTCGTGGCCAAGGTGCCCGGCCTGGGGCTGGACGTGCGGAGCGTCAACATGGACTTCGCCTACGGTTCTTCCTTCGTGAGCGACGCCCCTGAGGCCTACGAGACGCTCCTGCTGGACACCATGCTGGGCGACGCGTCGCTGTTCACGCGCGCCGACGAGGTGGAGGCCGCCTGGGCGGTGGTGACGCCCATCGACCAGGCCTGGGAGGCGTGGGACCAGAGCGGGCCCCGGCCCAGCTTCCCGAACTACGCGGCCGGCTCGTGGGGGCCCGAGGAGGCCGATCGGCTCATCGAACGGGACGGCCGGCGCTGGCGGAGGCTCTGAGCAATGGCCGACCGTCCAGGTCCCCGCCCCGCAGCCGCCCGCACCCCCCTCGGCCCGGCATCCGCTGACCTGCACCGCTGGGAGGCGCGGGCGGACTCCATCGAGACGATCGAATCCGAGCTCGCACGGCTTTGGGCCATGGCCGCCCAGGCCGTGGAGAGCGAAGACGCCGGCGAGTCCCGGGGGACCGGCGTCTTCGAGGATTCGAGGGTGGCCCGACTGCTGGGAGAAGCGGGGGAAGTGCGCGTCCGGGCGCGGACGTCGGTCCTGACACTGGTCGCGGTGGCCGGCCGACCCGAGACCTTCGAGCGCGCGATGAGCGCGATCACCGAGCTCGCGGAGCGTCACCCGTCGCGTGCGATCGTCCTGGCACCGGGCGACCCGGACGGACCACCCGGGATGGACGCCCGGCTCGCCCTCGAGTGCAGCATCCATCCTCCCCGGGAGGGCGAGACCTGCGCGGAGCGCATCCTGGTCCAGGCGCACGGCGAGACGGCGCAGCACCTTGCCGGGATCGCAACCCCGCTGCTGATCCACGACCTGCCGGTCGTTCTCTGGTGGGTTGACGATCCGCCGCTCGGCTCTCGGCAGGTGCGCGAGCTGGCCGCCACCTGCGACGACATGGTGATCGACTCGGGGAGCTTCCGAGACGACGGGACCGCGCGGCTGGCGGCCCTGGCAGCGCTGATCGCCGCTGAGACGGTGGCGGTCCACGACATCGGGTGGATGCGGCTGACGGCCTGGCGCGAGCTGCTCGGCGGGCTGTTCGACCATCCCCTGCTGACCCCCGAACTGGCGGCGCTGCGCAGCGTGCGACTGGACATCCTCCGCCCCGGCTCCACCCTTCGGATTGCCAAGGCCGCTTGCTTCGCGGGCTGGCTGGCAGCCGCCCTCCAGCTGGAAGTCGCCAGACCGCTCGCGGCCAAGCGCAACAGCGACGTGCTGACGGGGGCCTGGACGGACGGACGGCGCGAGGTCCCGGTGGAATTCCGGCCTCTGCCTGCCGCGGGACCCGTGGCGGCCGCCGCGAACGGGTCTCTCCAACGCGTCGAGCTCGAACTTGGGCGAGGACGCCGGTTGATCCGGGCGCGCGTCACCCGCCAGGCCGACCACCTGCTGGCAACCGCCGACTGGGATGGCGCGGGCGTGGTGCGGCGGGCGGGGAGCCTGGAGCCCTTTGACGAGGCACCCTACCTGGCCGAGGCCCTCGATCGGCTCGGGCGCGACCGGATCTTCGAGGAGAGCGTGGCGCAGGCGGCGCGCCTGGTGGGGGGATGATTGGCGGCCCCGGCCCCGCCCGGTCGATGCCGGGCCGCGGGCAGCGACTGGCCTGACCGGCGAAAGGGACGGCGGTCAGCCGGAACCAGAGGGAGGAACCGAATGCCTGGACCCCGGATCGTGGTGGCCGAGGACGCAGCCGCCCTGGGTCAGAGCGGCGCCGAGTACGTCTGTGCATCGCTGCGGGCCGCGATCTCCGAACGCGGGCAGGCCCACCTGGCCCTGACCGGCGGAGGAACCGCGATCGCCCTCTATCGGGCGCTGACGGGTCCCCGGTTCCGGGAAGACCTGGACTGGGGCAACGTGCAGTTCTGGTGGGGCGACGATCGCTTCGTCCCGTTCGATCACCCCGATTCGAACGTGCACTTGGTGGAGGAGACGCTGCTGGCGGCCCCCGGGGGACTCGCGGTCCCGGCCTCCAACCTCCACCCGTTCCCGATCCCGGAGGCAGCCGCAGCGAGCGAGGGCCCCGACTGGTGCGCGCAACGATATGCCAGCGAGTTGACCGAGAGGGCGCCGCTCGACGGGCGTGGGCTCCCGGTCTTCGACCTGGTGCTGCTCGGCGTCGGACCCGATGGTCACTTCCTGTCGTGCTTCCCGGGGAGCCCCCTCGTGGACGCGCCGGCCCCGCCGATCTGCGCCGGGGTGCCGGCCCCGACCACGGCGGCGCCGCACGTTCCCCGCGTCACCTGCTCGCCGCGTCTCACCGAGATCGCCCGGGACGTCCTGGTCATGGCGGCCGGGGCAGACAAGGCATCGGTCATCGCCGCGATTCTGACCGGTCCCCGCGATCCCGGGCGCTACCCGGCCCAGCTCGCAGCTCGCGCCGGCGCGACCTGGCTGCTGGACGCGGCCGTCGCGGCGGACCTGCCCGCCGCGGTCAGGGACGGCGGGGCCTGACGAGCGCCAGCCGCGACACGGCGGCCGACCAGACCAGGGTGACGCCCCAGGCCAGTACCAGCCCGAGGACCGCCGCGCCCACGATGTCGTCGAGCCAGTGCACGCCCGCGATCACCCGCGCCAGGCCCACTGCCACCACGATCGCCACGGTCAGCGCGCGCGTCCGGGTGCCCACCCGGGCACCCAGCATCGCCATGCCGCCGCTGACGTGATCGCTGGGGAAGCTCGCGTCCGGGGCATGCGGGAAGAGCGGTGGCTGCCCCAGCAGCACGAAGGGACGCGTCTCGGGGAGCAGTAACCCGGCCACGTGCGCGATCCCGAGCGCGATCCCGACGGCAAGGATCCCGGGCGCCAGCCGCAGCAGCGTGTCCGGCAACCAGGCGCCCGAGCTGCGCGTTGCAGCCCACAGCGCGCCCAGCCCCACCACCAGGACCGCCACCACGATGCCGTACTGCGCCACTCCCGACACGGTCTGCGCCAGGAGGTGCGGCAGGGACCGGTCCCAGCTGAAGAACGTGGGCTCGATCGCGCGGCTGATGGGGTCGGGCATGGAGCGCCTCCTGCGGGGCAGAAAGACCCAGTATGCGGGGCAGCCCGGTCGTGCGCCGATGACGAAACGGTGAAGCGTTCGCAACCCTGCGGGATGAAGCCGGGACCGGGCGCCGCCCCGCGGCGGGGCGGCCGGGCCGGCTCGCTATTCGAGCGCTTCGCCGATCCCCGAACGGACCAGTTCCGTGAGCGCGGCGATGGCGGCCGTCTCGTCCTCGCCCTCCGCCGTGATCCGGACCAGGTGCCCCTTCTGCACGCCCGCGGCGAGCATGGTCAGGATGCTCTTCGCGTCTCCGGGGGCTGTGCCGCGCGTCAGGTTCTCGATCTGCACCCGCGACCGGAAGCCGGCCGCCGTCTTCACGAACACCGATGCCGGGCGCGCGTGCAACCCGGAAGGGTTGCGGATCTCGAGCTCGACGGACTCCACGTGCGTCCTCCTGGGGCCTGGCCCCGTCCTGTATGCGCATTGCTGCGCACAAATCGCGGATTACTGCGCACTACCTCTTGACAGCTGCGCGTTGCCCGCTATTATACGCACCAACAAGCAATAGTGCGCAACCGAGCTGCTCGTCACGAGCATACAGCAAGCCAAGCGGAGGCTCCCGTCACCATGATGACCGCCGAGCGGCGCCGACAGATCCTGGAGGTGCTTTCCACCGATTCACGCGCCGAGGTGCCGGCGCTGGCCGCCCGTTTCGGGGTTTCCGAGTCGACGATCCGGCGCGATCTCCAGGTCCTGGCCCAGGACGGCGCAGTCGAACGGACGCGCGGCGGGGCGGTCCCGGCGAGCCGGTTCGAGCCCTCCTTCCGGGAGAAGGAGACCACGCACCTGGCCGAGAAGGCCGCGATCGCCCGAGCCGCCAGCGAGCTGGTCCAGCCGGGACAGACGGTCTTCCTCGACGCCGGCACGACCACCCTGGAGCTGGCCCGGCTGCTGTGCGGGCGGATTGACGTCACGGTCGCGACCAATTCCATCCCGATCGCGGTGGAGCTGGCCCAGCACCTCCGGCTGATCGTGACCGGCGGTCAGGCCAAGGAGCAGACCCTGGCGCTGGTCGGGCCGCTGGCCGAACGGTCCATCGAACAGATGCACGTCGACATCGCGTTCCTCGGCATGAACGGCGTCGCGGTCGGCGCCGGGCTGACCACCCCCACCTGGGAGGAAGCGGCGACCAAGGCCCGCATGATCGCTTCCGGCCGCACCGCGGTGGTGCTGGCAGACAGCAGCAAGCTGGGCGCCGTGAGCTTCGCCCGAGTCGCGGGCCTCGAGGAGGTGGACCTCCTGCTGACCGACGACAGCGCGCCGGCGGACGCGGTGGAGGCGCTGCGGGCCGCCGGGCTCCGGGTGGACGTCGTGCCGAGCCGGCCTCCCCTGCCCGGCGCCACGGGCACCGCCGCGCCGGGAGCCGGGCAGACGGCCGCTCCGGGAGCCGCGTGATGCGCCCCATCGTCACCGTCACGCTCAACCCGGCCATCGACCGGACCGCCTGGATCGGCCGCCTCGAGCCAGGGGCCACGCACCGCACCGCCATGTCCCGGACCGCGATCGGCGGCAAGGGGATCAACGTGGCGCGCACGGCGGGCCAGCTGGGGGCCCCGGTCCTGGCGCTGGGGATTGCCGGCGAGGACCAGGCGCGCCGCATCGAGCAGCATCTCGAGGCACTCGGGATCCGCGCGCGCTTCCGCGCCGTCGCGGGCGAGACACGCAACAACCTGAAGCTGATCGAGCAAGTGGACGGGCGCATGACCGAGATCAACGGGACCGGGCCCGCGGTCAGCGCGGAGATCCTGGACCTGGTCGCCGCCGACCTGTTCGAGGAGGTTGCCCACGCGCGTCCGGCCGTGGTGGTCCTGTCCGGCAGTTTGCCCGGCGGGGTCCCCGTCGAGACCTACGCGCGCTGGACACGGGCGCTGCGGGCGAGCGCCCCGGAGACCCTGACCATCGTCGACGCGAGCGACGAGCCGTTGACGCGGGCGATCGCGGCCGGCCCGTTTCTCGTGAAGCCCAACCGCGTGGAGGCCGAGCAGATCCTCGGGCGCCCAGTCGGCGACGTCGAAGACGCCCGCCGGGCGGCGGCCGAGATCGGGGCCCTGGGTCCGGACGCGGTGCTGCTCTCGCTCGGCGCACAGGGCGCCGTGGCGGCCCTGGGACACGCATCACGGGCCTTTGCCGCCGAGGCGATCAACGCCGACCCGGAACGGCCCACCACCACGGTGGGAGCCGGCGATGCGATGGTGGCCCGCATCGCGGTCGAGCTCGCCCGGCGCGACGCGGGTGAGCCGGTGGGGCCAGCCGAGTTCTTCGCGGCCTGTCAGCTCGCCGTCGAGCAGGCCGCCGCACACATTGCCGGAGGAGGCTGAACGCCATGCCGACCACCGCCGTTCGAGACCTGATCGGCCCCCAGTCCATCGTGCTGGAACTTGCCGCACCCGGGCGGGACGCGGCCATCCTCGAGCTCGCGCGTCGCCTGGAGGCGCTGGGCTCGGTGGACGACGCGGCCCTCGTGACCGAGGCAGCCCTGGAACGCGAGACGCTCGGGAGCACCAACATCGGCTTTGGGGTCGCGATCCCACACGCGAAGAGCGCACATGTGCGGCGGGCCGCGCTGGCCTTCGGCCGCCGCGCCGCAGGGGTGGAGTGGCCCGGGGAGGCAGTCGAGGATGCCGGAGCGGCGCCCGGGACCGAGCTCGCCGTGCATCCGGTGGACCTCATCTTCCTGATCACCAGCCCCGAGCACGCAAGCGACGACCACCTGCGCATGCTCGCGGCCCTCGCCCGGGCCCTCATGCACGAGGACTTCCGGGACGCACTTCGCACCACTCCCACGGCCGACGCCGTGCTGGAGTTGCTCGAACGGCGGCTGACCATCGTCGCCTGAAGCCACCGGCCGATACCACCGCAGGGTCACCCAGAACAGAAAGGGGTTCGTCATGGCAGTCCAGCGCCTGGTCGCGATCACGTCCTGTCCGACCGGCATCGCCCACACCTACATGGCGGCCGAGGCACTCAGCAAGGCCGCGGCCGAGGCCGGGCTCGCCATCAAGGTCGAGACCCAGGGGAGCATCGGCGCCGAGAACCAGATCACCGATGCGGAGGCGGCCCAGGCCGATGCCGTCATCATCGCCGCCGATACCAACGTGACGGAGGATCGGTTCACGGGCAAACCGATCGTACACGCCTCCACGGGCGACGCCATCCGCAACGCGGCCGGCCTCATCGCCCAGGCCGTGGAGCTGGCGAGTGCCGCACCCGCGCCGACGCCGGCAGGCGGAGTTCCGCAGGCCCCGGCGCAAGGCGACTACCTGGCCCGCGTCGCCGCCGGCAAGGCAGCCCAGAAGTCGAGCCAGAAGGGTCCCTACAAACACCTCATGAACGGGTCTCCTTCATGATCCCGTTCGTGGTGGCCGGGGGGATCCTGATCGCGCTGTCGTTCGCGTTCGGCATCCACGCCTACGAGAAACAGGGGACCCTCGCGGCGGCCCTGTACCAGATCGGTGCCCAGTCGGCGTTCGCGCTCTTCGTCCCGATCCTCTCCGGGTACATCGCCTACTCGATCGCCGACCGGCCCGGGCTCGCCCCCGGCATGATCGGCGGGCTCATCTCCACCCAGGTGGGTGCCGGGTTCCTGGGCGGCATCATCTCGGGCTTCCTCGCCAGATACCTGGCCCTCTGGCTGATCCAGACCATCCACCTGCCCCGCACCCTGCAGGGCCTCATGCCCGTCCTCATCGTCCCGCTGCTCACCTCGCTGGTGGTGGGCCTGGCGATGATCTACGTGGTCGGCGAGCCGATCAAAACCGTCAGCACGGATCTGACGAGCTGGCTGAAGGGGCTGAGCGGCGGCAGCGCGATCGTGCTCGGACTGATCCTGGGCCTGATGATGGCCTTCGACATGGGCGGGCCCGTGAACAAGGCGGCCTACACGTTCGCGGTGGGCCTGCTCGGATCGGGCGTCTACCAACCGATGGCGGCCGTCATGGCAGCCGGCATGGTACCGCCGCTGGGCCTCGCGCTGGCCACCGTCATCGCGCCGCGCAAGTTCAACGCGGAGGAGAAGGAGGCGGGCGAGGCGGCCTGGGTGCTGGGGCTCTCGTTCATCACGGAGGGCGCGATCCCCTTCGCAGCCGCCGACCCCTTCCGGGTCATCCCCAGCATCATGGCCGGTTCGGCCGTCACGGCCGCGCTCAGCATGGCGTTCGGGATCCAGCTCCGGGCGCCACATGGCGGCGTCTTCGTCCTGCCGATCCCCAACGTGGTCACCGACCTGCCGCTCTACGTGCTCTCGATCCTGGTCGGGATGGTAATCAGCGCAGTGGTGGTGTCGCTCCTCAAGCGTCCGGTGGCGCAGACCGATCTGCCCGCAGCGGTGCCCGAGCCGGCGGCTGCCTGATCCATCGGCCGAGCTGTGCGCCGGCTGCTGCCCCCGGCCACAGGTCCGCGTGCCAGGCCGTCACGTCCTCCGAGTGCCGCCCGTCTGTGACGGGCGGCACTCGGAGCTGTCCGAGCTCAGAAGACCTCGGGGCACCAGGGGGCGCGGTCCACCACGAAAAGCGCGTCGGCCCGGCGCGCGGCCCCCGGCGCGCGCTCAACGGCCCGGCCGGCCCGGACCAGCTGACCGAACGTGAACCCGCCCAGGTAGCAGGAGGCAAGGTCGGTCACGTCGAGCTCGAGGTCGGCGGCGTCGGCGGTTCGCTCGAGACGCCCGGGCAGCCCCGCCGGCGCGACCGGCTCTTCAGCCGGCTCGGATGCGCTCGGCCCGGCAGCGCCCGTCGGCGAGCCGGGGGCGCCGGTCCCCGACTCGACGGTCAGCCGCCAGCGTCCCGCGTTCCATGGCGCGCCGGTGTCGGCGACCTCCAGGACCACCGACCCGGGGGCCGCGTAGCGCCGGGCCGACAGTGCCGCCGCCAGGTCCATCAGTCGGACGAAGAGCCCGTCGCCGATGGTCAAGGCAAGCCGCCGCGGCTCCGCCAGCTGGATCAGCAGGGACAGGTCAGCCGGCTGGTGCCAGGCCCGCACGTGCGCGACCAGGTCGATCCCCAGTACCAGCCGCCAGAGTGCGTGTTCGGCCCGTGGCGTGGCGGCGATCAGCTCGCGCACCTCGAGGACGTTGTCGGGCCCCTGGGGGCCCCAGGCGTGGCGCATCCGGTAGCGCAGGTACCCCTCGGGGCGGGCCCGGCCCTCTTCCAGGACGGTGAACGTGGGCCCCGCCCCCTCCCGATCGGCCTCACGGTCCCGCAGGACCTGGAACTCCCACCAGGCCCCAGTCCGGGCGACGAACCCGGCCCGCGTCAGCCGGGCGGCTTCGTAGATCGGCGGCAGCAACCGGGCGGCTTCGGCCGCGTCGATCAGCCGGGCCTGCCCCCCTGGGTCGGCCGCGGGGCGAAAGACACGGCCGGCTGCAGGCAGGTCGAACGAGGCGTTCAGGGTGGCCAGCCCGTACCCGAAGCGCGGGTAGATGGCCGCCTCGGAGGCCCAGAGGACCGCCAGCGGCTCGGACCGGGCATGGATGTCGTCCCGCAGCCAGCCCATCATCCCGGTCAGGATGCCCCGGCGCCGGTGGCTTGGCAGAACCCCCACGTCTGTCACGCCAGCCGCTGGCAACTCGCCGCCGGGGATGCTGAGCCGGAACGAATGCACCGCCGCCGTTCCCACGATGGCGGCCCCGTCGTATGCGCAGAGCAGCCGGTCGCGCTCCAGGAGCCGCTCGTGATCCCGCACGTCCTCGTCCCCGGGCACCCAGGCGAACGGGATCCCCGCCGCAGTCACAAACGGTCGCAGGTCGGCGCCGGCGTATGGCCGGATCTCGACGGACATCACGGTTCTCCCCTCTGCGGGACGCGGACTCACGGAAAGAGGGACGCCCCTGCGCCGCACCGCCTTGCAGCCGCTGCCGCCGGCCCCCGGCGCCGCACATCCACGCCATCCTACGCCGACCCGTCCGCGAGACGGCCTCGGTGACGGATCGTTCGGAACCGGCGGCGGATCGCCCCGGCTTCAGGGAGATGCCGGCCGCGTTCGGGGTCAGCCACTTCGGGGGCCGGCTGGGGTAGGCTTCGGGAATGCCTTCCTCAACCGGGAGCGCGCAACCCCGGGCGGTCACCGGTGCGCGGCGCGCGGGCGTCGCGCTCCGTCACCGGAACTTCCGGCTCTTTTTCGCCGGCCAGCTGATCTCGCTGATCGGGACCTGGATGCAGTCGCTTGCCCAGGGCTGGCTGGTCCTGCAGCTGACGCACGATCCGTTCGTCCTCGGCGTCATCTCCGCGGTGCAGTTCCTGCCGGTCATGCTGTTCGGGCTCTTCGGCGGGCTGATCGCCGACGCGCTCCCCAAGCGAACCACCATCATCGGCACCCAGACGGCCTCCATGCTGCTTGCCCTGGCGCTCTTCTGGCTGACCTGGACCCACCAGGTCCAGGCCTGGCAGGTGGGCCTGCTCGCGCTCTTGCTGGGGGTCGTCAATACCGTGGACAACCCAACCCGCCAGGCATTCGTCGTCGAGATGGTGGGCCGTGACGACGTGGTCAACGCGGTCGCGCTCAACTCCGCCGTCTTCAACACGGCGCGCATCGTGGGACCGGCCCTGGCGGGCATCATCATCGGGCTGGTGGGGATCGCCAGCTGCTTCTTCCTGAACGGCATCAGCTACATCGCCGTCATCATCGGCCTGTTCGCAATGCGCACCTCGGAGCTGCATGGACGGAGCCGCTACCAGCTGCAGCACCGGGTGGGGGCGGTGGTGGAGGATCTGGCCGAGGGGCTCCGCTACGTCCGGGCCACGCCGGTGGTGCTGCTCGCAGTGGCCGTGGTGGGCCTGGTCAGCACCCTCGGCATGAACCTCAACGTGCTGGTGCCGGTCTATTCCGCCGATGTGCTCCGGACGGGTGCCACCGGCTTCGGCTTCCTGATGGCAGCCACCGGGCTGGGCGCGCTGGTGGCTGCGGTGGCGATTGCGTTTGTCGGCCGGTCGTCTCCGCGGGTGATGCTCGTGGGGGCCGGACTGCTGGGCGCTCTGCAGGCCGTGCTCCTCGTCGTGCACGCCATGCCCATCGCGCTGGCTTGCCTGTTCGGGGTCGGGTTCGGGAGCATCGCGATGTCTGCGACTGCCAACACCTCGATCCAGCTCGCCGTCCCCGACGACCTGCGCGGGCGGGTGCTGAGCGTCTACACCACAGTCTTCGCCGGCTCCACGCCAATCGGTGCCCTGTTCGCCGGGACCCTCGCGTCCCAGTTCGGGTCGGCCGTCTCATTCGCCGCCGGAGGTCTTTCGTCGCTGGCGGTGGCCGTCATAGCGTTCCTCTACGCTCGGCCATGGCTCGCGCGCCGCGCGGCGGGCGCCGGCTCCGCGGACCCCGGCGGCAGCGCACCGGCCTAGCGCCGCGGAGCCGAAGGTGACCCGCACGCGCACGAAGCCGCTCATCGGCCTGGTGCTGGCGGCTGCCCTGGTGGCCGCGGCGTGCGGCTATGGACAGGGCGCAGGCGGCGCCCGCGTGCCCTCCGGCTCCGGCCCGGGCACGGCCCGACTCACGGTGCTGGCGGCAGCTTCTCTGACCGACGCGCTGGCTGCGGCCACGCGCTCCTACCAGGAAACTCACCCCGGCGTCTCGTTCACGGTTGCGACCGGCGCGTCCTCCGCCCTGCGCGTCCAGGTGGAACAGGGTGCCCCGGCGGACGTCTTTCTCTCGGCGGACACGCGGAACGCGGAGGCGCTGGTGCACGGGCGGCTCTCGATCGGACCGGCGGTACCCTTCGCAGGCAACGTCCTGGCCATCGTGGTGCCCGGCGCGAACCCCGCCCGGATCGGCTCGCCCCTCGACCTGGCGCGGCCGGGCGTGCGGGTCGTGGCCGCGGGAAGCCAGGTGCCGATCACCGAATACGCCAACCGGCTGGTCGCCAACCTTGCGAGGCTGCCCGGGTATCCGGCGGACTTCGCGGCTCGCTACGCGGCCAACGTGGTCTCGCGGGAGGACGACGTGCGCTCGGTCCTGACGGAAGTCGAACTGGACGAAGCCGACGCGGGGATCGTCTACGTGACGGACGCCCTGGCCGCCGCGCAGGTACGCGTCATCCCGGTCCCGGCGTCGGCGGACGTTACGGCAACCTACGACGGCGTGGTGGTCCGCGGATCCCCGAACGCCGCGGCGGCCGCGGCGTTCCTGGCCTGGCTCGCGGGGCCACCCGGCCAGGCCATCCTCGCACGCTTCGGATTCCGCTCCCCGTGACCCGGGGGGCGGGTTTCAGGATGTCGCAGCAACGCGAGCCCGGGGACGGCACCGCGGCATCCGCCCTCCGGACCGCCGGGGTCGCCGCGCTGGTTGGCCTCGGCACGCTCTTCCTGGGCCTCCCCGTGGTGGTGCTGGTGACCCGCGCAGCCTTCGGGGGTTCGCTGGCTGCGGCCCTGGGGAGTCACGCGGTCCTGGTCGCGCTCTGGCTGAGCCTGTCCACCACGGCTGTCAGCCTGGCGCTGACCGTCATGTTCGGGCTGCCGCTCGCCTGGGTGCTCGCCCGACGGTCCTTCCGGGGCGCGCCCCTGGTGGAGGCGATCGTGGACCTGCCGATTGTGCTCCCGCCCTCGGTGGCGGGGCTCGCCCTGCTGCTGGCGCTCGGACGGTCGGGGCTCCTCGGTCCGCTCCTTGACCGGGCCGGCGTTGTGGTGCCCTTCACGACGGCGGCCGTGGTGCTCGCGCAGTCGTTCGTCTCGGCACCGTTCTTCATCCGCAGCGCCCGGACCGGGCTGGCCGGGGTCGATCGGGATGTGGAGGATGCCGCCCGGGCTGACGGCGCCGACGAGTTCCGCGTCTTCCGCCACGTCACGCTGCCCCTGGCCGGCCCGGCACTGGCAGCCGGCCTCGCCATGAGCTGGGCTCGCGCACTGGGGGAGTTTGGCGCGACCATCCTGTTCGCCGGCAACTTCGCGGGGCGCACCCAGACCCTGCCGCTGCTGGTCTACGCGGAGTTCGAAGGCGGAGGCCTGGATAGTTCCATCGCGGCCGCAGCCATCCTGGTCCTGGCCGCGTTCGCCGTCCTGGTCGCGGTGCGGGTCCTGCACTGGGGCCGGGCCATCGAGCGTCAGCTCGGGAGCTAGGCGGGGGCAGCCAGGCCGGCTGCGGCCGGTCCGTACCGGCGGGGAGGGTGCAGGTTCAGGTCACCGCGATCAGCGCGATGCCGAGAAACGCCAGGGCCACGCCTGCCAGGTGCACGCGCGAGAGCCGCTCCCGGAGGAAGAACCACGCCAGCATGACGGTCACCGCCGGATACAGCGAGGCAAGGACGGCGGCCGGTCCCAGGGGGCCTTGGCTCCGCGCCAGCAGGAAGCCAAGGTTCCCCACGATGTCGCCCACCGCCGAGACCAGCACCACCGGCGAGAGAGCGCGCACGGCCTCCCCGGCACGACCGGTCACCAGGGCGGCACCCGCCGTCAGCACAAAGGAGGCCGCGCGCGCGACCGGCAGCGGCCACCAGGGGCCGGCGCCGGCCGCATATGCCCGATCCATGCCAATGAAGAACGCGGCAAAGCCGACCCCTGCAAACATGGCCAGCCAGATGCCACCACGGCCGCCGGGCGCATCCTCCTCGGGGCGCGAGACAAGCGCCACGGCACCCAGCGCGCCGACAATCCCGATCACCTGGCCCGGGGCCAGGCCTTCGCCGAACGCGTACCCAGCCAGTACCGGGAACCCCGCCCCCACCACGGCTGCCACCGGTGCGACCAGGCTCATGGCGCCCGTCGCCAGGCCGCGGTAGAAGGCCACCAGGCCGATGATGCCTGCGGTCCCCGCGACCAGCGCCCACGCCACGGTAACTGGACCGGGGAAGGGCGTCCCCGACACCAGAGCCACGGTGAGGGCCAGCACGAGCCCGATCCCCTGCGTACAGGCACCGACCGCCAACGCTCCCCAGCGCCGGCTGGCCATGCCGCCCGCGAAGTCGCTGGTGCCCCAGCTGAGTGCGGCGCCGAGCGCGAAGCCCAGCCCGAGCGGGCTCAGGCGGAACCCGCGACCGCGACGGGCCGGTCGCCCTCAGCGGATCGGTCGGCGCCGGCCGGCCTGTCGATCTCCGACGGCGCCGGCAGCGCAACCACCAGGTCGGCCACGCCATCGTACCGGGGCGAGATCGAGAGCAGGAGCATCTGCAGGTCGCCGGCCAGCTCGCGCACGAGCGCCACGCTGCGTGCGCCGCGCTCCTCGTCGAAGGCCAGGAAGGGGTCGTCGAGGATCAGGGGCGGCCGCCGCGGGCCGGTCACCTGGCGTGCCAGCGCCAGCCGGGCGGCCACGTAGGCCTGCGCCCGCGCGGAGGACGACAAGGCCCGAACGTCCACCCAGTCGCGCCGCTCCGGCGACCAGAGGCGGATGGAGAGGTCCCGGTCATCCACTTCGACCCGCCGGTACCGGCCGCCCGTGATCCGTTCGATATCGCGGCTCATCCGCCGCTCCACGAACCGCGCGGCCGCACGCATGGTGGCCTGTTCGGCCGCCCGAAGCGCCTCCAGCGTGCCGGCCAGGATCCGCCGGCGGCGGGCGAGCCGGTCGCGGCGCAGGGTGGCCTCGGCCAGCTCCTCGGCGAGCGCGCTCACGGCATCCGCATCGGCCGTGCTGGCCTCGACCCGCCCGCGGGCGGCGGCCACGTCCTCACGCGCGCGACTGCGGGCCACCTCGCCGGCCGACACGGCGGCGTCGTACCGGGCCCGGTGCCCCGCGGGATGCCTGCCGATCTCACCCATCTCGGCGAGGAGATGGCGACGCAGCTCGGCCTCGGCCGCGGCGCGATCGCGCAGTACGGCGACGTCCTCCGTCACCGGCGGGTTGCCCAGGAGCGTCGCGAACTCCGCGCGCAGCTCGCCGAGCCGCGCCACGTGAGCCTCCTCCTCGGCCAGCAGCCCCTCGCAGGCGGCCAGGTCTTTTACCCCCAGGCCGGCAAGCTGCGCCTCGCGCGCCTTCTGGTTCTGGTGCAGCTGGTCCTCGATCACCGAGCGACCGCGCAGCCGGCGGCTCACCTGCTCGTCGCGCAGGTGCCGCTGGTAGTGCACGTCGAAGGCGAGGCGTCGCCGGCGCAGCGCGAGGGCGGCCGAGACGACACCCACGAGCGCAACCAGGATCCCGGCGAGCGGCTCCGGCGTCAGCAGCGCGACCCCCACGCCGATCGCCGCCAGCGCGATCGCCAGGATGGCGAGCGGTCGCCAGGTGGGCTCCGGGCGCATGATCTCGCCGGAGACGCTGACGTCGTCGCCGAGCTCTGCGGTGAGTTCCGCGATCGACTGCTCAAGGGCGCGAAGCCGAGTGGTCCCCTCGCGCAGGACCGCCAGTGGAAGGGTCGAGGGATGCGTCGATTCCCGCTTCTCGATCTCGTCCCGCACGGCCACCGCGCGCTGGAACCGATCGTGACGGGCCTCGGCTTCCTCCTGTTCGCGCAGCAGCCGCACGGCCTCTTCGCTCGTGGCAAGCAGCTCCCGGTCACTTTCCAGCTGGGCCTCGATCTCGGCCAGCGAGCTCTGCGCCGACCAGAGCGCCGCCTGGGCCTCCAGCTGCCGGCCCAGGCTCTCCTGGCCCTCGGCCAGCGCCGCCTCCAGCCGCGCCACCTCCGCCTCTGCGGCGGCCACCGGACCAGGTGCCGGAAGCCCCACGCCATCAAGAGCGTCCACCCGGGCCGCCAGATCGCGCAGGTTCCGCGCCAAGGCTCGGTCGCCCGGCGAGACTGCCTGCCCCAGCCTGCCGCGAAGCGCCTCGTCATCGCTGTCGAGTCCGGCCACATCCGCATGGTCGAGCACCACGGTCGAGCGGAAGAACGCGAGGGTGGGAAGCCCGGTCAGTTCGGCCAGCCGCTGCTCAGCCGCCTCGCCCTCCAGGGCACCCTCCGGGATCCGCAGCTGCAGCCGCATCCCGGCCGCGTCAAAGGTCCGCGTGAGACTGAAGGGCGTCTCCTCCTCGCCGTCGGCCTCGACGTCGAGCTCGACCGACGTGGCGGCCCGATTGGCAGCCGACCATCGCCGGATCTGCACCTCCGGCTCGCCAACCCGGCCGTACAGGGCCAGCTCGATGGCGCGCCGGATCGTGGACTTGCCGGATTCGTTGGGGCCGCGGATCACGGTCAGGCCGGGGGCAGGCCGCAGCTCCCAGTCCGCGTGTCGCTGCAGGTCGTGGAGCCGGAGACGAGCGATGCGCACCTTCGCCTCCTTCAGACAGGCATGCCGGTCGAGTCGGCCAGGATCCGCATCCCAAGGTCGAGCTGTTCGCGCAGTTCGACCTCGTCGGCGGTCCGGCCCTCGGCGTGGGCGGCCGCGATGCGTTCGCCGAGAGCACGGGCAAATGCGCCGGAGATCGATTCCGCCGGCGGCAGGGGTTCGGGCAGCGGCGGAAGGGTGTCGTCCAGCACGCGCAGGTGCAGGAACCGCGGCCCGAGCTCGGCCTCCAGGCCCGCCTCCTCGATCTGCAGCCCGGGCGGCCGCGAACCGGTCAGGTGGACCTCGCAGGCCAGGTCGCCATCGGCCAGCGTTGCCAGGTGCGCCCGCAGGGTCTCGCGGTCTGCGAAACCCGCGGCCGGGAGCTCCAGGCGCACGCGCCGCGATCGCCCCACCGGCCGGGTCTCGATTGCCACCCGCCCCGAACCGGCGGGGTCGAGGGTGACGAGCAGCACCTTCCCGACTTCGCCTGCCGCATCACCGGGCAGCTCGGTTGGACCCGGATCGGCCCACCAGGTGCTCCCCACCTGTCCCTGCGCCGGGGCGGGTGCTCCGCCAAGCGCCAGGTAGTTGAGCCCCGCCTCCCCCACCGCCCGGGCGCTCACGGTCGCGCCCTCCGTGGCTCCGACACGGCCCCGCGCGACCCCCACGCGCAGGCGGACGCCGGTCTCGGTCTCCTCGGCAGGAGCGCCAAGCGCCTCGTCCAGCGACTGGCCGGCGGACGCCCAGTACCCTCGAACCGCCAGGTCCAGGGCGGGAATCACCAGCGCCGGGCGCCAGGGGGTCAGGACCCGCAGGTCGTCGGTGCCGGGAGGCAGTCCGCCCAGTGCCGCGAGGTCATACGTCCGGTAGAGCGACCCAGCCTCGTCGCGGTCGGAATCGCCCGGCAGGATGGCCACGGCCGTGCCGGCCGCCACCAGATGTCCAAGGTCTCGCGCGGCACGCTCGAGCGATCCACGCGGCTGGGTGTTCGAGGCGAAGAGGTTGCCCGCGATCAGGACCAGGTCACAATGCTCGCGTGCGGCCAGATCCAGCGCTGCCTCGAACGCCTGCCAGTGGCGTTCGCGTTGCGCGCTGCCGGCCGCGCCGAGCTCGACGTGCCGTGCCCCCAGGCCGACGTCCGCCAAGTGCAGCAGGCGAGGCATGATCTGGGTCTTCCTCCACTCCGGGTGTCGCGCGGACCGCCTTCAGCCAGGCACGCGAGGGGCAACCGCACGCCGGTCCTGCTTCCGGGAGCCGTCGGGAGTCTTCCCTCGCCGCATAGTGTGCCACCCGGCGTGCGCCGGTGCGAGGTCCCGCCCTTGTTCGGCCCATGGGGCCGATGCTAGGCTTGCACCGCAACCGGTGCGCCCCGTTCCAGGGACCTCGGCAGACGCTTGGGTCGCGCGGCGCCCGAAAGGCCGGCGCCCCGAAAATCGGATGTGCGCGCCGCGCGCAGTGTCGGCCCAAGCCTTGCGGACGCGGCGTGTCGGCTGCACCGGCCACAGCAGCACGCGTTTCAGGAGGCCCCGGTGTCCTACGTCGATCGAACCCTCACCTGCGTCGACTGTGGAGTCCAGTTCATCCACTCGGCCGCCGACCAGGAGTTCTATGCGCAGAAGGGGTTCGCGTCCGACCCGCGCCGCTGTCCGAGCTGTCGGGCCAGCCGGCGGGCGGCCCGCGAGTCGAGCGACGACGACAACCGCGTGGCTGGGGGGCCACGGGGCTACGAACGAGGCGGCGAGCGCGTGGTGCGCGAGTACTTCACGGTGGTGTGCTCGCGCTGCGGCAACCGCGCCCAGGTGCCGTTCCGGCCGCGCGCGGACAAGCCGGTCTACTGTTCCGACTGTTACCGGCTGGTGCAGCCAGCCCACTGACGGCCCCTGCGCGGAGCACCCGGCCCGTGCTGCACGCAGGAGGCGCCACCGGCGACAGGGCGAACCCTTGGCCGCCGACGTGCCAGGTCGCCTCGTGACGAGTCCCCGGGCCGACGTCCAGCTGCTGCAGGGAGATGCCGCGATGTCCTCGGCCCCACGCGAGACTGCGATCGCGTCTTCGCTCCACGGCATCCGGGGGCTCCTGCTCGACATGGACGGGGTCGTGGTGCGCAAGGGAGAGCCGCTCCCAGGTGCCGCCGCAGCGGTTGCCGCGCTGCTCCGGCAGGGCGTCCCGTTCCGCCTCCTGACCAACAGCTCGCTCTGGAGCCGGCAATCGCTGGCGCACCAGCTGCAGGCAGCCGGTATCCCGGTCCAAGCCGACCGAATCGTCACCGCGCTCTCCGCGAGCGCGGTGGTCGCCCGGCGACGCTGGCCCACGCGGCCGATCTACGTCCTCGCAGCCCCCGACGCCCTCCGCGAGTTCGAGGGCCAGTGGCTGCTCTCCGACGCGGAGGCGGCCCTGGCCGGGGCGGACAGCGGCACCGCCGCCGGCCTCAGCGCTTCGGCCACCGCGGGGCCGGACACGCCGCGTGACGCGCGTCCGGTGGCGGCCGTCATCGTGGGCGACGCCGGGCCGGGGTTCACCTGGGAACGCCTCAACACCGCCTTCCGGCTGGTGCGCGGCGGGGCGCGGCTGGTGGCCATGCATCGCAACCCCTGGTGGCTGACGCCGAGCGGACCCACCCTCGATTCGGGGGCGTTCGTGCGGGCTCTCGAATTCGCCACCGGGCAGCACGCCCTGCTGGTCGGGAAGCCGGCCCGGGCGATCTTCCGCGCGGGGGTCGATTCGCTCGCCGCCGGCGACGCCGGCGCGGGCCTGACCGGTGACGCCGTGCTGATGGTGGGCGACGACCTGCAGACGGACGTGGCGGGCGCGCGACGGGCCGGGCTCCGGGCCGCGCTGGTGTTCACCGGGAAGCACGGGCCCGATGACCTGGAGACCGCCCGGCGACGCGGCACATCGGCCCTCCCGGACCTGGTCGCGCCGGCCCTGGGCGAGGTGCTGGCGGCACTGGATCCGGCCATCCGCGCGCTAGACTAGTCTGCAAACCGGACCGGCCCCCGAGGGCCGCCCGCCCGGCACTCTCCGGTTGTACGCGAGGGAGATGGACGATGACCAGCCCGACCGCGCCGCGGATCAAGATCACGTACGCGACGCTTCGGAACGACAACGAGCAGCTGCATGCCGATTACGAGGCCGGGCTGGGGCGGGCCCGCGCCGAGCTCGGCCAGACGCATCCGCTCTACGTGAACGGCGAGCCGCGCCCCGGCGAGGGCACCTACGAGGACCGCTCGCCGGTGGACGGCCTGCTGGTGGGCCGCTTTGCCAAGGGCACGCGGCAGGACGTGCGGGACGCGATTGCGGCCGCGCGCGCCGCCTTCCCCGGCTGGAGTCGCCGGCCCTGGCAGGAGCGAGTGGCCCTTCTGCGCCGCGCCGCGGACCTCATCAGCGAGCGGCAGATGGAGCTCTCCGCGATGACCGCCATCGAGGTGGGCAAGAACCGGCTCGAGGCACTGGGCGACGTGGAGGAGACGGCTGACCTGATCCGCTGGTACTGCGACCAACTCGAGGAACACCACGGGTTCGATTACCAGATGGGGAACCTGGGCGACGAGACGGTCCACACCCGCTCCGTGCTGAAGCCGTACGGCGTCTGGGCCGTGATCGCGCCGTTCAACTTCCCCGCCTCGCTCTTCGGCGGACCGGCCGGCGGGGCCCTGGTGGCCGGCAACTGCGTGGTTCTCAAGCCGGCCTCCGAGAGCAGCCTGATGGGCCTCAAGCTCTACGAGGTCTTCCGCGATGCCGGGATCCCGGGCGGGGTGGTGAACTTCGTCACCGGCCCCGGGTCCACCGTGGGCGCAGAGCTGGTCGAGAACCCGGGCGTCAACGGACTCACGTTCACCGGCTCTTACGAGGTGGGATTCGACATCTACAAGCACTTCGCCAAGGACTACCCCAAGCCGGTCATCGTGGAGATGGGCGGCAAGAACCCGGCCATCGTGAGCCGCACGGCCGACCTCGAGGAGGCCGCCGAGGGGATCATGCGGGCCGCGTTCGGGTTCGGCGGACAGAAGTGCTCCGCCTGCAGCCGGGTCTACGTGCACCGCGACGTCAAGGAGGAGTTCCTGCGGCTGCTGGTGGAGAAGACCAAGGCCATCTCGATCGGCGACCCGAACGACCGGCGCAACTGGCTGGGCCCGGTGGTGAACGAGACTGCGATCGAGAAGTACCGTCGGGCGTCCGAGGAAGCGCGACGCGACGGGACCGTCGTCTACGGCGGTGAGCGGCTGACGGGCGGCGCCTACGACCAGGGCTTCTACGTGGCGCCCACCATCGTGGACGGGCTCCCCTTCGACCACCGTCTCTTCCGCGAGGAGCTGTTCGTGCCGTTCGTGGTCGTCGGTGCCGTCGACTCGCTCGAGCAGGCGCTCGAGCTGGCCAATGACAACAACTACGGGCTGACCGCCGGGTTCTACGGGGCCGAGCGAACAGAGATCGAGCAGTTCCTGGACACCATCGAGGCCGGCGTGGTCTACGTCAACCGGCGCGCCGGGGCGACCACCGGGGCCTGGCCGGGCGTCCAGCCGTTCGGCGGCTGGAAGGCATCCGGCACCACCGGCAAGTCGGGCGGCGGGCTCTACTACCTGCAGCAGTACCTGCGGGAGCAGAGCCAGACCATCGTCGACTGACAGCGCGCATGACGGCGGTGCCGGCCGGGTTCAGGGCTCGACCGGCACCGCACGGCGCAGCGGCCCCGTGGCAGAGGCGGAAACCGCAGCCTGCATTGACCGCGTGGGGCCGCCGGAACGCTGACGACGAACCCCCATGCTGACCGTCGAAATTCCCGACTTCGGGCGCCTGCTCCTCTCCGACGCGGTCCTCGACTTCAACGGCACCCTCGCCTGCGACGGGGCCCTGGTCCCGGGGGCCGCCGATCGCCTCCGGCTCCTGGCCGACCAGGTCACCCTGCATGTGGTCACTGCCGACACGTTCGGCACGGCTCGGCAGGCGCTGGGGACGTTGCCGGTGACCCTGACCGTGCTCCACGCCGGGCACCAGGCAGAGGCCAAGGCGGCGTACGTCCGCCAGCTGGGCGCGGCCGCGGTGGTCGCCATCGGCAACGGCCGCAACGATCGCCTGATGCTGCGCGAAGCCGCGCTCTCGATCGTCGTCGTCCAGGCCGAGGGCGCGGCGCGAGAGGCGATCGAGGCGGCCCAGCTCGTCTGCCCCGACATCAACCTGGCGCTGGACCTGCTCCTGGACCCGACGCGGCTGGTGGCGACCCTGCGGGGATGAGCCGGTTGGGGTGCGCTGGCTGGCTCCCCGGGACCGCCCCGTCCCGGGCTCGCACGTCGGGCAGGTGTGCCGGGGTGCCCATCCGTGTCCTCGCGGGCGCGGGCGCTTGCTAGACTCAGGGACGTCGTATTCAGCCTGCATGACGGCTACACACCAGGCGCGGGGCCCGGCCCGCCGCCCTCCGGGCCGCAGCGGCGCCCACTCTTGACGCCATTCGTACGGAGCCCAGCATGACCACCCTTGCCCAGCAGCCCACCGAGTCCCGGCCCCTCCCCGACATCGTGACCGAATTGCCCGGTCCCCGGGCCCGCGCACAGATCGCCCTGGACGCCCGATACGTCACGCCCAGCCTGCCGCGCGCGTATGACCTGGTGCCCGTCCGGGGCGACGGACTGGTCGTGGAGGACATCGACGGAAACCGGTTCCTGGACTTCGCGGCCGGGATCGCGGTGAACTCCACGGGGCACGGGCACCCTGACGTGGTCGCCGCAATCGCCGAGCAGGCGGCCACGCTGATCCACTGCGCCAGCTCCGATTACTACGTGCCGATCTACGCCGAGCTTGCCCAGGAGCTGGATCGGATCTCGCCGATCAGCGGCCCCACCCGCACCTTCCTGGCCAACTCCGGTGCCGAGGCGGTGGAGGCCGCCATGAAGCTCGCTCGGTACGCCACGGGCCGCCAGAACCTGATCGCCTTCCTGGGCGCGTTCCACGGTCGGACCTACGGCGCCATGACACTGACCGGCTCCAAGGCCAAGTATCACGCCCATTACTCGCCGCTGGTGCCCGGTGTCTACCACGTCCCGTACGGAAACGCCGGGATCGACGAGCTCGAGGAGCGGGTCTTCCGCCGGCTGATGCCAGCCGAAGAGTTCGCCGCGGTCTTTGTGGAACCGATCCAGGGCGAGGGCGGGTACGTGGTGCCCGAACCCGATTTTCTGATGCGCCTGCGCCGCCTCTGCGACCAGCACGGGATCCTGCTCGTGGACGACGAAATCCAGTCCGGGATGGGGCGGACCGGCAAGTGGTGGGCAATCCAGCATTTCGGCGTGGAACCGGACGTGGTGCTCTCCGCCAAGGGGATCGCGTCCGGGCTGCCACTGGCCGCCATGGTGGCCCGCTCCGAGCTGATGACGTGGCCCGCCGGCGCCCACGGATCCACCTTCGGCGGCAACCCGGTCAGCTGCGCCGCGGCCCTGGCCACGATCCGGCTGATCGAGCGCGAGCTCCTGGCCAACGCGGCCGGGCGCGGCGAGCAGCTCCTGGCGGGGCTCCGGCCGCTGGTCGAACGTCATCCGCGGACCGTACGCGACGTGCGTGGGATCGGGCTCATGATCGGGATCGAGTTCGAATCGGCCGCGACGGCGAACGCCGTCCAGGAGGCATGCTTCCAGCGCGGGCTGCTGGTGCTGACCGCGGGCGAGGACGTGGTGCGCATGTCGCCGGCGCTGAGCGTGTCAGCGGAGCAGGCAGCCATCGGCCTCCGCATCTTCTCGGAGTCCGTCGCAGCTGTCGACTCGAGGGCCTAGGCGCGCAGCGGCGCTGGGCCGGTCGCAGGTACAGGAGCAGGCATGGTCTCGAAAGTCGCCAGCATGGCGGATGCCGTTCGTGATCTCGTCCGTGACGGCGACACGGTCGCCATCGAGGGCTTCACGCATCTCATCGGCTTTGCGGCCGGACACGAGATCATCCGCCAGCGCAAGCGCGACCTGACCCTGGCGCGCCTGACGCCGGACCTCATCTACGACCAGATGATCGGCGCGGGCGTCGCGCGCAAGCTGATCTTCAGCTGGCTTGGCAACCCCGGCGTGGGCGGGCTGCACGCCATCCGGCGGCGCATCGAGACCGGGCAACCTGCGCCCCTCGAGGTCGAGGAGTACAGCCATTTCGGGATGGTGTGCCGGTACGTGGCCGGGGCCTCGAACCTGCCCTTCTTCCCGCTCCGCTCGTACTACGAGACCGACCTGCCCGTCGCCAACCCGCTGATCCGGCCGATTCGATCGCCCTACGGCGACGAGACGGTGTACGCGGTGCCCCCGCTCCGGCCCGACGTGACCATCGTGCACGCCCAGCGCGCCGATGCCTCCGGCGACACCCAGGTCTGGGGGCTGCTGGGCTGTCAGAAGGAGGCCGCCTTCGCGGCCGACCGCGTGATCGTGGTGGTGGAGGAGCTGGTGGACGAGGCAGTGATCCGGGCCGACCCGAACCGGACCATCATCCCGGGTCTCAAGGTGGATGCGGTGGTGGTGGAGCCGTTCGGGGCGCATCCCTCGTACGCGCAGGGCTACTACGATCGCGACAACCGCTTCTACATCGACTGGGAGGGGATCAGCCGGGACCCGGCGGCGCTCGACGCGTGGCTCGACGAGTGGGTGTACGGCGTATCGGGCCGTGCCGAGTACATGGCGAAGCTCGGCGAGAAGCGCATCGCGTCACTGCGACCCGGCCCGGCGCCGTCGCAGCCGGTCGACTACGGAGCCTACCGATGAGCGAGCCGGCCACGGGTCAGTCGGCCCCCGCCCCGGGTCAGTCGGCCGCCGCCATGGGCCAGTCGGCCGCCCCCGCCTTCAGCAAGTCCGAGATGATGATCGCCGCCGCCGCACGCGAGCTCGCGGGCCAGCGCGTCTGCTTCGTGGGCGTCGGCCTGCCCAACATCGCGGTGAACCTGGCCAAGCGCACCGTTGCGCCGGATCTCGAGCTCGTCTACGAGGCCGGCGTCTTCGGCGCGGAACCGGCCCGGCTGCCGCTCTCCATCGGCGATCCCACCATCGTCACCGGCTCCACCGCGGTCATGAGCATGTTCGAGCTCTTCGGCTACTACCTGCAGCGGGGCCTGGTGGACGTCGGCTTCCTGGGCGCGGCGCAGATCGACCGGTACGGCAACATCAACACGACCGTGATCGGCCCCGACTACGCGCACCCAAAGACCCGCCTGCCGGGGTCCGGCGGGGCCTGCGAGATCGCCATCAACGCCCGCAACGTTTTCGTGATCATGCGCCAGTCGAAGCGCTCGTTCGTGGAGCGCATCGACTTCCGGACCTCGCCGGGCAACCTGGGCGGCCCGGACGGGGCGCGGATCCGCCGGGAGGGTGGCTGGATCGGCCGCGGCCCGTCCGTGGTGGTGACCGACCTGGGCATCTACCACTTCGAGGACGAGAGCGGCGAGATGCGCCTGGACTCGTTGCACCCGGGCGCCACGCTCGACCAGGTGCGCGACGCGATGGGCTGGGAGCCGAGGGTGGCGGACCGCCTTGCCACCACCCCCACCCCGAGCGCCGATGAACTGCGGCTCATCCGCGAGGAGCTGGATCCGCAGGGGATCTACACGAAGTAGGCCGAGGAGGATGCATGGCCGCCGATGAACTGATCACGCGCCGCTCTGCGCCCGAGGCCACCGCCCCCGGCCGGGTCTTTCCCCGGGTCCTGACCCGTTCGCTCCCGGTCGCGGTCCGCGCCCAGGGTGCCGAGATCTGGGACGCCAGCGGGAAGCGCTACCTGGACGCCGCCGGCGGCGCCATCGTGGTCAACGTGGGCCATGGGCGCGAGTCGGTGGCGCGCGTGATGGCGGACCAGGCCGCGAGGATCGCCTACGCGCACGGGTCGGCGTTCACCAGCGAGCCGCTCGAGGCATACGCGGCCGAGGTCGGGCTGCTCCTGCCCCTCGACGAGCCGGCGATCTATCCGGTCAGCGGCGGGTCGGAGGCGATCGAGAGCGCGCTCAAGATGGCGCGCGCCTATCACGTCGCTCGCGGCGAGCCGGACCGGCAGATCGTGATCGGCCGCTGGGGAAGCTACCACGGCAACACCCTCGGGGCGCTCGACCTGTCGGGACGCCAGCCGTTGCGACGGCCCTACGAGGGCTGGCTCGGGCGGTTCCGTCACGTGAGCGCGGCGTATCCGTACCGAGCGGGCGACCCCGAAGCACACTCGGCGGGGACCGCGGAGGACGCCGCGTCGGAACTGGAGCGGGTGATCGAGACGGCCGGCCCGACCAACGTGTGTGCCTTTGTGGCCGAGCCGATCGTGGGCGCCACGCTGGGCGTGGTCGCGCCACCGGCGGGATACTGGCCGGCGATCGCCGAGGTCTGCCGTCGCCACGGCGTGCTGCTGATCGCCGACGAGGTCATGACCGGGTTCGGACGCACCGGGCGCTGGTTCGCGATGGAGCGATTTGGCGTCCGGCCGGACATCGTCGCCGCCGCCAAGGGCGCGACGGGCGGGTACTGGCCGTTCGGCTTTGCCGCCGCCGACCGTTCCGTCTACGAGACGATCCAGCGCAAGGGTGTCTTCGTCCACGGGTTCACCTATTCGCACTCGGTGGTTGGCGCAGCGGTGGCGCGCGAGGTGCTCCGCATCCTGCGGGCCGAGGCACTGGTGGCGGCGAGCGAGCGGCAGGGGGCACTGCTGCTGGCGAAGCTCCAGGAGGCGTTCGCCGGGCACCCCTGCGTCGGCGAGGTGCGCGGGTTCGGGCTGATGGCCGCCGTGGAGCTCGTGGCGGACCGCGACACGCGGGCGCCGTTCCCCCGCGGGCGACAGGTCGCCGAACGCGCACTCGCGGCGGGGCGCGAGCGGGGCGTCCTCTTCTACTCGGGGACCGGCAACGCCAACGGCATCGACGGCGACATCGTCATGGTGGGACCGCCGTTCGTGGTCACCGACGAGCAGGTCGCCGAGATCGCGGCGGCCATGCGCGCCGCCGTGGACGCAGCGGTCGCGTCCTGAACGGCCCCAGGAAACCGCACTCGCCGCCTGGATCGGTTCCGACCGACGTCTCCGGCGCGGAGCGCGCCAAGGGGCGGCCAGCCGCGCAAGGGCCGGTCAGCCGCGCACCAGGCGCCGCCGCGCCCCGGAAACGATCAGCAAAACGCCCAGCACAATGATCACCACCGGCACGACGTAGCGGTCCAGGCTCTGGATCTCCGGGAGCTCGGCGGCCAGCTGTGCCACCCCCACCAGCAGGAAGACCGCCGCCGCCAGCAGCGGCCACGTCCGCGCCGGTCCCCGTGCCCACGTGGCGAGCCAGCCCGCCACGAACCCGAGCCCGATCCCGACTGTCTCCCACCCGCTGCCGACCAGCAGGTCCAGGCCCAGCAGCAGGCGCGCAGCCCCGTACCCGAGCAGCGGCAGGCCCACCCAGAGAGCGACGCTCGACCGGCCGCGGGCCCAGCCCAGGAACAGGGCCGCCCCGGAGACAAATGTGATGAGCCCCCAGGCATCGAGCGCCCGGTCGAGCTGGTGCGCCAGGAATGCGACGCCGAGCAGCACCAGGAGCGCGCCCAGCCAGGCCCCGCTGGCGCCCCGTTCCTGCGCTCCGTACCAGCCGCCTCCCCAGACGACGCCGCCCGTCCAGCCCCGGCTCCAGCCCGGATCGCCCGCCGAACGCGCCCCCCGATTGGGCCCCACGCCGGGGGCGCGGGGTGCGTCGCCGGAGCCACGGGCGGACGGCCGGTCCTGTGACTCCTCCATACGGGCTAGCCTATCACCGGGTTCTCGCCGCCGACGATGGGCGCCGCGTCGTCCCAGGCCCACGCAGTGGCCACGTCGCCGGGCGCAGACCGCTCCAGTCCCTCCTCGCCCAGCCAGCCCTCCCGGCCGAGTGCATCCGCCAGGCCCGAGCGGTCGATCTGCCGCAGCATCTCCTCCGCTGCGGCAAGCACGGACGCTGCGTGCTGCAGCGCGGTGCCGCGGAGAGGGGCCGCATCCCGGGCTCCTCCGCTCACGCAGGCGACCTCGAAGGCGCTGCGCAGCGCCTTCTCCAGCGAGGGGATCGGCTCCAGCCCAGCAGGGAGCACCACCATCCCAACTTCCGCCCCGCCGGACACCCAGCTCGTCAACAGGCCGGGGAGTGCGGGTCCGCAGGCTTCCGCCGCCTGGTCGTCGAGGACCAGGCGATGCCCCGGGAAGAGCAGCGCGCGCAGGTGAACCTCGACCAGGGCACGCTCCCACTGGCCGCCGGCCGCCGCAAACGCGGGCATGGCGCCCAGATCCAGCCGCTCGGCGGGGAAGTCGGCACGCAGCGTGAAGGCGCGCGCCAGCGCCTGCAGTGCAAGCGCGCGGCCGGAGATCTCCGCCGCAGCCGACCCGGTCCACTCGCGGCCACCGACGCTCGATGGTCCGGCCGGGCGGCGCGCCCCGGCCGTGGCCGGGCCCGGGCCCAGGACCAGCCGGGCACCGGAGCGCCGCAGCAGCGCGGCGGCGAAGGCGTGGTCGGTCAGCGCGCGGTCCGGGTGGACGCCAAAGTGCGCGATGGCATCCATGGCGTCGACGAAGACGGCGTCGATCCGCTCGAAGCCAGCCACCACGGCGAGCTCGGGAGCGGCCAACCCCACGCGCCGGGTGGCCAGCCGCGCATACCGCCCGTTGCGGGCACCCGCCTCGTCCAGTGCCAGCCGCAACGCGGCCAGCCCACGCTGGCTCCCCGCAGGCGGCGGCGCTTCGGGCCCGATGGGCCACTCATCTTCGGGCACGCCCGGGCCCAGGTCGTCGCGCAGTTCCCCGTCGCGCGGCACGCGGACCCGCACGAGATCAATGCCGCCCGCGACCAGCGCGGCTGCGACCGTCGCGGCCTCCCTGGCGTCGAACGCCCGCAGCTCCGTGGCCAGGCAGAGCGCCGACCGAGTCCCGAGCAGACTCCCCAGTTCAGCCCGCGCGACCCGGTTCGCCTCGAACCGCTCGTCGGCCGCCGCCAGCCACGCGCCGAGCAGCGCGCGCGCGGGCTCGGAACGCGCGCGGTCACGCAACAGCAGCGCCTCCGCCGCCAGCTCGATGTGGCCGCTGGCGATCTCCGCGGCCAGCTGCTGCGGATCCAAGTCATACTCGTGGGCGGCGAGTGCGAACGGCAACCCCACCCCGTTGCGCAGCAGTCGACGGTCAGCCGAAGCCAGACGGTGCACCACGTCGAGCGCCAGTGGCCGACCGTTGGGCGCCAGGCCCGACACGCCGACCGCACGCAGCAGCGCGCGCTGGCAGGCCAGGCTGGTCCGCGCCCGGGCCGCGCGCAGGAGCCGGTCGCCCAGCCCATCGGCCATCTCCAGCACATGCCGGGCTATGGGCGCGAGTTCGCCTCCCCCTGCTGGCGTCGCGCCGAGTGCTGCCATCACGCCGAGATGATACGGGTGGGCCCAAGAGGACGAGGACCGCCCACCGGGGCGAGACTCGCAACTGAAGCCGGCACTCCCAGCCGGACGGACAGACTGCACAGCCCGGCGGCCGGGCGCTCGCAAGTTCCGGTGCCAGCCCGCACCGTTGAACGCGCGCGCAGCCGACCGGCAGTGTCGCGGGTGCGGGGCAGGATGCTACGATCGCGCCGACATTGGCGCGTGGAGGGAGGGCTGCGTTGCAGCGACAGCGGCGCGTCCTCAATCGGCTTCGCCGCAGGACCAGGGCGCTCGAGCGGATGATCCGCGAAACGGCGCTGCTCGCCGAGGCGGCCGGCATGCTCCAGGCCTGCCAGACCACCGACGAGCTCTGCGACGTGGTCACGCGGACGGCGCCTTCCCTGTTCGAAGGTGACGCCGGGGCGGTGTACGAGCTGACGCTCACGCGCAGCGCGGCCGTGGCCATCGTGAGCTGGGGGGATCCGCCACCCCTGCAGCACGTCTTCGCACCATCCGACTGCTGGGGGCTGCGGCGCGGCCGCGTCCACCGCGTGGACCCCAACGCCGGGGAGCCGCGCTGTCGCCACGTGGTGGAGGAGACCGGAAACGGACTCCTGTGCGTGCCGCTGTCCGCGCAGGGCGACACGTTCGGCGTGCTGCATGTCCAGGTGCGCCAGCCGGTCAAGCCGCGGCGCCAGCCCGAGCTCCTGGCGCGCCGCCAGGCGCTGGCGCTGGCCCTGGGTGAGCACCTCTCGCTGGCGATGGCCAACATCCGCGTTCGCAGCACCCTCCAGGAACAGTCCTCGCGCGACGCGCTGACGGGACTGTTCAACCGGCGCTTCATGGAGGAATCCCTCGATCGCGAGCTGCGCCGGGCAGTCCGGGAGGGCTACCCGCTGGGCCTCATCATGGCGGACCTGGATCATCTCAAGGACTTCAACGACGCCCACGGACACGCTGCCGGCGATGTGGTCCTGCAGCTGGTGGGCAGGTTCCTCCAGGGGGCCGTGCGCGGCGAGGACGTGGCCTGCCGCTTCGGCGGCGAGGAATTCGTGGTCATCCTGCCCAAGGCGGCACTCGAGGACACGCGGCGACGAGCCGAAGCCCTGCGGCAAGGCCTGCAGACACAGCGGCTGGAACCGCTGGGGGCGCTCCTGCCGCCGGTGACGATGTCGTTCGGCGTGGCGGCCTTCCCTGACCACGGGGCCAGTGGCGACGTGCTGCTGCACGCGGCCGACGCGGCGCTCTATCGCGCCAAGGCCACCGGCCGCAACCGGGTGGTGGTCGCCGGCCTGGGCGACCGGGAGGCGATCGACATCCTGGTGCACGATCCGCACCAGGAGCGCGTCCAGCGCTGAGCTCGGAGCCGGGCCCGCGGCGTCGAACGCCGGTGCCGGGCGTGGCCTCGGGGGGCTGCAGGCCCATCAGCCCGTTCAGGCCAGCCGGTCGAGGAGCAGCTCCGCCTCGAACAGGTTGATCCCGCTGGAGATGAGCGCGACGATCTGCCGCAGCTGCCCTTCCCGCGCAGCCTGCTCCACCATGCAGCCCGCCAGCGCCTGCAGCGTCCGGTAGTCGTGCCGGGCCAGGGCCAGGCCCATGGCGGCCTCCACCCGCCCGGAGACGCGGACCTTGCGACGAAGCGCTCTCCTCGCGGCCTGCATCGGCGAGCGGTACCGCGTTCGCGCGCCCGCGCTGGACGGGAGCCGGAAGGGGACGCCGCCGGTCGCCAGGTAGGCCAGGATCCGGTCCGCGCTCCGACCCCGCGCCGCCGATCCGTCGCGAAACAGACGTGACCACCCGGCCAGCCCGTACCGGTCGAAGTAGAGCGCGATCCCGAGCCATGCCTGCCGTGCGTCGAGCTGCGCGGCGGCCAGCCGCACCAGCGACCATCGGAGGCGCCTCCCCATGACGCCTGCGCTGATGGGAGGCCGCTCCAACTGCCGCGCGGCCGGCGACGCACTCGCGGACGACATGCCCGTCCGGCCCGTGCCCAAGGCGGCCTCCGCTCCCGCCCGGCCCTCGCCGAAGCTGGGCGTCTCCTGACCCGCGCGATCGCTCTCGGCGATGGAACCGGGGGACGGCGCGGGTTCTCCGAGCGCCTCGCCCGCCTCCTGCGCGAGGAATTTCGCCAGCACCGACGGGCGCTCCAGCTCCTCGGAAAGCCTGCGGGACGCCATCGCGCGGAAATTGGGCCTGGCCAGTTCCGGTCTCCCTGCTTGTGGAACGCCTCCCCAGTATCGCGCCCGCGCGCAAGATCGGTCGCCCGGCTGCGCGCAAGACCCGATCGGCGGGCGCATCGGCCGCACAGGCGGGCAGCGCCGGGAAACGGCGGCGCGCTTCCGGCTCCCTGCCCGCCCCAGCCGCCTACCGCTCTGGCGTTGCCCGGGCCGGCCTCCCGATCCAGATGCGGCCATCCTCGAACTGCTCGGCCTTCCAGATCGGCGCGCGGGCCTTGAGCTCGTCGATGGCATATCGGCACGCGTCGAACGCCGCCGCCCGATGTGGCGCCGCCACCGCGATCGCCACGCTCACGTCGCCCAGCGGCACCAGGCCGGTCCGATGCACGATCGCCAGCCGGCGCACGCCGAAGCGCGCCTCGATCTCCTCGGCAATCGCGCCCAGGACGCCCCGGGCCATCTCCTCGTAGGCCTCGTACTCCAGGGCGCGGACCCGCTCCCCGGCGAAGCGCGACGCCGCAGCTTCCTCGCCAGGCCCCGGAATGCCCGGGGTCTCTCGCGTGCGGCCCTCGAAGATAACCACCGCACCGTCGGCGGGGGAGACGACCGCACCCCGCAGGTCCGCGAGCACCTCGTCGCCGATCGGGTCGTCGGTCAGGGAGAGCAATCGAACGCGGCCCGGTTGGCCGGCCGCGCCGGACGAAGCCGGGCGCGCCGGATCCGGGTGCGCCGCACCGACGGGCCCGTCCGCGATCCCCCCGGGGGCGCCTGCCGCATCGCCTGGCACACCTGCCGCATCGCCTGGCACACCTGCCGCATCGCCCGCCCCGCCCGCCACCGGCGGAATGCAGGCCAGCTCGTCGCCCTGGTCCAGGCGCTCGCCCTCGTCCGCATATGCCCGGTTCCTGGCGAACCGCACGTACCGTCCGGCCGGACCCAGTGCCGGGTACCGAACGACCAGCGCGGTCCACGCCTGCGCGATCGTGGCGCCTTCGGGCAGATCCAGGGTCACCCGCGACGTGCCCGCCAGCTCGCGTTGCCGGGCGAAGAGCCGCACCTGCACGTTCATCGCCCAGCCTGTGGCTTCCGCGGCGGGCGCAACGGCTGGCGGCTCGCCGAGCCCGGTTCGGCCTGCCTGCGTCCCCACGCCCGGCCCGTGGCCAGCCCGACGTGTCCAGCCCCAACCATCATGGACGCGAGTCTACCCGCGGATCGCTACCATGGCCCCGTGGGCAGCCGCGCCGGCGTCCCTCGACCGCCACTTCGTCGTCCTGCCACGAGGCCGGTCGTGCAACGGAGGTCCGTGCACGCGCTGCGGAGCCGACATGCGGGAGGTACGCGATGGCGCTCGATCACGAGACGACGATCCGCTGGTACGGGCACGCGTGCGTGGAGCTGGAGACGCCCGGCCACAAGCGCGTCCTGATCGATCCCTGGTTCGGGAACCCCAAGTCGCCCCGGCCGGCCGCGTCGGTCGATCGATGCGACCTGCTGCTGGTCACCCACGGCCACAGCGACCACATGGGCGACGCCGTGGAGATCGCCAGCCGGACCCGCCCGGTCTGGCCCTGCATGCACGAGATGGGCCTCTGGCTGGCCCGCCGGCTCCCCGGTGGCCAGGACGCAGTGGTAGGGATGAACAAGGGTGGCACCTTCGCGACCAACGGCATGCGGGTGACCATGGTGACTGCGGTCCACTCGGCCGGCGACTGGAACGCCCAGCTCGAGGCGCCCATGTACCTGGGCGATCCCGCCGGGTTCGTGCTGGAACTGGAGAACGGCTACCGCATCTACCACGCCGGGGACACCGACGTCTTCGGCGACATGCGGCTGATCGCCGAGCTGTGGCATCCCGACCTGGCGATGCTCCCGATCGGGGGCCACTACACCATGGATCCCCGCGCGGCGGCGCTGGCGGTGGAGCTGCTCGGCGTGCAGGACGTCATGCCGATTCACTACGGCACGTTCCCCATCCTGGCCGGCACCCCCGACCAGCTGCGCGACGAGCTCTCGAAGCGCGGCCTGGGGAGCGTGGCGGTGCACGCACCGGAACCGGGGGGCACGGCCGAGTAGACGCCGCGGCTCGAGCGGGTCGGTGGGCGGCGAGGAGGGCCACCCGGGCACTGGGCAGCCCTCCTCGCCGGAGGTCAGGCGGGCATCGCCCTGATCGTCGCCCACCCGGGGAGATTTGCAGTCGCACCTGGCGCGAGGATCGCCTCCGGGTCCACAGTGTCAACGCCTGCGTCGTCCGACGGCCGGCCACGGATGCACCCCTGGGCGTGACCGCATCCCAGACCATCCGCACGGATCGTTTCGGCCCAACCGCCTGCGGCGCCGGCATCAACTGTGCCCAATTCCACTCCCTCGTGCCGGCCGGCAGCCAGAGCGCCGGTCCGTCAGCGCGATCCCTGGGCTCGCGCGAGCGTGCACAGGTATCCCACGTCGGGCCCAAGTTCGGACCCACCCGATCGTCACTTGCGCCGACCCGGACCATTGGCGCCGGTCAGGGATCACGGCAGCAGTAACACTGACGCGCGCGGTTCGTTCCTCCTGTCGGCGGCACGACCACGGGGCGATGACTTCCGGACGTCGCGACGACTATTGACCGCCACCCACGCAGGGAGGATATGGTGATGCGACGCTTGGCACTGGTGGGCGCGTTTGCGATGCTTCTGCTCACGACCTCGACGGCCTTCGCGGCCACCGGCAACAATGTCTGGCGCGCCACGCTGACGAGCGCGACCAGCGCGACCGCGACCGCCACGACGACATCGACGCCGACCGTTCGCGGCGGCGCCACGATCGTAGAAGTCGGGAACGGACGGCTCGCGAGCGTGGCGGTGAAGCTCTACGGCGTGAGGCCGGACTCCGTGGTCCAGGTGATGGTCACCGACACGACAGCGACCACAGCCGCCACAACACCGAACGTGTGGACGAGCCCGAAGTTCAGGATGGCCGCAACGGGCGTGAACCGGTTCTGGCTGAAGGGGAGTGACGTCAAGCCGCTCGACGCTGCGATCGACGCCAAGGACACGCTGTCGATCACTGTCACGGTGACGCCGCCGACAGGCACGAGGAAGGGCACGGCGCCGAGCGTCAGCACGAAGATCGTGCTGACAGGGACGTTCTCCCGGGTGCGCTGAGCCGCTTGCCGGGAAGAGCCGCCGCTGCCACAAACAGAGCGACGGCCAAAGAAAGCCGGCTCGGGTCGCGCGGCCGGGATCCGTCCACGGCCACGGACCGGCGGTTGGGCGTCCCGAGCCTCCCGGCGGCGGGTGTTGCCGACGAGCACTGCCGGCGAGCGGCCCGGGCGCCTGCCGCTATCGCACACCGGGAGAGCCTTACGGGGCCAGACGCGCCCGGGAGGCGTGCCCTGGGGGCTGCGTGGCCCTGCGCGCGTGCGGGGGAGAGCAGCGGCAGGCTCTGGCAGGGACTCGCGCTTCGTGCCGAGTCCACGTACGGCTCGCTCGACGTGCAATAGCGCCAGGCCGCCGGTTCCGGGGCGCTACGGCACACCGGACGTGCAATAGCGCCAGGGCGCCGGTTCCGGCGCGCCGGATGGCGGCAGAGGGCGGCAGAGGGCGGCAGAGGGCGGCACGGGCGAGCGTGCCGCAGTCCGGGCTTGCGCCTCACGCCTCCCGGAGGCCGCGCCATGATGCGACCAGATGCACTCAGCCCGGCCCCGCCAGCACCATGATCCGCAGCTCGGTCATGTCCTGGATGGACCAGCGCAGCCCCTCGCGCCCGAGCCCGGAATCCTTGACCCCGCCGTACGGCATGTGGTCGATCCGGTAGGTGGGGATGTCGTTGACGATCACCCCGCCCACCTCGGTCTCACTGAACGCGTACCAGGCGTTCGCCAGGTCATTGGTGAAGATGCCGGCCTGCAGGCCGAAGAACGAACGGTTGACCTGCCCGACCGCGTCCGCAAACTCGGTGAACGGGAAGACAACCACGAGCGGCGCAAACGCCTCGGCCGAGCAGACCCGAGCCTCCACCGGCGTGTCGACCAGCACCGTCGGCGGAAAGAACGTGCCCTGCGCCCTGCCCCCCAGCAGGACGCGCCCGCCCATGGCCACCGCTTCGTCCACCCACGCCTGCGTCCGCCGGGCCGCCTGCTCGTCCACCATGGGCCCGAGGTCGGTGGCCGGATCGGCCGGATCGCCCACCTTCAGCGCGCGGGCCCCGGCGATGAAGCGTTCCAGGAACCCGGCCATGACGTCGGCGTGGACGAAGATCCGCTGCACGCTGATGCAGACCTGGCCCGAGTAGCTGAACGCCCCAACGAGGATCCGGCGCACGGCCCACTCCAAGTCGGCCGAGCGGTCCACGATCACGCCGGCGTTGCCACCGAGCTCGAGCACCACGCGCTTCTTGCCGGCCCGCGCCTTCATGGCCCAGCCCACCGCGGGCGATCCGGTGAACGTGAGCAGCTTGAACCGATCGTCGGCCACCAGCCGGTCGCCCAGCTCGCGGGTCATGGGCAGGATGCTCACCGACCCCTCCGGCGCCCCCGCCTGCTCGATGATCTCGGCCACGGTCAGCATGGTGAGGGGATCCCGGGAGGGCGGCTTGAGCACGACGGGGCAGCCGGCGGCGATGGCAGGGGCGACCTTGTGCGCGGCCAGGTTGAGCGGGAAGTTGAAGGGGCTGATCGCGGCCACCGGCCCGACCGGGAACCGCCGCGTGATGCCCACGCGGCCGCTCGAGGATGGCATCAGGTCCAGCGGGATCGTCTCGCCGTAGATGCGCTCGGCCTCCTCGGCGCCCAGCCGGAACGTGAGCGCGGCACGGTCCACCTCGACCAGAGCATCGCGGATCGGCTTCCCCGACTCGCGCGTGATCAGCCGGCCCAGCTCCTCGCGGCGCTCCAAGATCCCGGCCGAGATCGACCGCAGGATCGAGCCCCGCTCGTAGGCCGGCATGTGGCGCGTGACCTCGAAGGCGCGCACCGCCGCTGCCACAGCCGCCTCGTACTGCTCGGAGGTGGCGAGGTAGGTCGCGCCGGCGGGGCGCTCCGGGTGAGTTGGGTCCGGCACCACCAGGAGATCGGGCGACTCCACCCAGTGACCAGCGAGAAAGATCGGATGGGGCCGGACCGCGCGCTCAATCGCCATCGTCGCCTCCTGCACGGGCGCTCCTGGACACCGGGCAGACGTCCCGCGTCGCCCCAGCGCGGGCCGATCGAGCCGGTGCGGCGGCATCCGGCCTGTGCCCGGTCGAGCTGGCGGGGCGATTCTACGCGCAGGTTCCGGCGCGGAGCCCCGGGGCAGCGCCCACGTTCGATCGGTGGGCAGGCGCTGGCCGTCCACATCGGGCGGCGGGCGCTGGCCATTCACATCGGGCGGCGGGCGCGTTGACATGAGGGGGTCGGTGCGGTAGGGTCCGCGCCGGCCGGTGGAGAGTGCCGCCGGCACGAGAGGAGGCGAACGCCGCATGGCGGCCAGGGTTGCAGCAGCTCGCGCGTCGCAGCTCCGGGGGTTCGTCGGCTGACGTCAGGTACCACACCGCGTGCCTGAGAGCCGTCCCCACGGGACGGCGTTTTTGTGCCCGGGGCGGCGCCTGCCGACGAGCACAGCCGGTTCCGTGACCCATCCCGAGACGCTACGCGACCTGCAGACAGTCGGCCCTGCTCTCGGGAGACACTCCCTTGAAACCGCCATCGTCGTTTCGCTGCGTCCACTGCCGGCTCGACGTGCCGGCAGTCGCGCCCGGGACGGCGCACCGAAACCATTGTCCCAACTGCCTGTGGAGCCGGCACGTCGACGACGCCCCGGGGGACCGGGCGTCCGCCTGCCAGGCGTCGATGGAGCCGATCGCGATCGCTGTCCGCGGCGACGGCGAATGGATCCTCATCCATCGCTGCACCGGATGCGGCGCACTCCACGCGAACCGCACCGCCGGCGACGACAACCCGCTCCTGCTCGTCAGGCTCGCGGTGAAGCCGCTCGCCCAACCGCCGTTCCCGCTTGATCGCCTCGGCCTGATCTGACGTGGATGGGCGCCGAGGGACGTCGATTGGCGTGGAGGCGCCTGCCCACAACCAGGGACGCGCCGGCCGCGGGCACGGAGATGGGCGCGCCCCTGCACTCGGCCGGGAAACTGACCGGGGGACCTGGATCTGGCCTCCGGCGAGGACCCGGACCCGGTCTCAGCGCGGTGGCTACTCCTCCGGCGCGCGCGCGTACGTGCCCAGGACCCGCACCCGCGCCGCGTCCGCGCTGAGCTCGGTCGCAACACGGGCAGCCTCGGCCTCGTCGGCGTCGAGGTCCACCCAAAACACGTATTCCCAGGCGCGATCGTGGCTGGGTCTCGATTCCAGCTTGCTCAGGTTGAGCCCGGCACGGGCGAAGACACCCAGGCAGCGGTACAGCGAGCCGGGCTCGTTGCGGACCGCCAGGACCATGGTGGTGCGCATCGGTTCCGGCTCGGCACCGGACGCGCCGATGGCACCGGACGCGCTGATAACACCGGACGCGGGCACCTGAGAGACCGGCCGGGCGCCATGGCGCGCGATCACCAGGAAGCGGGTCCGGTTATCCGGGACCTGCTGGATGTCGTTTGCCAGGACCTCCAGCCCGAACGCCGCGGCGGCCCGGGGTGAGACAACCGCCGCCGCCGCTCGCTCGCCGCGCTCCACGATCATCTTCGCGGCCCCGGCTGTGTTGTAGGTCGTGAGCAGGGTCCAGGGACGCGTGCGGAGGAAGGCCTCTGCCTGGCCCAGTGCCTGGATGTGCGAGTAGACGCGCTCGATCTCCGCGATGGACTGGCCGGGCAGCGCGGCCAGACAGAGCCGCACCGGCACCACGACCTCGCCGACGATCGCCAGGTCATGCGCCAGCAGGAGATCGTAGGTCTCGCGGACCGTGCCGTTGACCAGGTTCTCGATGGGCACCACCCCGGCCACGATGGGCGCCAGCGCGGGCGCCTCGCCGGCCAGGTGCCCCGCGGTCACGACCTCGAAGACCTCGCGAAATCCAGGGACGGGCACCGGCGCCGACCGCGGGAAGGCGGCGAGGACCGCGTCCTCCGCGAAGGCACCGGGCTCTCCCGAGTAAGCGATGCGCGTTGCGGGCTCAGCCATGGGCGTGAATCGCGGCCTCGGCCATGGGCAGGTGAATCGCGGGGTCGGTCACGGCCGAGAACCCGCGGCCGCCAGCCTCACACCGCGACCCTCTCCAATCACCGCTCGAACCAGCGCGATGGCTCTTGCTCGATCGCGTCCATCTCGGTCAACGGCGCCGCGGCCGCTCCCCCCGGCCGGCCGGAACGCCGGGCTGCCTCCGCCGCCTCCGCCCAGTGCGGCTCGACCAGCATGGCGTTGATGGCCGCGAGATACGCCTCCACCGAACATGCGATCGTGCTCGGACCCTGGCACGAACCGCGGTACCGGCCATGCGCGCGCAGGCCGCCGGCCGTCTCGGGCGGCGCCAGCTCCACGTCCACCCGTCCCTCGGCCGCCGGACCCTCCCCCAGCGACGTCACGCGGTACAGCAGCAGCCGGGGATGGCCCGACAGCACACCCTCCAGCGCCCGGTCCACGGCCTCGTAGAGCGCATCCACCGCACCGTTTCCCTCGGCGGACGCATCCCACACGTGGTCCCCGGCCTGCACCACCACCACCGCCCGGCTCTGCACGTTGGAACCCGTGGTGCACGTCCAGCGAGCGAGCCGGATCGCGTCGCCCGCAGGCGACTCGATCACGGCGCGCCCCCGTCGGCGCCGGCGGGAGCGGCCGCAGGCGCTGCCGTGGTGAAGTGCCGCTCGTCCCGACGCCGCAGCTCGGCGCCGCCCTTCCAGAGCGCGTACTCCAACGAATCGGCCAGCGCCTGGAACGAGGCCGCGATGATGTTGGTGTCCGAACCGACCGTGGACCAGCCCGCGTTTTCGCTGCTCGACTCGATCAGCACCCGGGTACGAGCCGCCGTGGCGGAGGCGCCGTCCAGGATCCGGACCTTGTAGTCGACCAGGTGGACCGCGTCGAGCTGCGGGTAAAAGGCCCCCAGCGCCTTGCGCAGCGCCGCGTCCAGCGCGTTCACCGGCCCGTTCCCGTCGGCCGCCGTGTGCAGCTCCTCGCCGTCCACCGCCACCTTGACCGTGGCCTCGGCGCGCAGCTCACGGCCCTCTCGATGCTCGGTCAGCACCGTGTAGTCCACCAGCCGGAACGGTGGCTGATAGCCGGGCTCGAGCCGGCGGATCAGCAGTTCGAAGGAGGCCTCGGCGCCCTCGAAGCTGGCGCCCTCCGCCTCCAGCCGCTTGATGATCCGGCTGAGCTCCCGCGCGTCCACGATGCCCTCGAGCCGATGACCGAGCTCCTCGGCGCGCCACTGCGTGTTCACGCGCCCGCCCAGTTCGCTGACCACCAACCGAGTCTGGTTGCCCACTGCCGCCGGATCCACGTGCTGGTACGCGTGCCGCACGCGGGCCGTGGCCGCCCCGTGCACCCCGCCCTTGTGGGCGAACGCGCTCGCACCCACGTACGGCTGGTGACCGTCGGGGGTGATGTTGGCCACCTCGGCCACGTAGTGCGCCAGGTCCACCAGGCCGTGCAGATCGGCGCCGGGCGGGACGGTCTGCCGTCCCAGCTTGAGGGCAAGGTCGGCCCAGATCGTCACGATGTTGGCGTTGCCGCAGCGTTCGCCATAGCCGTTGATGGTGCCCTGGACGTGTGTGGCACCGGCCTCGACCGCGGCCAGCGAGTTGGCCACCGCCAGCCCCGAGTCCTCGTGGGCATGGATCCCCCAGGTCACCGGGACGGGGAGCGAGGCGATCGAATCGCGCGTGATCGCCGCCACCTCGTCGGTCAGGCTGCCACCGTTGGTGTCACACAGGACCAGGCTGGTGGCGCCCGCCTCGTAGGCGGCCCGCAGGGTGGCCAGGGCGTAGGCGCGGTCGTCCTTGTACCCGTCGAAGTAGTGCTCCGCGTCGTAGACGACCTCGCGGCCCGCAGCCGCGCAGAACGCCACCGAGTCGCGGATCATGGCCAGGTTCTCTTCGGGGGTGGCCCCCAGCACCTGCGTGACATGGAGGAGCCAGCTCTTGCCGAAGATGGTGACCACCGGCGTGGCGGCCTCCACCAGCGCCCGCAGGTTCGGATCGTCCTCCGGCCTGTTCGACCGGTGCCGCGTCGAGCCGAAAGCCGCCAGCCTGGCGTTGCGCCAGGTCACCCCCTTCGCCAGCGCGAAGAACTCCTCGTCCTTGGGGTTCGATCCGGGCCAGCCGCCCTCGATGTACGGGAAACCGGCTTCATCCAGCCGGCGCGCGATCTTGAGCTTGTCGGCCAGCGAGAGGACGAGCCCCTCCCGCTGGGTCCCGTCGCGCAGCGTGGTGTCATAGAGGAGGATCGGATCGCTCATCGGAGCGCTCGCAATCCGGGTGCATACAGGCAGGACATCAGGGCATCCCCAGCAGTGTGTTGGAGGCCACCAGCGTGGCCACATCGATCTCCTCGGCCGGCCCCTCGGGCCCACCTCCGCCAGACGGCGCCGATATCCGCGCCACCACCTCATCTGCGAACGCGCGGGTGCCGAGGACGCGGACCGCGCTGGGATCCGCCCCCACCCCCGCCAGGTCGGGCGTCCGGATCCCGTCGCCCAAGGCGGCATGGACCGCCAGCTCGATCGAGGCGGCCGCCTCCGGCTGGCCCAGCGACCAGCGCAGCAGCATGGCGCCCGAGAGGATGGCGCCGATCGGATTGGCCTTGTCCTGGCCCGCGATGTCCGGCGCCGAACCGTGGATCGGCTCGTAGAGGCCATGCAGGCCGTGCGCGGTCCGGCGGGCGCCTACCGACGCCGAGGGGAGCATCCCCAGCGAGCCGGTCAGCATCGCCGCCTCGTCGGAGAGGATGTCGCCAAAGAGGTTCTCGGTCACGATCACGTCGAAGGCAGCGGGATCCCGGATCAGCTGCATGGCCGTCGAATCCACCAGCCGGTGCTCGAAGGTCACGTCGGGAAAGTCCGCCGCGACCTCCTCGACGATCTTCCGCCAGAGGCGGCTCGAGGCCAGGACGTTCGCCTTGTCCACGCTGGTGAGCCGCCTGCGGCGGCCGCGCGCCAGCTCGAAAGCGAGACGCACCACCCGCTGGATCTCCGCCTCCGTGTACCAGAGCGTGTCCACGGCGACGCGCCCCTCCAGCGTCCTGCGCTCCTCCGACGGGCGCCCGAAGTAGAGACCTCCGGTGAGTTCGCGGACAATCAGCACATCCACGCCCCGGACCACCTCCGGTCGCAGCGTCGAGGCATCCACCAGTGACGGCTCGGCGGCCACCGGGCGCAGGTTGGCGAAGAGTTCCAGGCCACCGCGCAGGGCGAAGAGGGCCTGCTCGGGACGGACGGCTGCGTTCGGATCGTCCCAGCGAGGGCCGCCGACGGCGCCCAGGTAGACCGCGTCGGCGTCCCGGCATGCCCCAAGATCGGCGTCCCGGATCGGCACGCCATAGGCATCGATCGCGGCCCCACCGACCACCAGGTCCTGCCAGGCCAGCTCGAACCCGAACCGGCCCGCCACCGCGTCCAGCACCCGGCGCCCGGACCCCAGCACCTCCGGGCCGATGCCGTCCCCGGGGACCGCGGCGATCCGATAGGTGGGGCCGCTCACGGCAACCGCTCCGCGGCCACGGCTCGCGCCACGGCCGAGTCGGCCGGGCTCCCTGCCGCGGCGGTCAGCGCCGCTGCGCGCAGCTTGCTGGCGGCGGTGACGTAGGCCTCCAGCGAGGACTCGATGATGTTGGTGGAGAGGCCGTGCCCGGTCGCGATCAGCGGCGGCAAGTCGCGGTCATTGGAACGATGGCAGCGCACCAGGGCACTGCCCTGGGCGTCCTCGCCCGCGGTGACCGCCCTGACCTCGTACTCGTCGAGCACCAGCTTCCAGCCTGCGACCGGCTCCAACGCTTCGTCCACTGCCCGGTACAACGCGTCCACCGGCCCATTCCCGGTCGCCTCGGCCCGATGCGTCTCGCTGCCCACCACCAGCGTCACGCTCCCCGTGGAACGGCCGCCGTGGGAGCTGGTGACGCTCCAGCCGTCGAGCGAGATCCCATCGTTCACCTGGGACGCGTGCTGGCCGACCAGCGCCAGCAGGTCGGCGTCGGTCACCTCCTTCTTGGCATCCGCCAGCGCGATCGCCTCGCGGTAGACGGCGTCGAGCGCCTCCCCCTCCAGCGTGAACCCGAGTTCCCGGAGCTTCTGCTGGAGCCCGCGCCGCCCGGAGAGCTTCCCGATGGAGAGGGTGCTTCCGGCCAGCCCCACCGACTGGGGGGTCATGATCTCGTATGTCAGCGGGTTCTTGATCACGCCGTCCTGGTGGATCCCCGACTCGTGGGCGAATGCGTTGCTGCCGACGATCGCCTTGTTGGGCTGCACGACGAAGCCGGTCAGATAGCTGACCAGGCGGCTGGCCTGCACGATCTGCTCGGTCTGGACGCGGCTGGTGAGCCCGCCGAACTGCGTGGGCCGGGTCCGGAGGCTCATGACCACCTCTTCGAGCGAGGCGTTGCCCGCCCGCTCGCCGAGCCCGTTGACCGTGACCTCCAGCTGGCGCGCACCCGCCTGCACGGCCGCCAGCGTGTTGGCAGTGGCCAGCCCCAGGTCGTTGTGGCAGTGGACGCTGACCACAGCCTGGGTGCCGACCAAGTCCACCACGCGGCGCACCAGGGCGGCGAACTCGACGGGAATGGCGTACCCGACCGTGTCCGGGATGTTGACCGTGGTGGCGCCGGCCTCGACCACTGCCTGGTAGACGCGCAGCAGGAATTCTGGGTCCGTGCGGCTGGCATCCTCGGCGCTGAACTCCACCTCGGCGTCGCGGCCCAACGCCTGACGGCCGTAGCGAACCCACTGGACCGCGGCCGCCAGCGCCTCCTCGCGTGAGATCCGCAGCTTGTGCTTCAGGTGGATATCGCTGGTGGCGATGAAGACGTGCAGGTGCGGCCGTTCCGCAACCCGGATCGCCTCCACCGCGCGCTGGGGATCGCCGTCACGGCAGCGCGCCAGCGCGGCCACGGCCACGCCCCGGGTCTCTTTCGCGATCCGGTTCACCGCCTCGAAGTCGCCCGGCGAAGAGGCTGGGAACCCGGCCTCGATGACGTCCACCTGGAGGCGGACCAGCGCGCGGGCAACCTCCAGCTTCTCGGCCGCGGTGAGCCCGGCGCCCGGCGCCTGCTCCCCGTCTCGCAGGGTGGTGTCGAAGATGCGGACCCGGCCGGGCTCCACCCGACCCGGACCGGTCGCGACCGAAGAGCCCGGCGCACCCTCGGGTGCCTGGGCACGCGGCGATACTGGAGCCCCCGATGATGCTCGCGTCGCCGATGGTACTGGCGCGCCCGTGGCCTCGCTCACCGCGTTCCCTCCCCCTTCTGGCGCTCGGCGGACGCCTGCGCCTGCTCCGGGCGCACCTCCACCGGGTTCAGCCAGCGCATCTTCGAGCGCAGGTCAGCCCCCACCCGCTCGATCAGATGGTCCTGGTCCTGCATCCGCAGTCGGTTGAACTCCGGGCGGCCGGCTTCGTTCTCGGCGATCCAACGGCGCGCGAAGGTGCCGTCCTGGATCTCGGTGAGGACCTGGCGCATCGTGTCGCGCACGTGCTGGTCCACAATCCGGGGCCCGGAGACGTAGTCGCCGTACTCGGCGGTGTCGCTCACGCTGAAGCGCATGAAGTTGAGGCCGCCGCGGTACATGAGGTCCACGATCAGCTTCATCTCATGCATGACCTCGAAATAGGCCAGCTCCGGCTGGTACCCGGCCTCCACGAGCGTCTCGAAGCCGGCCTTGACCAGGTTCGAGACCCCGCCGCAGAGGACGGCCTGCTCGCCGAAGAGGTCCGTCTCGGTCTCCTCGGCAAACGTGGTCTCGAGTACCCCTGCGCGGGTAGCGCCGAGGGCCCGGGCGTAGGCGAGAACCCGGGCGCGCGCGGTCCCCGTGTGGTCGCGGTGGACGGCGAAGAGCGCCGGCACCCCGCCTCCCTCGACGTAGACCGAGCGCACCAGGTGGCCCGGACCCTTCGGAGCCACCATCCCGACGTCGATTCCGTCCGGCGGATCGATCAGCCCGAAGTGGATATTGAAGCCGTGGGCGAACATCAGCAGCTGGCCGGCACGGAGGTTGGGCGCGATCTCCGCGTCGTAGATGCCCTTCTGGGCCGTGTCCGGGGCCAGGACCATGATCGTGTTGGCCTGCCGGACCGCCTCGCCCACGTCCGCGACTCGGAGGCCCGCCTCCGCGGCAATCGCCCGGCTCTTGCTGGTCGGGGGCAAGCCCACGATCACGTCCACGCCCGAATCGCGCAGGTTCAACGCGTGTGCGTGACCCTGGCTCCCGTACCCGATGATCGCGACCGTCCGGTCCTGCAGCGCCGTCGGGTCCGCATCCGGGTCGTAGTACATGCGCGCCGTCACTTGGCCACTCCCTCGTATTCCACTGCCTGGGGCCCGCGAAGCATGACGGTGGCACCCGTGCGGACCAGTTCCCGAATGCCGAACCCACCCAGCAGCGCCACAAGCGCGTTGATCTCTTCCTCGGTCCCCGTCGCCTCCACGATCGCCGAGTCGGCGGCCAGGTCAACCACCCGGCCTTTGTAGAGCTCCACGACCTTGAGTACCTCGGACCGGGTGTTGTTGGTGGCCCGGACCTTGATCAGCGCCAGCTCGTGCTCGATCCGCGGCTCCGGGGTGACGTCCTGCACCTTGAGCACGTCGATCAGCTTGTAGAGCTGCTTGGCAGCCTGCTCCACGGCCACGTCGTCGCCCCGCAGCGTGATGGTCATGCGGCTGACGTCGGCGCGTTCGGTGTGCCCCACGGCCAGCGACTCGATGTTGAACCTGCGGGCACGGAAGAGGCTGGCGACCCGGTTCAGGACGCCCGGCCGGTTGTTCACCACGGCCACCAACACGTGGCGGTGCTGCGCTCCGGTCCCCGGGACGGCGCGTTCTTCCGGCACCGCGGCCGGCACCGGGCCGGCGGCTGGCTCCGTCACTCGTTCAGTCATTCGTCTGCCCCTCCCCACTCCTCCAGCAGATCGGACAACCCCTTCCCGGCCGGCATGAACGGGAAGACGTTCTGCTCGTCGGCGATCCGGAAGTGGATGAGCGCGGGGCCGTCCACGGCACGGGCCGCCTCCAGCGCGCGCGTGACCTCTTCGGGGGTGGTGGCCCGGAAGGCGGGGATCCCGTACGCATCCGCGAGCTTGACGAAGTCCGGGCCCAGCAGGTGGGAGGATTGGTAGTTGCCGGCGTAGATCAGTTCCTGCCACTGCCGGATCATCCCAAGCTTGGTGTTGTCCAGGATGGCGATCTTCACCGGGATGTGGTCCTGGGCCAGGGTGGCCAGCTCCTGCAGCGTCATCTGGAAGCCGCCGTCGCCGCACACCACCCAGGTCTCCTTGTCCGGCCGGCCCATCGCGGCACCCATCGCCGCCGGCAGGCCGAAGCCCATGGTGCCGAGTCCGCCCGAGCTGATGTGCGAGTTCGGCCGCCGGTATCCCGCGTAGCGGGCCATCCACATCTGGTTCTGCCCCACGTCTGCCACCATGGTCGCGTCGTGGTTGGTGGCCGCACCGATCTGCTCGATCACGTAGTCGGCCGAGAGGAGTCCATCGCGCCAGGCACCCGAGCCGTGCCAGCGCCGCGTTTCGGACTCGCGCCGCCACTCCGCCAGCTCGGCGAAATAGGCGGCTCGGTCCTCGGGGCGCCGTTCGGCCACCAACGGGATCAGCGCCGAAAGGACCCGCCCGACGTCGCCCACGATGGGCACCTCCACCGACACGTTCTTGCCGATTTCGGCTGGGTCGATGTCGACGTGGATGATCTTGGCGCCGGTGGCGTAGGTGCTGACCTTGCCGGTGACGCGGTCGTCGAAGCGCATTCCCAGGGCAATCAGCAGGTCGGACGACTGGATGGCCTGGTTGACATGCTTCCAGCCGTGCATGCCCATGTACCCGTAGGCGAGCGGGTGTGTCTCGTCCATTGCCCCGACGCCCAGGAGCGTGTGCGTGACCGGGATCTGCGTCTTCTCCGCGAACGCGCGGAGCTGGTCCCAGGCCCGGGCCAGGAGGATCCCGTGGCCCGCGAGGATCACGGGGCGCTGCGCTGCGTCGATCAGCGCGGCGGCCGACCGGAGCTGGCGGGGATGTCCCTCCAGCGTGGGCCGGAACCCAGGGAGCGCGGCCAGCACGGCCTCCTCGTCGGGATGCTGCGCTCGCGTTTCCTGCTGCAGCGCGTCCTTGGTGATATCGATGTGGACCGGTCCGGGGCGGCCCGTACGCGCAATGTGGAACGCCTCGGCAAAGACCTGCGGCAACTCGTCTGCGTCGCGCACCAGGTAGTTGTGCTTGGTGATGGGCAGGGTGATGCCCGTGATGTCGATCTCCTGGAACGCGTCCTTGCCGAGCAGCGCACTGGCCACGTTGCCCGTGATCGCGACCATCGGCACCGAATCGAGCATCGCGTTTCCGATGCCGGTCGCCAGGTTGGTGGCACCGGGCCCGGAGGTGGCGAGACAGACACCCACCTTCCCGCTGGCGCGAGCGTACCCGTCGGCCGCATGGGCCGCACCCTGCTCGTGGCGGACCAGGATCGGGCGCAGCGCCGGGTAATCCCCGAGCACGTCGTAGAGCGGCAGCAGCACGCCGCCGGGATACCCGAAGAAGACGTCCACGCCCTGCCGCAGGAGCGCCTCGCAGACCACGTCCGCCCCGATCCGGGTGCGGCCTCGCGGCTTGGCCTCCTGGAGCATCGCGGCACGGGCCCGGTCGACCGCGCTCGCCTCCGGCGTGCCGGCACCTGGCAGGTGCCGCCCTGTAGCCCCTTTCGTCATCGTCATCCTGGCTCTCCCGCTGCTGGTTCGCTGGGTCCTGGTCCCCCTCGAGGCCACCCCCGCATCCCCGAGACCACGTCCCTTCATCACGCCGGACAAACAAAAGACCCTCGCCTCCCGGCGAGGGTCCCTGATCGGTCCGGTTTCCGCGCCTAGCGGCGCACGCCCCGTCTCCCGTCAGGCTCCCGCCGGGAGCCACTAATAAGGGAGAGCACCCCCTGGCCCAACAGCCCGAGAATGCCGAGAAGCGTGACCTCTACGATGGAGTCGTCAGGCAGGCGCACGGGCACCGGGCGGCCATCCGCCGTCAAGGCGACGGCGACGCGGTCCCGGTTCGTGTTCGTCTGGCCCAACGTGCTCTCCACGTGCGGTTGAGCTGGCAGTGTAACCGGGCGCCAGGTCCTTGTCCAGCACCGCCTGCGTGGACACCGCCGCGGCTGCCGATGCAGGCGGGCAGGCGACCGCAGCCGACGCTCGCGCCAGCGCGCCGTGCGTCAGACCAGGGCCTTCCGGATGGCGGGCACGTCGGGGCCGCCCAGGACCAGGCGTCCGTCGGCTGTCATGTAGAGCAGGTCGATCTCCACCCCGGCTGCGGCCACCGAACGAAGCACCGAGGCGGCCGATCCCGGGCGGTTCTCTACGGCAGTCACCACCACCGGGCGCTCAGCCTGGATCTCGAGCCCCGCATCGAGCAGGGCCCGTCGAGCCCGCTCGGCCTCCACCACCAGGACGTGGTAGACGCCCTGGTGGTCAGCCACGTACCCGCACGCGCCCTCGATGTTGATCCCGGCCCGCCCCAGCGCGTCGCTCGCGCGCAGGAGCGTCCCCGGTCGGTTCACCAGTCCCACGGTCAGATCGGTCGCCATCCCGCGCCTCCCGGATGCCACGCAATGGGCTCGATGGTACTGCCGGACGAACCCCATCATGCTTGCCAAGCCACGTGACAGCCGAGGGCGACCGATACGCCCAGCGCCGGGCGATGGACAAGCAGGTGGAACTGCGCCCCATCGGGCCATAGGACCCTGCCGCGAAAGCCCGTGCCATCCTATGGTGATCTGCCCGACACCTGGAGGCCACCCGTGATGCAGACATCTTCCGTTCATCCCGCCGACTCCGTTGTCGACGTCATCCGCGCCCAGCCGGATCGGCCCATGGCCGACTGGCGCCCGGCGAGTGCTTCCGAGGCGCTGGCCGTGGCCGACCGGATCGCCCGCTACTGCGCCTTCAGCTGCAACGATGGCCTCGATGGCTGCACCGAGGAGCAATGCGCGGCATGGAACCTGGAGCACACCGCGACCGCCTACCTCGCCAGCCGCTGGCTTGACGCCCAGGATTGACCGGCCGCAACACGCCGAAACCGCCGTCCGGCTCGGGGCGCCGAGCCCGGTCCAGGCGCTGGCTCTCCCTCCGGGCGGGCACGGCGCGCTCGTCGCTCAGCTGATCTCACCCTTCGGCACCAGCGCCGGGTCGCCGGTCCGGAGCGCGTTGAAGAGCCGCAGATAATCGCGCAGGTTCCGCGTCGAGAGGAAGTTGCGCCGCACGCGCTCACGCCCGGCCACGCCCAGGCGATGGCGCAGCTCGTCGTCGCGCAGCAGCTCCAGGGACGCGGCGATCGCCTCGTCGTTGGTGGTGACCAGGCGGCCGCCGATGCCGTCGCCGATCTGCATGGGGATCCCGCCCACGCGGCCGCCCACCACGGGAACGCCCTTCCAGAGCGCCTCGCTCACGGTGAGCCCAAAACCCTCCCGCAGTGACTTCTGGAGCACCACCTCCGCCGCGCGCTGGAACGCGTTGACCTCCAGCGCACCGACACCATCGAGGTTGGTGAGGATGGTCAGATTCGTCTCCCGCTCCCTCCCCTGCACGGCCCGGCACAGCGTGGTACAGTGCACAGACGCTCATGGGTGAGCAATTGATCACACCGCATGAGGCCGACCGTTGCCCGAGGACCTGCGCCAAGACGAGCGCGAGCTGCTGGCCCGTATCGCCCACCGCTACTACGTCGATGATCGGACGCAGGCGGAGATCGGGCGGGAGTTCGGGCTCTCGCGCCCCAAGGTGCAGCGCCTCCTCGAGCGGGCTCGCTGGTCGGGGCTCGTCGAGATCCGGATCCAGGCCCCGCCCGGGCTCGACCTGGACCTCGAGCGCGAGCTGCGGGCGAGCTTCGGGTTGACCGACGCGGTGGTGGCCCCGGAGCGGCCCGACCCCGGTTTGCAGCGCGAGGCCGTGGCCCGCAGCGCGGCCCAGTATCTCGAGCGGCGCCTGCAGGACGGCACCATCGTGGCCGTCAGTCACGGTCGCGACGCGGGCGAGATCCCGCGCTTCTTCCGGCCCCGGCGCCACCTCGACTGCACCTTCGTGAGCGCCATGGGCGGCTCGCCGCGGGCGGACGTCCCCACCAATCCCAACGAGATCTGCCGGGCCCTCGCCGAGCGCGCGGGCGGGCGGGCCGAGAGCCTCTACGCGCCGGCCTACGTGGAGAGCGTCGAGGTGCGTGACCGGTTGCTGGCGCAGGAGGCCATCGCCCACACCCTGCGCCTGGCCCGGCAGGCGAGCGTGGCCCTGGTCGGGATCGGCGGGACCGATGACGACTGCACCCTGGTGCGCAGCGGCTGCCTCTCCCTGGCCGAGATGGCCCGGCTCCGGGAGCGGGGCGCCGTGGGCGACGTCCTTGGCAACTACGTGGACCTCGAGGGCCGCTCGATCGCGTCCCCCCACCGCGACCGGCTCCTCGGGCTCAGCGTGGACGACCTGCGCCGGATCGGGACGGTGGTGGCGGTGGCGAGCGAGCCCGAGAAACCGCGCGCCATCCTGGGGGTGCTCCGCTCCGGGGTGCTCGACGTGCTGGTGGTCGACGCACGCAACGCGCGCACCGTGCTCGCGCTGGCTCGCGGCGCAGACGACGGGGCGCCGTTCCCGGCGCGACCCGCAGTCCCGGCGAGGGCAGCCGGGTCCGCGCCGGCCGGCAGCGCGAAGGAGGTGCCCGAGCAGACCCGGCGATGAGAGGGGCCCGGATCGGGCCCAGGGTGGCTCCGGCCCGCGGGAGGCCGGGGCGACGGCGACAGGCAGCGCAGCGAAGCGTCCCGCCCGGGAGGTACCAGATGCCAATCGTGTCGACCAAAGCGATCCTCGATCGCGCCTTTGCCGAGCGCTACGGCGTGGCCGCGATCAACGTCGTCAACGACCTCAGCATGGAGGCCGTCCTCGCGGCGGCCGAGGAACTGCGGGCACCGATCATCATCCAGACCTCGGTCAAGCACGTGAAGATGACCGGGATCGACGCCATGTACGCGCTCTGGCAGGCCTACGCGAGCCGCGTCTCGGTGCCCGCGGCCATCCATCTCGACCACTGCCCGGAACGGGAGCTCATCTCGGCCTGCCTCGCGAAGGGTTGGAACTCGGTCCTCTTCGACGCGAGCAAGCTCTCGGTCGAGGAGAACCAGCGCCAGTGCATCGAGGTGGTCGCGGAGGCGCGCCGCTACGGGGCCGCCGTGGAGGGCGAGATCGAGGGCTTCAAGCGCACCGAGCAGATGACCGGCGACGAGGTGGCCGAGGAGCAGTCGCTCGAGACCGTGCTCAACTTCATCCGCGCCACCGGGGTGGACTTCTTCGCGCCGGCCATCGGCAACGCGCATGGCGTCTACAAGACCACCCCCAAGCTCGACAGCCAGCGGGTCAGCGACATCGTGGCCGCCACCGGCATCCCGGTGGCGCTGCACGGCGGCACCGGGATGACCCCCGAGCAGTTCCACGATCTGATCAGCCGGGGCTGCGCCAAGGTCAACATCTCCACGGCCCTGAAGATCGCCTTCATGCAGTCGGGCTACGACTTCATGAGCCAGCACCCCGGCGACTACGACCCGCCCAAGCTCTTCAGCGCCCAGCGCGCCGCGGTGATGGAGATGGCGAAGTACCACATCCGGCTCTTCGGCAGCGAGGGAAAGGCCTGGACGTGAGCACCCTGATCTTCGACTGCGACGGGGTGCTCGCCGACACCGAGCGCTACGGGCACCTGCCGGCCTTCAACCGGACCTTCGCCGAGTTCGGCCTGCCCATCGTCTGGTCGGAGGAGGAGTACGGGCGCAAGCTGCAGATCGCCGGGGGCAAGGAGCGGATGGCGAGCGAGCTGACGCCCGAGTTCGTGCGCGCCCACGGCCTGCCCGAGGATCCGGCGGGCCAGGCCGCCCTGCTCGCCACCTGGCACCGGCGCAAGACCCAGCTCTACACCGAGATGGTCGCCGCGGGGAAGCTCCCGCCGCGGCCGGGGGTGCGGCGGATCATCGCCGCCGCGCAGGACGCCGGCTGGACCCTGGCCGTCGCCTCCACCTCGGCCGAGCCCTCGGTGCGGGCGATCCTGGAGCAGGCCGCCGGTCCGGAGCGAGCGGCCCGCTTCGACCTGGTCCTCGCCGGGGACGTGGTGGCGCACAAGAAACCGGCCCCCGACATCTACCTGCTCGCCCTCCAGCGCCTGGGGGTCGATCCCGCCGGAGCGCTGGTCATCGAGGACTCGCGCAACGGCCTGGAGGCAGCGATGGGCGCCGGCCTGCGCTGCCTGGTCACGGTCAACGGCTACACCGAGAAGGAGGACTTCCGCGAGGCCATCCTCGTCGTTTCATCCCTCGGGGACCCGGACGGAGAGCCGACCAGGGTCATCGCGAACCGCTCGGCCGCGCGGCCGGGCGCGTACCTGACCCTCGCCGACCTGGAGGCCTGCCTCGCCCCCTGACTCCGCGCACGGTCCGCCACCAGCACAGCAAAGGAGGTCCGGATGACCAAGGCGTCGCTCGACGACGTCGATCTCGTGCTGAAGACGATGGCGACGACGATCGTCGACAACGCGGAGTATTTCGCCCAGCTCGACTCGATCGTCGGCGATGGCGACTTCGGCTATTCGCTGCGCAACGGGTTCGAGGTGGTGCTGAGCGATTGGGACTCGCTCGATCGCTCCAGCGTGGGTTCGCTGCTGAAGAAAGTCGGCGTCATCATGGCCGGGAAGGTCGGTGGCGTCTCGGGCCCGATCTGGGGAACGGCCTTTCTGCGGGCCGGCGCCGCCGCCGGCGACAGGACAGAGCTTGCGCCGGAAGACGTGATCGCCATGCTCCGGGCGGCGATCGCCGGGATCATGGCCCGCGGCGGGGCGTCGCTCGGCGAAAAGACGCTGCTCGACGCGCTCGTCCCGGCCACCGACAGCCTGGAGGCGGCCATCTCCGATCCGTCGCTCCAGGGCGATCACGGCGTGCTGGCCATCCAGCGAGCGGCCGACGTGGCAGTCAAGGCTGCCGAGGAGACCAAACCCATGCTCGCGATGCGCGGCCGGGCCGCGTACACGGGCGAACGGAGCATCGGTTCGGTGGACGCCGGCGCGACCGCGATCGGCGTGATCCTGCAGGCCATCGCGTCGGCCTGGCGCGACAAGTACGGCAAGGGAGCTGCGACGTGAGGAAGTTCCTGAACGACCCGAAGACGTTCGTCCCCGAGTTTCTCGAGGGCATCCAGCTGGCGTCGGGCGGCGCGCTGAAATACGAACCGAAGTACAACCTGATCTACCGGGCCGACATGCCCAAACCGGATCGAGTCTCGATCATCCAGGGATCCGGGTCCGGGCATGAGCCCGCGCATACGATGATCGTCGGGCCCGGCATGCTCGACGCGGCCTGCCCGGGCGACGTCTTCGCCGGACCGCCTGTCGAGTTCGTCACCGAAACGACCAAGCTGATGGCTACGCCAGCCGGCGTCCTCTATATCGTCAACAACTACACCGGCGACCGCACGGCCTGGGAGATGGCCAAGGAGCTCATGGAGGCCGAAGGCCACAAGATCGGGTATCTGCTCGTCAACGATGACGTGGCGGTGAAGGACTCGACCTGGACCATCGGCCGGCGTGGCGTCGCCGGCAACTTCTTCGTCATCAAGGCGGCCGCTGCCATGGCGGACAAGGGCGGCTCGCTCGAGGAATGCGTCCGCGTCGGCGAGAAGGTGATCGGGCAGGTGCGGACCATGGGCATCGCGCTCTCCTCCTGCACCCCGCCGGTGCGCGGCACGCCGTTGTTCGAACTGCCGGACGGCGAGATGGAGGTGGGAATCGGCATCCACGGCGAACCGGGCCGCGAGCGCCGCAAGGCTGGCACCGCCAACGAGGTCGTGGATCTGCTCCTCGACGCGATCGTCCCCGACCTGCCCTTCGTGGCGGGCGATGAGGTCGCGCTGATGGTCAACGGCCTGGGCGGGACGCCGATCAGCGAGCTCTACCTGCTGTACGGCATTGCCCACAAGCGACTGGCCGAGAAGGGGATCAAGGTCTTCCGCAGCTACGTCGGCGAGTACTGCACCTCGCTCGAGATGGCCGGCGCACACATCTCGCTGCTCAAGGTGGACGACGAGATCAAGGCGCTGCTCCTCGCGCCTGCGCAGGTCGCCTATCGCGTCTTCTGAACCACGCGTGCCGTCTGGTCGATCGGCGCGCTCGAGGCGGCCTGGCCACACGACCGGGCCGCCTCGACGTGTGACCGGCGCCGCGTGCCCGGCGCTGCGCTTCGCGCGTCGTGGTACGCGTGACGTCGATCACAACGCGGCGGCAATCCGCTCCAGGACCACCGGACGCGGAGCAGGCGCCGTGTCGGCCACGGTGATCGCAGCACGCAGCTCTGCAGCCGCCCGCTCGGCGCTTGCCTCATCCCGGGCATGCACCACGCACAGGGGCCGGTCGCAGCCCACCGTCTCGCCGATCGACGCCACCGCGGTGATGCCGACCGCGTGATCGATGACCTGCCCCAGGTCGGTGCGTCCGCCGCCCAACCCCACGATCGCCAGGCCAACTCGCCGCACGTCGACGGCGACAACTGCCCCGGGGCGCTCCGGCGCGACCGGCAGCCGGATCGGCGCTTCCCGCAGGTACGCCCCTGGTCGCTCGAGCAGATCCGTCGGACCGCCCAGGGCCGCGACCATCCGGGCGAAGCGCTCCGCTGCCGCGCCGCTGCCCAGGGCCTCCTCACAGGCCCGGCGGGCGGCGCCGATCTCGCTGAAAAGCCCGCCGGTCACCAGCAGCTCGGCGGCCAGCGCCAGCGTGACTTCGTGGAGCCGCGGGTCACGCGCGCCATCGCCGGTCAGATAACCGATCGCCTCGCGCACCTCGACGGCGTTCCCCGCGGTCGTCCCGAGGACCTCCTGCATGTCGGTGAGCAGGGCCGTCGTGGGGCAGCCGGCCCCCGCGGCCACGTCCACGATGCTCCGCGCCAGCGCTCGCGCGTCCTGCACCGAGACCATGAACGCCCCGCTGCCGAAGGTGACGTCGAGCACCAGCCCGCCCAGCCCCGCCGCGAGCTTCTTTGAGAGGATGGAAGCGGTGATCAGGGGGATCGATTCCACTGTGGCGGTCACGTCGCGGATCGCATAGAGGCGGCGGTCGGCCGGCGCCAGCTCCGGCGTCTGACCGATGATCGCGCAGCCGACATCCCGGACCGTGCGCTGCAGCCGTGCAAGATCGGGGGCCGCGGTGTACCCGGGGATGCTCTCCATCTTGTCGAGGGTGCCGCCGGTGTGCCCCAGCCCGCGGCCGGAGATCATGGGCACGGCGCCGCCACAGGCGGCCACCAGTGGGGCGAGCATGAGCGACACCTTGTCGCCCACGCCGCCCGTGGAGTGCTTGTCGAGAGGCGGACCCGGCAGGTCGAGCGCCGCCCAGTCGAGCACCTTCCCGGAGTCGCGCATGGCCCGCGTCAGGGCAACCGTTTCCGCACGGCTCATGCCACGGAAAAAGACGGCCATCGCGAAGGCGGCCGCCTGGCCGTCACCGACCGACCCGTCCGTCAGGCCGGCGATGAAGGCCGCAATCTCTTCGTCGGCAAGGGTTCGACCGTCGCGCTTGGCGCGGATGATTTCCTGGGGCAGCCCGGGCTGGGCGGGCGCTGCTGCCTGAGCAGGCACTCCGCTTGTCAGCGCCGCCCAGCGCTGCGGATCTCGCTCCCGCCGAGCGGCCCACCGAGCAGCGCGGAGAGCAGGCAGAAATCAAAGAGCCCGGCCGCAATCGGCACCAGACCGATGATCGCCACGATGACGCCCACGACGCCCCCGATCGCTGCCAGGCCGACGATCACCAGGATCACGCCCACCACGGCACGAACCACGCGCCCGGTGGTGCCTGCCAGGAACTGTGCCAGCGGCGATGCCGCGAATCCCTGCGTTGGTCGAGGCGACTGTTTGGCCATCACGGGCTCCTCCCTGCGAGCGAGGGCGGCCGGGCCGGAGGGTCCAGCGGGGACACCACCATCGCTGACCGCAGCATACTCGACGCTCACGAGAACGGGTAGCGGCCCGCTCACGCTTCGAGCAGCGGATCGATGGGATAGGGTGCCAGGAGCTCCCCGCCCTCCGGCGTCACGCGGTAGACATCCTCGAAACGGGCACCTCCCAGGCCCGGGATCGCAAGCACCGGGTGGCCGATGGTGACCGTCATCCCCTCCCGCAGCGGCACGTTCCGGTGCGCCGGGATGATGGTGGGCGCAGGGGTCTCCTCGAACCGGAGGCCGACCCCGTGCCCGATCCCCTGGACGGCGAACTCGTCCAGGCCGTGGCGGGCGCAGACCTCGGCCGCGCGGCGGTCAAGAGCGGCCACCGTGGCACCCGGGCGCATGGCCTCGCGCACCGCGGGCACCAGCTCGCGGTAGGTCGCCAGCAGCTCTGCCTGGCGCGCGTCGGGCGTTCCCAGCACAAAGGTACGCGCGAGGTTCGCACCGTACCCCTCCACCCTCGGGGTCAGGTCCACCACCACGGGCTCGCCGGACGCGAGCGGCGCCTGGCTCACGCGGCCGTGGAGCATGCAGGTCTCGACCCCGAAGGTGATCCAGACCGGGGTAGCGGTGGACTCGGCGCCGGCCGCCAGCATGGCGCAGAGCGCCTCGCGCGCGAGGTCGCGGGCGAGGACGCCGGGGCGCAGCAGCGCGCGCACACGGTCCATCCCGAGGCCGGCGATCCGCTGCGCCTCGCGCATGTGCGCGAGCTCGCCGGCGTCCTTGACCATCCGGAACGGATCCAGCACCGGGTCCGAGGAGACCAGCTCCACCTCGGGGTTGACCTGGCGGAACAGGTCGACCAGGAACGCCGGCGTGTCGAACCAGAGCTGCATTCCCACCTTTGGCCGCGCGCCGCCCGCGGCCGCGCCGTGCTCTGCCGCCAGCTCCCGCAGGCGCGTCACCACATCGTGGATCTGCCCACCCACCGATCGGAAGATCCGCACGTTCGCGCCGCCCAGCGCGGCCCGCAGTTCCGGTTCCTCACCGCCGAAGGCGATCAGCTCGGCTGGTCCTTCGACAGGGATGATGGCTCGGGGCTGGGAGCGCTCCTCGCCGAAGAAGTAGCGATAGTCGTCGTGGGTCATCACGACGACTGCGACAAGGCCTGCCTCGCGCATCCGCGCCTGGGCGCTCGCGATGCGGTCGGAGCGGACGTTCACGGCTCCCTCCTTGCTTGCAACCCCGCCACACGCGCGGCGATGGCCGACTGGCCCGCACGATCCGCGTCAGCCTCCCCCGGATCCGAGCCCCAGTCTGCCGGCCCGCCGCTGTCCGCCCGCGCGGCGGGGACGCCCGATGCGCCCGATGCGGTGCCCTGCCTTCAGGCCGCCGTGCGCGCCTCGGCGGGCACCGTACCGGTGAGCGCCGACTGCCGCAGGGCGACCTCGTAGGCCCCCGGATCCGCAAAGCGGCGGATCTCGGCGAGGGCGGTGCGCCAGCCTTCCTGCTCGTCGGGCCGGCGGCCCCGCTCCCGCCAGGTGAAGGCGAGCCGCACCAGGGCCACCTTCCAGGCCGGGTAGGCGCTCGCCCAGAGGCGCGCGAACTCGGCGTAGAACGCGCGCGAGGGCAGGCGCGTGGGCAGGACCGCGTGCGAGAGATCGTAGAGGGCCCGGTCCTCGCTGGTCAGCTGGCCCCGCACCTCCCCGAAGAGCTGGGTCCCCGGGAGCGGGGTCAGGATCGTGAAGGCCGGCAGCTGCAGCTTCAGACGGTGCACGTAGGCGCGCAGGCTCGCGAAGTCGTCCCGCGACGCGCCCGGATCGACGATGAAGGAGGTGATGGGCTCCACGTGCAGGTCCCGCAGGACCGCCAGGGCCTGCTCGTTGTTGGCCACCGAGTTGTGCTTGTTGACCCCCTCGAGCGCCCCCTGGTCGGGCTTCTCGAAGCCGATGAAGACGCTCTGCAGGCCGATCTCCCGCCAGGCCGCCAGCAGCTCGGGATAGCGCACGATCGCGTCGCTGCGCGCCTGCATCCCGTACTCGTGGCGCAGGCCCCGCTCCCGGATCAGGCGGGCGATCTCGGCGGCGCGCTTGGGGCTGGCGAGGAAGTTGTCGTCGGTGAAGAGGACCGTCGGCTCCGCCACCGCCTCCAGCTCCTGCACCACCCGGGCTGGCGACTTGTAGCGGACCCGGCGCTGGTAGAACTGCCAGACCGAGCAGAAGCTGCAGCGGTAGGGGCAGCCACGGGTGGTCTCGAGCGTGGCGATGGGGCTCGCCAGGGCCAGGTAGTAGCGCTGCCGCTCCCGCGTGAGGCCCCGGGCCGGCAGGGGCAGCGCGTCGAGCGCCGGGAGCAGGGGCCGGGGCGGCGTGGCCACCTGGCGGCCCTCGCGGTTGAGCACCAGGCCGGCCACGCTCGAGGGGTCCGCGCCGGCCTCCAGGGCCTCCGCGAGCGCCGCGATGGTGGGCTCTCCCTCGCCCACCGCGATCGCGTCCACGGCCGGGTCCGTGAAGTCGGCCGGGTAGAGCGAGGGGTGGTGCCCGCCCACCACCACGAAGGTGCGCGGGTCGGCAGCCTTGGCCTGGCGGGCGATCGCGAGGGCCCGCGGCTGGTCGATGGTGAAACTGGAGCTGATCCCGAGGAGCGCCGGACGCACGGCGTCCAGGGCCGCCGCCAGACCGTCGGGTGCCAGGCGCAGGTCGAGCAGTTCCACCGCGTGCCGGTCCAGGAGCGCCCCCGCGAGCATCTCGAGCCCCAGGGGCTCCACGCGGGCCAGCTGCTGGAACCCCACGCTCCGATTCTGGTCGGGTTGCACGAGCAGGACACGCATGGCACTCCTCCG
>JBMFSS010000002.1:0-165335 GCA_049967415.1 Candidatus Limnocylindrales bacterium
ACGACCGGTTCAGCCCGCAACCGACCCGGTCAGCCGGAGGTTCGGTGGATCCGGGCTAAGGCGAGGCGCCCGGTCATCCGGCTGCCCCGCACCGCTGGGCCAGTTGGGGCTCACTGGCCAGCCGATCGCCGTTGCCCAGGACGCCGGCCCGGATTTCTGCTCAGAGCGCGGCGCTGACGCGCAGGTACGGCATCTGTCTGGACAGGCTCACGAAGAATTGGAGCGATTTGTCTGTCCCGCCAGCGGAGACCCGGACGGTCCTGCCCCGCTTTGACGGACTTGTGCGGTCTGTTGGGCGGGCTGGGGAGGGACATTCAGCCTGGTGGCCATGGAGCACGCCAAGCGACCGGGACGGTCGCGCACCGACCAGCACAGGGCGGAGCCCGTCGAGCTTGGCCAACGCGGCGTGCGCTCGATCGGCTCCTCTCGCCGCCGGCACGGAGGCCGTCCTCTCCGGTTGCGCAGCCGCCGGTTTCAGCGGAGGAACAGGCTGTAGGTCAGTACCGAGAGCACGAACCCCGTGAACGCGACGTACTTCCAGTTGTGCTCCGCGAAGGCGAAGAAGAGCAGCGAGGCCAGGACCCGCAGATACGGCGTCAGCATCAGCGCCGCGATCCCGAGGCTCACCAGGAGCCGTGGTCGCACCTCGGCGTTCGCGACCTGGCGGAAGTCGTCGAGCACGAACTGGAACAGGCTCATCCCGGAGATCCGGTAGTCCACGCCGACATGACCGGTGTTCAGCCAGTGCCAGGCGAGGCCCACGACGACCAAGAGCACGGCGGTGACGACGCCAGCGAGCAGCACGTAGCTCACCAGCACATCCATCCGCCCCTCCAGCGCGCTCTCGCGTTCCTCCTCCCTGCTCGCCCCGCTCACAGGATGCCTCCCAGCCCACGCACCAGCATCTCGAGCCCCAGTACGAGCAGGACCACCAGGAAGAAGGTTCGCACGGCCTCGTTCCGCATGCGGACCAGCACCCGGGTGCCCACGAAGGCCCCCAGGAGGATCCCGAGCATCACCGGGGCCACGAGGCCGGGATCGATGACGCCCGCGGCCAGGTAGACGCTCGCCCCGGCGAGCGCGGTCACCCCGATGATCAGGTTGCTGGTGGTGGTGGAGACTTTGGGCGGGAGCCCCATCACCAGGTCGTGGATCAGCACCTTGAGCGCACCCGCGCCGATGCCCAGCATCCCGGCCACCAGACCGGCGCCGAACATCAACGGGCCGCCGAAATAGGCGCGGACCGCGTGGTACTGGATGGTCTGGGCGGTGGGCTGGTCGTAGTAGCTCCCCTCGAGCTCCAGCCAGCGGGTGAAGCGGTCCTGCCAGGGATGCGCGCGCCAGACCTCGTGGCGCTGCAGGAAAAGGGCGCCCCAGGAGAAAAGGAGCACCACACCGAAGAGGAAGAACAGGATGGCGTTGCCCGTGGACAGCGTGATCGTGGCGCCCACCAGGGCCCCGATGATGGTGAACATCTCGAGGAACATCCCGACCTTCAGGTTCGTGATCCGATCGCGCACGTAGGCCGAGGCGGAGCCGCTGGACGTGGCGATGACCGAGACGATGCTGATGGCGATCGCCTCCTTGATGTTCATCCCGAGGAGGGTCATGGCCGGGATCAGCACGACGCCGCCGCCCATGCCGGACATCGCGCCGATGAAGCCGGCGACGATGGACACCAGGAAGAGCAACCCGAAGGACATGCAGCCTGCTGCCTCGTGCGTGCAACGACCAAGGACCCGCCGCCGTCCGGTCATCGACGCGCAACGTCGGCGTACGCCGACGTCAGGAGCGGTGCGGGGACCGCCAGCCAGGTGGGCGAGCGGTCGCCGACGGGCTGACGGCCGTGATGATACGCGGGCCCCACCCATCCCGCAGGGAAGGCACGGTCGCAGCGCGCAAGGCGGCTCGCAACGCATGCGTCCCCAGGGTCCGCTTCTTGTAGCCTTCTGATATCATTGCGAAATCAGGAGGGCATGATGCAGGAAAGGGAAGGTCGGGCACTCCCTGGGTACCCGATGCTGTTCGCGTTGCTCGTGGTCACCGCGGCGCTGGTGGTCGCCGTCGTCTTCGGCGTGGTCCAGGTGGAGCGCCTGGAGTCAGCCGGCAAGCTCGCCCTGCTCGCCCTGATCGTTCTCCTCGGGCTGGGGTACGCGGGCCTGACGCCCGTGAACCCCAACGAGGCGCGCGCGCTGGTCCTGTTCGGTCGTTATGACGGGAGCCTCAAGCAGCAGGGGTTCTGGTGGGTCAACCCGTTCACCCGCCGCCCGCGCATCTCGATCAAGGTGCGCAACTTCGAGAGCCAGAAGCTCAAGGTCAACGACCACGACGGCAACCCGATCGAAATCGCGGCGGTGGTGGTCTGGCGCGTGCGGGACACCGCCGAGGCGCTCTTCGAGGTGGACGACTACGAGCAGTTCCTGAAGGTCCAGACGGAGGCGGCCATCCGGACGCTCACCACCTCTTATCCCTACGAGCCCCACAGGGACAACGAGCTCTCGTTGCGCGGCAACCCGCACGAGGTCGGCGAGCGTCTCCAGACGGAGGTCCAGGGGCGGCTGCAGAAGGCCGGCCTCGAGGTGATGGACACGCGCATCAGTCACCTGGCCTACGCGCCCGAGATCGCCAACGCCATGCTGCGCCGCCAGCAGGCGAGCGCCATCATCGACGCCCGCACCCGGATCGTCGAGGGCGCCGTCAGCATGGTCCAGATGGCGCTGGACCAGCTCTCCGAGAAGCACATCGTCGAGCTCGACGAGGAGCGCAAGGCGACCATGGTCAGCAATCTCCTGGTCGTGCTCTGCAGCGAACACGACGCCCAGCCGGTGGTGAACACGGGCACGCTGTACCAGTAGGTGACGGTGCGTCGGGAGCCCGGCCCGCGCGGCAACCAGGGAACCCACGGTGGAGCGCAAGCCGTTCCTGCTGCGACTCGATCCCGCCACCATGGCTGCCCTGCGTGCCTGGGCGAGTGACGACCTGCGCAGCCTGAACGGGCAGATGGAGTTCCTGCTCCGGCGCGCGCTGCGCGAAGCGGGACGCTTGCCCTCCGCGCCCAGGGGGTATGGCGAAGATGCCACACCGGCAGGCAATGGCGACGATCCGGGAGCTGCGGCTGATGCCAGCGACGACGGCGACGCGGCCGTCGTGCCGGCGATGACGAGGCGGGGTGATCGGAGTGCGCAGGATGCCTGACCGGCAACTCGAGATCGATGGGATCTCGAAACGGTACGGACCGACCGTCGCCGTGCAGGACCTCACGTTCGAGGTGCGTGCCGGCGAGCTGTTCGGCTTCGTGGGCCGCAACGGCGCCGGCAAGACCACCACGATGCGGGTCGTGCTGGGCGTGCTCACGCCCGACGCCGGCACGGTACGCTGGCTGGGCGCGTCCCTCACCTTCGAGGTACGGCGCCGCATCGGGTACATGCCGGAAGAACGTGGCCTGTACCCGAAGATGCGCGTGGCGGAGCAGCTCGCGTACCTCGGCGAGCTGCACGGCATGGGAGACGCGGCAGCCCGGGAGGCAGCCTTGCGCTGGCTCGAGCGCTTCGGCCTGGCCGAGCGGCGCGGCGCCGAACTCCAGGCGCTCAGCCAGGGCAACCAGCAGCGCGTTCAGCTGGCCGCGGCCCTCGTGTTCGACCCCGAGATCCTCGTGCTCGACGAGCCGTTCGCGGGACTCGACCCGGTGGCGGTGGACGTCATGACCGCGGTGCTCCGGGAGCGCGCGGACGCCGGGCTGCCCGTCATCTTCTCGAGCCACGACCTCGACCTGGTCGAGCGGATCTGCGACCGGGTGGCGATCATCGACCACGGCAGGCTGGTGGCCTGCGGGACGGTCGAGGAGCTTCGGCGGGGAGGGCCCCACCGCGTGTGGGTCGATGCGCCCGGCGCGACGCCGGACTGGACGGAGCGTCTCCCGGATTCCGCCGTCGTGCGCACCGACGGCTCCCGCGTCCTGCTCGAGCTGGCACCCGGTGCGGACGATCAGGCCGTGCTGCGGGCCGCCCTGGCTACGGGTCCGGTGCGGGAATTCCGGCGGGCAGAGCCCAGCCTCGTCGAACTCTTCCGCGACGTGATCGGGGAGACAGCGGCATGACCGCTCCAACCGGTGCGTCTGGAAAGCCCCGGAACGGGCCGGGACCTGGTGCCAGGCGCCGGCGGCGCAGGTCGGACGCCGTGCTCGGCCTCGCCGCACTCGCCCTCGTCGCCGCCTGCTCGTCGACTCCGCCGGCATCGCCCGGCGCATCCGCATCGTCCGGGGCGGTGCCGGCATCCGGGCTGGCCGGGGCGCAGCAGTGCGCCTGGCCGCAGGAGGTCGACGCCTACTCGTCGAACACGGTGATCCCGGACACCGCGGACGTGGTCTGGATCGATTCCTTCTCGGTTGCGCCCGGTCTGCGCATCTTCCTGTCGGGCATCTTCCCGGATGCCCGGTACGCCTCGCTCCAGGTCTACGACCGGACCGGTGCCCCGTTCACCCGTGACGGCGCAGGGTCCACGCTGAGCGACTACCAGATCGCCCCGGACCCGGGCAGCGTCAATCCCTGGCAGCGGCAGGCCGCCCCCGGGGGCCACTTCACGGTCACGCTGCGCGAGGACGTCGCGCCGGGCCAGGTGAACACGATCCCACTCGCGCCCGCGGGGACGAGCAGCGGGCGGGGCATCCTCGTGTACCGCGTGTATCTCCCCGCGGGAGGTGACATCTCGAAGGTCCCGCTGCCCTCGATGTCGCTGGAGCAGGGGAGCCGCTCGGAGTCGCTCGCGCCGTGCACGAGCTTCTACACGCCCCTGACCGCCCCACGATCGGCGTCCTCGGCCGCGCCGACGCCCACCGCGACGCCGACAGCGAGTCCCTCCCCGACGCAGCGCGTGAACCAGCTCCAGTTCTTCAAGGCGAACATCGACACGCTGGCGCCCAACGTCGATACACCGTACGTGCTGTCCTACCTCACGCCCCCGGGTCCCGGCGACGTGGTCGTGATCCGGGCCAGGGCACCCACGCACGCCACGGGCGACCATCCGTCGCCCTGGCCCGCCGCCCACGAGGACGTCCGCTACTGGTCCCTGTGCATCGCGCTCGCGACCGGGGTGGTGCCGACGGTGATGAACCTGACCCCCTCGGGCGGCATCGACACCGGGTGTCGCGCCGACGACCAGGTAAAGCTCGACGCGGCCGGTGACTACGCCCTCGTGCTGGGCACCGAAGCGCAGCGTGCCACGATCTTGGGCGTCGCGGACACCACGTTCCTGCCCTTCTCGGCGGCGCAGCCCGCCACGACCCACCTCCTCATGTTCCGCTTCATGCTGGTGAACCCGAGCTTCGTCTACTCGCCCGCGCGGGTGGCCCAGGGTAACGACCCGGCGGCCACCGCCGCCGTCATGGGCCCCTACTATCCGCGCGCTGCGATCTGCCCCCTGAGCAGGCTGGTCGCGGCAGGCGTGTCGGGGTGCTTCACGTGACCGCGCCGGGCATCGCCAAGCCGGGAGCGCCCCGGGGCAGCAATCGCGCCGTGACCAGACGTTGCGCGATCAGGAACGATGGCGCCCTCGAGATGGTTCAGCCCCACGTTTCGGAGGAACCGGATGAAGACCAGCCCAATCCTGACTCTGCCTCTGGTGATCGCCGTGATCCTCATCGTGTATGGCCGGGTCAACCACCGCAGCCGCTGGGGCAACTGGATCGCGCTCGCCGGCTATGCCACGCTCGCGATCAGCATCATCGCCGCCATCCTGACGCGGGGTCGAGCGAGGTGACCCCGGGTGGGCCGACGAGCGACGAGCGCAGGGCGGCGCCGGCCGGTGCGGCGGCCGATCCGGCGATCCGGCGAGCAGCCCTGGCCACTGGGCCAGTGCGCGGGTTCCCATGGGCAGAGCCGGGGATGGCCGAGGTCTTTCGAGTCGTCCTGCTGGAGGGCAACCCATGACCGCTCCGTCGGGCCGGCCGACGTCCGGCGCACTGCCCAGCTTCCTCCTCGTGGCGCGGCGTGAGATGCGCATCCGACTGCGCTCCCGGGTCTTCATCGGCGGGACGGTCGTCATGGTCGCCCTGGTGGCGGTCGGCATCGGCGGGTACTCTCTCGTCGGCGGTCGGACCGCCACCGCCCTGCGGGTCGGGTTCACCGGCGGTTCGCAGGCGCTCGAACAGGACTTCAGCGCCTCCCTGGCCGGGCTGGGACAACCGGTCACGGTCAGCACCGTGAGCAACGAGGCCGCTGGCAGGGCCGAAGTGTCCGCGGGCGCTCTGGACGTCCTGGTGACCGGGCCCGCGACCTCGCCGAGCATCGTGGTGAAGCAGTCCGCTTCCGCGGTGGTGCAGGCTGCCCTCCAGCGGGCCGTACTGTCCGCCCGCTTCACGGGGCTTGGCATCCCTCCGGGCGTTCTGGAGACGGTGGTGAGCGGATTGCAGGTCCCGGTCGACGCCCTTCAGCCCAGGAACCCCGGGATGACGCAGGACCGGGTGGTCGGGCTGGGCGTCGCCATTCTCCTCTACGTCACGCTCGGCCTGTACGGGAGCCAGGTGGCCCAAGGCGTGGTGGAGGAGAAGGCAACCCGGATCATGGAGATCATGCTTGCCACCGTGCCCCCGAGCCGGCTGCTGGCGGGCAAGATTGTCGGGATCGGCCTGGTCGCCCTGCTGCAGCTCGCGATCGTCGCGGCCGCGACGCTGGCCGCGGTGAGCACGACCAAGGTGCTGGCCACCCCGGCCCTGGGCGCGGTGGCCGTCCTCGGGTACCTCACCTGGTTCCTGCTCGGCTTCCTGCTCTTCGCGACGGGCTACGCGACGCTGGCCTCGCTCGTCTCGCGGCCGGAGGAGGTCCAGAGCGCGGTCACCCCGGTGGCGCTGTTCCAGATCGGCTCTTACCTGCTTGCCTACCTTGCCCTGGCCAACCCCTCGAGCCCCATCGTCGCGATCGCGTCCGTCCTGCCGCCGTTCGCCCCGATCCTCATGCCCGTGCGCACCACCGGCGGGGACGTGGCCGCCTGGCAGCTCGGCCTCGCGCTGGCGCTGACGGTGGCGGCGATCGTCGGGCTCATCTGGCTGGCCGGTCGCGTCTACGCCAATTCGGCCATGCACATCGGGTCTCGAGTGCGCTTCATGGATGCGTTCAGGGGATAGGGCCCGCGGTGGGTGTTTCGTGCCGGCCCCGTCGGACCGCGCTGATTGGAGGAACCAGGCGATGTCTGCATACAACCGTGTGAGGGCTCATCCATTCCTGACCCTGCTTGCGGTGGTGTCCGCGATCCTGATTGTGCTTGGGCGGGTGAACCGTGAGATCTGGTGGGGCAACTGGGTCTTTGTCGCCGGGATCGCGGTGCTCGTGGTCGCGGGCGCGCTGTACCTCATCTCAGCGCGCTGATCGAAACGCCCGGTTGCCCCCCGTGAGGCGCGGTGCCACGTCCAACGGTTCCGCGAGGTCGCCGGGGAGGCGCAGTCGTGATCCGGCTGCCGACGGGTGCTGATCGACGCTCCGGATCAGCCCAATCTGAGCGCAGCGGGGCAGGCGCAGATCCTGGCGCCGATCACGGTGGTCGTGCTCGCCCTGGTCGTTGTGACCGGCCAGCCTGTCAGTCTGGACGCGGCACGCCCCTTGCAGCTCCGGGCTTTGGTGCCGCCAACAGCCGCCAACCCGGCCGTCCGCCCGACCGTCGACCGCTGCCCCTGCCTTCGCAGGAGACGGGGATCCTTGCCCTTGTCAGTCGAACGTGCCGCGGAAGAACGTGTGGCGGTCGCGGATCCGGCCGATCCCGATGTGCCTCCCGTCAATGTCCTCCACCACGCACTCGTACGAGCCGTACGGGGTCATGGCGGGTTCCCGGACGATGCGAGCGCCTTTCGCCTTCCACTCGTCACAGATCTCGTCGACGCCTTCGACGGTGTCGGGATCCAGGTAGACGTCGAAACCTGCACCGTGGCGAATGCGATTGGGCTGGAACTCCCCGAACTTCGCCTGGACCAGCAAGATCTCGACGCTGTCGCGGTAGATGGCCGCGAAGGGTTCCTCGGCGTCGTGGTGGTCGACGACCACAAAGCCGAGGACGCCCCGGTAGTAGGCGGCTGTCGTTCGAATGTCGGGCGTGATGAGGATGACGGCGGCGTTGTCGAGTCTGGTCTTGCGCAATGGCCGGCTCCCTTTGGTGGGACCGCGTCGCGGCGGCTGGGCGCCCGGCTCCAGGCCGCCAGGATGGCAGGCCGAATTCTCCCACGCGTCAGACGCCCGCTGTCACGAACGGGCGAAACACGCCTACACTCAACCTTGGTTGGATAGCTCCGAAGTGTCAGACCGACCGCCGTATCGAGGAGAAGGTCATGGCCAGGAAGAAAGACAAGAAGGCCCAGAAGGACAAGAAGGCCAAGCGCGCCCAGGCCGTACAGAGCGCCGCGACTGCAGCTGAGACGGCCGTCGCTCCGTCTGAGAGCCCGCGGCCCAAGAAGCGATAGCTCGGGCGCGACCGCCTGCGCCACCGGCGTCCAGCCCGCGATTGGCGGCAGCTCCATGGTGGTCCGTGCGCCGGTGGACCTTCGCTGCCGTTCGATCGGGGCGGCTGCGATGGTCCGCTGGGTGCGGCTGCGATGGCCAGGATCGCACCCAAGGACGACTCGAGGAAATTGCCGTGTCTGAGAACCAGCCCGTCTCGTGGCGTTCCATTGTCTACGGGACTCCGGTCATGTCGAGCGACCACGAGCCGGTGGGCCATGTCCACGAGGTGCTCGGGGACGATGCCGACGACATTTTTCACGGCCTCCGCGTCGGGCTTGCCGGCGGTCACCGGGACGTGCTGGTCTCCGTCGATGACGTGGCGAGCATGTCCGCGGATGCGGTGCGGGTCGATCTCACGCGTTCGGCGCTCGAGGCTCTCCCGACCTACGACGAAGAAGCGACCTATCACCTTGCCTCGGTCGGCTGGCTTCGCAAGCACATCGGTTGGCAGAAGGATTCAGATAGCAACGAGGAGCCGGGCTGAGCCGGACGAAGATCCGGCCGAATCGCAAGGCGGATGTCGCTTGTATTCCGCGCTCCCGGTGGCAGGCTTGACGGTGCCGGGCCGCCTCCGGAGCGAGGGCCGGCAGCGAAGAGGCAGGCAATGACCGACCAGCCGCGCGGGCCCCTCGAGGTCCGCCCCAACACCCTGCGGGACGAGCGGGCCCCGAACACCTTCCGCGTCCAGACCGGTCCCGGGAATCCGGCCGCGCGCCCGGAACGGAACGCCGGGGGCGGCAACATGGCACCCCTCGGCCGCATCCTCCGGCCGCAGGTCTCGGTCTGGGTCTACGTGGCCCTGGCCGTGCTGGCCGTGCTGGTCGTCCTGTTCCTGTTCACGGGAACGCCGTAGCCGCGAGGTGGCGCTTCCTCCGGGATTGCGCTTGCTCCGGGGTGGGGCCGGGGCAGGCCAGGGATGGGCCCAGGCCGCTTGCATGCCCGGGACCGCCGGGATCAACGTCGCGCGAGTCTTCTCGATGGGCGCCGTGCTCGGCCACGCGGAACGCGCGCGCTCGCCCCTGGGCGATCAGGGCGGCGATCGGTCGGCGATCCCCTGGCGGGCACAGGAGGCAACGGGGCCCCCGGAGCCGAGCCGCGGGCGGGCGCGAACTCCCTGGTGACCGCCGCTGCCCGGGCGTCCGCCGATGGGTCGGCGCTCGGCGGGGGGAAGTCGAGCTCGATCGAGTCAGCCGTCTCACGATTGACCAGGATGGTTCCGCACGACGAGACGCGCGGCGCGTCCCCCGAGCGGTACTCGATCCAGGCGTCGGAGAGCGGGATCATCGGCCGCCGCCGGCGTGCCGCGGCAAGCGGCTCCACGCCGGGCAGGGAATGGAGATTCCCGCGGATGACGTACGGACCGACGGTGACCGTGACCGGATACGTCAGAGTGTGCGTGCGCCGCGCCGGGTCGCCGCGGGGGCCGTCGGCCAGCACGGCGAGGAGCTCGTCGCGGTCGATCGGCACCTCGTCGGCATGGAGGGAGCGACCGTCCGCAAGGCTCTCCACCAGCACGTCGCACAGCAGGTAGTCGGGGTGGCCGTTGAGCGTGTCGCTGAGGCGGTCGCTGTCGAGCTGGATGCGCCCGGAGACCCGGCAATCCTCGGTGAACGCCACCAGCTCGATCCACGGCGCTGCCGGGGGAGGCGTGCTGGTCGCGGCGCCGTCGTCGGAGCCGGTTGGCTCCGTTCCGAAGACCAGTCGCAGGCGCGCGCGCAGGCCGCCGCTCATCGACCGACCTGCAGGCGAACGGGGCAGGGCGGCGCGCCCCGGGCGTCGCGGTGGCTCATGCTGTCGAAGCCTGGTGGACTTCCTCGGTCCTGGGATCTCACTGCGAGCGGGTTCCTATGCCGACCGGGGTCGGTGTCTCCGAGCACCGGTCGTCGGGGCTACGGTAACTGGCCTCGGAGCGCTCGCCACTCCCCCGATGGTCCTGGTCCCGTTACGGCGAACGACATGCACGAGACCGGCGTCCTGGGACCGTTGAGCCGGCCCGACCAGGGCCAGTGGGGCGGCGGGTGGCCGATGGGGCCAGAAGGGCGCACAATCGGGCACACCATGCAGGCAACCGACCCTCTCGCCGCAGAATCGCCCGCTGATCGACCTTGCGAGTCGGACCAGGGCGACTGGGGTGGCATCTGCCCGGTCTGCGGGCACCGGCTGCCGCCCCGGCCCGCACCGCTGCAGTCGTGGCACGCCGGGCGCGCCATCGACCGGCTCCGTTCGCAGCAGGCACGCGCCTCGTCGCGCCAGGCGTCGCTTCGGCACTGGCATCTCTAGCCTGAGCCTGGACGTGCGCGACCGCGTGGGCAGACGAAGGCCGCCCGCTTCTGTTACGAGCCTCCGCCCCCAACCGCCTCGGCGTCGATCAGGCGCAACAGCTCGACGGTCTCGGAAAGGTGATCGTTGAAGATCCGGCGCGCCACGTCCAGCAACTCCAGGAGATCCGGGTCGCGCAGCGCGTAGATCACCATGGTGCCGCGTCGCTCGGTGGTCACGATGCCCCGACCGCGCAGAACCGCCAACTGCTGCGAGATCGAGGAGGCCGGCGCTCCGATTGCCGCCTGGAGCTGGCCGACGCTCCTGGGCCCATCACGCAGGAGCTCCAGGATCTGGATGCGCATGGGATGGGCCAGCGCTTTGAAGAACTCGGCCTTGAACCGTCGCAGGTTCTCCGGGTCACCGCGGCGCACGCTGTGAGGCATCGCGGAACAGTACCCGGCCCGCCTGTCCAGCGCAAGTACTGCATATGACGTAACACGGAAGATCCGGACTAGAATGGTCGAGGCCCGGGGCACAGCCGGTCCGCTGCTCTGGTGGGCAGCCGTAGCGCCGGCGGTGACGATCGCGGCCGCCGTGCCCGGTGAAGCACCCGGAGGGACATATGCCACTCACCCGTCTCCTCGCGGAAGCCGCCGCGGCGCCGCCTGATCGGCGCATCGAATGGCGCGATCAGATTGCGCCGTTCGGCCGACAAGCGATCGAGGGCGTGCGGCCCTGGCTGGCCGATGGGGCGCTCGCGGCGTTCGCCATCCGGGTCATCTGGCGAGTCGGCGAACGGGGCGAACCGGCGGCGGCGGTCAAGGCGCTCCGGGGGGCCCGGAGCCGGTTGCCGGCCCACCTGCAGAGCGATGTTGACTGGGCTGTCCGAGCGCTCGGCCCCGCGGTGCGCGAGGCGGCCGCCAACGCACCGGAGGCGCCTGCCCCGCGGGCCTCGGCTCTGCGGACCCGGCAGCGGCCGGCCTAGACGCCGCGGGCTCCCAACGCTGCGGGCTCCCGGGGGGCCTTGGCGCGCGCTGAGCGGGCACCACCAGGGTATCCGGAAGCTCGAACGGGCTGCCGCGTCGTGTTAGCGAGTCCGAGCGAGCGATCTGCCCAGCGCTGACCCCGTGCCGGACGCCCTCGAAGTCCCCCAGGGGAGCGAGCAGGCGCCGGGTCAGCGCCGGAACGGGCGAACCGCCGTTCCCCGTTCGGGAGACCGGACAGGCTATTCTCGTCGAGAGCCAGCCGGCTTCCCTCTGTTGAGGGTCGGCCGTGGCTGGCGCGTGCATCTCGACTGGCAGGAGCCCGATGAGCGCACTGCAGACCCTGGTCTCCCCCGCAGAGAACTCGCGCCGCAGTGCGCTCCGCTTCGTGCTGCTCATTGGCGTGGTGAGCCTGTTCGCCGACATGACGCACGAAGGCGCACGCGGCATCAGTGGTCCGTTCCTGGGCACACTGGGCGCCAGCGCCACGGTGGTCGCCGTCGTGGCTGGCCTGGGCGAGTTGCTCGGGTACGTGCTGCGTTACGTGTTCGGGTACGCGGCCGACCGCACCGGCCGCTATTGGCCGATCACGCTCATCGGCTACACGCTGCAGATGGCGGTGGTGCCGCTGCTCGCGCTGGCCGGCTCCTGGCAGATGGCGGCCGTGCTCCTCATCGGCGAGCGCACCGGCCGGGCGATGCGCAACCCCTCGCGGGACGCGATGCTCGCCCACGCGACCCAGGAGTTGGGGCGAGGCTGGGTTTTCGGCCTGCGCGAGGCGCTCGACGCGGCAGGCGGCACGCTGGGGCCGCTGGTCGTGGCAGCCGCCCTCTATTTCCACGGCGATTACCGGACCGGGTTTGCCATCCTGGTTGTGCCGGCCTTGCTCACGCTGCTCGTCCTCGCCTCCGCCAGGTGGCAATATCCCAACCCGAGCCACCTGGAGATGCGAGACGGGGTACCGGAGACGAAGGGGATCCCCCGCGTCTTCTGGGTCTACCTGGGTGGCATGGCTCTGATCGCGGCGGCGTACGCCGACTATCCGTTGATCGCCTACCACTTCAGCCAGAGCGGCGTGGTGGGGACTGACGCGATCCCTGTTCTGTATGCCGTCGCGATGGCTACGGAGGCCGTGGCGGCGCTGGTACTCGGGCGGCTCTTCGACCGGATTGGCCTCCTGACCGTGGTCGGTGCGACCCTTCTGACAGCTTTCTTCGCGCCGCTGGTCTTTCTGGGCAGCGCGCCCCTTGCCGTGCTCGGCATGGTGCTCTGGGGACTCGGAATGGCCGCGCAGGAGTCGATCGTCAAGGCGGCCGTTACGGGCATGGTGGCGGCCAACCGACGTGCCTCCGCCTACGGGCTCTTCGACACCGGCTTCGGAATCTTCTGGTTCCTGGGCAGCGTGGCGCTGGGGATCCTGTACGCCCGATCGATCCTTGCGCTGGTGGGCTTCTCGGTGGTCTTGCAGCTCGCCGCCATTCCGTTCCTGGCGCTCACCGCTCGCGAGGTGGGGCGAACCCGGCCGCGCACGGTGGCCTGACCGCACCGCGAGCAGGCCACCGTGCGGTTCGCCCCCGGGTCCCTTGCCCCACGAAGCTGGACCGGCGGCTGGCGGCGATCGAGCCGGCGTCATCGGGTAATATCCGACCTGCCTGATCGGAATTGCAGGACAGGGGGGCCGCTCGATGAGCTTCGCGCCGACAGTGCTGTTGGCCGCATTCGCCGGCGGCACGATCTTCCTGGGGCTGCCGGTGGGGCGCCTGCGGACCCTCTCCCCCAACGCCCAGGCGCTGCTCACGGCGTCTGCCGGCGGCGTCATCCTGTTCCTCATCTATGACGTGCTCGCCCAGGCCGTGGCGCCCGCCGGCACCGCCCTCGATGCGGCGCGCCAGGGCGCGGCGCTCCGCCCGTTCCTGCTGGATGGCGCCGTCCTCGCTGGCAGCGTCGGCCTTGGACTCCTCTCGGTCACGTATGCCACCACGCGGCTGCGTGCCCGGGCGGGTGGGCCGTCGCTCTCCCGCCAACTGGCGCTTGGAACGGCAGTGGGCCTGGGTCTGCACAACTTCAGCGAGGGCCTTGCCATCGGCCAGTCGTCGGCCACCGGAGCGATCTCGCTTGCGCTTCTCCTGGTGGTCGGCTTTGCCCTGCACAACGCGACGGAAGGGTTTGGCATCGCGGCCCCGCTGGCCTCCGGGGAGCGCCCCGGCTGGGGCTTCCTGGGGCTCCTCGGCCTGATCGGGGGCGGGCCCACGTTCCTGGGCGGGGTGGTCGGGTACGCACTCGTGGCGCCGCTCATCTCGATTGCTTTCCTGGGTCTCGCCGCCGGAGCCCTGGTCTTCGTGTTCAACGAGATGATGGCGGTGGTGCGCCGTTTCTCGCTGCCGATGACGGCCGCCTCAGCCCTGCTGCTCGGACTGCTGGTCGGCTTTGGCACCGACTTCCTGCTGACGGCGGCGGGGGTGTAGCTCGGCGGTCGCAGGCGGGACGCAGCTCGCCGGGAGCCGGCGCGGTGGCCTGCCGCAGGGGCCTGCCGCCCGGGCTGGCTGCAGCAGTTCGATCAGGCTCAATCCCCGCCGGGTGCCTCGAACGGGTAGCGCAGGCCGATCTGCCGCCGGATCTCGTCGAGGGTTTCCATGATGGAAACCGACTCGTCGAGCGGCATCCTGGGGCTCTCGAGCAGGCCCGCTGCCAGGCACCGGCCAACCTCGGCCGCCTCGCGGGCCCATCCGTGTCCAGGCTCGCCCGCGTGGTGCAGCTCCTCAAGCACCTCGGCCCCGGGGTTGGGGCCGCGCACCAGACGCACCGACCACGGATCGTAGAGGGGACCCGATAGCTCGATGCGGCCCCTGGTGCCCGCAACCACCGCCCCGCTCGGCGTGTTCACCTCCAGCGTCGTGTGCACCACGGCGTGCGCGCCGGACGCATATCGCAGGATCGCGGAGCACTGCGCGTCAACGCCCGTGGCCGTCGGCGTTGCCACCGCCTGCACTGACTGCGGGGCACCCAGCACGAACGAGGCGAACGAGACCGGGTAGACGCCGAGATCGAGCAGGGCACCGCCGCCCAATTCGGGGGCGAACAGCCGACTGGCCGGGTCGGGCGTCATCTGCACACCCAGGTCCGCCTGGACCGTCCGGATTTCCCCGAGTGCACCGTCGTCGAGGATCTCGCGAACCCGTGCCAGGGTCGGCAGGAAGCGGTTCCACATCGCCTCCATCAGGAACCGGCCCCGGCTGCGGGCGGTTGCCACCAGGTCCCGGGCCTCCGCCGCGGTGACCGTGAAAGGCTTCTCGCACAGGACGGCCCTGCCGGCCTCGAGCGCCGCGCGCGTCCAGGCGTGGTGCCAGGGGTGGGGGAGCGCGACGTACACGACGTCCAGCGTGGAATCCTCCACCAGGGACCGGTAGCCGACATGGCGCACCGGGATGCCGAAGCGCCCGGCAAATGCGTCCGCCGAGGCCTGGGTCCGGGAGCCCACCGCGCGCAGCTCTGCCTGCGGAACCCGGGCCAGGTCCGTCGCGAACGACGACGCGATCGTGCCGGTCCCAAGGATGCCCCACCGGACGGGTGGGTGTGCGGAGCCAGCCATGGATTGTCCCTCCGATCAGCCATCGTGCGGGGTTGCGTTATGCTCGGCCATGCGCCACCGCGCCTGGAACATGGTGGCACGAGACTGCACTCGCATGTGCCCCGGCCCACCCGGGCGGCGGGTTCACGCGGCGCGTGCGGGCGCAGGGTGATGAAAGCCGGTTGAGTGACGCATCTGGGCCGATTGGCCCGGCACGCCGGAGCTGCCCTGCTCAGCCTGGACGTCGGCATTTCGTGTACTGTGGCGCAGGGCCCCGGCCATGAGGGCCGCGCGACCCATGGAGGCTGCACGCATGAACCAACGCTGGGAGACCCTGGACGGAAACGAGGCTGCCGCGCGCGTCGCGTACGCGGTGAGCGAAGTGATCTCGATCTACCCGATCACGCCCGCCTCACCGATGGCGGAACACGCCGACGACTGGGCGGCGGCGGGACGTCCAAACCTGTGGGGCAAAGTGCCCGACGTGGTCGAGATGCAGTCCGAGGGCGGCGCTGCGGCCGCGATGCACGGCGCCCTGCAGACGGGCGCCCTGGGGACCACCTTCACGGCTTCCCAGGGGCTTCTCCTGATGATCCCGAACATGTTCAAGATCGCCGGCGAGCTGACGCCCACGGTGATCCACGTGGCGGCCCGAACCGTCGCCACCCATGCGCTCTCGATCTTCGGGGACCACAGCGACGTCATGCACGCGCGTGCGACCGGCTGGGCGATGTTGTCCGCCGGCTCGGTCCAGGAGGCGCAGGACTTTGCCCTGGTCGCGCACGCTGCCACGCTTCGGGCGCGCGTCCCGTTCCTCCATTTCTTCGACGGGTTCCGGACCTCGCACGAGGTCAACAAGATCGCGCTGCTCGAGGAGGACGACCTGCGTGCGCTGGTGCGCGACGAGGACGTGCTGGCCTTCCGGGCCCGCGCGCTGACGCCTGACGCGCCCGTGCTGCGGGGCAGCGCGCAGAACCCGGACGTCTTCTTCCAGGCCAGCGAGGCGGTCAACCCCTACTACCTCGCGGTGCCCGGGATCGTCCAGCAGGTGATGGACGAGTTCGCCGAGCGGACGGGCCGGCGCTACGGGCTGGTGGAATACCAGGGTGCTCCCGACGCCGAGCGGGTCGTGGTGGTGATGGGCTCGGCGGTGGGCGCCGTGGAAGAGACCGTGGACACGCTGGTCGCGGCCGGCGAGCGGGTTGGAATGCTCAAGGTGCGCCTCTTCCAGCCGTTCCCCAGCGAGCAGCTGATCGCCGCGCTCCCGCGGACGGTGCGCTCCATCGCGGTTCTGGATCGGACCAAGGAACCGGGCGCGGTGGGAGAGCCCCTCTACCTCGAAGTGGTGGCCGCGATCACCGAGCGGATGGACAGCGAGACGCCGCCGTTTGCCGTGGCCCCCCGCGTGATCGGCGGGCGCTACGGCCTCTCCTCCAAGGAATTCACCCCCTCGATGGTGAAGCCCATCTTCGAGGAGCTCGCCGCCGAGCGGCCCAAGCGGCATTTCACCGTCGGCATCTACGACGACGTCACCCACCTCAGCCTGCCGATCGACGCCGAGTTCCGCCACCCGCGCCCCGCCGGCGAGGTCCAGGCGCTCTTCTTCGGGCTTGGAGCGGATGGCACGGTGGGCGCCAGCAAGGCCTCCGTGAAGATCATTGGCGAGGGCACCGACCTGTACGCGCAGGGGTACTTCGTCTACGACTCCAAGAAGTCGGGCTCCCTCACGGTCAGCCACCTGCGGTTCGGCCCGCAGCCGATCCGGTCGAGCTATCTGGTGGACCAGGCCGACTTCGTCGCCTGCCACCAGTTCGGGCTCCTCGAGAAGACCAAGGTGCTCGAGTTCGCACGGCCCGGGGCGACGTTCCTGCTCAACTCGCCGTATGGGCCCGACCAGGTGTGGGACCACCTGCCCCGCGAGGTGCAGCGACAGCTGGTCGACAAGCAGATCGAGTTCTGGATGATCGACGCGTACGCGGTGGCCGACGAGGTGGGGATGGGCACCCGGATCAACACCGTGATGCAGCCCTGCTTCTTCCGCCTCGCCGGCGTGCTGCCGCCCGAGGAGGCGATCGCCCGGATCAAGGGATTCGTGGAGAAGACCTACTCGAAGCGCGGCCAGGCGGTGGTGGACCGCAACTTTGCGGCCATTGACCGCTCCCTGGAGCGGCTGACCCGCGTCCCGCTGGGCGGCGTCACGAGCACGCACACCATCACCTCCACCGTGCCGGATACGGCGCCCGACTTCGTCAAGCGGGTCACGGCGGCGATGATGGCGGGGGACGGCGACCTGCTCCCCGTCAGCGCAATGCCAGTGGACGGGACGTTCCCGACCGGAACCACCAAGTACGAGAAGCGGGCCATCGCCCAGACGATCCCGATCTGGGATCCGTCCATCTGCATCGACTGTGGCAAGTGCGCCATGGTCTGCCCCCACGCCTCGATCCGCATGAAGGTCTTCCCGCCTTCCGCCCTGGAGGGCGCGCCGGCCGGGTTCCTCAGCAAGGAGTTCAAGTCCCGGGAGCTGCCCGGCTATCGGCTGACCATTCAGGTCGCCCCCGACGACTGCACCGGCTGTGGCGTATGCGTGGATGTCTGCCCGGCCAAGAGCAAGACCGAGCTGCGTCACAAGTCGATCAACATGGAGCCGGTGCTGGAACACCGGGACCAGGAGCGCGAGCGCTGGGACTTCTTCCAGTCGATCCCGCCGCTCGACCGGACGCTCCTGCCGCACGACACCATCAAGGGCTCCCAGGTCCTGGAGCCGCTCTTCGAGTTTTCCGGCGCCTGCGCCGGCTGCGGGGAGACGCCGTACATCCGGCTCGTCAGCCAGCTGTTCGGGGACCGCATGATCGTGGCCAACGCCACCGGCTGCTCCTCCATCTACGGCGGCAACCTGCCCACCACGCCGTGGACGGTGAACGCCGCCGGCCGCGGTCCGGCCTGGAGCAATTCCCTCTTCGAGGACAACGCGGAGTTCGGCCTGGGGATGCGCCTGGCGCTGGACGCCGAGACGGATCAGGCGCGGCGTCTGCTGACGAGGCTGGCGCCGGAGGTGGGCGAGGACCTCGTGCGGGGGCTCCTCGAGAGCCCGCAGGAGACTGAGGCCGAGATTGCGGCCCAGCGGGAGCGGGTGGCACAGTTGCGCCAGGCGCTCGAGCGCGTGGACGGCGGCCATCGGATGGAGGCCCGGCACCTCCTGGCGCTCGCCAACGACCTGGTCCGCAAGGGGATCTGGATCATGGGTGGGGATGGCTGGGCCTACGACATCGGCTTTGGGGGGCTCGACCAGGTCCTCAGCTCCGGGCGCAACGTCAACATCCTGGTCCTCGACACCGAGGTCTACTCGAACACGGGTGGCCAGGCATCCAAGGCGACCCCGCGAGGCGCGGTGGCAAAGTTCGCCGCCGCCGGCAAGAGCAACGGCAAGAAGGACCTGGGCGCCATCGCCCGCGCCTACGGCAACGTCTACGTTGCCCAGGTCGCGATGGGGGCGAGTGACCTGCAGACCACCAAGGCGCTGCTTGAGGCGGACGCCTGGCCGGGGCCGTCGCTGGTGATCGCCTACAGCACGTGCATCGCGCACGGGATCGATATGGCCAAGTCCATGTCGCACCAGCGGGATGCCGTGCGGAGCGGGTACTGGCCGCTGTACCGGTACCAGCCCAGCGAGGCCGTGAGCGGCCAGCCACTCAAGCTGGACTCCGGCAAGCCCACGATTCCGATCCGGGAGTTCGCCGCGTCGGAGACGCGCTTCGCCATCCTGGAGCGCACCAACCCGAGGCGCGCGGCTGAGCTGGCAGCGCTGGCCCAGGCTGACGCGGACGAGCGCTGGCGCTACTACGAGCAGCTGGCCGGGATCCGGCGGACCGTGCCGCATGTCTCGGAGTCCGAGCTGGGGCCCCTCCCGGGCAACGCTGCCGCACCGCGTCCCGACACCGAGGAGGACCCGGCATGACCATTGACCTGCAGACCCGCTATCTCGGGCTCGAGCTGCGATCTCCGATCGTGGCCTCGGCCTCGCCTCTGACCGGCGAGCCCGCGATGGCCCGTCTCTTCGACGAGGCGGGTGTGGGTGCGATCGTGCTCCCATCGCTGTTCGAGGAGGAGATCCTCAACGAGGAAATCCAGCTGAACCGCGCCCTCGAGGCCGGCTCCGAGCAGTCCTCCGAGGCGCTCGGCTACTTCCCCACCATCCAGTCGTTCGCCGGTCCGGGCGACCGCTACCTGGCCGCCCTGGAGCAGATCAAGGGCCAGTCCACGGTGCCGGTCATCGCCAGCCTGAACGCGACCACCTCGGGCGGCTGGGTGCGCTATGCGCGGCTCATGCAGGATGCGGGGGCCGACGCGCTCGAGCTCAACCTCTACCGGGTCGCGGCCGACCCGGGCCGCGACGCCGATCAGATCGAGGCGGCCGATCTCGAGCTGATTGCCATGGTGCGCGGCTCCATCACGATTCCGCTGGCGGTCAAGCTGAGCCCGTTCTATTCGTCGGTGGCCAACGTGGCGGCTCGGGCGGTTGCCGCCGGCGCCGATGGGCTGGTCCTCTTCAACCGCTTCTACCAGCCGGACCTCGACCTCGACAGCCTCGAGGTGGTGGCGCGGGTGGAGTTGAGTCACCCCGGGGAGATCCGGCTCCCGCTGCGCTGGATCGCGATCCTGCGCCCCCAGCTTGGCCCGGGCGTGTCGCTGGCGGCCAGCTCGGGGGTCTACTCGGGGACGGACGTCGTCAAGCAGCTCATGGTGGGCGCCGACGTGGTCATGATGACCTCGGCCCTCCTGCGGCACGGCCCCGCCCATGCGCGCAAGGTCGAGGGCGAGCTGCGCGCCTGGATGGAAGAGCACGAGTACGAATCGGTGGAGCAGATGCGCGGCAGCGCGACCCAGGCCACCGCGGAGGACCCCTCGGCGTTTGAGCGGGCGAACTACATGAAGACGCTGCACTCCTGGTCGGGGACCGAGGGGCTCGCTGCCCCGGGGTCCTGACCTCGGACGACGCCCGGTACATCACCGGCGCCACCCTGGTAGTCGACGGAGGGTACCTGCTCCGATGACCGGGCTGCCGGGGCGACTCCCTCCGGACGGATCGATCCCGACCGCGTTGGCGGCCAGATACGCGCGTCTGGCCGACATCCTGCGGGAGGCCGAGAGCGTCCTCGTTGCCTACTCCGGGGGTGTGGACAGCAGCCTGCTGGCCGCCGTCGCGTACCGCGCGCTCGGGCCTCGTGCCGTGGCCGCCATCGCGGTCTCCCCCTCGCTCGCCGCCGATGAGCTCGCGGCCGCCCGGTCGGTGGCGCGGACGATCGGCATCTGGCTGCGCGAGGTCGAGACCCATGAGCTCGACCGGGAGGCCTACGCGGCGAACACGCCCGACCGCTGCTACGTGTGCCGGGGCGTGGTGTTTGCGCAACTGGCGACCACGGCACGGGAGGAAGGGCTCGCCTGCGTGGTCTACGGCGAGAACGCCGATGACGGGAGGGACCATCGGCCCGGGGCGCGCGCGGCGATCGAGGCCGGGGTGCGGGCGCCGCTCGCCGAAGCGGGGCTCACCAAGGCGGAGGTGCGCGCGCTGGCCCACGCCTGTGGCCTGCCGAACTGGCAGAAGCCGGCCGCCCCCTGCCTCGCCACCCGCATCCCCTACGGGCAGCCGGTCACGGTCGAGAAGCTCCGGCAGCTCGAGGCGGCCGAGCGGCTCGTCCGTGCCCTCGGCTTCCGGGAGGCCCGGGTGCGTCACCACGGCGACGTGGCCCGGGTCGAGCTGCTGCCCGACGAGCTCGAGCGGGCCGCGACGCCGGCTGTCCGCGAGGCGATCGTGGCTGGGCTGCGGCGACTGGGCTTCCCCTACGTGGCGCTGGACCTGCAGGGCTACCGTCAGGGCAGCCTGAACGAGGTGCTCGGGGTGCCAAACACCGACGTGCCGCGAGCCCGGCGCCCCGTGCCGGTCTCCGCCGGCATCCCCGGCCGCAGGCAGGGACAGCCGGATGGATGAGCGTCGCCTGGAACGGTTGCTCGACGCGGTCCGGGACGGTCGGCTCGACGTGCCCACGGCCGTGGCGCGGTTGCGCACGCTCCCCTACGAGGATCTCGGGTTCGCCCGCCTGGACCACCATCGCGGGTTGCGCCAGGGGCTCCCCGAGGTCGTCTTCTGCCAGGGCAAGACGGTACCCCAGGTGATCCAGCTGGTCGAGCGGCTGGCCCGTGAGGGGAGCGCGGTCCTGGCCACCCGGGCCAGCCCCGAGATGTTCGCCGCGGTCCACGCGATGGTGCCCGCGGCCCGGCACGATCCGCTGGCGCGGACCATCGTGGTGCCCGACCCGCAGCCCGTGACGCCCGTCCCCGGGGTCCTGGTCCTGACCGCCGGCACGGCCGACATCCCGGTGGCGCAGGAGGCCGCGGTGACCGCCGAGGTGATGGGGAACCTGGTCGAGCGCGTCTTCGACGTGGGCGTGGCCGGGCTCCACCGGCTGCTCGATCAACAGGCGCGGCTCCGGCGGGCCCGGGTGATCGTGGTCGTGGCGGGGATGGATGGGGCGCTGCCGAGCGTCGTCGGGGGACTGGTCGACGTGCCGGTCGTGGCGGTTCCCACCAGCGTCGGCTACGGGGCGAGCTTCGGCGGGGTGGCGGCGCTCCTCGGCATGCTCAACGCGTGTGCGCCGGGGATTGCGGTGGTCAACATCGACAACGGGTTCGGCGCGGGGTACCTGGCCGGCCTCATCAACCGGGGCGCCGGGGCGAGCCCGGCGTCCGGACCCGACGCGGCGGTGCCGGCCCCGGCCACGGCCGGAGGATGATCGGCAGCATCGGGATGGAGGAGATCGGCGTGCCTGTGCCCGCACCCGCCGAGAGGATCGGCTTTCTGGATTGCTACTCCGGCATCAGCGGCGACATGGTCCTGGGCGCCCTCGTGGACGCCGGAGTGCCGCTCGCGCACCTGTCCGCGGTGCTGGACGGGCTCTCGCTCGCGGGCTCGGTGCGCCTCGAGTCCGAGGTGGTCCAGCGCGGGGTCCTGCGTGCGACCCGCGTGCAGGTGATCGCCGCCCCCCACCAGCCGCACCGCACCCTGCGCGATCTCGCCGCCCTGCTCGAGGCGGCCGCGCTCGACGAGACGATCCGGTCGCGCAGCCTGGCCGTCCTGAGCCGGATCGCGGAGGTGGAAGGGCGGATCCACGGACAGCCCACCGACGAGGTCGAGCTCCACGAGGTGGGGGCGATCGACTCGGTCGCCGACGTCGTGGGCGCGGTGGCCGGCTTCGCGTATCTCGGGATCGCACGGCTGTATGCCTCGTCGGTCCCGGCTGGCCCGGGGTCCATCGCGGGTGGCCATCACGGCCAGCTGCCGCTGCCGGCACCGGCCACCCTGGCGCTGCTCGCCGCCGCCGGGGCGCCCATCCGCCCCTTCGGCGCCGGCCACGAGCTGGTCACGCCGACCGGTGCCGCGCTCCTTGCGACCCTGGCTCGCTTCGAGCAGCCCCCCATGGTGATCCGCACCGTGGGCTACGGAGCGGGGCAGGCGGAACTGCCCTGGCCCAACGTGCTGCGCCTGTGGGTCGGGGAGCCGATCCCCGACCCGGGTGCCGAGCACCACGAGCACGTGGTCCTCGAGACCAACGTGGACGACATGAGCCCGCAGCTGCTCGCGCCCGTGGCGGACGTGCTGCTGGCGGCGGGGGCCTTGGACGTCACGCTCGGTCCCCTGCTGATGAAGAAGGGCCGCTCCGGCGCGCTCCTGAGCGTGGTGGCCAGAGCGCAGGACGAGGAGGCGCTGGCGGAGCTGCTGCTCCGGGAGACCACCACCCTCGGGGTCCGCGTCCACGCGGTGCGCCGCCACGAGGCAGACCGCTCGTTCGAGACCGTCGAGACCCGGTTCGGGCCGGTGACCGTGAAGCTGAAGCGCCTGCACGGGCAGGTGGTGGGCGCGATGCCCGAGTTCGAGTCGGTCCGGCAGCGCGCCCTTGCCGCCGGTGCCCCGCTCGCCCTGGTCCACGCGGCTGCCGCGGCTGCCGCGGATGCGCTGCTGGTGACCCTGGCAACCGCGCCTGACGCCCCTGGCGCTCGCTGAGCGATGCGCGAGGCATACTTGGGTCTATCTTGCGGCGCACATCGGACGGCACCTGGCGCCGTTTGCGGCGGTTGTCGCGGGGCTGCCCGCGGCACCGGCCGCTGACCGAGGGGAGCAGACCCCATGACCGACCAGCCACCTGCAGACACGGCGCGCTTCGACCTGTCCGGCCACGTCGCGGCCGTCATCGGTGGCACCGGCGTGCTGGGCGGTGCCCTCTGCCACGGCCTGGGCTCGGCCGGCGCCGCGGTCGCGGTCCTGGGTCGCTCGGCGGAGCGGGCCAGGGCCCGCGTGGCAGCCCTGGAGGCGCAGGGCGTGGGGGCCGCGGGCATCCTTCTCGACGCGAGCGACCGCGCATCCGTGCAGGAGGCGCGCCGGCAGATCGAGGCACAGCTCGGACCGGTGGACATCCTGGTCAACGCCGCCGGGATCAACAGCGCCACCCCCTTCTTCGAGATTGACCTCGCGGAGTGGCACGCGGTCCTCGACACCAACCTGACGTCGGCCTTCCTGGCCTGCCAGGTCTTCGGGCAAGGGATGGTGGAGCGGGGCCGGGGTGGCGCCATCATCAATATCTCCTCGGCCAGCTCGGAGATCCCGCTCTCGAAGGTGCTGACCTACTCGGTCTCCAAGGCGGGGCTCAACATCCTGACCCGGTACCTCGCGCGCGAGCTGGCGCCCCACCGGATCCGGGTCAACGCGATCGTGCCCGGCTTCTTTCCCGCCGAGCAGAACCGCAAGCTGCTTTCGGAGGAGCGGGTCCGCGCGATCCTGGAGCACACGCCGGCCGGCCGCCTGGGCGAACCGGACGAGCTGGTCGGCACCGCCATCTGGCTTGCCTCGGAGCGCGCGTCGGGGTTCGTCACCGGGGCCCTCATCCCGGTTGACGGGGGCTTCGCCGCCATGTCCATCTGATCGAGCCGGAGGAGGACAGCGCCATGACCCAGCCGCTCGCCATTCCCGAGCAGGGTGCCCTTGACTTCCTCGCCCTGGGTGCGGTGGTGATCCGCCTGGACCCGGGGATCGTGCCCTTCCGCAAAGCACGCAGCCTCGAGATCCACGTCTCGGGCGGCGAGTACAACGTGGCGGCCAACCTCGCGGACTGCTTTGGGCTGCGCACCGGGATCGCGACGGCCATGGTGGACTATCCGATCGGTGATCTCGTGGACGAGCGGATCCGGTCCATGGGGGTGACTCCCTTCTACCGGCGCTTCGAGCACGACGGGGTACGCGGGCCGAATCTCGCCACCGTCTACAGCGACCGGGGCTTCGGGGTGCGCGCCCCGGTGGTCTTCTACAACCGAGCCGATGAGGCGGCGGCGCGCCTGGCCCCTGGCGACATCGACTGGCCCGCGATCTTTGCCGCCGGGGTGCGCTGGTTCCACGCGGGGGGCATCTTTGCCGCCCTTTCGCCGTCGAGCGCGGAGCTGATTGCCGAGGGGATGGCGGCGGCCCATGCCGCGGGCGCCATCGTGAGCTTCGATCTCAACTACCGCGCCAAGCTCTGGGCATCGCAGGGCGGGCCGGCGCGAGCGCAGGCCGTGCTCGGTCGTCTGGCCGAGCAGGTCGACGTGCTGGTGGGCAACGAGGAGGATCTTCAGGCGGGCCTGGGGCTCTCCGGCCCCGCGGTGGCCGCGGCCTCGGGTCTCGATCCCTCCGCCTTCCTCGCCCTGATCGAGCAGGTGATGGCCCGCTACCCGCGGCTGAAGCTCGTGGCCACCACGCTGCGCGAGGTGCACTCCGCCAATCGTCACGCCTGGAGCGCAGTGGCCTGGGCCAACGGCGAGGCCCACCTGGCACCCACGCTGGAGCTGGACGTGTACGACCGGGTGGGCGGCGGAGACGGCTTCGCGGCGGGGCTCTTCTACGGCCTCCTCTCCGGCGAGGACGTGGAGCAGGCGCTGCGCCTGGGCTGGGCCCACGGGGCGCTTCTCACCACCTACCCCGGCGACACCACCATGGCCACCCTCGCGCAGGTGCGGGCGGTGGCGCAGGGTGGATCGGCGCGCATTCAGCGATGAGGGCGCTGCAGCGCCGAGCAGGGTGGCCGAATGGCGCGCGAGACGGAGGCTGACCGATGCATGATCCGGACCGGCGCCGTGCAGATGTGGCCAGCGGGCGCCTGAGCGATCCGCCCCTGGTCGCTCCCGAGGTGCTCGGGCGCGCACCCGGCGCAGCGACCGACTTGGCCGACATCCTGCCTGCCGGTCTGCCCGCCTGGGCCCTGGTGCGCCAGCGCCTGGACCCGCGCGAGATCGACGATGTACGGGGCACGGTGCGGGCGGCGCTGGAGCCGGTGGTGGGCGGCATCGGGGCCGGGACCCGCGTCTGCCTGGCCGTGGGGAGCCGCGGCATCGACCGGATCGACCAGGTGGTCGCCGCCACGGTGGAACGGCTGCGCGAGGCCGGGGCCGAGGTCTTCATCGTGCCGGCCATGGGGAGCCACGGCGGGGCCACCGCCGCGGGCCAGCTCGAGGTGCTGGCCTCGTATGGGATCACGCCCGAGGCGATGGGCTGCGAGATCCGCTCTTCGATGGCCACGGTCGAACTCGGCGAGGTTCGCCCCGGCGTGCCGGTCTTTCTCGACCGTACGGCCGTCGAGGAAGCCGACCTGATCGTGCCCATCAACCGGGTCAAACCCCACACCGACTTCACCGGCGAGATCGAGAGCGGGCTCTGCAAGATGCTGGCGATCGGTCTCGGGAAGCAGCACGGCGCGGACACCTTCCACCGCCAGGGGTTCGCCATGTTTCACGAGCTGCTCCCGGCGGTGGCCGCCTTCACCCTGGCGCACGCTCCCATCCCCTTCGGCCTGGCCCTGGTGGAGAATGGGTATGCGCGCCTGGCGTACCTCGAGGCGGTGCCTGCCGCGGGGATCCTCGTGCGCGAGCCCGAGCTGCTGGTCATGGCCCGGGCGGCGATGGCCCGCCTCCCCTTCGCGGCCATCGATGTGCTGGTGCTCGATGCGATCGGCAAGGACATCAGTGGCCTGGGCATGGACTCCAACGTGGTAGGCCGCTACTACAGCGGGCCCACCGGGATCCCGCCGGCGATCCAGCGGATCGTGGTGCGCGACCTCACGGCGGAGACCGAGGGGAATGCGGTGGGCCTCGGCATGGCCGACGTGGCGCTGCGACGGGCGGTCGAGCGGATGGACGCGCGCAAGACCTACGTGAACTGCATCACGGCCAAGACCCCCGAAGGCGCCCGTGTGCCGATCACCGTCGACACCGATCGGGAGGCCCTTGCGGTGGCCCTGGCCTGCTGCCTGCAGGTCACCCCCGAGACGGCCCGGCTCGTGCGGGCGCGCGACACCAAGCACCTGGAGTGGCTGTATGTCAGTGAGGGTGCCCTGCCCGAGGCTCTGGGTGCCGGCTGCGAGCTGGTGGAGCCGCCCCACCCGATCCGCTTCGACGCCGCCGGCATGTTCGCCGAGGAGGGCCTGGAGGGCGGACGGGTCGAATGACGCCGTACCCGTTGCGCCCGCGGGAGATGCGGCCCCTCGGGCATACTGGCGCACGGGTACGCCGGAGCGCAGGAACGGCCGGTGCGACGCGTGGCAGTCGGTATCGGGACCTGGCAGTCGGGCTTGTGGTGCGTGCCCGGCTCGGCCGTGCGCCGCTGGAAGGTTCGGCTCGTGAACCTCGGGCAGATTGACATCATCCTCTCCGGCGCGGCAGCGGAAGGTCGCGGCGCCCTGCTCGAACACGAGGTGTACGCCGTGCTGCGGGAAGCCGGCTGCCATGTGCCGCGCGCCGCGCTGGTGCGCCCAGGGGAGTCGCCGGAGCCGGCCCTCCGCGCGATATGCGGCTCGCAGGTGGTGCTGAAAGTCGCTTCGCCGGCGATTGCCCACAAGACCGACGTGGGCGGCGTGGTTGTCGTGGACCGCGACCCGGACGCCGTCCGCGCAGCGATCGACCGGATGCTCGCCGAGGTCCCGGACCGCCATGCGCGGGCCCTGGCGGCCCTGCCGGTCGGAGCCCGGGGCCCCTACGACGGGCTCGGGGGGAGCGGCCTGGTGCGCGCCGTCAAGCGCGACATCCGCGGCGTGCTGGTGGTCGAGAAGGTCGAGCGGGAGGACCGGGGGCCTGGCTCGGAGGTCCTCTTCGCGCTGCGGCAGACGCGGGAGTTCGGGCCGGTCATCACCATGGGGTCGGGCGGCACCGACACGGAGGTGTTCGCGGCCGCCTGCCCCGGGGGTTTCTCGGTCGCCAGCGCGAGTGCCGTGATGCTGGACGCCCGCGGCATCCTCGACGCGTTCCGCCGCACGCTCGCCTTTCGCCGGCTGACCGGGGATATCCGGATGGGCGGGAGGATGGTGCCGGCGGCCGAGATCCGGCGGGTCGTTGACGCGTTCCGGGCGATTGGCGAGCGGTTCGGGGACGGGTCCGGCAGCGGCTGGACGATCACCGAGCTCGAGGTGAACCCGTTCGGGGTCAGCCAGGGACGGCTGGTGGCGCTGGACGGCCTGCTCTCGTTCCGCCGGCGACAGGCAACACCGGCCCCGCGTCCGCTGGCCTCGCTGGGCGCCATGCTGGAGCCGAGCCGGATCGCCATCGTGGGCGTGTCCGCAACCAGCCGGAACCTGGGGCGGATCATCCTCGACAACGTGCGCGCGGCGGGCTTCGACCCAGCGCACATCGTGGTGGTCCACCCCGGTCAGGTGGAGATCGACGGCGTCGCGTGCGTGGAGCGAATCGCCGACCTGCCCGGCCGCATCGACCTGGTGATCGTGGCCCTGGCGGCCCAGCAGGTGCCGGCCGTGATGGACGAGTTGGTGGCGTCCGATCGGGCGGTCGGCGTGATCGTCATCCCTGGCGGCATGGCGGAGAAGCAGGGCGGCCAGGCCGTGGAGGCGCAGATCGAGGCTGCGGTCCGCCGTGGGCGGGAGCGGGGCCTGCCGCTGGTCGTCAACGGGGGCAATTGCCTCGGGATCGTGTCGCGTCCGGGGCGATACGACACGCTCTTCATCCCGCGCTCCAAGTTGCCTGCGCCGACGGGCGCCCACTCCGGCGTGGCGCTTGTCAGCCAGTCCGGGGCGTTCATGATCACCCGACTCAGCCGCCTGCCATGGCTGGCCCCGCGGTACGCGATCTCCACCGGCAACCAGGTCGACCTGACGGCGGGCGATTTCGTGCGCCACCTCGCCGCGGACCCCGAGGTGCGCACCTTTGCCGTCTACGTCGAGGGTTTCAAGCCGGGCGATGGGCTCGCCTTTGCCCGGACCGTGCGGGAGCTGGTCGCGGAAGGCCGTGACGTCGTCTTCTACAAGGCCGGGCGTACCGCCGAGGGCAGGCGGGCGACAGCCGGACACACCGCCTCGATTGCCGGCGACTACGCCGTGTGCGAGCAGATCCTCCGGCAGTCCGGCGCCCTGGTGGCCGCGACGTTCGACGAGTTCCTGGGGCTCCTCTCCATCAGCGCGCTGGCCGGCGGGCAGAACTGGCGCGGCCGCCGCCTGGCGGCCCTCTCGAACGCCGGGTACGAGGCAGTTGGAATCGCGGACAACGTGCGCGGCGACGGCTGGAACCTGGAGTTTGCGGCACTTTCGCCGGCCACCCGGCTGGCCATCGGGGAAGCCCTCACCCGTGGCCGGGCCGCCGCACTGGTGGACGTGCGCAACCCCCTCGACTTGACGCCCATGGCCGATGACGAGGCCCACGAGGAGGTGCTCCGGGCCTTCCTGGCCGACCCGTCCGTGGACCTGGTCCTCTGCTCCACCGTCCCGCTCACCGCTGCCATGGCCACCCTGCCCTCCGAGGTCGCCTCGGCAGGGAGCCTGCCGGGCCGCCTGGCGCGCCTCCTGCCGGAGACCGACAAGCCGATCGTGGCGTCGGTCGACAGCGGTCGCCTGTACGACCCGCTCGCCGACGCGATCCGAGCGGCCGGGGTGCCGGTATTCCGCTCGGTGGATGCGGCGCTCCGGGCGACCGGCCGCTACGCGGAAGGGAGGCTGTCCCGGCAGGGAGAGCGTCGGCCGCCGCGGGGAAGGCGGGCGTGAGGCCCGCCGGCGCCGGGCGCCTCTGCCCGCGCAGGAGAGGGTACGCTGTCCGGGAATGACACTCCTGCTTGCCGATCTCCTTTGCCAGTCATGCCACGGGTACGTGCACCCCTTCCTTGACCGCTGCCCCGGATGCGGCGCTTCTCGTCCGTCACGCTTGCGGGAGCTGCGCGCCGGCGCGGAGCTGGGCGCGGCCGCCATGGTGCGCGATCCGGCCGTGGTGCAGGCGGCCGCGGAAGCCGTGCGCAGGGCAACCCTGACCGGCGCACGCCAGGGGCTCAGCGCGCGCCGCGCGGAACGGCCCGAGCTGGAAGATGCGGCCGGGGTGGACCCCGCGGAGATGGTCAACTACGCCTCGGCAGGGCTTTCCTACCGAGTCCGCGGCGTGCTCGACGTCCCTGCCGAGGCGACCGAGGCCGTGCTCCGCGTGACGGGCGATCGGCTGGTGCTCGCCGCTGCACGCGGCGGGACCACGCTGGTCGCGGTGGAGCCCTGGCTGATCCTGGCGGCGTCACCGTCCGCTGGCCGCGACCGGAGCAGGCCCCCGTGGGACGGTACGTGGCTCGACGGGCTCCGGGCGCCGCTGGCCACGCTGGCCCCGGGCGGAGACCTGGTCGTCTTCCGGGCCAGCGGCCGCGGAATCGCATCGTTCAGCATCGCCAACCCGTCCGGGTTCTTCGCTACCCGGGCGAGACCCGAGCACTATGAAGGACTGGCTCGCTGGATCGCGCTGCTCGCGATCACCGGGTCAGAGCCGCGCTGGCGGGAGGTCGGCATCGACGGTTACCTGGCGGAACTGGGCCTGGTGCCGGCGGTCGATACGGAGCGCCATGAGGAGACGCACGAGGCGGGTGCTCCCCGGGGGACCGGGACGCAAGGGTCCGTGCGCGAGGCGCTCCTCGAGCTGGACGAACTGCGAGGGGCAGGGCTCGTGACGTCCGCAGAGTACGAGGCCAAGCGGCGAGCCATCCTGGATCGCCTGTGAACCGCCGCGCGCCTCGCCTGCACCCCCTATAGTGAGGGCGCGGCGAGAGGGCAAGTGAGGCGAGCAGGAGCCGCCGCCGTCCGCCGTCATCGTGTATCCGGCCGCCGCGCCGGGCGAACGCCACTCACGCCAGCTTTGGGTGCCCAGCGTCTGTGCCAACCTCGTCCTCGAACGTGCTCGCCTTCACGGCCCGCCTGCGGGAGCGTCGGTGCGGGGCTGCGCTCGTCTCCCAGGACCGGCTCGAAGCGGTCCTGGCCAGCCCCGTGGGTCTCGTCTTTGTGCTCCGTGCGGACGGCCTGGCGCTGAAGCCACTGGTGGCGCGCATCCACGCCGCCGACAAGCTCGTGGCGGTCCACCTTGACCTGGTCGATGGGCTGCGCCCGGATCGCGCCGGGGTCCGCTGGCTGGCTCGCTCGGGGGTGGACGCGATCATCAGCTCGCATGGCCAGCTGATGCCTGCCGTCCAGCACGAAGGGCTGGTTGCCATCCACCGCCTGCTGCTGGTGCGAAACGAGCTGCTTGACGCCGCCCTGGCGGCGGTCGTGAAGTCCGGCGCAGACATCGTGGAGCTGCTGCCGGGGGTCATCCTGCCCGAGGTCCGGCCCCTGATGCCGCCGCTGCGGGTCCCGCTGCTCGCCGGCGGATTCATCCGGACCGAGGCTGTGGCACGGGCGGTGCTCGCGGCGGGCGCCGCCGGCGTGACCACCAGCACGGAGAACCTCTGGTGGGCGGAGTTTCGCTGAGATGAGAAGCCGCCCGCTGGTGCCGATCTTCGTGTCTGCCGACGGCCGTGCCCCGGTGACGCTGCCACCAGGGCTGGCGGCGGGTATCCTGCTCCGCGACCTGGACCTGATGACGCTCGTCGCCGCCTCGGGCAACATCCGGGAGATGCTGGCGGTGGACCTGGACAGCGTCGATGGGCTCAACCCGGACCTGGCGGCCGTCCGGTTCGCGGTGGAAGAGCTGGGGGCGGAGTTGGTGGTGACTCGCCGGCCGGCGGTCGCGGCTCACGTCGCGGCGCTTGGTCGCCTGGCCCTCCTACACGTGCTGGCACTTGACTCGACCGGGCTGGCGAAGTCGCTCGAGGGGCACCCTCGTACGCCCGGGATTGGCACCATCGTGTCACCGGGCCCGGTTCTGGCTCACTTCCTGCCCGACGATCTGGCGCGCCTGCCGCGCCCACTGGTCGCGTACGGCTTCGTGGAGACCGTGGGGGGGGCGCGCGCGCTGCTCGAGCGGGCCGATGCCGTGGTGGTATCGCCCTCCTGTGCCCTGGGGCTGGCGGCTGGCGGTGGTGCTGCGGCAGGTATGGAGGCCCTTGACAGAGAGCTCCAGGCCGGGTACAAAGCAGGCTAGCCCACGCTCCGGGACCATGATTCGAGCAGGTCCCGCCCCGGCTTTCTGTCGGGGCGGGTTTTCTTTTCACCGAGCATGGCCAGCACCGGAGGAGCCCCATCGATGGTCCTCAGGGTCCCTGACGCGGCACCCAACCTTTCTGGCATCCCAGCCTGGCCCGAGCCCCTGGAGGGGCCGCCGGAAACGTCCCAGCCTGGATCGCGTGAACGAGGATGGGACACGGAGCCGGCCCTGGCGGGCGAGTCGCAGGTCGAGGGGGCCGATGCGGCGTCGGGTTCACCCAGAACGCTGCGATCCATCCTGGTTGCCGCCGCCGCCCACGAGCTCCGCTCCACGCTCTCGCTGGTGAGCGGCTACAGCCAGAGCCTGCAGTATCTCGCGCTGGACGCTCCCACCCGACGCCAGTACCTCGAGCGGATCATCTCGGCCGCCACCGCCCTGGCCGAGTGTGCCGACGAGCTGGTAGAGCTGGCTGACGACGAACGCCCGCCCCTGCGCCGTGAACCGATGGCGATCGCGTGGCTGGTGGAGCGCGCGAACCGTGAGCTGACGACCGGGGAGAGCCACACCCTCGAGCGGTCCATTCCGCCTGGGCTCCCGCTCGTCGAGGTCGATCCCGCCTGGGTCCTGCACGTGCTGCGCAACCTGGTCACGAACGCTCGGCGTCACGGTGCGGGCGAAGGCGCTGTCGCGATCCACGCGCAGCTTCGGGGCGAGTTCGTGGTGGTGAGCGTGGTCGATCGCGGCCGCGGAATCGATCCGGAGGACCGCCCGCACGTCTTCGAGCCGTTCTACCGCGGCGCGCATGCACGGTCGGCGGGCGTGCCGGGATCCGGGATCGGGCTCTACGTCTGCCGCCGGTTGATCGAGGCCCAGGGCGGCGAAATCTGGCTGGATGAGACGACGGCCGGCACTTCGATCTCCTTCAGCCTGCCCGTCTGGCATGCGCCGGTGGGCGTGCGCTCCGAACCGGTCAGGAGCGCGGACGGGCCGTCAGGTAAAGGCTGAGGCTTCCGACGGCCAGCACGCAGACGAAGAGCAGAATCCCGGCCGCTGCCGCGGGTACCCGCGCGACCACCGCGAGCCACGCGAGAACGAGGGCCAGGATGGGTCCCACGAAGAGCTCGGGACGGTCACCCACCAGGAAGTCGTACCAGAAGGCCCCGAAGGCACGCAGGTAGCGCATCGAGCTACTCCCGGGCCGCCGTGGCCGAGCTGATCGCAGGGCCGGTGAGCAAGAGTCCGCGGACGGCCCAGACCCCGACCAGGCTCATCACCAGGTACCCCGCCAGCAGCACGAAGAGCACGGCGTCACCGCCGGGCCAGGCGATCCCGATCCCTTCCCCCGCCCAGAACGTCCCGAAGGTCACCAGCATCAGCCCCACGGCGTACTTGAGGCCGTTCTCCGGCATCTGCGCGAGCGGCCGATGCAGCGCCGCGCCCACGCTCAGCACCAGGACCCCCGCCACCGCGGCACCCAGCACGGCCGGCCCGAGCTGCCCCTCCGACGCACCGAAGGTGACGACGATGAAAGCGACCTCGAGCCCCTCGAGCAGCACGCCCTTGAACGCCACCGTGAAGCTGATCCAGTCCATGCCGCGCTCCGGGACAGGGGCCTCGGAGCGTAGCTGCGCGACCTGACGCTCATAGATGGCGGATTCATCGTGCTTGGCCCGGGCTCCCGTGGCGCGCAGGATCGCCTTGCAGAGCCACTGCAGGCCGAAGATGAGCAGGAACCCGCCCACCACAACGCGCAGCGCGAAGAGCGGGACGAAGACCACGATCGCGGTGCCGAAGATCCCCACGATCACGGCCAGCGCCACCACGGCGGCCGCGACGCCGACCAGGGTGGATCGCCACTGGCGGGTGACGCCCACCGCGAGCACGATGGTCAGGGCCTCCACGAACTCGACCATCGACGCGATGAAAGCCGGTCCCGCCGCCACCAAGGTGTGCACGGCTCCTCCTCGACGGCCGTCCCCCCCCCCGAGCGGCTCCGTGTGATAGCTGCTACATCAAACGATCGTCATCATAGAAGCGCCTGCGGGACCGGTCAAACCCGGGCATCCCGTATGATCGGCGGGACGGCAGCGGCGCGGAACGGAGGCGCAGTCAGATGGCCGGCTCGCCAGAGCGGTTCATGGTCCTGGTGTATCGGGTGCCGCCCCGGCCCAGCGCCAACCGGGTCTACGTCTGGCGCATGCTGAAGAAGATCGGCGCGGTCTACCTGCAACAGTCAGTCTGCGTCTTTCCGCAGAACGCCCGGGTCTGGCGCGACCTCCGGCCCATCCTGCAGCGGATCGAGGACTCGGCCGGTGAGTATCACCTCCTCCCCCTGCGCAAGCTGGCGCCGGACGAGCACCGGAAGCTGGTCTCGCAGTTCCTGGAGCAGACCGCCCGTCACTACGCCGAGATCGTGGAGAACTGCGAGGTCAACTTCACCAAGGAGATCGAGTTCGAGATTTTCCGCCAGAACTTCACGTACGAGGAAGCCGAAGAGATCCGCAGCGAGTACGAGAAAGTGTGCGCCTGGTTTGCCCGGGTCCGGGAGCGGGACTGGTTCGGTGCCCCGAACCGGGAGGAGGCACAGGCGTGGCTGGAGCGCTGCGCCGCGCTGCTCGAGGGCTTTGAGGCGAGGGTGTACGAGTCCCAGGAATCGGGGAGCGATCGCCATGCGGGGCAGGCGACGCCCGGAGCCAGGCGCCCAGGCGCCCGGGGTCTCCGTCGAGCGCGGGCCGGCGGGGACGAGGCCGGCTCCGGACACGATGGGGCCGGTTCCAACGGGCCGGCGCAATCCTTGCCATAATCGGCGCCGTGGCCGCAACGGCATTGTGGCTGCGGCCGTAGACAGCTCGGAGTCCAGATGACGGATGCTCCTCGATCGTGACGCCAGCTGACATTCCCGGCGCCTCCGCTGCGGAGTCCGCCGGCATCCCGGAATCGGAGGGCGCCGCAGGCAAGTCGGCGGCTGAGAGCCTGGGCGCGACTGCTGCGGGACACCCCCTGGGACGGCGCAATGAGCGGCTGCTGATGACGCTGGTGGTCATCTACAGCGCGCTGGTCGTCCTGCTCATGTTCCTGCGTGGCATCGAGATCACGCCCGACGTGATGGCGGTCGCGTTCGGGCTGGGCGCCGTGATCCTGGGCCGAGGGCGGCTCTTCCTGCGCGACTGGCTCCCCTTCGTGGCCCTCTTCCTGGCCTACGAGCTGATGCGCGGGCTGGCCGACAACGTGGGCCTGCCGGTGCATATCACCGACATGGTGACGGCAGAGCGCCTGGTCGCCTTCGGCTACATCCCCTCGCAGCTCCTGCAGGACGCTTTTCATCCGGCCACCGGTGTGGACGTGGTGGCTGAGCTCGCCACCGTGGTCTACATGCTCCACTTCGCGCTCCCGCTGGTGACCGGCTTCATCCTCTGGGTGTGGCGGCGCGCGCACTACTACGACTTCGTGGCCGCCCTCATCCTCCTCAGCCTGTGGGGCTTCGTGACGTTCGTGCTGATTCCCACGGCGCCGCCCTGGTATGCGGCGCAGGTGGGCGCGCTGAACGGCGCCAACGGGCACCCGGTGATCTCCTATCTGAAGCCGGGCGCCTTCGACACGCTGGCGAATTTCTTCGGCTTCAAGGCCGACTACATCTACACGTACACGTTCTATGACGTGAACCCGAACGGGTTCGCGGCCTGGCCCTCGCTGCACGTCGGTTACCCGTTTCTCTCCTTCCTGGTCCTGCGGCGCGCGTTCGGCAAGATCGGCTGGATCGGGTTTGCCTACACCCTCCTGGTGGCCTTCTCCGTCATGTATACCGGAGATCACTGGCTGATCGACTGCCTCGGTGGCGTCGCGTACGCCTACGTGTCGTACTACGTGGTTGTCCATGCCTCCGCGATCCAGCGCCGCCTGGCGCGCCTGCGGGACGACACCCTGAGCGTGGGAGGGACGGGCAACCTGCGCGACTGGGTGACCACCTTCCCCTCCACGGTCTCCTGGGGCCGTCTGGTTCTCGGCGGCGTGATTGCAGCGGCGGGGCTCTTTGGCGTGCAGGCCATGGAACACGCGAGGGATACGGCCACCTGGCTCTACCTCCTGCCCTGGGGCGTGCTGGTCGCGGGCCTGTGGCTGGTGGCAGTCTCGGTGGTGCGACATGGGAGAGCGGCGCAGTGATGGCGGACCGGGCATGAACGACCGATACGAAGCCGCGCGGACGCGGGCCGCGCGGGAACGCGAACGCCAGGGCCTTCCGTCCCAGGCCGAGGCGGCCCTGGGGGTGATCGGCGGGTCCGGGCTCTACGAAATCGACGGCCTCCGGGACGTGGTGGAGGTCCGCCCCAGCACCCCCTACGGGCCGCCCTCCGACGCCCTGGTGGTGGGGGCGATCGGCGCCACCCGGGTCGCGTTTCTGCCCCGCCACGGGCGAGGGCACCGGCTCACGCCGTCGGAAGTGCCCTATCGCGCCAATGTGTACGCGCTCAAGCTGCTCGGCGTGGGGTCCGTGATTGCGGTGTCGGCCTGCGGTTCGCTGCGCGAGGAGATCCGGCCACGCGACGTGGTGGTGCCCGACCAGTGCATCGACCGGACCAAGGGCCGTCCTTCCACGCTGTACGGCGGGGGCGTGGTGGTCCACGTGGGTTTCGCCGATCCGTTCTGCCCGGTGCTGTCGGCCCAGCTGGCGGAGCAGGCCGAGGCGGTCTTCGCGGAATCCGACGGCCCGGCCGCCGGCACGCCCGCGGCCCGCCGGGTGCACCGCGGGGGCGCGTACGTGGCCATGGAGGGTCCCCAGTTCTCCACCCGTGCCGAATCGCGCCTGTATCGCAGCTGGGAGGCCAGCGTGATCGGGATGACCGGGCTCCCGGAGGCCAAGCTGGCCCGTGAAGCGGAGCTCTGCTATGCCATGCTGGCGTACGCGACCGACTACGACTGCTGGCACGAGGACGAAGAGGCGGTCAGCGTGTCCCAGGTGGTGGCCAACCTGGGGGCGAACATCGCATCGGCCAAGTCGATTGTGCGGCGGATCGCCGCGGGCGGGGCACCGGGGCGCGATGGGTGCGGGTGCGCCGCGGCGCTGGTGGGCGCGGTCCAGACGGACCGCTCGGCGGTGAACCCGGATCGGGTCCGGGAGCTGGCACTTCTGCTGGGCGGGGAGTTCCCCGCCGGCTGACCGCCCGGCACGCTGGACGCTGACCGCCCGGCGCGCCCCCATACCATCGGGCGGTGCCCGGTATGACGATCGCGCCACAGAGCGGACTTGAGCGTCTGGGTACCGTGGGTGCCCATGGGGTACCGGACAGCAGGTCCAGCGGCGCCCAGTGCGCGCGGGTTGGCCTTCCCGGACGGCGCGATGCCGGCCACCGAATCGAGGCTCCGGAAGGGCGCGGTTCGCGCCACGGCGCTGGTCGCGCTGGGGGTGACGGCTGCCTACCTGGCCTGGCGTCTGACGGGGACCATCAACCTGGCCTGGTGGTGGGTGGCTATCCCGCTCTTCCTGGTGGAATTGCACAACGGGCTCGGTCTGGTCCTGTACACCATTGCCCTCTGGGATGTCGACGCTCGGCCCCCGGCGGCAGACGCTCCGGAGCCCGGACTCCGGGTGGCCGTCCTGATCCCGACCTACAACGAGCCTGTGGAGGTCCTGCTTCCCACGATTGCCGCATCCGTCGCTCTCGAGCCCGAGCATGAGACCTGGGTGCTCGACGACGGGCGGCGAGCCGAGGTGCGCGATCTGTCTGTCCGTCTCGGAGCGCGCTATCTGGCCCGGAGTGACAACCGGCACGCGAAGGCGGGGAACCTCAACCATGCGCTGGCCCGAATTGACGCCGACATCATCGCGGTGCTCGACGCCGACCACGTCCCGACCGCCCGTTTTCTGGTGGCCACACTGCCGTACTTCCGGGATGATCGACTCGCGTTCGTGCAGACGCCGCAGGACTTCTACAACCTGGAGTCATTCGAGCACCAGCGCCGCCGGACCGGCCAGGTTTTCAACGAGGAGGCCGTCTTTTACAGGGTGATCGCGCCCGCGAAGAGCCGCTGGTCAGCCCCGTTCTGGTGCGGCACCTGCGCGCTGGTACGGGTGGCGGCCCTGCGGTCGGTGGGGGGCGTGGCGGTCGACAGCGTGACCGAGGATATCCACACCACGATCCGAATGTACCGCGCTGGCTGGCGCGGCGCCTACCACAACGAGGTCCTGGCCCGGGGCCTGGCGCCGGACGACGCTGCCTCGTACCTCCTGCAGCGGAACCGATGGGCCCTGGGTGCCATGCAGGTGCTCCGGCAGGAGAACCCGCTCTTCGGGCCCGGTCTGACGATGGGCCAGCGTCTTGCCTTCTTCACCATGCTGTTCGGCTGGTTTGACTCCTGGCGCACGCTCGCCTACATGCTGATACCACTGGCAGTCGTGGCGACTGGTGCTGTGCCAATCAGCGCCCCGGGCATGGTCTTCGCGCCGTTCTTCCTGGTCACCCTGACGATCCAGTTCGTGGCCCTGCGCTTGCTTGCGCGGGGGCACTATCCGCCGTTCCTCTCCATGCTCTTCGAGGTGCTGCGCATGCCGGCCGTTCTGCCGGCGACCCTGGCCCTTTTCTGGCCACGTCGTGCCGTGCAGTTCCGGGTGACGCCGAAAGGACGGCAGGGCGGGGCGCGGCGTCGTGCCGCAGTACCCGGCCTGCTCAAGGTCCTTGCCACAGCTTCCCTGCTCGGGCTTGGCTGGTGCGCGGTGAACCTCGCGGGGATTGGCCCGCTGCGCTACGCGGTGCCGTGGGCGGCCGCTGGAGCGGCGTTCTTCATTGCGGTCAACGAGGCGCTGCTGGTCGCCGCGATCGCCCGTATCCGTACCGAGCGGTTCGGCGGCAACCGGCGCGCGAGTGCCCGCCTCCCGATCGTCGTGTCGGCCGAACTCAACGGGATCCCCTGCTCGGTGCGCGATCTGTCTGTGACCGGAGCGCGCGTGGCGGTGCGCGCCGAGACGGCAGTCGCCGGCGACCAGGTCGACTTGGCCCTCCGCCTGGGCGGCCGGATGGTGGTGCTGCAGGGCGCTGTACGACGGGTCCGGGACGATGCTACCGGGAGCGTCGAACTCGGGATCGAATATCTCCCCGCGCAGGAAACCAAAATCGCCGAGCTGGCGGTGGCGGTCTTTCATCCGCCGGTGCCGTCCCAGGCGGGAAACGGAATCTCGGCGGCGGGTTCGGCCGCCTGGGAGTCGGTGGCGGCGTAGCGACCACGCGGCGACGGCTGCCTCGCCGGGGCCGGCACCGCGCGACGGGCACCGAACGCGCCGGGCGCGTAGGCTGCGCGTCCGTGATCCTGGTCGCGTTCAAACTCATTCTCACGCCGTTGCTCATCGGCGCCGCAACGCTCGGGGCCCGTCGCTGGGGTCCCGTGATCGGCGGCTGGATGATCTCGCTGCCGTTGACGTCGGGACCGGTGGCGCTTTTCCTGGCGCTCGACCGGGGTCCGTCGTTCGCCGCGTCTGCGGCCGACGCCTCGGTGGCGGGGAACCTCGCGATCGTGGCCTTCTGTCTGGGGTACGCGTGGGTCGCGGTGCGCGCCGACTGGCGGGCGGCCATTGGCGCGGCCGGGATCGGCTGGCTCGCGGCGGCCCTCGCGCTTCAGCCGGCGCTGGGTCTGCCGGTGGGCGTCGTCTTCGTCCTGGTCACCGTGGTCCTCGGGATGGCGCTCCGGGTGATGCCGGTAGGTACCGCACGTCCCTCGAACGCCCCCGTGCCGCGCTGGGATCTGCCGCTCCGCGTGCTGGTGGGCACCACCGTGGTGCTGGCGCTGACTGCGGCCGCGCCGGCCCTCGGATCCAGCACCAGCGGCCTGCTGGCGATGCTGCCGGTGATCGCGTCGGTACTGGCCGTCTTCACGCAGCGCCGTGACGGTGCCGGGACCGCGATCGGAGTCCTGCGGGGGATCCTCACCGGGCTCTTTGGCACCGCGGCGTTTCTGACCGTGGTGAGTGCCTCGATTCAGCGGCTGGGCGTGGCGGTGGCGTTTTCCGCAGCCATCGTGACGGTGGTCGTGATCCAGCTGGCCACCCTCTCGCTCCTGCGCGCCGTCCCTGCCCGCATCGGCCGGCAGCCCGTGCCGGGAGACGCCTGAGCGGCGTGCGCCGTGCGAGTCGGAGTGCCCGGCGGGTCGGGCCCGCCTGATCCGCCCATCTGGATCGAGCTGCGCGCCTACGGGCCCCTGAACGACTTCCTGCCAGCGCCGCTCCGGGGGCAGACCCTGCGGCGACACCTGCACGGCACTCCCGCCGTGAAGGACACCATCGAGGCGGCCGGTATCCCGCATCCGGAGGTGGAGCTGGTCCTCGTCAATGGGGAGCCGGTCACGTTCGCGCGGCGGCTGGCGCCCGGGGACCGTGTGGCCGTCTACCCGCCGTTCCGGGCAGTGGACCTGGAGTCGGTGCCCCGGGCCGGACCGTTGCCCCTGCCGCCCGGGGAGGCGACGTTCGTACTGGACGGGCACCTCGGCCGGCTGGCGGCCTACCTCCGGCTGGCCGGATTCGACACGCTCTACCGGCGCGACGCGGAGGACGATGACCTGGCGCGGCTGGCCGCAGACGGACGGGTCCTGCTCACGCGCGACATCGGCCTGCTCAGGCGGTCGATGGTGCTGCGGGGCGCCTTTGTACGCTCGCAGTGGCCGGCCTGTCAGCTGGTCGAGATGTTCGAGCGGTTCGACCTCGCCGGCGCGATGCACCCGTTCAGTCGCTGCCTGGCGTGCAACGGGCGGCTGGAACCGATCGAGCGTGATCGGGTGGGGCCGCTGGTGCCGCCCCGCGTCTACCGGGAGCAGACTGAGTTTCGCCGCTGCCCCCGGTGCGGCCGCATCTTCTGGCGGGGCTCGCACGTGGCCCGCATGGCGCGCCTGCTCGAGCGCACGGTGGCCGCCGCACTGGCCCCGGGGCCTTCAGGCTGCGCCGGGCCCTGATTGGCCGGGGGTCGACCGCTCCGAGACGGTTGGCGCGGTGGCCGCGGCGGCCTCTTCCGGCTCGCCTGCGTCCTCGTGCTGCGGTACCTCGACGACGACAACCGTCGCGGGACGCCAGCGGTTGTACGTGGCCGCGAGCAGTCCCGCGAGCAGCGCGCCGAAGACGGCGAGGACCAGACCGGCTGCAAGCGACGCGCCGGCCACCACCAGGTACCAGCGCTCCGTGACCGCCGCCAGGAGGATGCCACCCGAGCCTCCGAAGGGGAGCAGGTTCCCGCCGATCCCGTAGGTGGAGGTGAGCTCGCCCTCCCAGCCGGCCAGCGAGCCCGCGAGCCAGGCGGCGGCGGCGCCCAGCACGGCTCCCAGGACGAGACCGTTGACGAGCCCGACCAGTGCCCCGGCTCGCATTGCGCCCCCCACCGGCACCTCGGCAAGGCGTCCTTGCATCGCCTGTTGTCGCCGGTTGCCTCGGGGCGCGCGGTTCATCGAGGATCCGCTCCCGGATCCCGGCGCGGCTGTCGCGGCCGGAGGACAAGGACAAGGGCGCCGGCCGCGACCAGGACGGCGAAACCGAGACCGAACGCGAGGTAGTCGAAGAGCCGCCCCGGGTCCGCATAGCTGGTCGAAGCGGGCGGGGTCGCGGCGGGCGCGACCGCGCCATCGTCGGGTGCCGGCACAGCGCCGGGCCGGGTGAGCGACGCGAAAAGCGACTTCGCGGCGCTCACCACGGGCCGTGGCGAGCCGTCCGGGGCAAAGAGCCCGAAGCGCTCGAGAGTCAGCGAGGGCTGCATGGTGAAGTAGTCATTGAGGGTCCACCAGACCATGGCGCCAACATACCCCCCGCGGTGGTTCGTGGCCCGGGCCGCCAGCTGACCGCCCGTCTCGGTCATGATGCGCACCTGTCTGGCCGGCCCGTCGGGCGGATCGGCCCAGGTGCCGAACTCCAGGATCATGATGGGCTTGTTGGGATAGCGGCGGTGGGCCGCGACCAGCGCATCGCGGGTTCCGCCGGACGGGTCGGTCCCGTAGAAGACCCCGTAGTAGAAGGTGTACCCCGCGACGTCGAGGCCGTTGGACGTCCACTCCGCAGGTTCGAAAGCGTAGTCGGCCTGCCCCAGCAGACGGGTCCGGTCCAGCTGGTCGACGGCATCCCGCAGTTGCTTCAGCGCCGTCGCCTGGGCGGCGCCCCCGGCCGATTCGTTGGTCAGCCCGTAGAAGAGGACCGAGGGGTGGTCCATGTCCCGCAGGGCCATCTCCTGGAGCATCTGCTGGGGGACGCCGCGGCCCATGGCCAGCTGCAGGGCGCGGGTCGGCTCGTGATCGAGCGGGATTTCCTCCCAGATCGCGAGCCCGAGCCGGTCGGCCAGCATCAGGACCGAGGGCTCGGCCGGCGTCTCCCCGGTGCGCAGCAGCGTGGCCCCGACTTCCTGGGCCTGGCGCAGCGCGGCCAGCGCGGCCGCGGGCGCGGTCAGCGGCCGTGCGGTGACTGGGTGGCCGGCGGCGTTGAGCACCAGCTGCTGGTCCTGGAGGGCAACCCCGGCGAACGTGACCGGCACCCCATCCAGCAGGATCCGCGGGGCGGACGGATCGACGCTGATCTGCCGCAGGCCGAACGTCTCGTCGAGTTCGTCGCTGGACCCGTCGCCGCTTCGCACCGTCACTCGGAGCAGGTAGAGCGCGGGTGCCCCGATCGCCCAGCGCCGGGCATGGGGCAGGGGGATCACGGTGACGATCCGGCCGACCCCTCCGGGGGGCATCGGAGGAAGCGGCACGCCGCGCGAGGCGATGGGGGCAACGCCCGCCCGAACCAGGGCCCGGGGATCGGGGTCGAGGAGGTTCGCCGCGTCGATCACGGTGGGGAGGACCGTGAGCACCAGGTCGCCCCCTGCCGCCGTCGCTCCCCGGTCCTGGATGACCACCGACACCGTGATGTCATCCTTCCCCGGGATCACATCGGCGCGGGCCGCCGCCAGCGGCTGGCTCGCCTCGAGCCAGACCGGCTGGACGATCCCGCCGAAATCCCACCAGTCGGCCAGCCCCCAGGGCACCACGTCCATCCGGGTGCCCCACGTGGGGACGTCGACCCGGACCGCCAGAACGTTGGCCGCGCCGGGGCGGGCCACCCGTTCCACCGGAAACGCAAACGGGGTGGAGCCACCCTCGTGCTCGCCGAGCCAGTGTCCGTTCATCCACACGTCGGCCACGTAGTTCACGGCGGCGAACTTCAGGGTGATGGCCAGCCCCTCCCAACTTGCCGGGATCGGGAACGTACGCCGGTACCATGCCCCACCCCCGCTCCGGTCGGGGGGCGGATCGAAACTCCCTGGCACGGCCACCATGGGCCAGCCCGAATCGTCGTAGCTGGGGAGCTGCCGTCCGCTGGCTTCCCGTTCGATGGCCGCCAGCGACTCGGACCGATCGGTGAGCGAGAGCGACGTGTCGAGCGCAACGCGTTCGACACGCCAGCTTCCGGAGAGATCGATGCGCGGCCGCGGCTGGAAGTCGAAGCTGGGGACCGGGATCCCGTTCTGCATGGCGAGCGGGCCGTCTGCGGTCTTCTGCACGGTGAGCGTGGTTGCCAGCGAGCCGCTGGGCGGGGAAGGGACGCATCCGGCAAGGGCGAGCGGCGCCAGGAGGAGCCCCAGGAGGAGGAAGGTCCCGGCGCGCACAGCAGGCGAGTGCCTGGACCCGGGCGCGGCCGGGGCGCGGCCGGGCGGCCCGTCCCCCGCGGATCCACCGGGCAGGGGATCGCCGGGCCACCTCCGCATACGCAGCCGCACGTCCTCGCTGCCGCAGGCAGGCGCGTGGTCCGTCGTTGGGTACCTCCGCTGCTCTTCTCTCGCGTGGGCCGTTTGCGCCAGACCCATCATCCCCCAAGTGGCAGCCCGGGGGCGTGCGGCCAGGCGATGAGGCCGCCGCCGCGCGCCCTAGACTGGGCGCCGTGACGAGGACCATCACGACCGCGCGGCATGGCGGGCGGGCCGGCTCGAGTGAGATCGGCGCGGTCGTCTTCGACCTGGGCGGCGTACTGATCGACTGGGACCCGCGGTACCTCTACCGGCGACTCTTCGGCGGCGACCAGGCCGCGATGGAGGTGTTCCTGGCCGAGGTGTGCACGCCCCAGTGGAACGCCGGGCAGGATGCCGGGCGGCCGTGGGGAGAGGCGGTGGCCGAGCTGTCAGCCCGCCATCCCGAAGCCCGTGAGCTGATCCTGGCCTTCGACCAGCGCTGGGAGGAGATGCTGGGAGGCCCCATCGAGGGGAGCGTCGAATTGCTGGCGGAGCTGCGCGCAGCCAGGCTTCCGCTGTACGCGCTGAGCAACTGGTCGGCGGCGAAGTTCCCCATCGCCCGGGCGCGGTATCCGTTTCTCGGCTGGTTCCGCGACGTGGTCATCTCGGGCGAGGTCGGGCTGCTCAAGCCGGACCCTGCGATCTACCGGCTGCTCCTGGACCGCCAAGGGCTGCTGCCCCGGCACACGCTCTACGTGGACGACTCTGAGCCCAACGTGGACGCAGCGCGCCGGGTGGGGATGCGCGCGCTGCACTTCCGCGATGCCGGCACGCTGCGCCGGGAGCTGGCGGCGATGGGACTGCTGGAACCCGGCCTGATGGAGGCGCGACCGACCCTGTGAGCGGTCTTCCCGGTCAGCCCGTGACCAGCCGGCGGCGACATCCGGTCCCCGCCCGGTTCGGGCGATCGCATATCCGGGTCTGGCTGGCCGCGGTGGTGACCGTCGTGGCGCTCGGAACGCTCGGCTATGTGCTGATCGAGCGCTGGAGCCTCCTTGACGCGCTCTACATGACAGTCATCACCATCACCACGGTGGGGTTCCGGGAAGTGGGTCCCCTCGGGCCCGTTGGCCGGGTGTGGACCATGCTGGTGGCAGTGGTCGGCGTGGGGCTGCTGTTCGGATTTGTGGGCGTGGTTGCGGAGTCGCTGGTGTTCGAGGCCACCAGCGGAGAGCGGGAGGCGCGACGGATGCTACGGGCGGTGGAGGGGCTGCGAGGGCACGTTGTCCTGTGTGGGTACGGTCGCGTGGGATCCACTGTCGCGCGCGAGCTGCGCCACGATGGCGAGGACGTGGTGGTGATCGACGTGCTCCCCGAATCGCTCGAGCGAGCCCGCGGCGAGGGGTTCCTGGCCGTGGAAGGGGACGCGACCAAGGACGCGACGCTTCGGGCCGCGGGCATCGAGCGGGCGCGGGGCCTGGTCGCCACGGTGGACGCGGATGCCGACAACGTCTACGTGATCCTCTCGGCCCGGGCCATGAACCCGGGCCTCTTCGTGGTCGCGCGCGCGAACGCCGCCGACGCGGAGGCAAAGCTGACCCGCGCGGGAGCCAATCGGGTGGTCTCGCCCTACATCATGGCCGGGCGCCGGATCGCGGGGCTCGCCATGCGGCCGAGGGTGGTCGACTTCATCGACGCAGCGCTCTCACACGGCGAGCTCGCCTTCTCGCTGGAGGAGTTGACCGCCCGCGAAGGGGACTCGATCACCGGGTCCAGCGTGGGGGAACTGCGCGACCGGGGGATCTTCACGCTGGCAATCGTGCGGCCGGAGGGTGGGTACGCGGCGAACCCGGGCCCGGAGCGCCGGCTGGCTGCCGGCGAGACCCTGATCGTATCGGGGAGTGCGGCCACACTGGCAGCGCTGCTCGAGGCCGATCACGCTCCCTAGCCGTGCGGCGCCCGGCGAGGCGCCCGGGCGGGGAAGCATCCGCCGCTGTCCGGCCGTGAACCGTGAACCCGGACAGTCTGGGTCGGCCGCCGGCGGGATCAGCGGGAGCGCACGCGTACCGGTTCCAGGCGGCGTTCCCGGCGTCGATCCAGGAGGCGCCCCACCTCGCCCATCAGGGTCGCCAGCTCGAGCACCATCTCGTCCGCCTGTCGCCATGCCTCCGTGCCCGGAGTCGCGAGCCTCCGGCGGCGCATGGCAGCCCGGGTGGTGCGTTTCAGGTCGCTCAAGGCTCGCTCCAGATCAGGCATTGCATCGAACTCCTTGTGGCGGGAGGCTGCCTCCCGCCTCTCCACATCCATCTTCGCTGGCGCGGGTTGCGCAGATGGTTCCGGAGGGGTGAAGAAACGGACACGGCTCGGTGTAACCGGGGAGGCCAACGGGGAGGCCAACGCAGGTGGCCCGGACGGCGGGAGCCGGCGGTACCTTCGGAAGGGTGTCCTGCGCTCGCGGGGAGGAATAGGGTGCGGGCATGTCGCGCCTGCGAGCAGGGGCCCCCCTGCTGCCGGCTGTCCTGCTCGGGTTTCTCTCGATTGCCGTGGCGGCCGCGGGTCTCGGGAGGCCGGCTGCGCTGGCCCTGGCCTTCGCGGCGATCGGCTCGCTGCTCGGAGTGGCCTCCACGGCCATCTCGTTGCGCTCCGCGATGGTCGCTCTGCGCCGGGAGATGGACCGGATCGCGGGCGGCGCGGGCGACGCTCCCGGCAACCCGGAACGGTTCGGACTGCTCGCTCCGGTCGCGGGCGGCATGGGCGGGCTCATCGATGCCCTGCGGACCGCGCAGCAGGAGGCCACCACCGACCGGCTCACTCGTCTCCCGAACCGCCCCTCGGTCCTCACCGAGCTCTTCCAGGAGGTTGACCGGGCCGTCCGATACGGTCGGCCGCTGGCCATCGCGTTCATCGACCTCGATCATTTCAAGGTCGTCAACGACACCTACGGCCACGCGGTGGGCGATACGGTCCTGTGCGGCGTGGCGGCTATTTTCCGCGAGCAGCTGCGGGCCGCCGACTTCGTCGGTCGCTACGGTGGTGAGGAGTTCATTGCGATCCTGCCCGAGACCACGGTCGAGGAGGCCACCGCCGTGGCGGAGAAACTGCGGCTGCTCATCCTGCAGCTTCGGTTCATGGGCGAGGAGGGCGCCGACTTCGGGATCTCCGTCAGCATCGGGATCGCAGGCGGCCGGGGGGATCGCCTGCGGGTGGAGGAGCTGATCCGCGACGCGGATGCGGCGATGTACTCTGCCAAGTCCCTGGGCCGCAACCAGACCTACGTCTTCTGCGAACCCGACGACGACACGCGTGTCCCCCGGGCCCCGATCACGTCGGCCGGCCGGGCCCGGGCCGCGGAGGTGGGCGCCACGGCGCGGCAGGCCGCGGAGGCGGCCCTCTCGGCGGCGGTTGCGCCACTGCCGCACTATCGCGGGAAGCCTTCTTCGCTGATCGCCGCGATCGCGGTGCGCCTGGCCCGGGAGCTCGGGCTTCCCGAGCAGGAGGTGGAGCGGGTCCGGGTCGCATCCCTGTTGCACGACATCGGCAAGGTGGCGGTTCCTGAACAGATCCTCGAAAAGCCGGGCCCGCTCACCACCGAGGAATGGCAGTCGGTGGTCCAGCACCCGCGCATCGGGCAGGTCATCATCGAGCAGGTCGCAGCCGTGCACGACGCGGGCACGATCATTCTTCATCATCACGAACGGTTCTCGGGGCACGGCTACCCATACGGACTGCAGGGCCTGGACATCCCGCTGGGCGCCCGGATCGTGGCCATTGCCGACGCATACGACGCGATGACGCACGACCGCCCCTACCGGCAGGCGATCAGCCACGAGGAAGCCGTCGCGGAGATCCGCCGCCACGCCGCGATCCAGTTCGACCCGCAGCTGGTGGAGCTGTTCTGCGACATCTTCGGCCGGGAGGCTCCGAAACCCGATCCAGCGCTGCTGATCCCGCCGCCGGCGGTCGCGCCGCGAGTCCACGAGCGGCGCAGTGCACGGCACGTCGTGTCGGCGTGAGCGGGAGGCGGATTCGGGCCGCGGGTCCGGCCGCGCGGCCCCCGGATGGCTCGGGGATCGGGACGCTCCCCACGAGCGCCACCCGCGCCGGGGTCCGTGGCCTCTGGCAGCGGCTGCGGCAGGCCCTGGTGAGCGCGACGACCGCGGCTGGCCCCCGCGTGGATGGCGGCCGTCTCTGGACGCCCGATGCAGCCCAGCTCGAGTTTGCCGGATACGCGGAGGATTGCCGTGTCTTTGGGTTCCTGCGCCTGGACACGGAGCGTCTCACGGACTACCTGAATGCCCGGCAGACGTACGAGGTGGAGGGCGCGATTGCAGTCGGGCTGGAGGATGGGCGCGCCATCGAGGCCCCGCAGCTCAGCGTCTGCCGAGACGAGCTGCTGGCCGTGCGTGCGGCCGGGCCACGTGGCAATGCCGGACGGCGTGCCCGCGTACGGCCGTATCCGGTCACGTTGCAGGCCGGCCCCTATACCGTGCACGGGTACGTGCACGCCCTGCCAGGTGCCGATCCCATCCGGAGCCTGCAACGCCGCAAGCCGATGGTGCCGTTCACGGAGGCCTGGATCGAGTACGCCACCGGGGATGACGTCCAGCGGGCTCGCGTGGGGACCCTGATCGTGAACCGCGAGCGCATCGACTGGATCGCCCCCTCCGACGACGAGGCCATCTGTCTGCCGGATCTCCCCTTGGACGGTGCAGGCGGTCTGCTGGTGAAGGACTTCACCGGTTACATCCTGGCCACGGGCCCATAGCCGCTGCCCCCGGGCGCTGCTCTGTGCGCCGCCTTCAGCTCGCGAGTGCCTCGGCCGGGGACAGCTCGACGGGTTCGAGGGTTGCCTGGCGTTGGAACTGCGTGTGGTACAGCTCCGCGTAGAGGCCGCCGGCTGCCAGCAGCTCCGCGTGCGTTCCCCGTTCCACGATGCGGCCGCCGGCGATCGCCAGGATCAGGTCGGCGTTCTGCACCGTGGAGAGCCGGTGCGCGATCACCACCGAGGTGCGGGCCGCGAGCGCCGTCGCGAGCGCGAGCTGGACGGCAACCTCCGACTCCGAGTCGAGATGCGCCGTGGCCTCGTCCAGCACCACCACGTCGGGGGCCTTGAGCAGGAGCCGCGCGATGGCGATGCGCTGCTTCTCGCCGCCCGAGAGCCGGTAACCGCGATCGCCCACCATGGTATCCAGGCCGGCCGGGAGCGACTCCACCAGCGGCAGGATCTGCGCGGCGCGGAGCGCCTCTAGCAGCTCGGCCTCGGACGCGTCGGGCTTCGCGTAGAGCAGGTTCGCGCGGATCGTGTCGTGGAAGAGATGGGCATCCTGGGTGACCACCCCCACCACGTGGCGGATCGACTCGAGGGTGGCATCCCGTACGTCCACCCCGTTGATCCGGACGGCGCCCGAGCGCACGTCGTAGAGCCGGGGGATCAGGTTGCTGATGGTGGTCTTGCCGGCGCCGGTCGGCCCCACCAGGGCCACCAGCTGTCCCGGCCGGGCGGTGAAGGTGATGTCGAAGAGGACCTGCTGGGATGGCGCCTGGTCGAGCACGGCCACCGATTCGAGGGAGGCCAGCGAGACCTCATCGGCCCTTGGGAAGCTGAAGTCGACATGCTCGAACTCGACCGTGGCCGGGCCACGCGGGATGGCCACCGCGTCCGGCCGCTCGGCCACCATCGGCTCCAGGTCGAGCACCTCGAAGACGCGGTCGAAGCTGACCAGAGCGGTCATGATGTCGACCTGCACGTTGGAGAGGGCGGTCAGCGGCGCATAGAGCCGGTTCAGGTACGCGGTAAGGGCGACCACGGTGCCGACCTGCAGGGCACCGCTGGCGGCAAGCACCCCGCCCCACCCGTAGACCAGGGCGGTGGCGAGGGCGGCCGTGAACAGGATCGCCACCATGAAGACCCGCGTGTACATGGCCTGGGTGACGTTGATGTCCCGGACCCGGCCCGCCTTCTCCTCGAAGCTCCGGATCTCCCGCCAGGGTTCGCCGAAGAGCTTCACCAGCAGCGCCCCGGCCACGTTGAAGCGCTCGGTCATCATGGAGGTCATCTTGGCGTTCAGGTTGTAGCTCTCACGGGTGATGGCCTGGATCCGCCGGCCCACCCAGCGGGCTGGCAGCAGGATCAGCGGAAGCAGCGCCAGCGCCACCAGAGTGATCTGCCAGGAGAGCAGGAACATGGCCGCGAGGGTCACCACCACGCTGATCGCGTTGCCCACCACCGACGAGAACGTATCGGTGAACGCCTGCTGCGCATCCAGCACGTCGTTGTTGAGGCGGCTGACCAAAGCACCGGTCTGGGTGCGCGAGAAGAAGGCGATGGGCATGCGCTGGAAGTGCGCGAAGACCTGGGTGCGCATGTCGAAGATCAGCCCCTCGCCCACGCGGGCGGAGATCCAGCGCTGCCACAGGGAGAGCAGGGCGTCCACCACCGCGATGCCGGCCAGCATGAGCGCGAGGTCCACCACCACCCCGGCGCGGCGGGGGAGGATCCCGTTGTCGATGATGGCCCGGTAGATGAGCGGGTTGGCGGCGGTGAGCAGCGCGTCCGCTACGATCAGGACCAGGAAGACCGTCAGCATCCGCCGGTAGGGGGCGGCGAAGCGGGCGATGCGGCGCAGGATCCCTGCGGAGAGCTGCTGGGACGTGACCGACTCGTCCCGTCGGAACGAGCGCATCAGGTTGCCCGCGCCGCCCATCCCGCCGCCCCGCATGCTCATGGGTGGGCGGCTCCTCGTCCGCGCAGCCGTTCACGCGGGCCGAGATCGGGCGACGTGGGCCGGGGGACCCTCACGAGTCGACCATCTCGCCAAGGGGCTTGCGGCCGCGCACGGCCCCTTCGTCGGGCGCTGGCACCTCAGCGTGCACGTACCGTCCACCGCGGAGCCAGGAGGCCCAGGCCGCGACGATCGCCATCAGCGCGGCGGCGATGAACACGATCGCCAGGCCCTGCTGCAGCGGGGCCGAGATCAACTGGGGGAAGAACTCCTTGCCGGTGAGGGCCTGGGCCTGGGCGGCGGGGAGCGCGTGGAGGACCGATGCGGGCAGCAGCGTGGCCATCGGGTTGTAGCCGAGCAGCGCGGCGAAGAGGCTGGCCACCGGGGGCAGGTGCGAAATCTGCGTGGCGATCGCGGCTGGCACGTCGTGGGCGGTGAGCCCCCGGTAGAGCGTGCCGGGGAGCGAGGCCGCCAGGCCCGCGATCATGAGGGTGAAGAAGACCCCGATCGACACCACCATGCCGGTGTTCTGGAAGGTGGTGCGCATGCCCGCCGCCGCACCCCGCTGGCGGGCTGGCACGCTGCTCATGATCCCGGCCATGTTGGGCGACATGAACAGGCCGGCACCGATGCCGCTGACCAGGAGCAAGCCGGCGAACGCCCAGTACGGGAAGTTCACCGGCAGGGCCGCCAGCCCCAGGAAAGAGCCGGCCGCGATCAGCATCCCCCCGGTGGTGAACGGCCGCGCGCCGAAGCGGTCGGAGAGATAGCCCGACAGGGGTCCGAAGAGCAATGACCCCACGGTGAGCGGCAGCATGTAGATCCCCGCCCAGAGTGGCGTGTCGGCGAAGGCGTAGCCATGCAGCGGGAGCCATACGCCCTGCAACCAGATCACCAGCATGAACGAGAGGCCGCCGCGCCCCAGTGACGCCAGGAAGCCGGCGAGGTTGCCCGCGCTGAAGGCGCGGATCCGGAACAGGCCAAGATCGAAGAGCGGCTGGTCCGAGCGGCGCTCGATCCGCAGGAACAGGGCCAAGAGGAGCAAGCCGCCGCCGATCATCCCGATCACGAACGGGTTGGTCCAGCCCATGGTTTGGCCCCCGTAGGGCTGAATCCCATAGGTGATCCCGATGAGGAGCGCGGTGAGACCCGCCGCAAACGTCAGGTTGCCGGGCCAGTCGATCCGGGCATGCGTGACCGTGCCGAGCTCCTCGAGACGGAAGTACGCCCAGATGGTTCCGACCAGCCCCACGGGCACGCTCACGAAGAAGACCAGCCGCCAGTTGATGGCGGCCAGGATGCCGCCCACCACGAGCCCGATGAACTGGCCGGCGAGGAAGGAGATCCCGTTGACGCCGAAGGCGAGACCCCGCTGCTCGGGCGGGAAGGCGTCGGTGAGGATGGCCTGCGCGTTGGCGAAGAGGAAGGCGCCGCCGATGCCCTGCACGAGGCGCATGCCGATGATCCAGATGGCGCCCGGTGACCCGGTGAACGGGGTGGCCGCCAGGAGCAGCGATCCGACGGTGAAGATGACGAACCCGGCGTTGTACATGCGGACCCGCCCATACATGTCACCCAGGCGCCCGAACGCCACCACCAGAACGGCCGTCACGAGCAGGTAGCCCATCATGATCCAGAGCAGATAGCTCGTGCTGCCCGGGTCGAGCGCGTTGACCTTGATGCCGTTGAAGATGGCCGGCAGGGAGATGATCACGATCGAGCCATCGATGGCCGCCATGAGGACGCCCAGGGTGGTGTTCGAGAGGGCCACCCACTTGTAGTTGGGATCGTCACGGCGGGAGCGGCCCCGGCCGTTGGTGCGCCGGGCGGATCCCGGTTCGGCTGGCGTGCGATGCTCGGTCACGGATGGTTCAGGCAGTACAGATGCGGTCATGGGTTCCTTGTGTCTCAGTGATGATGGAGTTGGTCACTTCGCCAGCCCCGGATGGAGCCGCGCGGCCCTGGCAGCACCACGGGCGGGGCCGCATCGGCTGGCCGCGCGGGTCGGCTGAACGGTCTCCACGGCTTGCGGCATCTCGCCCTCGCGGGAGGCCGTACAGTTAAGCTTCCTAATAGTTTATCATGCGGGTATGAAAGCGTCCGTGCGGTCCGCGCGCGATGGGGCTCCGCCGCCGCTGGCGGACGCACCCGCCTCGGAGCACAGCCCCGACGACGTCGCGTCCGTGATTCTCGAGGGGGTCCCCCTGATCATGCGCGCCATTCGCGCTCGCATGCGGGAAGGGCGCCCGGCAGGGATCTCGGTCGCGCAGTTTCGAGCGCTGCTCTACCTTCGCCGCCGGCCCGGCAGCGGATTGTCGGAGATTGCAGATCAGCTGGGTACCTCGGTTCCGGCCGCCTCCGAGCTGGTGAGCCGGCTGGTGCGCGAGGACCTGGTGGAACGGGAGCTCGATCCCCTCGAGCGGCGCAGGATCCGGCTCACGCTCAGCCCGGCCGGGGCCGCCCAGCTCGACCGGGCGCAGGAGGCGGCCGCGAGCTGGGTGCGGGCCATGGTGCGTGATCTCGATCCGGGTCGGCAGCGGGCGATCGTGGAGGCGATCGTGGAGCTGCTTCGGCTCGTGGTCGCCTCCGGTCCGCCGTCGGATGCCGGCGGGGAACCGGGCCGGCGGCGTGAGGGCGGCTGAGGCACCGGAGCCTGTTCCTGGTGCGCGGCCCCCTGGCACGGCGCCGTGACGGAGCGTGACCGACCTGACCATCGGACGCCCACGAGGGGCCGGCCGGGCCTTCGATTCGGGATCCCTTGCGACCACCATCGTCACGGGCGCGAGCGCCCGTGCGGCGCGGGGCCGCGGGCACGCGCCGGGGCTACGGTCACGCGGAGGAAAGGGTGTCGCCCCGGGTTGGTAACGCACCGGCGGCGCCGGAGCTGGACCGGGAGACCACCACGGCGGTGCTTCGGCTGGCGCGAGCGGCAGTTGCGGCAGCGGTTCGCCGGGAGCCGCCGCCGGACGTGGATCCGCGGGCCCTGCCGCCGGTGCTGCTGACGCCAGCGGCAGCGTTCGTCACGCTCCACGAGGGCGGCGAGCTGCGCGGGTGCATGGGCACCCTCGAGTTTGATCGGCCGCTCTGGCAGAACGTGCTGACGGCCGGAACGATCGTCCCCCGGGAGGACCCCCGCTTCATGCCGGTCACGGAGGCGGAATTTCCCGGGATCCGCCTGGAGGTCTCCGTGCTGGCACCGCCGGTGGAGCTGCCCGGCCCGGAGGCGTTCGACGCGGGCTCGCAGGGGATCATCGTGGAGCGCGCGGGCCGGCGCGCCCTGCTGCTGCCGCAGGTGGCCGAGGAGTACGGGTGGGACGAGGCCACCACGCTCGAGGCGGTCTGCCGGAAGGCGGGGCTGCCCGGTGACGCGTGGCGCTGGCCGGGGACGCGCCTCTTCGGATTCCGGGCCGTCCACGTGGCGGAGCCTGGCTTCGCCGGCTGAGCCGCCCGAGCCAGCCAGCGCGAGTGGTGGCCGGCGGTTGATCGGCGGCTCCGGTATATAGTTCGAGAGCGGCTGCGCAATTGCGGGCCGCGTTGAAGCCCTGACGCCCCGGTGCGCCATCCGGAGGGAGGCGAGCGACCTGGACGGCGAAGACGCCCGCACCGTCGCAGGACAGGCCGGCGCGGAGGCCACCGGCCTGCGCTGGCTGTCGGTGCTCACCGCGTACTACTTCGGCCTCTCCGTCACCTGGGGCTCCCTCTCCACCATCGTCCTGCCCCGGCTGGTGGAGCAGCTGGTCCCCGCTGCAATCAAGACCTCCGCGCTCTCCTTGATCGCGGGGCTGCAGGCGATCGTGGCCATCGTGGTGCAGCCGATCTCGGGCGCCGCCAGCGATCGGCTGGTCACGCCCTGGGGCCGGCGCCGCCCGCTCATGGTCGTCGGCGTGAGCGTGCAGCTGCTCCTGCTCGTGCTGCTGGCCCTGTCCGGCTCGTACCTGGGCATTCTGGTCGTGATGCTCTGCATCGAGCTGGCCTCGAACACCGCCCAGGGACCCTACCAGGGCCTGCTGCCGGACCTAGTGCCGCCCGGCCGGCGCGGGCTCGCCTCGGGTTTCCTGGGAGGCGCGCAGATGGCCGGCCAGATCGTGGGCGCCGCGATCTCCGGCGTCCTGGTCGTGGCCGGCCACGTGGAACTGGCCGTCATCTTCACCGCGGCCAGCCTCGGGATCGGCACGCTGATCACGGTTGCCGGCGTGGAGGAGCGGGAGGGTCGCTCGGGTCAGCCGCACCTGCCTCGCCTGCGCTGGCAGGCGGCCACCAGAGACAGCCTGCTCGACCTGGCTCGCTGGGAACGCGCGGTTCGGACGATGGTGCTCGAGGTCTGGGGCGGCGACGTGCTGGAGCACCGCGACTACCTGTGGCTCCTGGGCTCGAGGCTCGCCATCCTGATGGCGGCCGGGACGCTCCAACCGTTCGCCTACTACTACCTGGAGGACTCGATCGGGCTCGGTGGCCAGGCCGGGACGCTGGTCGCGCCACTGGCGGGCGCGGTGGCGCTGGTGGCGCTGGCTGCCGCGATCCCCGGTGGCGCCATGACCGCTCGCTGGGGGCGCGTGCGCACCGTGGCCCTGAGTGCGATCTCCGGTGCGGTGGGCGCGGCCGCATTCGCGGTGGCTCCCTCTTATGTCTCGCTCTTCTTCATCGCCATCCCGTTCGGCCTCGCGCTGGGGATCTTTCTCTCAGCCGACTGGGCATTGCTGACGGACGTGGCTCCGCTGGAGGAAGCGGGCCGCTACCTGGGGCTCTCGAACACCGTCACCGCCGCCTCGGCGGTGCTGGCGGTCGCGGTGGGCGGGCCGCTGGCGGACCTGATCAACGGCATGCGGTATGGGGCCGGGTACCGCGCGGTCTTCATGCTGGCGGCCCTGGAGTTCTTGATCGGAGCCTGGGCTGTGACCCACGTGCACGAGCCAGCCGCGACCCCGGAGGTCTGACAATGCCGGTGGATTTCGATCGCGCCGCCCCGCCCCGGATCATGTACCCGATCCTCGAGACGTGGGAGCGGATCGATCGACGACGCCGGCGGGTGCGGCCCATCCGCCGGGAGGGGATCCTGGGGCTGGAACTTGCGGCCCACCGTGGAGACCCGGTGCGACTCGCCGATGGGACGCTGGTGCGGGCGGGGGACCTGGTTGGCGAGATGCACGTGCGGAACGAGCGGATACGTGACCTCGACACCCGGGCGGGTCTCGCCCGCGCCTTTCGCGAGGCGCGTGCCGACCTGCGGGCGCTGGCCGTCTGGGCGAGGCAGCAGCCACCGGACCGCCGCCTGGCCGCCATCCACGGGGTGGGGATCACGGCGCGTCTGGCGGGGCGGATGGGCTGGGAAGTGCGGCCCCGCCGGCGTACCTTCTGGCACCGGGTCGAGGACTGGTATTTCCGCTGGCTGCTGGTCTACTGGTCGGAGACCGGGCGTGCGCGCCTGGATCACGGCCGCGGTCCGCTGAGCGGGGTGGATGCCTGGCTCTCGGCGGCGGCCCTGGAGCGGGTCTACGGCGCAGCGGCAGGCGCAGCGGACCGAGTGGTGCCACCCCGTGGCGACGCGGGTCAGGGCTCCGGCGGGACCTCCGGGAAGAGCCCCACGTAGCGGACTCCCTGGCGGGGCTCCGCCATCCACTCGGCCACGGTCTCGCGCCAGGCCAGGTAGTGAGGGGTTTCGCGGTGCGCCGCCGCGGCCGCGGCGTCCGCGTAGGCCTCGTAGAAGACGAACCGGGTGGGGTCGTCCGCCGACTGCAGGATGTCGAAGCGGAGGTTCCCGGGCTCCCGGACGGACCCCTCGTGGTTGGCCCGGGTGACAGCCAGGAACTCCTCGAGGTGTTCCGGGATGACGTGGACGTAGACGAGTGTGACGTGCATCTGGTGTCTCTCCGATCAGACCGTTGCGTGACGAGGGGCCGCTGACTGGACCTGGCCTCGCAGCCGGGCGTGACCCGGAAGCCGGGCACGGCCTCGCAGCCGGCCCGGCGGGGCACTCCCGGGACGGGCTCGCACCTCAGCTCTCCGGCAGCACCTGCTCCTCGAGCGGCACGTCCCAGTGCGCCTCGAGCAGCTCGAAGCGCCGCTGCTCCTCGGCCCGATAGCGCTCCTGGTCCGGGTAGAGCCGCGCAGCGATCGCAGGCTCCGAGTGCTCCGCCATTGCCGCCCAGTCGCGGTACGTGATGGTCACGAGCACGTCCCAGTCGGCGCGCCCGTCGCCGTGAAAGCGCGGCTGGTAGAGCCGCACGTCCAGGATCCGGCCGCTCCGCCGCTGCTCGCGGAGGATGGGCCAGTGGTTGCGCAGGAACAGCTCCACCCATTCGTCATGGTGGCCCCAGCGCACCCGGTAGTAGTACGCGGCCGTCACCGGCTTCTCCGCCATCTGGTCTCCTTCGATCCCTCCTGCGCCCGATCGGCGCACGCTACCACGCCGGGCCGGGCGTCTCGGCAATCACCCGCCAGCGCGTCACGGTGATCTCTCGGTGGGCGTTCGGTCCCAGCGGTGCTCCCGCGGCTGCGCGAGCCAATCGGAAGGGAGCGGCCCGGCCCCGGCGGCCCGCGCGTGCTCCGCGCTCGCGTGCGGGCCCTCGGGCACCAAGCAGGTGTTGCGCCAGTCGCCCTCGGGCCAGTGGGAGTCGAGGATCAGGGTGCCGGCGAGAGCGCCATCGTCGAACGGCACGCGCGCGATCACGGCCACTCCGAGATCGAGCAGGCCGGGAGAAGCATGCCTTCGGGGCTTGGTCGAAGATGTTGCGCTTGACCTGGCCCGCGTCGCCCACACCGGTGCGGAGTGCCCGCAGCACGTCGCCGGCTTCCGTCCGCCCTCGCCCCTACCTCTTCCGGCTCACCTGGCCGACCAGCTGCTGCAGCGTCGTTCGCAGCCCGGGGAGCGAGGCCGAAGCGTGGCGGAGCGAGAGCAACAGCGTCAGGCGCGGCTGGGCGCCGCGCAGCTCCAGCAGCACCAGATCACCCACGTCCGCGGCAGCCGCCGCAAGCCGGGTCATGGCGGTCATCCCCTCGGCATCGTACGCGGCTACCGCGAGCCCGCCCGCCGCTCCATCGCGACGGGTCCCACCCGCGGCCACGGCGGCACTCAGCGCTGCGCGTCCTGTCGGATGCCGCGGATCGGCGAGCAGCCCCGCCCCGACCGGCGGGCTATCCAGCTCCACCCTGATGTCCAGCTGGTCGCCACGCCCCTGCAGAATCCAGAACAGCCATGCAAGCAGGGACTCCCGTGGCGCCAGCAACACGGTGGCGGCAACCGGGCCGGTTCCGGGCACGGGCCGCTCCACTTCGATGCGGACCAGGTTGCGGCCCAGGCGCCGGACCCGGGCCGAACCGCGGGGACCGGCGAGCGCCGTGCGGAGCGCGCCGGCGAGGGTCTGCATCCGGCGCGCATTGAGCATCCCGCCGACCGCGTACCCGCCCAGGAGCAGGAGCGCGAGCAGGACGATGATGAGCGTGGCGCCATCCACTCGCGACCGCCTCCTCTCCACGCGCAGTGCGCCGTGCGGTGCGTGCCCTGCGGGCGCCACTCGCCCGCGACACGCTAACAGTTCCGGCGGCGGTCCATCCGGCGCTACAGTAATGCGGCGGTCGGTCTATTATTCCGCCTGCTATGGCACGCACGGTCAATCCGGTCACGTATGCGGCGCGCCGCGATGCGTACGTCGACGCCGCGCTGCGGCTCATCCAGGCGAAGGGATACGACAACCTGAGCGTCGCCGACGTCATCCAGCAGGTTGGGGCTTCGAAGGGGGCGTTCTTCCACTACTTCGGTTCGAAGGCCGAGCTCCTGGCAGCGGTGATCGACCGGATGGTGGAGGTCGGCATCAGCCGCGTGGAGCCCGTCGCCGCGGACCCGGACCTCGGCGCGCTCACCAAGCTGGAGCGCGTGTTCTCAGGGATCGCGCAGTGGAAGCGCGAGCAGCCCGAGTTGCAGCCCGCGGCCGTGGCCGAGCTCATGCGCATCTGGTACTCCGACGAGAACGCGACCGTGGTTGCGCGGCTCCGGGCCGCGACCAGGACGCGCCTCACCCCGCTGCTGGCGGGCATCCTCCGCCAGGGGGCCGCCGAGGGCGCGTTCTCGGTCGCGTCGCCGGAGGGCACGGCGAGCGTCATCACGTCCGTGATGCTCGGGCTCCAGGACGAGATCATCCCGCTGTTCCTCGGCCGCCTGGACGGGACCGTCTCATTCGAGACCGTCCAGGCGACCATCGGGACCTACATCGAGGCCTTCGAGCGGATCCTCGGCACCTCACGGCTCGCGTGGCCGATCGCCGACGAGGCGACGCTGCGTTACTGGTTCGGCCCGGCATTCCCCGCGAAAGGACAGGCAGCATGACCGCCGTCATCGAGACCGAGCACCTCACGAAGTTCTACGGGCAGGCCCGCGGCATTCTCGACGTCGACCTGACGGTCAATCAGGGGGAGGTGTTCGGCTTCCTCGGTCCCAACGGCGCCGGGAAGACCACCACCATCCGGCTGCTCCTGGACCTGATCCGACCGACCCGCGGATCTGCCCGCGTGTTCGGCCTGGATGCCATGCGGGAGGCGGTCGCGATCCACCGCCGCATCGGCTACATCCCCGGCGAGTTCACGCTGTACGACCGGTTGACCGGGAAGCAGACGCTCGAGTATTTCGCGAACCTGCGTGGCGGGGTCGACCCCGCCTACCAGGCCTCCCTGATCGAGCGTTTCGAGCTCGACGCCTCCCGGCGGTTCCGGGAGTACAGCAAGGGCAACAAGCAGAAGGTCGGCGTGATCATCGCGCTCCAGCACCGGCCCGAACTGCTGATCCTCGACGAGCCGACCTCGGGGCTCGACCCACTGGTGCAGCAGACGTTCTTCAGCACCCTGCGTGCCTGCGTGGCCGACGGCGCGACCGTGTTCCTCTCCAGCCACATCCTCTCGGAAGTCGAGAAGAGCGCCGACCGGGTCGCGATCATCCGCGAAGGCCGGATCGTGAGGCTCGACACCGTGCAGGGGCTCCGCGATCTCGCCCATCACCAGGTCGAGCTCCGGTTCGCGGGGCCCGTCCCCGCGGCAGCGTTCGAGGCGCTCCCGGGGGTCAGCGAGCTGGTCGCCGCCGACCACGTCCTGCGGATGCGCGTCGCTGGACCGATCACCCCCGTGGTCCAGGCTGCGGCCCGCTACGAGCTGCTCGACTTCGTGTCGCGAGAGCCCAGCCTCGAGGAGACCTTCCTCGCGCAGTACGGGCAGGTGCCGGTCGAGGTGAACGACCATGGCCGTTAACGCAGGCATGCCGCGCCCCACCGTCGCGGCATCCTTTTCTCCCATCCCGCTCCACCGCCGCGTGTATGGCTTTGGGAGCATCTATGGCAAGACGATCCGCGATTCCAGGCTCGCGTTCATCATCGCCGCAGGCCTCTTCGGCGGGCTGTCGCTCGTCCTGGGCGCGGCGATCGGGACCGTCTTTCCGACCCCCGAAGCGCGGCTCGAGGTGGACAAGCTGGTCGGGAGCATGCCCGCCTCGATGGTCAACCTGTTCGGCAACGCCACCCTGATGGGCCCCAGGCTTGGCACGCTCGGGGGGTACATGAGCTGGAAGTACGGGGCCCTCTTCGCCCTGGGCGGCGGGCTCTGGTCGATCCTCGCGCTCTCCGGGACACTCGCCGGGGAGGCGGCCCACGGCAGCCTCGACTTCGTCGCCGCGGCCCCCTTCGGCAAACGCCGGATCGCGCTCGAGAAGCTGGCCGCCCACCTGACGATGCTCTGGCTCGCGATGGCCGTCACCGCGGTGATGATCGTCGTCAGCTCGAACGCCTTCGGTGACCCGAAGCTCGGCGACCCGATCCCGCTCGGCGGTGCCATTGGCTTCGCCCTCTGGGTCGGCTTCATCGCCGCGTGCTTCGGGGGCCTCGCCTTCGCCCTCGCCCCGATCCTCGGTCGCGCTGGATCGGCCGGTGTCGCGGCGATCGTCATGGTCGCCCTGTGGGTGGCGAGCGGCCTGAACGTGGGCGGTCCGCTGGTGTGGCTGAGCCCGTTCCACTGGACCGTCGACCACATCCCGCTGGTCGGCTACTACGACTGGCCGGGCCTTGCGCTGGTCGGGATCGTCGCGGTCGCCCTCCTCGCGCTCGGGGTCGAGCTGTTCAGCCGCCGCGACCTTGGGGTCACCGCCGGTCTCTCGCTCCCCGCCCTGCCGAAGGATCTTCTGGGAGTGCGCGGCCCGGTCAGCCGCGCCTTCGGCGACATGCTCCCGCGGGCGCTTGCCTGGGGGATCGGGTTCGGCCTGATGGGCGCGCTCCTGGCGTCGCTCGTCGGCCCGTTCGCGAAGCAGGTCGGGGGGGAGGCGGGGCTCCTCAGGACCTTCTCGACGATCTTCCCCGGCTACGACTTCGCGACGGCTGGTGGCTGGCTCCAGCTGTACGTGGCCCTCTTCTACATCGCCGCGGGCCTGGCCGGCTCCACGTTCGTCTCGAAGTGGTCGTCCGACGAGACCGACGGCCGGCTCGAAGAGATCCTGTCCGCCCCGATGTCGCGCGCCCGCTGGGTGATCGCCGGCGGGGTGGGGGCGATCCTGGCGGTCGTTGTGATGACGGTCGTCCTCGCGCTCGGGATCGGGCTCGGCGCGGCGGCCGGAGGTGCAACGGCGGGTGACGCCGTGGTCGGCTCGGCTGCCCTTGGCGTGTACGCCGTCGCGATCGTTGGCCTGGGGGTCGCCGTCGGGGGGCTGTGGCGGACCTCGCTGGCGGCCGAGGTGGCTGCGCTGGTCGTCGTGGTGACGTATCTCATCGATCTCCTCGCACCGGCCCTCAAGCTGCCCGACTGGTTCCACCAGCTCGCGCTGACCGCGCACCTGGGCCAGCCGATGATCGGCCACTGGGACGTGGAAGGCGTGGTCGCCTGTCTGGCCATCGGGGTCGCCGGGATCCTGCTCGGTGCCTGGGGCATGGGCAGGCGCGACGTGGCTCGCTGAGCCGCCGGAACGCCGCCAGCCACGCTTCTGGGTGAGGCGCCCGCGCCCCAGCGGGTACGCACTGCGGCCAGCCGATGCGCGACGCGCGCGTTCGTGCCACCCTAGCGCTGATCGGGCCGCGGCCGGACGCCGCGGCCCCGGATCCGGGAGGCTTTCCGTCATGACATCGACCATCCACTCGTCCACGGCCGCGCCTTCCGAGACCGACCTGACCGGCCCCAGTGGCTCGCCCATCGTCACCCCCGGCCACGGCCCCCGGCCGGTCCGGGCCCCGCGCGGCCCCGAGCGTTCCTGCAAGGGCTGGGGCCAGGAAGCCGCCCTCCGCATGCTGATGAACAACCTCGACCCGGAGGTCGGGGAGAAGCCGGACCAGCTGATCGTCTATGGCGGCACCGGCCGTGCGGCGCGCAGCTGGGAGGCATTCGATGCGATCGTGGCCTCGCTCCGGGAGCTGGAGAACGACGAAACGCTCCTGGTGCAGTCGGGCAAGCCGGTCGGGATCTTTCGTACCACGCCGGACGCCCCCCGCGTCCTGATCGCCAACGCGAACCTGGTCCCGCACTGGGGGACCTGGGGCGTCTTCCGCGAGCTGGAGCGGATGGGGCTCACCATGTTCGGCCAGATGACCGCCGGCTCCTGGATCTACATCGCCACCCAGGGGATCATCCAGGGGACCTACGAGACCTTCGCCGAGATGGCGCGCCAGCACTTCGGTGGCACCCTGCGTGGGAGGGTGGTCCTCACCGCCGGCCTGGGCGGGATGGGCGGTGCCCAGCCGCTCGCCATCACCATGAACGAGGGGGTGGCGCTCTGCATCGAGGTGGACCCGGCGCGGGCCGAGCGGCGGCACGCCGCGGGCTACGTGGATCTGCTGACGGACGACCTCAACCGCGCCCTCGAGCAGGTGGAGTCGGCGCGGGCCGAGGGCCGCCCGCTCTCGGTCGCCCTGGTGGCCAACGCCGCCGAGGTGGAGCCCGAGCTGGTGGCGCGCGGCTGGCAGCCCCACGCTCTCACGGACCAGACCAGTGCCCACGACCTGCTCGGCGGCTATGTGCCGGGCGGGATGCCGTTCGAGGCCGCGATCGAGCTGCGCTCCGCCGACCCCGAGGCGTACGTGGCCGCCAGCCGGGAAAGCGTGGTCCGCCAGGTCCGGGCCATGCTGGAGATGCAGCGCCGAGGCGCAATCACCTTCGACTACGGCAACAACATCCGCCAGCAGGCCGCCGACGCGGGGGTGGCGGAGGCGTTCGAGATCGGCGGCTTCGTACCGATGTTCATCCGGCCCCTCTTCTGCGAGGGGAAGGGGCCCTTCCGCTGGGCGGCTCTCTCGGGCGACCCCGACGACATCCGCAAGACCGACCGGGCGCTCCTCGATCTTTTCCCGGGCGACGCGGGCCTGCGGCGCTGGCTGACCCTGGCCGAACAGAAGGTGCCCTTCCAGGGGCTGCCGGCGCGGATCTGCTGGCTCGGCTACGGGGATCGCGCGCGGGCCGGCCTGCGCTTCAACGAGATGGTCGCCTCGGGCGAGCTGGCGGCCCCGATTGTGATCGGGCGGGACCACCTCGACGCGGGGTCGGTGGCCAGCCCCAACCGGGAGACCGAGGGGATGCGGGACGGCTCCGACGCGATCGCCGACTGGCCGCTCCTCAACGCGCTCCTCAACACGGCCGCCGGGGCGACCTGGGTCAGCATCCACCATGGGGGCGGGGTAGGGATCGGGTACAGCATCCACGCCGGGATGGTGGTGGTGGCCGACGGGACGCCGGAGGCCGCGCGGCGCCTGGAGCGCGTCCTCACCACGGATCCGGGCAGCGGCGTCATGCGGCACGTGGATGCGGGCTACGAGCGGGCCATCGCGGTGGCGCGGGCGCGCGGAGTGCGTATCCCGATGCTCGACGCTGCCGACCGCAAGGCGAACGAGCCGGAGGTCCGGCGGCCGGAGCCGTAGGAACCTCGCGCCGCACGCGGGCTCCGTATCGGCGGGCGGCCTCGGCACTTCGGCCGCGGCAGCGTGGGCGGCGGGGATCGTTTGGACGGCGGCGACCGCTCCGACGGCGGCGGCAGCTCCGGCGGCCGCGCGCCGAAGGTGATGCGCTCAGAACGCCGGGACGACCCCCTGCTGGTCGAGCTCCAGGCTGCGGAGCTCCCCGGTGCCGAAGGCGCCCCAGACGGCCACCCGCAGCTGACAGTAGCCACGCAGGTCGGTTGGCGTGGTCCAGGCCAGGCGATCGAGCCCCATCGAGAACGCGCGCTGGGCGGAGAGCGGGCCGAGCAGCAGGGGGCCCGGGGCAGGCTGGCCCATCGTGGTGTCCACGGCATGCACCGTGAGCGATCCGGCGTCGACGCCCAGCGATGGGCCCTCCCAGACAGCGAACGCCGACCCGTCCGGCGACCAGGCCACCACCCAGTCCTGGATCGTCGACGCGCTCCCCCCAGGCGCGGGGGTCGGGTCGACTGGCGCCAGGAGCGGCGTTGCGGCTCCCTGGCTGGTGGCCGCTGCGGAGGCCGGCGCCGGCGCGTCGGTCGGGAGCAGTGTGCTGGGGGCCGCCGAGGCCAGGCTCGTGGCCTCGGCGCGGACGCGCGCGCTCCTCGGCGATCCGGACGGCATCGACAGGCTGGGGGTGAGCATGGCCGCGGGGGTCGGGGCCGGCAGCGCGAACGGGTCCAGGCTGCTCCAGGGCGTGAACACCAGCTGGCCCTGTGAAGGGACGGGAACCTGGCCCACCAGCCGGAGGGTCCCCGACCACCCGACCGCAAAGCGGCCCGTCGGGTCGACCGAGGGCAGCCACAGCCGGGCGCCCTCGACGGTCCGTCGCTCGCCCGTCCGCGGGTCCAGCACGAACGTTTGGGGGGTCAGCATCTCCGGATCATCCGGGGCAGCGATGAGGGTGCTGCCAACGATCCGGTCACCGGCCCAGGAGGCGAACGTGGAGGCGTGATCGCTGGTCACGGCAACTGCCCACGCGTCGTCCGGGTGCCAGATGTAGATGTCGGACCCCAGGGTGCCATCGGCTGGCATCGCGCTGAACGCGAGGGTGCTGCCATCGGGCGACCAGGCAGGCGATGCGCCGGTGGACACGACGTCCTGGAGGATCGGCTGCGCCTGGACCGGTGGCAGTGCCTGGACCCCGGCGAGTGCCGAAGACCCGGCGGATCCCGAGGGGGCGCCCGAGGGGACGCCCGGCGAGGCGCCAGAGGTCTGGGGGGTCCCAGGTGCGCTGGAAGCGCTCGATGCGGCGGGCTCGCCCAGCAGGCCTGGTGAACTCGCGGTGGGCGGGCGCGAGGGAGCTGGATGTTCGGGCGTTGATGACGACGCGGTGACCCGATGCGTCGCCGCCGGTGTGCTGGTGGTCCGGGGCGTTCGGGTGGCCGCCGTTGGATGTGGCGCCGTGGTGGTGGCCTGCCCAGTCAGCGGCGCGGACCTGGTTCGCGCGGCGCCAGTCGTGGCGCGGGCGGTCCCGGAGTGCCTGGGCGATGGGCTGGGCGATGGCGATGCCGTGGCGCCCCCCACGGGCGGCTCCGACGCGCCGGTCGAGCTCGGCGCCCCGGCGCTCCCGCTGTTCAGGTCCACGACGTAGTAGGTGGTGGTCGCGTTGATGGTGGAACGGGCGGCGATGGCCGCGCGGCGTCCGACCGGGTCAAGGGCCAGGCCGCTCACCGCACCCCCCTGCGGTAACCCGACCACCTGGTCCGCCTGCGGCCCGAACTCCACGCAGGAAACGCTGCCCGCCGGACACGCGCGGTCAAGGCGCGTCCGGTACAGCCGGAGGACGTCGCCCTGCATGGCGACGAAGGCGAGATTGACCGGGGCGATGGCAAACGGGGTCGCGCCCACGGCTGGCCCCGGGACTGGCACCCCGGGGCCGACCAGGAGCGCCCCCACCACGGCCACCAGCGCAACCGTGAGCAGCGACCCGAAGGCCACGCTGCCGCTGCGCCGTGCGCCGCGCAGGTGCGGGGCACGGCCGGATCGCAGGACCGGGCCAGCCTGGGGAGAGCGGTCATGGGCAGCCTCGAGTTCGAGGGCCGCGAGCGTCCGAGCGGGCAGGTCGCGAGGCGGCGCCGGCGCGGCAAGGTGCCGGAGCGCAGCGCGATTCGCCAGGTACTCTCCCTCCACCAGCCGACAGCCTGGACACGCCGCGAGATGGGCCTCGAGGGCAGCCTCGCGATCCGGCGTCAGAGGACCGTCGATGCGCTCGGCCAGCAGAGCGCGCGCCTGTGCGTGCGAAAGCGGGCCCCGGCCGGGAGGCAGGCGGCGCAGGCCCGGCATCAGGTCGGTCCCCCGCCAGTCATCGGCGCTCCTCCGAGCGGCGCGCCGGGTGCACCGTGGCGCCCTCCGGGCGGGGACCGGCGGCCTCGGTCGGGACGGCGTGGACCTCGCCGGAGGCGGCGCGCTCCCTGGCCAAGGCTACCCGGAGCGACTCCCGGGCCCGGGTGAGCAGCGCGCGGGCTGCGGCATGGCTGACGCCCAGCGCATCGGCCAGCTCGGTCCCGCTCAATTCGTGGAGCTCGGCCAGGATGAGGGCGCCCCGCTGGCGATCCGGGATCATGGCCAGGGCACGCGCCATCTCGCCGGAGAGGCGGGAGCGCATGGCGGTCTCCTCGGCCGACGGGGCCGAGCCCCGGGACTCGCCGGACCAGGGCACGAAGCGCACCAGGCGCCGCCGGCGCAGTTCGTCGAGCGCCGTCCGGCTGGCGATCTGGAAAAGCCAGGCCCGGGCCCGTTCCGGAGATTCGAGGCTGTCGAGCGCCCGGAACGCCTTGACGAAGGTTTCCTGGGTGAGGTCGGCTGCGAGCTCGTCGTCGCGGACCATCCGGGCGAGGAACCCGTAGATCTCGCCCTGATGCTGCGCGAACAGTCCCTCGATGAACGCCTGCCGGGATGTCCGTTCGGCATTCATCGTGACCCACCGCGGCGGGAGGAGCAGTTCGATCGATGCCACCCGTACCTCTGCCCAAGGGGCCGGTCCGGCGAGCGCGCTGCAATCGGGGTCGCCGTATCCGGGCCGGCGGGCGCGATCGGCTCGCACCCTGCGGCCATGTGACGGTCGGGCGCGCCCCCCTGTGACGCGCTCATGTGGGCCACTCGGCCCGGGCGAGGCCGGACCGCGCCCGGAGTTCGGCCACCGCCTGCTCTGGACTCACCGGGTTGACCGGCAGGCCGGTTCCCAGCTCCAGTCCGCCGATCTCCCGCAGCCGCGGGTGGATCTGCCAGTGCCAGTGATACGTCTCGTCCACCCGCTGGTGCAGGGGCGCCGTGTGCAGGACCAGGTTGTAGGGTGGACCATCGAGCACGTCGAGCAGTCGAAGCACTTTCTGGAGCGTCTCGGCGGCGCTGGTCAGCTGCGCATCGGTGACACGGGAGAAATCCGAGAGATGCTGTCGCGGGACCACCCACAGCTCGAACGGCGAGCGCGATGCGTACGGTGCGAAGGCCACGCTGGACGCATCCTCGAAGACCAGCCGCTCGCCCGACGCGACCGCTTCGCGGGCCAGGCGGCAGTAGGGACAGACGCCCTCGCGGATCACGTAGCGCGCGGCTCCTCCCAGCTCTTCCCCGATCCGGTGCGGGATCTGCGGCAGGTCGTACAGGTCCAGGCAAAGGTGGTTCGTGAGCGCTCCAGCCTCACGGCCGTGGTTCTCCACAACCTGCAGGTACTCGGTGCCGCCCCGTTCGCGAGCGTCCACGATGGCGCGCCGGGCCAGTTCCAGCATCTGGATCACGACCTGCGGTGACTCGGCGGCCAGTGGCCCGTGGTGCCCATAGGGAGCCGCGATGGTCATCCATGCCCCGACGTCCGCCACCAGCCCCAGCCCCGGCTGACGATCGAAGTCGGCCTGTCTCTCGCGCGACCCGTCGCGGCCGGTCCGGCCTCCCTCGTCGCGCAAGGGTCGCTCCCCCGGCGTCCGGGCCCGTTCCGGGGCGTCACGCCCGCTCAACTCGTCGCCCGCCACCCGGAACGCGTGCGAGCGGAGGGTCCGGATCCAGGGTTCCGTCAGCCGCGTATCCGTGCAGTTCTGGCAGGCGGTGCCCACCAGCGGCTGAGCCTGTCGCGCGAATCGGCCCGGCTCGTACGCTCGGTCCACCACCACGGCAACCCACCAGCCCGTGATGGCGTCTCTGCGCAGCTCGAAGACCCCTCCGGCCATCGCGTCAGCCCGTCCTGGCCGCAGCGCCCGTCGCACTGCCGCTTTCGATCGATGGGCTCGGCCGGCCGACGGGCCCGGGCGCCCCGGGTTGGCCGACGCCGGCAAAGGCGTCCGACGCCACATAGGCACCCGAGTCGAGCAGCCGTGCGAAGTGGGCCGCGAACCGCGCTCCGGCCTCCGCCACGGACCGGGTGGAGGGCACGCTGCGCTCCGGCGGCCATCCGGCCTCGCGCGCAATGGAGGTGACACCGATGGACGGGAGCCCGCACGGGACGATCAGGTCGAAGTCGGCCAGGTCGGTGGTGACGTTGAGAGCGATCCCGTGGTAGCTCACGTCCTGTTCGATCCGGAGCCCGAGCGCACCGAGCTTGCGAGGGAGCGGTCCCTGCGCGTCGCACCAGACACCGGGGAAGCCCTCGCGACGAGCCGCGGGCACGCCGTAGTCGGCGGCGGTCTCGGTCATGGCGGCCTCCAGGAGTCTGACGAACGGCCGGACCAGGAGGCCCCGGTCGCCCAGTCGGACGATGGGATAGGCGACCAGCTGTCCGGGCCCGTGGTAGGTGACCTCGCCGCCGCGTTCCACGCGGATCACCTCGATTCCGCTCGCCGACAGGTAGCCGTCGGCGGCGAGCACGTAGTCCTCGCTGGCATGTCGGCCGAGCGTGAGGACGCGGGGGTGCTCGAGGAGCAGCAGCGTGTCGGGGACGCGGCCGGCCGCGCGATCGGCGACCAGGCCGTGCTGGAGGTCCCAGGCCTCCCGGTACGGCACGCGTCCCAGCCAGCGCACGTCCAGTGTCATGCACGGACGATACCAGCGCCGCGCTACGCCCGGTTCGCACGGCCACGCTTGCGCAGAAGCCTTCCGCGGCCCCATCCTACGGAGATGCAGCGGATGTGCGTCCCCGGGGACGAGCTTCGCCCCCGGGTGATCGTCTCCGTGCACGACGTAGCCCCCTCCACGTTCTCGCAGGTGCGCTGGCTGCTCGACCGGCTGGACGATGCGGGAGCCACGCCGCGCGTCCTGAAGGTGATCCCCAACGAGGGGGGTCGCCGGGCCATCGGTCGGGCGGGCGCGCTGGTCGAGCTGCTGCGCCGTGAGGCGGCCGGTGGGTCCGAGATGGTGCTGCACGGCTACACGCACGTGGCGGCCGGCGCCTCGCGGGGCGGTGTCGTGGACCGCCTGCGCTGGCGGCTCTTCGCGCGCTCGGCGGCCGAGTTCGCTGCCCTCGGGCCGGCGGCCGCGGCCGAACGCGTGGCAGCGGGGCGAGACGCGCTGGCCGAGCTGGGGCTGCCGGTGGCGGGCTTCTGCGCGCCCGGCTGGCTGGGCGGACCGGGGCTGGCGGAGGTGCTGCGCACGGCCGGCCTGCGCTACCTCGTCACGTTCGCGTGGCTGGTGGACCTTCAGCGCGGGCGATCGCACTTCCTGCCGGCGTTCGGGTACCTGGGCGGGGGCGATCTCCAGGAAGCCCTGGTCGCGACGGAGGGCGGCTACCTGCTTGCCACGCGCTCCGCCTTTCCGGTGCTCCGCGTCTTTCTGCATCCGCAGGGAGCCTCCACGTCCAGGTCATGTGCTCGTGTACTCGTGGCTCTGGACCGGCTGCTGCGGGAGCGCCGTCCCACCACCTATGCCGCGCTGCTGGAGCGCTGAGTGCGCGTATCGGTCGTGATCCCCGCGCGCGACGAGGAGGCCTACGTGGCGGCCGCCCTGGCCTCCGTGGCGGATCAGACCTTTCCGCCCGGAGACCTGGAGGCGATCGTGGTGGTCAACGGGACCGTGGACCGGACCGCCCAGGTGGTGCGCGAGACGGCCGCCCGGTTGCCCGGGCTGCAGATACGTCTGATCGAGGATCCCCGGCCCGGCGTGTCCCGCGCAAAGAACATCGGCGCGCGGGCAGCCGAGGGAAGGCTGCTCATCTTTCTCGACGCCGACTCGCGCATGGCGCCCAACCTGGTGGCCCGGATCGCGGCGGCGGCCGAGGATGGGTCGCCGGCCGGGACGGTCCCGATCGTGGCCGATTCGGCGGACCTGCTCGACCGGGGGTTCTTCGCGCTCATCGAGTACGGCAAGCGCCTCTTTGCGATCCAGGCCAACATGCTGTACTGCCGACGCGATCTCTTCGAGGCCGCAGGCGGCTTCGACGAGCGGCTGTACCATGCCGAGGACCGCGACCTGCTGGTCCGGCTCCAGCGCCGGGGTGTCCACCTGGGACACGTGACCGGTACCTGGATCGCGACCTCGGCGCGTCGGCTCCACCAGGGGCCACTGCGGACCGGCATGCTGCGCATGTTCGCGCGCTGGTCGCTCGGCCACGCGGGGATCTGGCGAGACCGGCCCTACTGAGCTGGAGCGCTCACGGGGGCGGGACCTCCGTGGGCTCGCTGGCGAGTGGTGGGTTCGACGGGCGGTGGGCGCGCGCAACGAGCGAACCGTAGATGGCTTCGTAGCGGGTCACCGTCGCGGGCAGCGCGTGCCGGGCCGCGATGGCGCGGCTTGCCTCCGCCATCTGAGGCCAGGCTGCCTGTTCGTCGGCCAGCGCCGCGAGCTGGCGCGCGGCGTCGTCCGGGTCGGCGGGCCGGAAGAGCCGGCCATTGAGACCGGGACGCACGAGTTCGGGGAGCGCGCCGGCTGCGGCCGCGACCACCGGCAGGCCCACCGCCATGGCCTCGAGGGTGGCGATGCTCTGCAGCTCCGCGGGGCTTGGCATGACGAAGATGTCGGCGGCGTTCAGGATCTCCACCAGGGCTTGGCGACGCACGCGGCCGGTGAAGGCGACGCGACGGGAGAGCCCGAGCCGGGACACCAGGCGACGGTACCGCCCCGAGTCCCGCCCTCTGCCGACGAGGATCAGCTGCGGTCTGCGGTTGCCGCCGATGCGCTCGAGGGACGGGTGGGCAAGCGCCCGCAGCAGGTCGTCGAGTCGCTTGTCGCGCTCGAGCCGCCCCACGTAGACCAGCGTGATCCTGTCCTGCTCGAGCCCCAGCCGGCGGCGCAGGCCCAGCCGGTCCACCTGCGGGTCGGGCCGAAAAACCTCCAGATCGACGCCGCAGGAGACGGCCAGCACCTCGTTGTCCAGCCCCGCGGAACGCAGCCAGCCGACACCCGTCTCGGACGGGGTGGTGACCAGGTCGGCTCGCCGGAAGGCGCTGGTCACGCCTCGCCAGAGGAACTGCTCCAGCGGCCTTCGGGCGCGGGCCGGCACCGGCAGGAAGGGGAGCACGTTGTCCGGCAGGAAGTGGTTCGTGGCCAGCACCGGAACTCCGCGCTGACATGCGACGTCAATGGTGGCGCGCGAGACCAGGAAGTGATCCTGCACGTGCACCACGTCCGGCTGCAGGCAGTCCATCACGGCCTCCACGTGGCGCCGGGGCAACAGGGGGATCCGCTCCACGGTGCTGAACGGCCAGAGGGGCACGGACGTGACCACGCTGACCTGCACCGGCCCCCTGGCGCGGGAGCGCGGTGCCGCTGCCAGCAGCACCACCTCGTGGCCCGCGCCGTGCAGCCCCGCCGCAAGGCGGAACGTGAAAAGCGCACTGCCACTCGTGGTCGGGTCGGAGGTGCGGGCCGCCATGAGGATCCGCATCACCCACTGCCCCCTGCCGGCGATGGGCGCCCGAGCGAGCGCCTGTTCCGTCGCTACGCTACACCGCTGGCCGGGCTGACCGCTGGCCGGGCTGACCGCTGGCCGGGCTGACCGCTGGCCGGCTACCAGCGCTGGTGGACCAGCGGCTTGACGCGCTCGGCGTAGAGGCCGGCGATCCGCTCCATGGTGGCCGGCTGCAGCGGCGCGAGGTCTGCGGCGGCAGCGTTCGCCCGGGCCTGCTCGGGCGTCCTGGCTCCCGGGATGGCGGCCGTGACCGCCTCGGACATGAGGATCCACCGCAGGGCCATCTGAGCCAGGGTGGCGCCGCTCGGGACGAGTGGGCGCAGCTCGTCGACCAGCGCGAGGCCCGTCTCGTAATCGACTCCGGCAAACGTCTCGCCCACGTCGAAAGCCTCGCCGTGCCGGTTGAAGCGGCGGTGGTCCGACGCATCGAAGACCGTCGCCTGCGTCAGCTTGCCGGTGAGGAGTCCGGATGCGAGGGGGACCCGGGCGAGCACGCCGACGTCGCGACGGGCGGCCTCGGCCAGGAAGCGTTCCGCCGGCCGCTGCCGGACGATGTTGTAGATGATCTGCACCGAGGCGACGCCCGGGAACTCGATCGCCTTGAGTCCCTCCTCAACGCGCTCCACGCTCACGCCGTAACTTGCGATCGCGCCCGCCGAGACGAGGTCGTCGAGCGCCGCGAAGATCTCCGGGCGGTAGTAGATGGCCGTCGGGAGGCAGTGGAGCTGCACGAGGTCGAGGCGGTCGACCCCCAGGTTGTCGCGGCTCCGGTCGACCCAGCCGCGGAAGGCCTCGGGCGTGTACTGAGCCAGGTCCAGCGGCGCGCGGCGGCCCATCTTGGTGGCGACGAAGAGCGACTCGCCGGCGCGCTCCCGGAGGAACTGGCCGATGAGGCGCTCGCTCCGACCGTCCCCATAGACGTCGGCGGTGTCGAAGAGCGTCACACCCGCATCGGCGGCTGCGTGGAGGGCACGAAGGCTGCTGGCGTCGTCCACGCTGCCCCAGTCGCCGCCGATCGCCCACGAGCCGAAACCGATCGCACTCACCATGCGCCGGGTTTTGCCGAGCCGTCGGTACTCCACGTTCGGTTCCCTCCTGAGTGGTGGCCGAGGCAGGCTGAGCGGTGGCCGACGCAAGGATAGGACCACGGAACGCCCCGGGGCACCCATGGGACGCCTCCGGGGCGATGGCGCGGGCGACCCGGGCCTCCGCAGGGCGACCGGGGCGCGGGTGCACGGCTGAGGCGGCACTGCCTGCCGATGGCGCCGGCGTAAGCTCGGGTTGATGCTCGCGCTGCATGCCACCTGGGGCCTGGACCGCAACCTGCACCTCTGGGCAGAGGATGCGGCCGCGTATGAGGACTCCGGCGCCTCTGTCACGCGGTCCGCGCGCCGAACGCCGGCGGCCCACCCGTTCGCGCTGCCGTCCGATCGACTGGGCGACCTGCTTGCGAGCCTCGGCCTGCTCGCTCCGGAGGGGAACGCGGCGGCCCTTGAACTTGCCCTGCCGACCCGCGACGGCGTCCCGCAGCCCTCGCCCGCCCTTCCCGTGACGCCTCTGGGCGATGGCGCCGCCCCCGTGCTCGGGACCTGGCGTGTGCCCAGCCGGGCCCTGGACGGGGAAGCGGCGGTGGCACTCCTGGAGTCGCTCGGGGAGGCGGTGGGACTCGCGGAGGTGGATGCGTCCCTCCGGTTCTGGGCACGCCTGGCGCGCCTCGCCCTCGAGATGGTGGCTCGCGGCCGGGTGCTGCCAGGCATCCGGGAGCCAGCCCGCAGGCGGTTCGTGGCCCGTTGGGAGCCTGTGCCGGGGTCGGGCGACGGCACGCGTCTGCGAGCGCTGGCCCGCGCCATGCCGATCGTCTGCCGCGCCGCAGGAAGCGATGGAGCGCCACGGTCCGCCAACGACACGGTGGCCGAAGCGCTCGGTGTGCTGGTCGATGCGCAGGTGCGCCGTGGCCTTGCCCGAGCGGCCGGATCCCAGGTGCCGTGCGACGACCGGTGGCCGCCGTCTGGGCCGTGGGCAAGCCTGGGCATGGCGCTCTGCTCGACCGATCCGGGCCTCGCGGTTGGGGCTGCTCCTGCAGTCGACGCCGCCTCCGTCCGAGCCCTCGGGCGTGTGCTGGCCGCCTGGCGGGCCCGCTGCCTGCCCACCGAGGGGCCGCTGCGCACGGTCTTCCGGCTCGTGGAGCCCGGGCATGGGCGCGCCGAGGCGGACGCCGGGGTCGTTGGCTCGATCGACACGGCTGCCCCGCACGACGCGCCCGACGTGGACGCCGCGCCGCACGAGCCCTGGCGGCTCGAGATCATGGTGGGAGCGCGCGACGAGCCGAGCCTGCTCGTCGGAGCCGCCGAGGTGTGGGCGGATCCGCGCGTGCTGGCGCGCGCCGTGCCCAACGTGGACGCCGACGAGGTGCTGCTGGTGGACCTGGTCCGTGCGAGCCGCCTCTACCCGCCGTTGGAAGGCGCCCTCGCCCTGGCTCCCCCCGACGCGCTGGAGCTTGACACGGGCGGTGCTCATGCTTTCCTGCGCGAGGGGGCGCCCCTCCTGGCCGACGCCGGGTTCGGCGTCCTGTTGCCCGCCTGGTGGACCTCACGAAGGCGGCGGATCGGGCTGCGGGTACGCGTCCGCGGGCATTCCGGGCCCGCGCGCACAGGCGTCGGGCCGAGCCTGGGCGCACGCTCGCTGGTCGACTGCGAACTCTCGGCAGCGCTGGGTGACACGCCACTCACCGAAGCCGAGCTGCGTACCCTGGCACGCCTCAAGACACCGCTGGTGCGGGTTCGCGGGGAATGGGTGGAGGTGCAGCCCGGAGAGATCGCAGCGGCGCTCCGTGCGGTCAGTGCGACCCCCGAGGGCGGGGCGCGCACGATGACGGTCGGCGAGTTTCTGCGTTTCGCCGGCGCGTCTGACGGTGAGCTGCCCGTCACGGGCATCGAGGCGCAGGGATGGGTGGAGGGCCTGCTGCGCGCGGACGAGACGCTGCGCGCGGAGCCGATGGCGACACCGGCAGGGTTCGTGGGCCAGCTGCGCGCCTATCAGCAGCTGGGTCTGGGCTGGCTCACGTTCCTCGATCGGCTGGGCCTGGGGGCGTGTCTCGCAGATGACATGGGTCTGGGCAAGACGGCGCAGTTGCTGGCGCTGCTGGTCGCCGAGCGCGAGCCGACAGCGCCGGGGGCGCCCGTCGAGGCTTCGACGCGGGAGGGCGGTCCGTTGCCGGATGGCGTCCCGCCCGGCCCCCGCCCCACGCTCGTGGTCTGCCCCATGTCCGTCGTGGGCAACTGGCAGAAAGAGGCGCGCCGCTTCGCGCCCGGCCTGCGGGTCCACGTCCATCACGGCGCCAGCCGTCTGGCGGGGGGTGATCTCGCGACGGCAGTCAACGACGCCGATCTCGCGATCACGACGTATGCGATCGCCGCGCGCGACGTGGACGCGCTGGCTGCCATCGCTTGGGGCCGCGTCGTCCTCGACGAGGCGCAGGTGATCAAGAACAGTGAGACACGTCAGTCCCGCGCCGTGCGCCGGCTCCCCGCCGCCGCCCGGGTCGCGCTGACGGGTACCCCGGTCGAGAACCGCCTCACCGAGCTCTGGTCGATCATGGAGTTCCTGAACCCGGGGTTGCTCGGGCCGGAGGCCTCGTTCCGGGATCGCTTCGCGCTCCCCATCGAGCAGGACGGGGACGAGGAGGCGGTGGAACGGCTCCGTCGCCTGACCGGCCCCTTCATCCTGCGTCGTCTCAAGCGCGATCCGGCCATCGGGCTCGAGCTCCCGGAGAAGTTCGAGATGACCGTACCGTGCAACCTGACGCGCGAGCAGGCGACCCTCTACCAGTCGATCGTCGACGACATGCTCGCGCAACTGGACCGGGCCGAGGGGATCCGGCGCCGCGGGCTGGTGCTCAAGACGATCGGCCGGCTCAAGCAGGTCTGCAACCATCCGGCTCAGGCCCTGGGCGACGGATCGGCGCTGGAGGGCCGGTCGGGGAAGCTTGCGCAGCTGGAGGACCTGCTGGAAGAGGCGCTCGCGGCAGGCGACCGCACGCTGGTGTTCACGCAGTACACGGAATGGGCCGAACGGCTGCGTCCGTACCTGCGCGAGCGGTTTGGGCGAGAGGTCCTCTACTTTCACGGCGGCCTCACGCAGGGCGCACGGGACCAGCTGATCGAGCGCTTCCAGGCCGGCGCGGCACCTATCCTGATCCTCTCGTTGCGCGCGGGCGGCCAGGGGATCAACCTGACCGCGGCCAACCAGGTGGTCCATTTCGACCGCTGGTGGAACCCGGCGGTGGAGGACCAGGCCTCGGATCGCGCCTACCGCATCGGGCAGACGCGCGACGTGCAGGTACGCCGGCTCGTCTGTACCGGCACCATCGAGGAGCGGATCGCCGAGATGAACGAGGCGAAGCGCAACCTCGCCGCCCGCGTCGTCGGAACCGGCGAGCAGTGGCTGGGCGATCTCTCCATCGGGGAGCTGCGCGAGCTGCTCGCGCTCTCGGCCGACGCGGTCGCGGAGCGCTGAGGATGACACGCCGGGGCTGGGAGGAGTACCCGCAGCCGATCCGGGTGGCCAACGGGATCCGCGCACGGAGCCGGCGGGGCGAGATTGGTGAGACCTGGTGGTCGCGTCGGTTCCTTGAGGCGCTCGCCTCGCGGATCGACGAGCGGCGCCTGGCCCGCGGCAAGGGCTATGCCCGGGCAGGCCAGGTGGTCTCGCTCACGGTGGCTCCCGGGAGCGTGACGGCGCGCGTCCAGGGCTCCCGTCCGCGCCCGTACGCGGTCAGGCTGGGAGTGCCGGTTCTGGACGACCGGCAATGGCAGGCGGTCGAGACGGAGATGGCCACACGGGCGGTCTTCCTCGCGCGCCTCCTGGCGGGCGAGATGCCGACCGAGATCGAGGAAGCCTTCGCGGCGGCCGGGACCGTCCTGTTCGCGGTCCGCCAGATCCAGGCGAGCTGCACCTGTCCCGACACCTCCCCCCTCTGCAAGCACATCGCGGCGGTCTTCTTCCTGCTCGCCGAGGCGTTCGACGCCGACCCTTTCCTCATGCTGGCCTGGCGGGGCCGCTCGCGAGCGGAGCTTTTGCGCGACCTGCGCGAGCTGCGCCCCGCGTCGCAAGCGCCGTCAGAGGCGGGGACGTTGCCCGCTGCCCCGCCTGAGGCGCTGGAGGCGGGCTTCTGGGATGTCGACCTGGACCTGGCCGAGCTGCGGGCGCAGGTTCACCCCACGACCCCGCCGGACGCGATGCTCCGCGAGGCCGATCGGGAGACGATCGATGCAGTTGGGCGGCAGGCGCTGGCCGCCCTGGCGCGGACCTACTGGGCGTTCGTGCCGGCCGCCCGAGAGCAGCTGGAACCCTCGGCGACAGGCACTCGGACTCGTACGCGGAGCCGTCGGAACGAGTAGACGGTCGTCCCGTGGCGACCCAGCGACCTTGGCGCCCGGCAGCCCCGCCGGCGCCGGGAACGATCGCGACTGAGCTGCCACCGATCGGCTGCATCAGCCGCGGGCCGGAGCGAAGAGGGAAGGGCTGCGGCCGAGGGTGCCCCACGCGATCGCGAGGGCCGCCGCGACGCCGAGGAAGACGATGTGGAAGCCGAAGAGGGCGATCAGAGTGCCGCCCAGGAGGGGCAGCAGGAGGCTCGGCGCCGTGAGCGTGCCGACCAGGCCGGTGTAGGTCGCGCGCAGCGGGATCGGGGAGCGGTCGACCAGCACGTTGTTGTAAGCCAGGGCTCGGCTGTTCATAGCCGCGCCAAGGAGCACGAAGATCAGCACGTAGGCCGTGGGCGCAAACGCGGCGAGCCCGAGGGCGAGGACGGGCATGGCGGTGCCGAGCGCCAGGCAGGCCCGCAGCACCGCCCCGCTGCCGCGCCGGTCATTGAGGGGGCCCCAGAGGAGGTTGGAGAGCGCACCGCCAACGACCTGCGCCATCGTGTAGAGCGCCGCGGCGCTCGGCGGGACGTGCAGCCAGTCGACGGCCAGCACCATGTAGAACGGCAGGAGCATGAGGTGCAGGGACGCGACGTTCTCGACGAGGACCAGCGCCCGCAGGCCGGGATCCTCCCGCCAGAACGCCGGGATCTGCCGGAGGTAGGCGCCGAGCCGCGGCTGAGGAACGGCGGGGCTGGGGGCCTCGCGCACCAGGACGAAGCCCAGGCCGGCCACCAGCAGAAGGAGCCCCGCGCCGAGGAAGAGCAGCGCATACGAACCGGTCAGGGCGCCAGGGCGGCCGCCCAGCACCCCGGCGGCAAGATACGTGACCGCGAGCGCGACGATGGCGCCAAGGAACTGCAGGCTCGCGTAGAAGCGGCCGCGGGCCCCGGCCGGGATGGCCTTGCCGTAGACGTCGGTGTACGCGACGCTGCCGAGGCTCCCCCCGACGGCGAAGACGGCGAGCAGCAGGAAGAGGACGAAGAGGAGCTCGCCGGCGGCACTCCGTCGCAGGAGCCACGTCGCGGCGCCCAGGATGAGCCAGGCGGCCGCGCGGCTGAAGACGGCGACGAGGAGGTATGGACGCTTGCGCGGGCTGCCCTCGACGACGTGGGCGAAGAGCAGCTCCGGTAGCACGTTGCCCGTGAGCAGGACGGTGAGCATGAGGCCGATGAGCAGCGGCGATCCGCCCAGCGCCGCGATGTAGGCGGGCAGGATGGTGGTGGGCTGGGCGAGGGCTGTCGCTCCTGTGAGGAACGCGCCCTGCCAGGCCAGCGCCACGAAGTTCCTCCGCATGGTGGCCCATGCCATGGCCATCTTCTTGCTCCCGCTCCCGCTGTTGCCGGGGCCTATGTTGCAGGTCGCGCGGGCAGAGCCGCGGAGGCCGCGGCGCAACGATCAGGACTGCAGGGCCGCGAAGAAGTCGTTGCCCTTGTCGTCCGTCAGGATGAACGCCGGGAAGTCCTCCACGTCAATCTCCCAGACGGCCTCCATCCCGAGTTCGGCGAAGTCGATGCACTCCACGCGCGTGATGTGCTCCGCGATGAGCGCCGCCGGCCCGCCCATTGAGCCCAGGTAGAAGCCCCCGTGCCGCTTGCAGGCGTCCGTCACCTGCTGCGTGCGGTTCCCCTTCGCGATCATGATCAACGACGCCCCGTGGGACTGGAGGAGGTCCACGTAGCTGTCCATCCGGCCGGCTGTCGTGGGGCCGAACGAGCCAGAGGGTCTCCCCGCGGGTGTCTTGGCCGGTCCCGCGTAGTACACGGGGTGCCGCTTCAGGTAGTCCGGCGCCCCGGCCCCGGAGTCGATCATCGCCTTGAACCTGGCGTGTGCGATGTCTCGAGCCACCACCAGCGTCCCGGTGAGCAGCAGCGGCGTCGAGACCGGGTAACGGCTCAACTCGGCCAGCACCGCGGGCATCGGACGGTTCAGATCGATGCGCACCGCCTTGGAAGGGGCTCCGCCGCGCAGCTCGGCCGGGATCAGGCGCCCGGGGTCGTGGTCCAGCTCCTCGATCCAGACGCCGTCCCGGTCGATGTGTGCCTTGACGTTGCGGTCCGCCACGCACGAGACGCCCATCCCGATGGGGCACGATGCGCCGTGGCGGGGAAGGCGGATCACGCGCACGTCGAGGGCGAAGTGCTTGCCCCCGAACTGCGCGCCGAGCCCGAGATGGTTGGCCGCCTCCAGCAGGCGCTGCTCGAGCTCCGGCACCCGGAAGGCCCTGCCGACGGGGCCGCCCTCGGTCGGCAGCCCGTCGTAGTAGCCGGTGGAGGCGAGCTTCACGGTCTTCAGGCACGCCTCGGCCGATGTCCCGCCCACCACGATCGCGATGTGGTAGGGCGGGCACGCCGCAGTCCCGAGCTGACGCATCTTCTCGACCAGGAACGGCTCGAGGGCCGCCGGGTCGAGGCGGGCGCGGGTCTCCTGCCAGAGCATCGTCTTGTTGGCCGACCCACCGCCCTTGGCGGTGAACAGGAAGTCGTAGCGCGCGCCGGGCACCGCCGCGATGTCGATCTGGGCGGGCAGGTTGTCGCCCGTGTTCTGCTCGTCGTAGAGCGTGAGCGCGCTGGTCTGCGAGTAGCGCAGGTTCTCGGTGTGGTACGTCTCCCAGGCGCCGCGGGCCAGCCACTCGGCGTCGTCGACGCCGGTCCAGACCTGCTGGCCCTTCCTGGCGAAGACGGTGGCCGTCCCTGTGTCCTGGCAGAGCGGAAGGACGCCGTGGGCGGCGATCTGGGCGTTGCGCAGGAGGGCCAGGGCGACGGTGCGGTCGTTGTCCGACGACTCGGGGTCCGCGAGGATCGCCGCGACCTGCTCGTTGTGCCGGGGCCGCAGGAAGAAGGAGCACTCGCGCAGGGCCTCGCGCGCGAGGTTGGTCAGGACCTCCGGCTCCACCCGCACGATCTCTCGGCCCTCGAAGGTGGTAACCGAGACCCCATCCGTGCCGAGCAGGCGGTAGGAGGTCGTGTCGGCCCCCAGCGGAAGCGGATCGGTATAGACGAACGCATCAGCTGCCACCCTCGGGGCTCCTTTCCTCGGATCGTGATGCACGCGTGCGCCTGGCGCCGCTCCATCCCGGTGCCGGTCCATGTCCATTGCCGCGGCCGGATCCGTCCCGGCCGAGCGCCGAGTCCGCGGTCGGGGTCGTCATCGGCAGTCCGGGGATTCGGTAGCCGGGCGGCCCGACGGGGGCGGAGATCGGCCGTGCCTATTCTCGCGCCTGCGTCCGCAGGGCGCGCCACGTTGGCCCGCGGCACGTCGCGCGTGCCGCCTATCCCGGCCGGCTGGCCGCCCGGAGCCGTGCTTCGAGCCGGTCGACCTCGTTGGCCATGGCGGCCGGCAGCCGGTCTCCGAAACGCGCGAAGTGGTCGCGGATCAGGCCGACCTCGGTCAGCCAGCCATCGACGTCAACAGAGAGGAGCTCGTCCATTGCGCCGTCGGTCAGGTCGAGGCCCGACAGGTCGAGCGCGCCCGGCGCGGGCAACCGGCCGATCGGTGTGTCGATGGTCCCGCTGGTCCCCTCGATCCGCTCCGCGATCCACTTGAGCACGCGGCTGTTCTCGCCGAAACCGGGCCACAGGTACCTGCCGTCCGCGCCCTTGCGGAACCAGTTGACGAAGAAGATCCTGGGCAGCCTGTCCGGCGCGGTGCGATCCTCGAAGCTGAGCCAGTGGCGCCAGTAGTCGGCCATGTTGTAGCCACAGAAGGGGAGCATGGCCATGGGGTCCCGCCGCAGCTGGCCCACGGCGCCGGTCGCCGCGGCGGTCGTCTCGGAGCCCGCGGTCGCGCCCAGGAACGTGCCGTGGGTCCAGTCGAAGGCCTCGGTGACCAGGGGGATCGTCCTCGCCCGCCGCCCGCCGAAGAGGATGGCATCGATCGGCACGCCGGCCGGGTCCTCCCATTCCTCCGCGATGACCGGACACTGGCGCGCCGCCACCGTGAACCGCGCGTTCGGGTGCGCCGCGGTGCGCGGGCCCCCGGGTGCGTAGGGCCGGCGGAGCCAGTCGGTGAGGTTCGCCGGCGCCGTATCGGTCATGCCTTCCCACCACACGTCGCCGTCCGAGGTGATCGCGCAGTTGGTGAAGATCGTGTCCCGGGAGATGGTCCGCAGCGCGTTCGGGTTGCTCGTCGCGCTGGTGCCGGGGGCGACGCCAAAGATGCCCGCCTCGGGATTGATCGCGCGAAGTCGCCCCTGCTCGTCCAGCTTCATCCACGCGATGTCCTCGCCGATGGTCTGGACCTTCCAGCCGGGCAGCGTGGGCTCCAGCATCGCCAGGTTCGTCTTGCCGCACGCCGACGGGAAAGCGCCGGTGATGTAGTGGGTGCGGCCCTCGGGACTCGTCAGCCTGAGGATCAGCATGTGCTCGGCGAGCCACCCCTCGTCGCGCGCCTGTACGGAGGCGATGCGCAGGGCATGACACTTCTTGCCCAGCAGCGCGTTGCCGCCGTAACCGGAGCCGAACGACCAGATCTCGCGGGTCTCGGGGAAGTGGCTGATGTACTTGTGCTGCAGGTTGTGCGGCCAGGGGACGTCGGGCTCGTTGGGACCCAGCGGCATGCCCACGGAGTGGAGTCCCTTGACGAAGTCACCGTCTGGCCCGAGCACTGCGAGCACCGGTGTGCCGACGCGGGTCATCAGGTGCATGTTCGCCACGACGTACGGCGAGTCGGTGATCTCGACGCCGATGTTGGCGATGGGCGAGCCGACGGGGCCCATGGAGTAGGGGATGACGTACATGGTGCGGCCGACCATGGCGCCATCGAACAGGCCGGTCAGGGTCGCCTTCATCTCGGCCGGGTCGGCCCAGTTGTTGGTGGGCCCGGCGTCCTCGGGCCGCGCCGAGCAGATGAAGGTGCGGTCCTCGACCCGCGCGACGTCCGCCGGGTGGGAGCGGACGAGGACGCTGCCCGGACGCCCGCCGTCGAGCGGCGTGGCCGTGCCGGCGTGCACCATCAGGCGGATCATCTCCTCGTGCTCGCCCGGCGAACCGTCGCACCAGCGGACGCGATCCGGCCTGCACAGAGCAGCGACTTCCTCGACCCAGGCGTCAAGCTTCGCGTTGCGCACCACGCTCTCCTCCGGGCGGCCCCGCACGTCCGGTGGATACAGGGCGGGACCGCGAACGCCCAGTCTAGGCCGTTCGCCATTCTCCGGAGGGGCGATCGGCCCCCGGCCGGCGGGCCCATCGTTCACGGCTCGGCCCGCTTGGCCGGGAGATGAACAGGCAGCGGCGTTGCCGCGCACGGGCGTCCAACGTGATCATCTCCCTCGGTGTCATGGGTGCCATAGGTGGTCATGGGTCCGAGGGTGAAAAGGCGCTGTCTCCTTCGCCGGACAGAATTGCTGGCTGTTCAGCGCAACCGCAGGCGGGCTTGACCATTGGCGAGCCGAGTTCCGGCGGTTGAACCCGATGTGCCCCTCATGGACGAGCCATTCGTCACGCACAACATCGAGGAGGCCCCGCCGCTGGCCGATCGGATCGTCGTCCTGGGCACGCATGGGCCGTGGCCGCAGCACCGAGATGGCGAAGAGCCACGCTGCCGCGGATATTGCGGCGCGCGGCGATGGCCCGTGCCGGGTTCCGCGGCGGCGGCCGCAATCGCCCGCGCCCAGGCTCCCGAGGCCTGCGATATACTCGCTCGCCAGCGAGTCACGCCAGTGAGGAAGCGCACAGGTGCGCGCCAGGTTCGTCTCCGGCGGGGGGCTGCATCGCCTCCGGGGCGGCCGGCCAGGGGGGAGGCCAGCGGGCCACCGGCGGATAAGGCTGGCTGCCTGCGCGCTTGTGGTCAGCGCGATCCTGGGTGCGTGTGCCGGACCAGGCGCGACCCCGAGCCCAGAGGTGACCGTAGCACCGTCGGGGCCGAGCGCCCTGATCGGGGTCCCGGGGCCACTGCCGGCCGGGATGCAGCAGCTGGTGTTCGACGGGACGCCGCTGCTGGTACAGGACCCTAGCGCTTGGAACCGCGTGCCCGACACCACGCGCACAGAGGTGGTGCGCGAGCTCCTGGCCCACGCCCAGGCTGAGCGAGTCGCGCTCGCCGCCCACGACCTGACCGCGCTCGGACTGCCGGTGCCGAGGCTTCTCGTCGGGCCGCTGCCCACCCCGGGCGCGGGCGCGAGCGGCGCCCTCGTGCCAGTACCGCTCCTCGATGCCGCCGCGGGGGCAGGGGCTGCTGGCGCCGGTGGTGGCGCCCCGTTCCGGCTCGCCGCGGCGGGCGGCACCTCGGTCACCACTACCTATGGCGGCCCGGGCAACCCCGGGTTCAACATCGTGGGGACGTCGAACGTCCAGCCCTACTACAACTGCGAAACGGTCCTGGGCGTGAAGGTCTGCCTGCGGGGGTACGCGTCGGGGTGGGTCTCCGCGAGTCCCGAGGGGGTGCTCGTGAACGCCACTGCCGCGGCTGGGATCGCCGGCGTCGAGGCGGACCAATGGCTGGGGACGAGCTACACGGCTCGGGCGCCCTCGGGGTCGGCGTCGGCGATCACGGTGACGGCCACGCTCGCCACGCAGGACGAGACCGGGGGCGTGAGCGGGATCGGGGTGGGCTGCGCCCCCCTCATCGTCTACGAGGAGTACCCGCTCAACGAAGACTATCCGCCGGGGAACCAGCAGCAGTCGAACCAGCTCGCGAGCTGTCTTGACTCGCTCTCGGTGGCGTTTCCAGTCTTCGATGCGGATGGCGCCGCGGCCGCTGGCGCGCAGGTCCTCACCCAGACCCTGGATGCTCTCAACAACGCCGGGACCGTGCTGGGCTTCCTCAACGCGTTGAGCGGCACCTATAACGTCACGACCGTCACGTGGAGCGGCCTGGTCTGGGGCGGCCGGAGCATCCAGATCCTGGTCGATCCGTATGCCGCCGCGTTCGATGCCGGTGCCGGCACCGTGGTGAACGTGGCACGCTCGGTGCTCACCCTGCAGGTGACCGACATCGTCGGTGGCGGGGGTGGCTGCGACCGGTGCCACCCGATGGCCCCGCCGATCACGCAGCCGACGCCAGGCGCGGGAGCCACGCCGACTGCAGGCACCGCGCCCTGGGTCACATCGCTGACCCCGTACGTGGTGGCGCCTGGCGCCAGCTTCACCATCAGGGGGACGCACTTGGGGACAGCGCCCGGGTTCGTCCTCTTCCGCGCCTGCAGAGGAGAGCCGGGCCCTGGATGCCCCACCATCACGGTCGATGCGCAGATCCGCTCCTGGACCGACACCACCATCGTGGGCACGGTGCCATCCGCGCTTCGCTGTCGCGGCGCCGACGTCTGGGTAGAGCTCCCGAACGGGGAAACCGTCGGCGGGAGCCATCGCGCGGTGGAGATCCAATGCTGACGCTCCCCCGAACCGGAGGGCACGATGTCGTCTTGGTCTGACCCTGCGCCGTCGAAACCGGCGGGCGGCCCAACTGATCTCGGCGGTTCGCCCGTGCGCGCTCGCGGCGGTCTGCAGGGGCGGCGCCTCGCCCCTTGGTGGAAGCGCGTGGCCGCCTATCTGATCGACTCGATGGTGCTCGGCGTCGTGCTCGGGTTGGTGGCCTGGTCGTGGGTGAGCAACGCGGTCTTGGGATGCAGTGCCACCGCGCCACAGGCGGACCAGCCTGCGCTCGCGGCCTGCAGTTCATCACTCCTGGGCGCCATGCTCGCCGTGGCCTTGCTGGGTTTCGTCGTTACCCTCGCCTATTTCGGCGTCCTCGAGGGGAGTGCCCGCGGGCAGACCCTCGGCAAGCGCGCGCTCGGCATCGCCACCCGCGACGCAGCAACGGGGGGAGCGATCGGCCCGCTGCGCGCCGCGGCGCGCATCCTCATCATGGGGCTCTTGGCGTTCCCGCTCCTCTTGGGGCTCCCGTGGCTGCTCGATGTGCTGTGGCCCCTCTGGGACCCAGCACACCAGGCGTGGCACGACAAGGTCGTAGGCTCGGTGGTGGTCGAGATGGGGCCTACATCGGCCCCTGCGCCGAGCAGCGCACCGAACTGGTCCGGGCTGCCCGCCCCAGGAACCGGCCTTGCACCGGAGGGCAGCGCGGATGCGCGACCGGGGTGGGGCCGTTTCATCCTCGCGGGGCTGGTCTTCGTCGCGTCGCTCATGGTGCTCGGGCTGCTCTTCCGCAACGCTGCCGGCGGGCCCACGCCGGGCCCCGCCCAGGGGGCCATCACGATGCCGCACGTAACGCTCCCGGCCCCGCCGACGGCGCCCCCCGCAAGCTCGCCAACCCTGCCAGGTGCGTCAGCGGTCCTCGCGGCCGGCCTCAACGACCAGTTCGACCAAGATCAGGGCTTGGATCGCTCGATCTGGACGAGCAGTACCCCGCTCCTGCGCGCGATGGCGGCCAGACTCGGCGAAACACCGGTAACTCCTTCCCTTGCCTTCACCGGCCAGGGGATGGTCCTCGCGGGGGCGAGCGGTCCCTTTCGCTTCACCGGCCTGCAGTCGCGCGCCGTGTTCGCGCCGCCCTTCGAGCTGCTCGCGAGCGTCGCCGCGACCGTCTCCTCGGGCAACCCGTTCGGGCTCTTTCTGATCAACACGCAGACCAATGAGTACATCGATATCGCGGGCAACCTCAACCCGGCCAACCAGCCGTACTACGGGATCCGCCTCGCCGCCCCGCAGATCCCGGCCGGGCTCGGTCAGTACCTCGGCGACACGGTCCTGGTGCCCGCGCCGCGGCTCGGCGTCGTCTACACCCTGCAGTTGGTGCTCGACGCGCACGGGACGGCGAGCGCCGCAGTGTGGGATCCAACCGGCACCACGCTCGGCCGCGCGGCCGGTGTCGCCGTGGGGGGCGGCCCCTTCGCCGTGGTCCTGGCACAGTGGGAGGGTGGGCCTCGCACTCCGGGGCCCAACGTCGCCACCTGGCGCTCCCTCACCCTCGCACGACCCTGACCAGCGCCGCGGCGGGGGCCGGGCGGGTCAGCCCGCCGGCGTCGCGCTCCCGGCCGGGCCGCCCCAGACATCGAAGGTGCCCACCGTCACGACCGCCCCACCGGCGCTGACGAGGTGGACCTGTGCGCCGCCAGATTGGAACGCCGCCGGGACACGCGCCTCGACCTCCGTGGGGCTCCAGGTGACGATGCCCGCGTGCGCGCTGAGCTGTGCCCCGGTCCCACAGAACTGGCAGAGGGTCACCAACCCCGGCGTGCTGCCGAAGTCCTGGCCACGGATGATGAGCAGGGTGCCCGCCGGTCCCCCACTCGGGGAGAAGCCGCTGACCACGGGGAGCGGCCCCGCCACGTCGAAAAGCGGCCAGGCGCCGTTCCCGCCAGGCCCCACCGGGGTCCCCGCCGCGGTCCAGAGGGCGGGCGACGCATCCCCGGCGGGCAGCCCGGCCGGCAGCAGGCAGATCACCCGGGTCGCCGACCAGGCGCGAATGGGGGCCAGGCGCGCGGGACCGCCAGCGACCGGCGTGAACTTGACCCGCCCAGGGGCCGAGCCCAACCCTCCACCCAGGAACGTCACCAGTGTCCCCACTGGGCCGGACACGGGCCGCATCGAAAAGAGGACCGCGCCAGCGCCGGGAGCCGAGGGTGGCGGTGTGGGGTGGGGCGTCGCCACGGGCGCGGTCGCGGTCGTGGGGGAGGGCGTGGCCGGGACGGTGATCGCGCCTGATGCTGGAGCGGAGGCACCCGGCCCCGCGCTGGCCACGCCGGTGGACGGTGCGGCCGCGACGGATGTGGCGGGCGTGGGGATCGATACGCTTGGCGCCGCTGTCGGCACGCTCCGGGTGGCCCCGCCACAGCCAGCGAGCAGCAGGGCGACTGTCGAGATCAGCGCCCTCCAGCGCAAGGACCGCGTTGTTCTGCTCCCCATGCGACCTCGTACGGTAGCGCGGGCGCGGGCCCGTGTCCAAGGTGTGCATCCCGATGTTGTCGGACACGCGGTCCGATGCTTTCCGGAGATCTGTTCCGGAGTCGCCGAGCACCCCGTCGCGTCTTCGGATCGAGCAGCGGCGAGGCGGGTCGCCGGCGCGCTCGCTGGGCACCTCCTTCGCGATCGCTCCGCTCGCGTCGCACGGCGGGCGGCCGTGACGCACCGAGCGTGGTTCGTCACGCGGGAGCGTGTGAGCCGGGGAGCGAACCGGAGCGACGGGATGTGCGCCGAGTCCATCAGGTGGCCGCGTCTGCGGTCGCTGGCGCGGGCTCGTGGGACCGGCGGTACGAGTTCGGAGCGCAGCTCGAGGCGATACGCCCCCTGGACCCGTCGCTCGAGGATCGCGTCGGCGAGGGTGGAATCGCCGAGGGCCTCGTGCCAATGCGGTGCCAGCATTCGGTCGGGAAGATGGGTGTGAGGTCGGACGGACAGTTTGGGAGCTGGCAAGCGTGGTGATGTTGATCGGCGCACGGTCGCGGCCGCTGCCGGGAGGTACTGGTCATCGTTGCTGGTGCGGCCGGAGACCTTGCTGCGCCGACACCGCCGCCTCGTGGCTCTGATCCTGCACCTCGGCCCGGCAACGCCCCGCTCACGGCTGCCTGCGGATCCGGGGCGAGCTGTGCATCCTCGGCGTTCGGGCTGATGGCACCCTAGGCCCTTTGCGCTTCGCCCAGCCATCGGCGCCGGGGTCGTCAGTGCCGGAAGTGACGGATCCCGGTCAGCATCATCGAGACGCCGGCGGTCTCCGCCGCCCGTATTACTTGGTCGTCACGCATGGACCCGCCCGGCTGCACGAACGCCGTGACCCCGGCCTCGGCGCACACCAGCATGGCGTCGGGGAACGGATAGAAGCCGTCCGAGGCGCAGACGGCCCCGCGCGCACGCTCCGGTCCGGCCTTCTGGATCGCCAGGCGCGCACTGTCAAGCCGGCTCATCTGGCCCGCACCAATGCCCACCAGGACCCCGTCTCGCACCAGCACGATGGCGTTGGACTTGACATGCCGGACCAGGCGCCAGGCCAGATCCAGGTCCTGTCGCTCGCGCGCGCCGGGGGCACGGGTGGCCACCTGGCGCCAGGTGGCCGGGTCATCGCGGCCCTGGTCGGCCTCGCTGGCGAGGATGGCCCCGCCAGCGCTCCGGTACTCGACGACCCGCTCGCCGGCCGCGTCTCCGGACCCAGGGGCCAGTACCACGCGCAGGTTCGGGCGGCGCGCCAAAACGGCTCGGGCGACCGGGTCTAGACCGGGCACGATCAGGAGCTCAAGAAAGCTCGCCGTGAGTGCTCGCGCGAGTGGAGCGTCGAGCGGGTCAGTGACGGCCACAACGCCGCCGTACGCGCTCACCGGGTCGCCGGCCAGGGCGCGCTGCCAGGCACCAACCGAATCGCCCGCCTCTGCCGCGCCGCACGGGTTGGCGTGCTTGACGATCACACAGGCCGGTCCCCGCAGGTCCCGAACGAGGGCAGCGGCCGCCGCAGCGTCGAGCAGGTTGTTGTAGCTGAGCGCCTTGCCCTGGAGCAGAACGATCCCCTGGGCGAAGGGCCCAGCCGCCTCGGGGGTCCCTGGCAAGCGGTAGACGGCTGCCCGCTGGTGCGGGTTCTCGCCGTAGCGCAGGACCTGAACTCGTTCGAGCTCGAGGCTGAGGCGAGTGGGGAAGGCCTCCCGTCGCACCCTCGGCGCAACCTCTGGCGATGCCGGCGTAGCCTCGGGGTGCGCGCCGCCGGGGAGGACCGCGGTCGGACTGCTCGCCAGCCGTGCCGCAAGTTCGGCCGCGATCCGCGCCTCGTACTCCGCGGTATACCGGAAGGCGGCCGCCGCCAGCTGCTGTCGGGTCGGTGCACCCAGCCGCCCCTCCGCCCGCAGCTCGGCGAGGACCGCTGGATAGTCCGACGGATCCGTTACGACGCCCACGCAGGCGTGATTCTTCGCGGCCGCGCGGATCAGCGTGGGGCCGCCGATGTCAATCTGCTCGACCAGCTGCTCGAGCCCGGTCCCCGGCCGCGCGGCCGCCGCTGCGAACGGGTACAGGTTGACCACGACCAACTCGAAGGGATCGATTCCTTCTGCGGCCAGCTGCTCGATGTGGTCCGGCCGGCGGAGATCGGCCAGCACCCCCGCCATGATCCGAGGGTGGAGCGTCTTGACCCGCCCGTCGAGCATCTCTGGGACACCCGTGACCGCGGCGACGTCGGTCACCTCCAGCCCGGCCGCCCGCAGGATGCGCGCGGTGCCCTCGGTGGCGACCAGCGCAAACCCGAGCTCGGCAAGCCCCTGGGCAAAGGCCTCCAGGCCAGTCCGGTCCGAGACCGAGAGCAAGGCCTGGCGTGGGCGCCCCGGCGGTGACGCCCGCCCGAGATCGAGTGCCGCCCGACCGTCAGCCGTGACGGTGACCGCGCCGGCCGCCAGCAACGCGACGGCCCGCGGGAGGAGCCGGTGCTCGAGCGCCTGGAGCCGCCCGAAGAGCGACGCTTCGTCGTCTCCGGGCAGAACCGCGAGCGTCTCTTGGAGGAGGATCGGGCCGCCGTCAGGCACCTCGTCGATCAGGCGGACCGTGACGCCGGTCACGCGAACCCCCGCCCGGAGCGCATCGCGCACTGCTTGGGTACCGGGGAAGGCTGGCAGGAGGCTCGGATGCACCTTCAGCATGCGGCCGCGGAAGGCAGCCACCGTGGCCGGCCCAACGCTCCGCAGAAAGCCGGCCAGGGCCACGACTCGGGCGTTGGCCTCCGTCAGGGCTACGGCCACGGCCCGGTCCCACGCGTCCTCGTCGGGATGGTCTCCCGGCCGCACCACCGCGGTCGGGATCGACTGATCGCGGGCCCAATCGAGCGCCGGGCAGGGGCGATCGGCCAGGACGAGCACGACCCGCCCGCCCAACCAGCCCTCTCCTTGAGCGCGGCTAATCGCACGCAGGCTGCTGCCCCGGCCCGAGACGCAGACGGCGATGGGCACCGCGGGCCGCTCGCTCATGGCGGCGCCGGGAGAAGCCACTCGAGGCGCGCCAGAATCGCCGGGACGTGGCGCAGGAAGACAGCCTCCTCGAAGCAAGCGGCCAGCGCATCGGCCGCGAGGCCGGCCGTGGCGGCATCGCCGGCCAGCACCTCGGCCAGCGGCCGGCCTTCCTCGGCTGCCCGGAGCGCGTTGCGCTGGACGATCGCATAGGCGGCCTCGCGCGAGAGGCCTGCCTGCTCCACCAACGCGAGGAGGACCCGACCCGAGGCATAGAGCCCCAGATCAGCGGCCAAGTTCGCCCGCATCCGTTCGGGGTGGACCCGGAGCCCCTCGAGCAGCGCCGTGAAGCTCGCGAGCATGTAGTCGAGCAGGATGGTGGCGTCGGGGAGGATCACCCGCTCGGCCGAGGAGTGGCTGATGTCCCGCTCATGCCAGAGCGCCTGGTTCTCAAGGGCCGCCAGGGCATAGGCCCGCAACAGGCGCGAGAGGCCCACCAGACGTTCGCTGTGGACCGGGTTGCGCTTGTGCGGCATCGCGCTCGAGCCCGCCTGCCCGGCCCGAAACGGCTCTTCGAGTTCGCCGATCTCGCTATGCGCGAGGTTGCGGATCTCGTCCGCGAAGCGTTCGATCGAGCCCCCGGTGACAGCGAGGGCGGTGAGGAAGGCCGCGTGCCGATCGCGCTGCACGATCTGCGTACTGACCGGGTCGACCGCGAGTCCCAGGAAGGCCATCACCTCCGCCTCCAGGGTGGGATCGAGCTGGCTGTAGCTCCCGACCGGGCCCGAGAGCTTGCCGGTAGCGAGATCGGCCGCCGCGGCGCGGATCCGGGCGCGGTCCCGGTCGAGCTCGAAGGCCCAGCCGGCGAGCTTGAGGCCGAAGGTGATCGGCTCCGCGTGCACCGAATGGGTGCGCCCCAGCATGACCGTGTCGGCGTGCTCCCGGGCGCGTTGCACGACCACCCCGAGCGCGGCATCGAGGTCTGCGAGGAGCTGCTGGGCAGCCGCCTGGCACTGGAGAGCCAGGGCGGTGTCGAGCACGTCGCTGCTGGTCAGGCCCAGGTGCAGGTAGCGGCCCTCGGCGCCCACCGCCTCGGCAAGCTGGCGCACGAAGGCCACCACCTCATGGTCGGTGGTGCGCTCGAGGGTGGCGATCCGCGCGGGATCGACCCGCGCGCGGGCCGCGATCGCCTCGGCCGCCCCAGCGGGGACCTGGCCGTGGGCGGCCTGGGCCCGTACCACCGCCAGCTCGACGCGCAACATCGCTTCGACGCGCGCCTGCTCGGTCCAGATCGCGCCCATCTGGGGTCGGGTGTAGCGCGGGATCACGCGAGCGGCGCTCCGTCACGGCCCGCTTTCGGCTCCGGCCCCGCGGCCGAGCCGGTGGCGGACGCCCCACTCGCCCACCACGCGCCAGGGAGCGTCGGCCCGTGGAGCGCGGGCCGGCGCGGCCGCTTGCCCCGAACGATCGTGGCGGTCCGATCCGCCCCCACGCTCACGATCGCGATCGGGGCGCCCGCCAGTTCCTCCAGTGCCTCGACATAGCGGCGGGCTGCGGCGGGCAACGCCTCGGCTCCACGCACCGCGCCCAGATCCTCGGTCCAGCCCTCAAAGGTCTCGTAGACCGGCTCGGCCCGCGCGAGGCGCTCGGCGGAAGCCGGCAGCTCCCGAACGAGCTGTCCATCGATCCGATACGCAACACAGACGCGCACCTGCGGGAGCCCCGAGAGGATGTCGAGTTTGTTGAGCATGATGGCGCTGACGCTGTTGAGGGCCACCGCGCGGCGCAGCGGGACCGCGTCGAACCAGCCGCAGCGACGCCGACGCCCGGTGGTGGTCCCGAACTCGTGCCCCTGCTCCAGCAGGTAGCGGCCCGTGGCGTCGTTGAGCTCGGTGGGGAACGGCCCCGATCCAACCCGCGTCGCGTAGGCCTTCATCACCCCCACCACCTCATCGACCTGGAGCGGCCCGACACCACCCCCGGTGCAGGCCCCCCCGGCAATCGGGTTCGAGCTGGTGACGTACGGATAGGTGCCGTGGTCCAGATCGAGCAACGTGCCCTGGGCACCCTCCAGCAGGACGTGGCGCCCTGCCGCGAGGGCCGACTGGACCAGCCCGGTGGTATCCGCGATGTGGGGACGGAGGCGCGCGCCCCAGTCGGTCGCGCGCTCGATCAGCGCCTCGAGCTCCACGGGGGCCAGGCCGTAGGTCTGCATCAGCACCGCGTTCTTCTCGGGCAGGACGCGCTCGAGGTGCGCCCGCAGCACGTCCGGCTCGAGCAGGTCCGCCATCCGGAGCCCGATGCGCCAGGCCCGGTCGGCGTAGGCGGGGCCGATGCCGCGACGAGTGGTCCCGATCTCCTCCCCCGCCAGGCGTGCCTCCATCGCCCCGTCGAGTGCCACGTGGTAGGGCAGGATCACGTGGGCCGCCTCGCTGACCCGGACCCGACCGGTCGCGACCCCGCGCGACTCGAGCATCGCGATCTCATCGAGGAGCGTCTGCGGGTTCACCACCACGCCGCCGCCGATGATCGGGGTGACGTGCGGGTAGAGGACCCCGCTCGGAACCAGGTGCAGCGCGAAAACCGCTTCACCGAGCACGACCGTGTGCCCGGCGTTGTCGCCGCCCTGGTATCGGACCACCAAGTCGACCGACTCGGCGAGCAGATCGGTGGCCTTCCCCTTCCCCTCGTCGCCCCACTGGAGGCCGACCACGATCGTCACCGGCATGTCAGGCGCCTCCTCGGAAATCGCAAGCAGCGCAGCAGCCGTGACCGCGGAGTGGGCCGCTCGCGACCATGGGCCATCAGGGCCGGTGGCGGGCCCGGAGGACCGCCAGCACGCGGCGGGGCTCAAGGCCCCGTTCGGCACAAAGGACGAGCGCATGGTATAGGAGGTCAGCGGTCTCGGCCGCAAGTGCCGCTTTGGTCTGCTCGCGATCCCCGGCGTTTTGGCTGCGGGCGGCCTCCGCGTCATCGCGGGCGGCCAGCAGCACCTCGGTTGCTTCCTCGGTCAGCTTGCGCGCCGCAGCGTCCACCCCCGCGTCAAGGAGCCGGGCCGTGTACGAACCCGCGGGCCGGTCGGCCGCCCGCTGCCCAATCGTCGCCCAGAGCGTCTCAAGCCAGGCAAATCCCTGCGGGTCCCAAGGCTGGGGCGGCAGCCGGTCAAAACAGCTGCGGGCGCCGGTATGGCAGGTGGGCCCGCTGGCCTCAGCCGTCACCAGGATGGCATCGGCGTCGCAGTCGAGCGCAAGCCCGCGCACGTTCAGTACGTTGCCGCTCGTCTCGCCCTTGCACCAGAGTCGCCCCCGGCTCCGCGAGTGGAAGTGTGCAAGGCCGGTCTCCAGCGTTGCCGCCAGCGCTTCGGCGTCCATGTACGCCAGCATCAGCACCGCCCCGTCCCCCGCGTCCCGGACCACGGCGGGAACCAGCCCGTCCGGTCCCCAACGGACCCGCGCAGGGTCGATGGCCGGGGCGATGGGCTCATCCGCGCGCATCATGCGGCCCGGGCCATCCGCACCGGGATGCCGGCTGCCGCCATGGCGTGCTTGACGGTGGCGATTCCGTGCAGGTCCCGGTGAAAGATGGATGCAGCCAGGACCGCGTCTGCCCCTCCTTCGAGGATTGCAGCCACCAGGTCGTCCGGGCTGCCGGCTCCCCCTGACGCCACGACCGGGACCGAGACCGCCGCTGTCACCGCGCGCAGCAACGGCAGATCGTAGCCCCCGCGCGTCCCGTCCCGGTCGATGGACGTCAGGAGGATCTCGCCTGCGCCACGCGCGGCCGCCTCGGCAGCCCAGGCGACCACGTCCCGACCGGTCCCGGTTCGTCCGCCATGAACGACCACCTCCCAGTGCTGGCCTCGCGCCAGTGGCGCCGTTGCGGCGCCGCCGCGAGTCCCGCCGTCCAGGGGCGGGCCTCCGGGGTCGAGACGCCGGGCGTCGATGGAGACCACCACGCATTGGCGGCCGAACCGTCGGGTGCAGCGATCGATCAGCGCCGGATCACCCACCGCTGCAGTGTTGATGGCGACACGATCGGCACCCGCCCGCAGAACCGCGCGCATGTCATCCACCGAGCGGACCCCGCCGCCGACGGTGAGGGGCACAAAAGCCCGTTTGGCCGTCCGCTCCACCGCGTCGAGCAGGGTGCTCCGTCCTTCCACTGCGGCCGTGATGTCGAGCAAGACAATTTCGTCCGCGCCGGCCGCCGCATAGCGCGCCGCGAGCTCGGCCGGATCGCCTTCGTCCTGCAGTTCGACAAAGCGGGTTCCCTTGACAACCCGACCATCCCGCACGTCCAGACACGGGATCACCCGGCGGAGCAGCATCAGGGGCTCTCCTTCCGCAGGCCGCGAACGTCCCCCGCCGCGACCTCCACCAACCCGGAACGCGCGACCAGCTGCACGACGCCGGCAAGCAGACGCACTCCATCCGGCCCGGATTTCTCCGGATGAAACTGCAGGCCCAGCAGACGCCCCTCAGCGACCACGCTTGCGAAGCGCCCGCCATGCTCTGTCTCGGCAACCACCACCTGGGGGTCGGCAGGGACCGGCGCGAAGGAGTGCACGAAGTACATTGGCGCGTGGTCCGGCAGGCCCGCCAGCACCGGATGCCGCCGGACCGGGTCGACCGTGTTCCAGCCGATGTGGGGCAGGCGGGGTGCGTCGGGTAACCGGCGTGTCTCGCCGGCAATCCAGCCCAGCCCCCACGACCCATCTTCCTCCGACCGTCCAAAGAGCAGCTGCATCCCAAGGCAGATCCCCAGATACCAGGCCCCGTCAGAAACCGCGGCCTCCAGCGCCGCGTCCAGGCGGGCGCGCCGCAGGCGCCGGATCGCGGGCCCCTGGGCGCCCACCCCCGGCATCACCACCAGATCGGGCCGTCCCAGTTCCCTGCCGTTCCGCGCGACTCGGACGGTGGCCCCCACCAGCCGCAACGCCTGGCCGATACTGAGCAGGTTGCCTGCCCCGTAGTCGACGAGCGTGATCGACACCGTCTCGCCGGACTCGGCCACGGATCCGCCCGCACGGCTGTCGGCAAAGGGAGGCGGCTCAGAGCGCATCGCTTCCCTGCCCGGGCGCCTCGCCCAGCCGCCACTCCTCGCCCAGCCGCCCCTTCGTGGAGGCCACTCCCACCCTCCTCGGGTCCCGCGCCAGGGCCCCACGAAGGGCCCGCGCGAGGGCCTTGAAGGCCGCCTCGGCCACGTGGTGGTCGTTGGCCCCCGCCGCCTCCAGGTGGAGGGTGATTGCCGCCTCCCGCGCAAATGACTCGAGCGCGTGTGGGATCAGCTGGGTGGAGAGCGCCCCCACCCGCTCGCCGCGGAAAGCCACCCGCACCACGGCATAGGGCCGGCCGGAGCAGTCAACGGCCGCTTCCGCCAGCGCCTCATCCATTGGAACGCGCGCCTCGCCAAAGCGCTCGATCCCGACTCCATCACCGACGGCCTCTCGGACGGCGCGACCGAGGGTCAGTGCAACGTCCTCCACGCTGTGGTGCTCATCGATCTCCAGGTCGCCGGTGGCTGTGATCGCGAGATCGAAAAGCGCATGGTGCGCAAGGGCCGTCAGGAGGTGGTCGTAGAAGCCGACGCCGGTGGCGATCTGCGCCATCCCGGTTCCGTCGAGGTCCAGAACGACCCGGACGTCGGTCTCGCGGGTGGTGCGACGCACCTCCGCACGGCGCCCGCGAGGACCGGCCCCGGGGGTTGCCGAAGCCGGGTTCACCGCCCTGCCTCCCGCGCACGCTCCCGCCGCGCTTGCCGGCCAGACCCGGCGCGGGGGGCGGGCTTCTCTCCGAGCGCCCTGACCAGCAGATCGTCCTGGTCGGGCGTTCGCACCGTCAGGCGCAGGAACCCACGGAGCGGCCCGCCTGCAAATCGGCGGGGCACGAGGCCGCTTCGGAGCAGCCGTTCGGCGGCCGCGTCCGCCCCCGCCGCGCCTCCTGCGTCGAGCAGGAGAAAGTTCGTCACGCTGTCGGGGACCCCCCAGCCGGCGGTCGCCAACGCGTCCCGGAGCCGCTGCCGTTCAGCCCTGATGGCAGCCACGTTGGCAGGCGCAAAGTTCGGATCGCGTAGTGCGCGGGTGGCGATCCACGCCGAGAGCACGCTCACGCTCCCCGGCGGCCGCACGCGTGCGAGGCGTGCGGCGTGCGGTGGATCAGCCAGCGCATATCCGACCCGGATCCCGGCCAGGCCGTGTGCCTTGGACAGCGTCCGCACCACCACGAGCCGCGGGAAAGCGGCCACCAGGCCAATCATGCTCTGGCCAGCGAAGTCACGATAGGCTTCGTCGACGACCACCGCGGGCCCGCCCTCCGGCAGCGCGGCGAGCCGCTGCAAGAGCCCCGGCAGCGCGTCCGGCCGCTCGGTGGTCCCGGTCGGATTGTTCGGGTCGCAGAGCCAGACGAGCGCCGCGCCCGCGGCGGCCCGCACCAACGCGTCGTGGTCCAGGCCAAACTCCGCCTCGGCCGGCCCGCGCGCCACCTCCACCACTGCCGCCCCGCGCTGGCGCGAGAGGATCGCGTACATGGCGTAGGTGGGTGGAGCGACCACGGCACGGCTCCCGGGCCTCAGCCAGGCCTTGGCCACGAGATCCAAGATCTCGTCAGCCCCCGCGCCCACCACGATGGCGCTGGGCTCGACCGCCTCCCGTGCAGCGATCGCTTCGGTCAGCTCGGCGTAGGTTGCATCGGGATACTCGTTGATGCGCTCGATCGGCGCAGCGCCCACCGCACCGGGCAGCCAGGGCGGCCTCCGAGGCGAGGTGTTGGTGTCAAAACGGATCACCTGCTCGGGGTGCAGCTGGTAGGCCGCGGCAATCTGGGCGTCGCTCTCCTCCCATTGATATCCGGCAGCCTGATGTCTCCCATCGACGCTGGCGGCGACGCGGCTGGCACTCACGGTCGCGCGCTCCCGGCTCGCTGCCCTTTACTCTCGCCGGCACCCGCCCCACCGTCAGGCGACTGGGTCTCGAAGCGAATCTCGACAGCCCGACGGTGGGCCGGCAGTCCTTCGGCTTCCGCCACGGCCCCCACCGCTGACGCGATTGACGCGAGACCGGCAGGGTCCAAAACCTGCGCCTGCATCCAGTGACCGAAGTCCGTGACCCCCAGCGGGCCCCGGACCCTGGCCAGTCGTCCGGTGGGCAGCACGTGATTGGACCCAGTGGCATAGTCACCGGCGGACTCGGGGGCCCAGGGGCCCAGGAAAACGCTTCCGGCGTGGTGAATCCGCGGGAGCAGCGCCAGGGCATCGCCGCAGGCCAGCGAGAGATGTTCGGGCGCATACTCGTTGACGAACGCGATCGCCTCGTCAATCCCGGCGGCCAGCACGATCAGCCCGGAGGAGCGAAGCGAGGCGGCGAGAAGGCCGATGCGGCGCTGCTTGGGCAGCTGACGGTCGATCTCGAGCTGGACTCGCTCGGCAAGCTCGGTGTCGATGGTGACCAGCACGGCTGCTGAGTCAGGTCCGTGCTCGGCTTGACTCAGCAGGTCCGCGGCGACGTGCGCCGGGTTCGCCGTCTCATCCGCGAGCACCAGGACTTCCGACGGACCGGCAGGCATGTCGATCCCGACGTCTCCGGTCACCTCGAGCTTGGCCGCCGTCACCCAGGCGTTCCCAGGACCCACAATCAGGTCGACCGGCACAACGGTTTCGGTCCCATAGGCCAGCGCCGCAATGGCCTGGGCTCCGCCGATCGCGTAGAACTCCTCGATCCCCAGCAGGCCGGCGGCACCGAGCAGAACCGGCGAGATCCGCCCGTCACGCCCGGCAGGGCTTGCCACCGCGATCTGCCGGACACCCGCCAGGCGGGCCGGGATCACCCCCATCACCAGCGAGCTCGGGTACGCTGCCTCACCACCCGGCACGTAGATCCCGGCCCGGTCCACCGGGCGCCAGACCCGACCGACGCGGATCCCTGGCGCAACATCCACCCACTCCTCGGGCTGGGGCACCTGCGCCCGATGGAACGTCTCGATATTCCGGATCATCAGCCGCAGCGCCTCCCGGAGCCCGGGGGCCAGACGCTCAGCCGCGCGGCACAGCACTTCGGGAGGAACGCGCAGCGGCGCCGGCGTCGCGGGCGGCGCGCCAGTCGGGATCCCCTCACTCCAGGCTCCGCCGAGGCTCGCACCCAGCTCCCTCAACGCGGCGTCCTTTTCCGCTCGAACGCGCTCGACGACGGCGCGCGCCGGGACCCGCACCTCGGCCCCAGTCCCGGGTGATCGGGCAGTCAAGGCGCGGCGCTCGGCCGTGCTGATCGTGTCCAGGAAGACGCGCCGCAGCTGAACGTTTGCGACAGGACCGGTGCCATCCGGCCGATTTGCCTCGATCCCGTTCATGGAAGGAGCAGCTCGACCGGGAGGACCAGGATCCCACTCGCACCGGCGGTACGCAGGCGGCCAAGGAGCCCCCAGACCTCGTCCGCACCCACTACCGCATGGACCGCCACCATGCCCGGGCGGGCCAGGGGGACCACGCTGGGCGACCCCAGCCCCGGCAGCAGCGTTTCAATCTCCGGGAGAGCCCCGATCGGTGCGTTCATCATCAAGTAACGACGCTCCCGGCCGTCAACCACCGCCCGCACCATGGTGACGACCTCATTGGCTGGACCGTCCACACCGGGGTTGGCCACCAGGATCGCCTCGCTGGTGAGGAGCGTCCCAATCGAGCGGAGCCCGTTGACGAGCAGGGTCGAGCCAGTCGAAACCAGATCCACAATGGCGTCGGCCACGCCCATCCGCGGCGCTACCTCTACCGCGCCGCTCAGGGGGACCAGGGTCACATCGATGCCGCGCTCGAGGAAGAAGCGGGCCGCATACGCCGGGTGCGAGGTGGCAATGCGACATCCAGCCAGATCCTCGAGTGTCTGGCCCGGCGCATCGGTGGGCACCGCGGCATCCAGCCGACAGCGCCCATAGTGAAGCGCCGCACGCGTCTCCAGCGGGCGCCCGGACTCGGCCAGCAGGTTGGTCCCGGTGATGCCGATGTCGGCGACGCCGTCACCCACGAACTCCACCACGTCCTCGGTCCGGATGAACAGGATGTCCAACGGGAAATTGGCGCAATGACTGACCAGGGAGCGCTCGCGGGCGTCGAAGACGAGCCCCGCATCGTGGAGCAGCGCCAGAGTCGGTTCCAGCAGCCGCCCTTTGTTGGGGACCGCCAGGCGCAGCCGTGTTGTCATGATTGAGCGGCCTCGACGCCGACGGCGGCGCTGACCCCGCCTCCCGCGACTCCAGGGGATCGGCCGATTGGCCCGCCACCGATCAGGCTCGGAAGCGGCTCCCCGCGGCGCGCGGCCCGCCGCTCGAGCGCCTGTCGATAGCCGCCCATGCCATGGTGCAGCCACCCGGCAATCCGGGTCACCGTGGCGGTGCTTGCACCCGAGCGCCGCGCTACCTCACCGTAGTGGAGCCCCTCTGCGAGCAACCGGACTACCTGCCAGCGCTGCGCCAAATCGTGCAACTCTCCCAGCGTGCACAGATCGCGGAGGAAGCGCGCAGCCTCGTCCCGATCACGCAAATCCACGATCGCATCGAGGAGTTCGTCGGTCTCTTGCGTCTGCCACGTCTCGCGCGCTTCGATCACGCTGTCTCCCGTTCTTTTGCGCGGTCTCCTATGGGCCAGCCGACGCCGCGGCTGAGCGGCGACCCGTCCTACGATGCTGCTATAGTAGCATAGTAACATGCTAGATGAAGCAGATGACAGGATCCGGGGGACGTTCCCATCCAACACGGCTAGGCCACCGTTTCTCCTGATCCCGGCCATCGACTTGCTCGGGGGGCAGGTCGTTCGGCTCAGACATGGTGATCGCAGTCAAGTCACCGTCTACCCCGTGGCGCCGTCTGAAGCGGTGTGGCAGTGGGCTGCGGCGGGCGCCGACCTGGTCCACGCGGTGGATCTCGACGGGGCCTTTGCCGGACGGGTCCACCAGTGGATGGCGCTGCAGAGCGTCGCGGCAACTGCCTTGGCGGCCGGGATCGAGTGCGAGGTCGCCGGGGGGGTCCGCGATGAAGCGACGGCCGCGCGCCTTCTTGCGATGGGCGCGGCCCGGGTGGTGCTCGGAACTGCCATGTTGCTCGATCCGGCCCTGGCGCGACGTCTGGTCGAGCGGCATGGCAGCGCGCGGATCGTTGCGGCGCTTGATGTTCGCGCTGGGATCGCCGTCGGCCAAGGATGGGCCGACGGCGCCCCGGGCCGGGAAGTGGATCTCGCCCTGGCCACGCTCGTCAGCGCCGGAGTGACCCAGGTCGAGGTGACCGCTATCGCGCGTGACGGCACCCTGAGCGGGCCTGACCTTGCGCTCCTCAGGCGAGTGCGGCAGGCGGCCCCGGACGTTACGCTGATCGCCTCGGGAGGCATCCGACAACCCGAGGAGATCAGCGCCCTCCGTGACCTGGGTTGCAACGGGGCCATCCTGGGACGGGCCCTGTATGAGGGAGCACTGGGCCTTGCTGACGCGCGCGCGGCGCTGGCCGGAACCTCGTAGCGAATCAAGCAGCCGGCCCGGGCTGCCGCCGGCTCGGTCCCCGTCACTCGCTCGAAATGCGCTGGCGCCGCAGCAGATCCGAAGGCCGTGGTCGCGCTCGAACCAGGGTGGCCTTGCCCGCGCTGACCGCGACCTCGGCCGGCCCGGTGTGTGAGAGGAACCAGGGCATCGATTGGGTGAAACCGTAGGCCCCGGCGTCGAGGAACGCGACAAGGTCCCCCGGCTGGGGGCGGGGGAACGCCCGTGCCTGCCCGAGAATGTCGAGCGCGGTGCAGAGTGGTCCGGTCATGAGGACCGCCACGGGCTCCCGAGCAGCCGCACCGTCGTGCGCGACCAGTTGCATCCGGTGCATCCGGCCAGGGAGCGCAGGCGCCAGGAAATGGTTGATGCCGCCGTCGAGGATCGTGATGCAGCGCCCCTCGCGGTCCTTCACGTCCACAACCCGAGCGAGATACGCGCCGATAGGGCCGCCCAAGTACCGACCGGGCTCAATCAGGATCCGCAGCTCCTGCGCTGCCGGGTCCCCCGCTGCACCGTGCAGGACGTCCCGCAGGCCACCGGCGAAGGAGCCCAGGTCGAGCGGCGCCTCGCCTTCCCGGTACGGGATCCCGAGCCCGCCGCCGACGTCGGCGAGCTGGAGCCGAAAGCCGGCTGCCGCGGCCAGCCGCCGCCCAGCCGCCACCGACCAAGCCGCATGGGCCGCCAGACGCACTGGGTCTCGAACCGCTCCCACCGCGAACACGTGAACACCGAGCGGGACGAGCGCTGGCGACCGGACGGCATGCCGTGCTGCGGCCACGGCATCGTCCCAGGTCATCCCGAAATGCTCTGTCGGCCCCTGGTGATCTGGGCCGCCGGCGTCCGGGGGAGCGGCCAGGCGAAAGAGGAGTCCCACCGGCTGTTGCCCCGAGGACGCAGTGCGCTCGACCCGCCGGACCTCGCCAGGCGAATCAACGGCGATCGCACGCACCCCGGCCCGCACGGCCTGCCGGAGCAGCGCCTGGCTCTTGCCAGGCCCGGTGACGACGATCGCTCCGGGGGGTACCCCAGCGCGCAGCGCTGCGGCGAGCTCGCCTGCCGACGACACGTCCGCACCGACGCCGGTCCGTGCGAGCCGGGCAATGACGGCAAGCGACGGGTTCGCCTTGACCGCGTAGGCGATCTCCACCCGGTCCGGCAGAGCGGCGCGCAGGGCGCCGGCCCGGCGCTCGAGAGCGTCGAGGTCGTAGACGTAGAGTGGCGTCCCGAATTGCCGGGCAAGCGAGCGCGGGTCGAGGCCCGCCAAGCGACCGGCGCGCCAAATCTCGTCCTCCTCCTCCGCCGGTCCCCGGTCGCCCTCAACGCGCCCTGCGGCGAGAGCAGCGGCGGCCGGCGCCGACCGGGGCGTCACCGGAGCGCCTCCTCGATCGCCGTACGCGCGGTCGTGGACGCGTCTCGCTGCTTGACGATGGCCGCGCAGTGGAGGCCGATCCCGTGCTCCGCCGCGAACGCGCCAGCTGCGGGACGGATGGCCGGCACCACTACCGCACCCCGGGGGACCGTCAGCGGGTTCGCCGGGGTCCCCTGCAGGAGGCGGCTCTGTGGCAGGTCATACAGCCGGCTGGTCCCGGTGAGAATCGTCCCCGCCGCCAGCACTGCCCCTCGGCCGACAAGGACGCCGTCGAAGAGCCCGCACTGCGCCCCGACAAAGACGTCGTCCTCGATGATCACGGGGCGCGCGTTGGGCGGCTCGAGGACCCCGCCGATCTGTACCCCTGCCGCGAGGTGCACCCGTGCACCGACCTGCGCGCAGGACCCTACCAGGACGTGCGAGTCGACCATGGCTCCCTCCCCGATCCAGGCGCCCACGTTGATGAAGGAGGGCGGCATAACCACGACCCCAGGCCCGAGGTAGGAACCGGCGCGCACGCTTGTCCCTCCCGGCACGATCCGCCAAGGGCCGCCCGCGAGCCGTTTGGTTGGCAGACGCGTTCGGTCCTGGAACTCCAGCAAGCCCCCGAGGCGCCATCCGGTGGTTGCCGAGTCCCGGAAAAGCGTCAGCAACTCCTCGCGCAGCGCGACGTCGACCCGCCAACCACCGGGAGCTGCCGGGTCCGGCCATGCTGCGCGGCGGCGGCCCGCGTCGAGGTCATCGAGAAGCTGCTGCCCAGCACCGGCGTGCGGCGCCGGCAGTGCGGGACCCCTTGCAGCGGGCCGCACCGCCGCCGACGCCAAGCGGTGCCGAGGCGCCCGGCCAGTCACGCGACCCCTCCGCCCGCCCCGGCCCCGGCAACGCCGGGACTAGCCGGCTCGATCAGGCCGCCCTCCTGCAGCAGCACCCCCAGGCGGCCCCGAGCGGGCTCCTCCAGAGGGAGCAACGGGAGCCGCAGACGATCCTCGATCCAGCCCATCTGCGCCAGTGCTGACTTGACCGGGACGGGGTTCGGACCGCCCCGAAAGTTGGCCCGGAAGAGCGGCAGCCACCGGTCGTGCAGCTGGCGTGCTCGTGCCCAATCCCCGGCCCGCGCAGCGGCACACAGCGCGGCCATCTCGGCCGGGATCTCGTTGGATGCCACGCTGATCACGCCGTCGCCACCCATCGCCAGGACCGCCAGGGTCCAGGCGTCGTCGCCCGCCATCACCGCAAAGCCCGCCGGTCGGTCGCGGATGATGGTCGCGATCTGCTCCAGATTCCCCGACGCCTCCTTGACGGCCACGATCCGGGGGTGCTCGGCCAGCCGCAGGGTGGTCTCGGCTTCGACGTTCGAACCGGTGCGTGATGGCACGTTGTAGATGACGATCGGGAGGCCGCCTTCGTCCGCGACGGCCGTGAAGTGCGCGGCGAGCATCCGCTGGTCGGGCCGGTTGTAGTAAGGGGCCACTATCAGGGCTGCATCGGCCCCCAACTCGGCCGCGCGGCGCGTGGCGCGGATGGTGGCCGCCGTGTCGTTGGTCCCGGTCCCCGCGATCACGGTTGCGTGGCGGTGCGCGCCTTCCACCGCGGCAGTGATCACGCGCTCGCGTTCGGCGGGCGCCAGGGTGGGTGATTCGCCCGTGGTGCCACAGGGAACCAGGCCGTCGATCCCGAGGCGGACTTGCCACTCGATCAGGCGGCGCAGCGCCGACTCGGCGAGGCGCCCTTCAGCATCGAACGGCGTGACGAGGGCCGTGAACGCGCCGGCGATCCGCGGCCTCGGGCGGGGCGCGGTCGGCTGATCGGGGGTGTTCGTCGCGTGTTGCAGCGTGGACATCGGGTTGCTCCTCTTGTGCTTGCGTCGGCGTGGATGGGTGTCTGCTCCCAGTCGCCCTCAGGGCAGGGCAGGAGCAGCGGTTGCCACGGCGCGGTTGGCGGTGCTGGCCAACGGCGCCGTCAGGCGGGCTGCGGCGATCAGCTCGTCAACTACCTCGTCGAACGAATGGATCCCCGCCGCTCGCGGGGCCGCGAGCAGCCATTCGGCGGCCGCGATCGCCCCCGCCGCGTAGGCCGATCGGTCGCGCGCGGTCAATCGCAGCTCGAACGTCTCGCCCGGCGCGTCGAACCCAACCAGGTGCATCCCGGGAGCCCACCCCGCGCGCACAGCGACCACTTCGAGCTCGTCGGTTCCCGGCGGGCCACCCCGCCCGGGCTCGGCCCGGCGACGCTTGACGGGATGCGCGGCAAGGATCCGGCGTGCGAGCTCGAGTGCCGTCCCAGAGGGCCGATCGGCTTTCCCCCTCCGGTGCCATTCGACGACGTAGGGGTCGTAGTCGGGAAGAAACCCGAGCATTTGCGTGGCGCCCTCAGCGAGGCGAGCCAGGACGTTGATGCCGGGGCTGAAGTTGCTGGCCGCCACCGCGCTGGCGCCATGCTGGTCGAGCAGGGCGGTCAACTCGGAGGGGGTGACCGTCCAGGCGGTGGTGCCAATGACGAAGCGCCGGCATCCGCCCGCCAGGGCCGAGGCGACGTTGGGCAGGACCGCGGCACCACGGGAGAACTCAAAAGCCACCTCGACCGTGGCGAAGGCGCCGGGTGGATGCGAAGTCCGCGGCCGTCCAAGGACGCCGCATACCTCGGCCCCGCGCCCAGCGAGGGCATCCGCCACGGCCCTGCCCATCGGCCCATCCCCCAGTACGATCGCGCGCATTTCGCCGTCCTCCTCGCGGAGGGGCCTGGAGCGGAGGTCCGATGGTCCGGACACACGAAAAAACCGCGGACCAAGCGACTGGTTCCGCGGCCTTCCGGGACCTCCGTGCCTGGAGGCCCCGTTCGTCGTCTGACGCGAAGCCCCCTAGGCCCGTGCCTCCCGGCAGGGCCGCCAGAGCTTCGCCTTCAGTCCGACGGTGTACATGACAATCGAACTATACGTTGGCTTGGGGACGGCCGTCAACGTCTGGCGTGGGATGTGTGAACGGCCAGCGATTCTGCGGCTGCTCCAGGCTGCGGCGGCGGCCCGGGCGTCAGGGAGGCCACCAGCCAGTGCATGTGCAGCCCGCCCACCCGGTGCAACCGTACTCGCCACGATCGCTTCAGGTGCGCGAGACAGGCGGCATCCTCGGGCGAGCGCGCTGGTGTGTATAGAAAAAGGGCAGGAAAGGCAGCACGGTCGCTCCTTGCAGCGGTAGCGGCCAACCTCGTCGCCGACTACGTGCCCGGCGTCGAGGACCGCCGGCCGGCGTGGCCGCTCGGCCCGTTCCCCAAGTCGGCACGGCGAACAAACCCCCGCTGGCGAACGGCTACCGCAGGCGCGCCGCCTTCCGTTCAGGCCGTGCCGTGTGGGAGCGCATCTCCGGCTGCAGCTCGATATCCCAGGGCTACGGAAGGTCGGGCTCGGGAGCGGAGTCACCCTGGAGCGCTGTCAGAATCGCCCCGTGCAGCCACCCGTTGGAAGCGACGATGGTCGCGGTGTCGAGCCGGCGGCGCCCGCCGAAATCAGTGAGCCGTCCACCCGCCTCTTCCACCAGCACCGAAGGTGCCGCCAGGTCCCAGGGATGGATCCCGACCTCGATCATTGCCTCGGCCGCCCCCTCGGCGAGGAGCGCGTAGCCCCAGAAGTCGCCGAAACCCCGATCCCGCCATACCCTCGCGACGAGATCCGCAAAGCCCGGCGCCCACCCGGTCCGCAGGACCTCAAATGGGGAGCCGTAGAGCAACTGCGCCTGACTGAGCGACCCGATCCTTGAGACTCCCATCCGCGTGGCGGTGCCCGGGCCGTTCCGCTGCCAACGAAAGGTCCACGCCCCGCCACCCCGCCACGCGAACCAGCGCTGGTGCAGCGCAGGCGCCGAGAGGACCCCCACCTGCACCTCTCCATCTCGCTCGACGGCCAGGAGTGTCGCGAAGATCGGCACCCCGCGGACGTAGTTGTGCGTCCCGTCGATGGGGTCGATGTACCAGCGCGTGTCGGCCGTCCTAGCCTCCGACCCGTACTCCTCGCCGACCAGGCCGTGACCGGGATACATGTGCTGGATCTGCTCCCGGAGCAGTGCCTCGATCGCCCGATCGACCTGGGTGACCAGGGTGCGATCGGGCTTGGCGGTGATCTCGAGGTCGCGCTGGAAGTGGCTCAGGGCGATCGCATCCGCCTTGTCGCAGCCGCCCAAGGCGAATGAGAGCCAGTCTCGCAGCTCAGACTCGGTGCCGCGCCGCAGGGTGGCGCTCCACTCGGCTCCGCAGGCGGTCGCGTCGAAGGCCTCCACTCGGAAGGGGTTTGGGGCCCGCGCATCGTCGTCCATCCCTGTTACCAGCGCCCGCAGCAGGCCGCGCTCGAGCGTGTCATCGCGGAAAGCCACCGGGCCCTGCCAACCGCACACCACCCTCGCTCCCGCCTGCCTGACGGAAGAGAACAGCGCATCGGCCTTCGCGCATGCAGCGGCAATGGCCCTCCGGTCGGGCAACGCGGGGCATCCCGCGGTCAGCCACGGCCACTGCCTCGGCCACCTGGAGAGCGGCCGAGAGCGGCGTCCAGCACGGTCCCCATGTTGTGCGTCACCAGCCTCCGTACGCGAATCCCTGCCTGAATCGCTCCGGGCCGTTCCCGCGGATGTCGATGTCAAGCGGTCTGCAGAACAGCGACCTCGGCCCGCAGGGCAGGAAAAACCCAGTTCCTAATCTACCGCTTCGAACGCCGCACGAGGTTGGGCCTGGACAGACCCATGCAGCCCCCAGCGTAGGCGCACAAGTCTGCCTGGCTCTGCCGGTTCTATAGGATCTCTTCGACTCCACGCTACCCGCCGCGACTCGATCGCGCTCGCGATCCTCAAGCGTCACTACCGGCCTTCACTACGGGCTGGACGGTCGCCCGCGGGCGCTGATCGCCCAGGGCCTGTCGCTGATCTGCCTCGCCGTCGGCGACGTCGACCGAGGGCGCGAGGCCGCGGGCGGTCGCTCGTGCCCCCGGCGCGCGTGGCTATCGGCCGGGTCCGGGCAGGCCTGGCTCGGCACGCCCGTCGGCTAACGACGCTCCAAGGCCAGGCTGGCACCGATGGCGATGAGGACCAGGCCGGAGGTCTGTTCGAGCCGCCGGCGCAGGCCGGACTGCAGGAGGCGTGCCCGGGCGCGGTGGGCCAGCGCGGTGAGCCCCACGTACCAAGCCGTATCCACCGCCACCCACAGCACCCCGAGGAGCAGGATGGTGGGCAGGACGGGCGCTCCGGCGGGGACGAACCCGGGTAGGAAGGCCAGGGCGAAGACGGCCGCCTTGGGGTTCGCCGCCTCGGTCACGAGCCCCAGCCGAAAGGCCCGCCAGCCGGCCGCCTTGCCCGGTGGCTCGCCGGACATCGTCGGCTCGGCGCGCCCGCGCAGCGACTGCACCCCCAGAGCGAGGAGGACCAAGGCGCCTCCGATCCGTAGCGCGGTGTAAACTGTCTCCGACGCGGCCAGCAGGGCGGAGAGCCCGCAGGCAGCGGCGATCGACCAGCCCAGGAGGCCCACCTGGCTGCCCGCGATGGTCAGTACGGTGGCCCGTCGGCCGGTGCGCAGCACCTGGCGCAGGAGGAGCGCGGTGGTCGGACCGGGCGCCATGGCGAGAAGAAACGAGGCGCCGAGAAAGGCGAGGAGGGTCGCGGCCATCCGGTGCATGATACGAGGCCTGCTGGGTGGGCCCGAGCCCGATCGTCGGCAGACTAACGCGCCCGGCGGCGTGCCACGCTCCACGGGCGCCTGCCCAGTCGGGTAGTGTGCGAACGATCGGATCGGGTCAACCGGCCGATTGTCCGACCGGCCACCGGTCCCCACACTGCCAAGCGAGAGCGGGACAGGATCGCGCACGGAGTACGTCATATGCCGCGCCGCGGATGGCGGGCCGACGACTCGCAGGGAGCCGCCGGTACCAGCGACCCTCGCCGCGACTTCTGGTCGTCGCGCGCGATCGCCGACGTGGTGCTGGAACACCTGAGCGACGCGGTGTTCGCCACTGACCCAGCAAACCGCGTGACGCTCTGGGGCCCCTCGGCGGAGCGGCTGTTCGGGTACTCCCGGGATGAGGCGTTGGGCCGGCCATTCGGCGAGCTGCTCCCCTATCGCATGGACGCCGAGGGCGACGAGGACGCCTTCATCGCGGCGCTCCGGGCCGGGCAGACCTGGCGTGGCTCGGGCAGCGTGCGCCTCCGCGACGGCACCGAGCGCTGGATCGAGTCGGTGGTGCGGCCCATCCTCGAGGACGGGCAGCTGCTCGGGAGCGTCTCGGTGAGCCGGGACATGACCGCCCAGCGCGCGGCCGCGCAGCAGCTCCACGACCAGGAGCGCTTCCTCGGCGCCGTGCTCGAGCTGATGGGCACCATCGTCAGTGTGTTGGACGCCCAGGGTCGCATCATGCGCCTCAACCGCGCGGCCCAGGAGGTGAGCGGGCGCACCCTCGCCGAGCTCGTGGGGCGACCCGTCTGGGAGGTGCTCGTCCCGCCTGCTGAGGCGGCGGCCGTGCGGGCCAGGTTCGCCCGCCTAGCCGCCGGTGAGGCGCCCGGCACCTCCGAGAACCACTGGGTCAGCGCCTCCGGCGAGGAGCGCCTCATCCGCTGGTCGAACACCTGCCTCACCGACGCGACCGGGGCCGTGACCCACGTGATCGGGGCAGGGATCGACATCACCGACGCGCGCCGCACCCGCGATGCCCTCGACGGCATCGAGGCGGTGGGACGACTGCTGGCCAGCAGCGGTCCCACGGAGGCCGCTCTCGACGCCGTGGTGGAGCGCCTGGGCACCCTGATGGGCTATCGGTACATGGCCCTCATCCTCCGCGATGGGGAGCGCTGGCGGCTCGGGGCGCAGCGCGGGTATGGGTCCCTACCGCCCTATTTCGAGCCCGGGCGCGGGGTCATCGGGCGCGTCATCCGCACCGGGGTCCCCGCCTTCGTGGCCGACGTGCTGGCCGATCCCGACTATGTGGCGGACGATGCGCGGGTGCGCAGCGAACTGTGCGTGCCGTTGCGGGCCGAGGGCGCCACGCTCGGCGTGCTCGACATCGAAGCCCTCCCGGAGGCGCCCCTCACCGAGAGCGACCTGCGCCTGGCGGCCGCGGTGGCGGACCGCCTCGCTGCCGCCCTGCGCCTCGGACACGAACAGCTCGCCCTGCGCGAGCGGGTCCGTCTGTTCGGCGCCCTCACCGCGTTTGCGCGCCAAGCCGGGGAGGTCGGGGACCCCGAGCAGCTGTGGCCTGCTCTGACCGCTGCCGCGGCCTCGGTCATGGACGCGGACCGCGTCTCCCTCACCACGCTGGATCGGAGCAGCGGGCAGTACGTACTGCGCGCGCTGGTCGGTGCGCCCGACGCGCTGGTGGGAACCGGGGTGACCCCTGGCCAGGGCGCCGCTGGGCGCGCGATCGCGGAAGGTACCCCGATTCTCCTCGAGGTGCCGGTACAGCACCGCTGCCCCGACCTCGGGCTCCTCACTGGGCCCGCCGAGGCCCTGGCGGTGGCCGCGGTGCCCCTGCTGCGCGAGGGCACGGTGCTCGGTGCGCTGGTGTTCGCCCGGTCTGCGGTGCGCGGCTTCAGCTCCCTCGAGCAGGAGGTGGCCGCGCTCCTCGGCGCGCAGGCTGCCCTCGCGGTGGCCAACGCCCACCTGCTCGCGGCGGTCTCCGAGCTCGCCATCCACGATCCGCTGACCGGCCTCTACAACCGGCGACACTTCGACGCCGCGTTCGAGCTGGCGGTGGCGCGCTGGCGGCGGGACCGCGGGCGGTCGCCCCTCGCCGCGGTGATGTTCGATCTGGATCACTTCGGTGACTTCAACCGGGCGCACGGGCATCCGGTGGGCGACGAGGCGCTGCGCCGGTTCGCCGGGGTGCTGCGCGAACGGGTGCGCTCGTCGGACCTGGTGGCCCGCTACGGAGGTGAGGAGTTCGTGGTGGTGCTCGAGGACTGCGACCGGGACAGTGCGCGGGCCATCGCCGAGGCCATCCGGGCGACCTTCGAAGCGCGCCCCATTCCCGGTCCGGAGGGCGCCACCCTGCACGCAACCGTGTCCGCCGGCTGCGCCGTGCTGAACCCCGCCGAGCCCACCGCGGAAGCCCTCATCCGAGCCGCGGACGAGGGGCTCTTTATGGCCAAACGGGCGGGGCGCAACCGGGTGGTCGCCGTCTGACCGTGCCCCACCCGCCAACCCGCGCTGTCTGCCCCGCCGAACCGCCGGTTGTGCATCAGGCAGACACGGTGATACCAGGGGGGACAGCCCACGTACCCCGCGGGCGGCTCCGCCGGCCGCCCAGGTCGACAGCGCTGCCGGCGCGGCGGGGGCCGCCCCCGCGGTCACGAGCGATGGCACCGCGGCGACTGCTGGGCGCCTGCCCTCGACCTCGGGGCTCCCCGGGGTGGAAGGTACCAATGGCTGGGCCACCTGCTCGACCTGGTAGGTAGCCCCGGTGCCGGAAGCCCCGGAACGCGTGGGGAGACTGGCACCTATCCACCCCTACACTGACCCTCGGAATGTAGCGCCGCAGAGCATGCGGGCGGCGGGACCTAGGACCCTGACCGGACCCCGCCGGGTGCGCCACATTGTATTAGGCGTTTTTTGGCCATCCCCGGCCGCGGGACCCGCCCGGCCGGGCAGGCGCACCGGTGGCGAGCGGGCAGCTGTGAGTGAGGCATAGCAGATGGCAGAGGCGGCCGGCAACGTGACGCGCGTCGAGGAACTCGGCGAGATCACGTCCACCCACGCGTACACCTTCTCGCTCAAGACCTTGACCTGGGGCACGCTGGCGATCACGGCCCTCATGGGGCTGCTCTATTTCGCGGTCGGCTTTCCGCCGGCCTTCGACACCTTCTACGAGTCGATGTATTTCCATGCGGTGGGAATCGGGCTGGCGGCGCTGGCGGCCTACCTCGTGATGGATACCTTCGACCTCCAGCGTTACGAGCCTCCGATGGACTTCCCGATCTCGTACCGGGCGTTCATCGGTGTGGTCTTCGCGGCCATCGGCGGGATCCTCACCATCAATCCCACAGTCTGGAAGGACCTGCCCGACCTCGGGATGCTCTTCTACCTGACCGCCTTCATCCTCCTCTTTGACGTGGGCGGGGCGCTCTTCATCGAGCTCCTGCTGCTCCCCCGCAAGCAGGTCAGCGCGTACTGCTGCGAGAGCCACAACGTGGTCGAGTACGTGAGCCGCATCCTCCCGATCGCCCCGGCGCAGCGGCAGTCATACGCAAAGGTCGGGGTGGGCTACTGGCTCACCCTGGCCGCCATCGGCTCGGCGTTCCTGGCTGGCGTGGTGGGCTTCGTCAACCTCTGGGTCCGGGCTCTCGGCCCGTCGATCTTCGGGGGGTACATGGGCTGGCTCAAGCTCGACGCGAACGGTTTCCTCGGCGCGACCCTGGACCCCCACACGCACATGATGGCGCTTGCGATCATGGCCGGGATCGTCTCGGTGGCGGCGGTCCGCTTCGGCGTCCTAGACGGCGCACCCTCCGTCCGGCGCACGGTCGCGCATGTCGGCCTCTGGATCTCGGTCTTCGGCGTCGCCGCCATGACCGTCATCCTGCTGGCGGTCGCCTTCCTCAACTTCACCCCGCCCACCCTCTTCGCGAGCGGCAAGGACGGGATCAATGGGATCGCGGGCGACGACGCATCGATGAGCCTGATCGGGATCGGGGCCATGGTCCTGGTGGTGGCGGTGCTCGCCGAGCGCCGTTTCTGGCGCGACCCCCTGCGCCTGATGGTGCTCGCCACCTGGGTCGCGGCGGTGGCCATCAACATCATCGAGGGCTTCTACATCGAGCTCAACGAGAACCAGTTCCAGGCCGCGCTCACCAAGAACGACGCCGCCTACAGCGTGGCGCAGCCGATGACGGGAGTCTTCCTGCTGATCGCCGTCTCGCTCGCGCTGCTGCTGGTCGACCATTACGAGATCGCCGGGGGTGCGCGACGCCTGGTGGCGTGGGTTGCGGGGATCGGACTGCTGGTGACCCTGGTCGGTGTCACTCTCTGGACCTTTGCCGATCCCTCGCACAGCGGGATCCCCTTCGTCCTCTACGTGGCGGGTGTGGCGATCTGCTATCTGATGGTCGTCCTGGGTGCGTGGGCGGTCTGGACGGCCCGGACCGGCAGCTACCGGCGTACGTATCCATGAACGCACATCCGCTGGGTCTGCCCTACGGGGGCCTGCCGGCCGCAAGAACCGCCCCGGTGCCCCGTGGCCGAGCGCTGGCGCGCCGGCTGGGCGCGTACTGGGCGGTCCTGGATCCGCGCAGCGCCTCCCTTCTGACATTCACGGCGTTTGCGTCTGCCATCGTGGCCGGCGGCCTGCTGGTGCCCGCGCGGTTGGCCGGCATCACGCTGGCACTCGGGCTCTGCGCGCTGGGCGCCCGGGCGGTGGCGAACTATATCGACCGTGACATCGACGCCCTGATGACGCGTACCCGCTCGCGCCCGCTGCCCTCGGGCGCGATCCCGCCGGCCCATGCGCTGCGGCTGGGGATCGCCCTGATGGCGATTGGGCTCCTTGGCGTCGCCTCGTTCGGGATCCTGGCGCTGGCGCTCACCGTGCTCGGGCTGGCGGACAACCTGGTCGTCTACGCGCTCCTGACCAAGCGCTCCAGTCCCTGGAGCATTGTCCTCGGCGCACCTTCCGGCGGCGCGCCGGCCTTGGTCGGCTATGTGGCCATAGCCGGCCGGATCGACCTGACCGCGCTCTTTCTGCTCGGTTTCGTGCTGGTGTGGACGCCGATCCACATCTGGAGCCTGGCGATCCGGAGCCGGGACGACTACGCGCGAGCCGACGTCCCGATGCTCCCGGTCACCTCCGGCGTCTGCTGGAGCGCGCGTTGCGTCGGACTCGCGAGTCTGGTGCTCGCCGTCCTGACGCTCGCGTTCGTGTTCGGGTCCGGCACGCGCCTGGTGGCGCCGATCGGTGCCCTTGCGACGGTGCTGGGGGCCGTGCTGGTCCTGGGCAGCCTGCGGCTGGTCCAGGCGCCGACGGCCGAACGTGCCTGGAAGTGCTTCAAGCTGACGGCCCCTTACCTCGGCACCCTCTTTGCGCTGCTGGCCCTGAACGCGGCCGTTGTGGGCGGCGTTTGATCGCTGGATGGCTGGGCGCCCTTGACGGGGTGTGGTTGCGCGTGCAATAGTTGTACCCGCAATGAATACCGACGCACGATCAGCGTTCCCGGGCGCCCCGTCTGCCTGGGGCGACACAACCGGAACCGCTGGCTCACCAGAACCCCTTCGAATCGCCGCTCTGCTGGGCAGCACCCGGCGCGGTTCGCTGAACGCCGCCCTGCTTCGCGCGGCCCGCACGGTCGCTCCTGCCGACGTGATCATCGTTCCTCTCTCGATCGAGCAACTGCCCTTCTACAACGGTGACCTGGAGTCAGAGGGCGGCAGCCCCCTGGTGCACTCGTTCCGGGCCGCGATCGCCGCCGCCGATGGTCTGCTGATCGTCACGCCGGAGTACAACCACAGCCTTCCCGCGGTCGTCAAGAACGCGATTGACTGGGCCTCGCGTCCACCTTCCGACCGGTTGCTGGCTGGCCGCCCGGTCCTGCTCATGGGCGCGACCGGCGGTCGCTCGGGCGTGAAGTACGCGCTGGGTCACGCGGCCGAGATCCTGGGTTTTCTGGGCGCGAGGCCGTTCGAGCGCCGGCTGGGCGTGCCGCTGGCCGGGGAGCGCCAGGGCCCGGACGGCGAGCTTTCCGACCCGGTGCTGCGAGGGGAAGTGGCGGCGCTGCTCGCGGAGTTCGCCGCGTCGATCCGGGCGGATCGTGCCGTTCCGGCAGCAGCCCTCGGGAGCTGGGCCGTGGCATGAACGCCGCGCCGGCTCCGATGCCGGAGCGTGCCGCAGTCGCCGAACGGGCTCGCGGCGCTGCTGTTTGACCGGACCACGCTCCGCGGGCCGCGGACCGAGATCAAGCGGTTCCGGTGGTGGCCCTGGGGGTCTGGTGGTGGCTCGCAAGGCGGACGTTCGAGGCCGGCTGCGCCCTGGGGGGCCATTCGCCCCGGCTCGCAGTAGGATCGACGTGCGCGAACGGAGGTTGCATGGCTCGGATCATCGTGTACACCGGCAAGGGTGGCGTGGGCAAGACCAGCATCGCTGCCGCCACGGGGCTGCTGGCTGCCGCCCGGGGCTATCGCACCATCGTGCTCTCGACCGATGCGGCGCACAGCCTGGCCGACTCGTTTGACTTGCCGTTGGGACCCGAGCCCACGCCCGTGGCCCCCAACCTCTGGGGCCAGGAATCGGAGGTCTCGCACAACATCCAGAAGTACTGGGGCGTCATCCAGGACTACGTCTCCACGGTCTTCCAGTGGCGCGGGCTGGACGAGGTGATGGCCGAGGAGATGAGCGTCCTCCCCGGCATGGACGAGCTGGCGAGCCTGCTCTGGATCGCGGAACACCATGACAAGGGCCAGTACGACCTGATCGTGGTGGACGCAGCACCCACGGGGGAGACGCTGCGGCTGCTCTCGCTCCCGGAGGCGGGCAAGTGGTGGATCGAGAAGATCTACCCGATCAGCCGGCGCATCGCACAGGTGACCAACCCGATTGTGGGGCGGGTGATCGGGATGCCGATGCCCGGCGACGAGGTCTACACGGCCGGCGAGCAGCTCTTCGCCCGCCTCGAGCACATGCACGACCTGCTGGCCGATCCGCAGCTCACCTCGATCCGCCTCGTGCTCAACCTCGAGAAGATGGTGATCAAGGAGGCCCAGCGCGCCTTCACGTACTTCCACCTGTACGGGTATCCGACCGACCTGGTGGTGTGCAACCGGGTGGTCCCGGAGGATGCGGGCCCCTACTTCGAGGCGTGGCGCCAGGCGCAGGCGCGGTACTGGCCGGAGGTCGAGGCAGACTTCGATCCGATCCCCATCCGGCGCGCGCCCTTCTTTGAGCATGAAGTGGTGGGCATGCCCATGCTGCAGCAGCTGGGCGCCGAGGTGTTCGGCGAGGAGGACCCGACGGGCTTCTTCTACCGGGGCAATCCCTACCGCGTCACCCGGGAGGACGGCGCCTTCGTGCTCGCGCTCGAGCTGCCGTTCACCTCGAAGGAGGAGGTGACGCTCCATCGCAACGGCGACGAGCTGGTGGTGCAGGTGGGGTGGTGGCGGCGCAACCTGATCCTCCCCCGGTCCTGGTGGATCTGCCCACCGGAAGCGCCGGGTTCGAGGACCACGTGCTGAAGGTCAGGTTCTCGGCCGGACCGAGAACGAAGTCAGGAGCGTCGAAGCGATGACAGATCTGGAAGACCAGCTGGCAGGGCTGGAGCAGCGGCTCGAGGCCCCGAGGCGCACCGGGAGCGGAGGCCTCGGGGGCTGATCGGTCTCTGGCGAGAGATGGTTCCCAGCGAGGCCCGGCGGCACATGCGCGCCGCGCGCAAGGAGCAGCTCCTGGCCGCGCGGGCGGTGCTCGATCACTGGATCGAGCGAGCCGAGCGAGAACCCGCGGAGAACCTGCCGCGCCGGGAGAGCATCCCGCTCGACTGACTCGGCGACGTGCCGTCCGGCACGTCCCAACGGGGCGGGCGGAGGGTACATACTCGTCCCGTGGACACGGCGCCGGCTTCGAAGGGGGAAGGTCGCATCCGGCTGTGCGCCGGCGACGGTTGCGTGGTGGTCGCGCCGGCGCAAGGGGGCCGCGTGGCGTCCCTGACCGTTGCGGGGCATGAGCTCCTGGTCACCTCGGCCGAGAGCGTGTACGGCTGGGGCGCGTTCCCCATGGTGCCCTTTGCGGGCCGGATCCGGCGGGGCGTGCTGCGTTTCGCGGGCCGAGCCCACGAGCTGCCGCGCACCATGCCGCCGCACGCCATCCACGGGACGCTGGCCGATGCGGCCTGGACGGTGGCCGAGCCACCCGCCGACGATCGGGTCTTGCTGACCGCGCCGCTGCTCCCGCCGTGGCCGTTTCGGGGCCGGGCGTTCCACCGGCTCCAGCTGGAACCGGGGGCTTTGCACTTGGAGCTGCGCGTCGAGGCCGAAGAGCCGATGCCGGCCTGGGTTGGCTGGCACCCGTGGTTCCGCCGGCACGTGGAGGGCGCCGCGGGCGAGCTCGAGCTGGTGGTCCGGCCGGGCCGCATGTTCGTTCGGGATGCCGAGGGTCTGCCGACCGGCCTGGCCGTGCCGCCGTCCCCACGCCCCTGGGACGATGTCTTCGCGGACCTCCCGGCGGCTCCCCGGCTGCGCTGGCCGGGGCTGCTGACACTGGACGTGGAATCGGCCTGCGGCTACTGGGTGATCTACGACGAGCAGCCCCATGGGCTCTGCGTCGAGCCACAGACCGCCCCGCCCGACGCGGCCAACTGGATCCCCGAGGACGCCCTGCTGGTTGCGCCGGGGCGGCCGCTGGTGACTGCCATGACGCTTCGCTGGCGACCTGACGAGGAGCGCCGGTCAGGCTGACCCGCTCTGCCGCTGCCGGCGTCCAGGGCGCCCCGGGCCCCACCCGGGGCGGCGACGCGTCAGGCGAAGGCCACCGCCGCATAGCCGACGGTGCGATATGGATCGCCACCGGGCACGTCGGCCGAGGTGCCCGCAGCGAGCAGGGTCCCGGCCCGCAGCCCCATCGCCCGCCAGGCCGCGACGGCGAAAAGGACCGGCTCGATGCCGCACATGCCGCAGGCAATCCCGGGGATCGCGGAAAAGCGGACCCCGGCCTCGCGGGCCGCGAGTTCCTCGCCGTCCAGGGCCAGGAGCGGCGGGAGCAACGTGCGGGTCACGGCCTCGGCCTCTGCCGCCGGCGGATAGTGCGCGAAGTCAGAGCTGGCCACCAGCGCCACGTCCCGCCCGGCGGCACGCTCCCGGGCCAGCAGCTCGCCGAGGCGCGCACCGGCCGCCATGCCCTCTTCCGTCGACTCGAAGGAGACCAGCAGCGGCACAATGGCTGTGCCCGGGCAGGCCCGCACCACGAACGGCAGCTGGACCTCGATCGAGTGCTCCCGGAGGTGCGCCTCCGGGGCCGCCGCGAACGGGGTCCCCAGGCCCAGGATCCGACCGCTCAGCGCCGCGTCCACCGGGACGTCGCCGAGCGGCGTCCGCCACGCGCCCGAGGGCCAGATGGCCACGCCACGCAGCCCCGCCACGTAGTGGTTGGTGCCGGCCAGGACCACGGTGGCCGGGGGCTGCGCCCGCAGCGTGGCCCAGGCCGCGGCCGCGATGGGCCCGGAGTAGACCAGCCCGGCGTGCGGCACCACCAGGCCCACCGGACGCTGTCCAGGGTGGGACCCAGCGCCGGCGGCCGCGGCCTCGAGCTGTCCGTCCACCAGTCGCTGCAGGGCCGCCGCCGATCCCGGATAGAACGTCCCGGCGTGGGCGGGCCGCCGCACCGGTTCGGGCGGCGCGAACCCCTGCTCGCGCACGTCAGGGCTCCACGTCCAGGCCCACGCCGGCAAGCGGCGTGCCGCAGTGCGGGCAGGCGTTCCCCCGCAGCGCGACGCGCGACACCCGGTAGCCGTCCCGGCGGATCAGGACCCGGCCACAGCCGCTGCAGCGCGTGTCGGTGTCGTCCTCGCCGGGGACGTTCCCCACGTAGACGTGCCGCAGTCCCGCCCGGCGCCCGATCTCGGCGGCGTCCCGAAGCGTGGCAACCGGCGTGACGGGCCAGTCGGCCATCCGATACGCGGGGTAGAACCGGCTCAGGTGCCAGGGCGTCTCCGGGCCCAGCTCCCGCGCGATCCAGTCGGCCGCCGCGGCCAGCTCGGCCGGGTCGTCGTTCTCGCCGGGCACGACCAGCGTGGTGACCTCCACCCAGATCCCCAGCCGTCGCATCGCGACAAGGGTCTCCTTCACGGGCTCCAGGCGCGCGCCGCAGATCCGGCGGTAGAAGCGGTCGTCGAATGCCTTGAGGTCCACGTTGGCCGCGTCCAGCACCGGCGCCAGCAGTTCGAGCGCCTCCGGGGTCTCGTACCCGTTGGTCACGAACAGGTTGACGAGGCCGGCTTCGTGAGCGAGGCGCGCGGTGTCGAGCGCGTACTCGAAAAAGATGGCGGGCTCCACGTAGGTGTAGGCGATCGAGCGGGCGCCGGCCGCCAGGGCCTCCTGGACCACCTGTTCGGGCGGGAGGGTGCGCGTCGGGAGGTGGAACCCTTCGCGGGGGGCCTGGGAGATCTCCCAGTTCTGGCAGTAGCGGCAATGGAAGTTGCAGCCCACCGTGGAGATGGAGAAGGCGTCGGTGCCGGGAAGGACGTGGAAGAAGGGCTTCTTCTCGATCGGCTCGACGTGGACCGCCACCGCTTCGCCGTAGACCAGGCTCACCAGGGTCCCGTTCCGGTTCTCCCGGACCTGGCAGATCCCTGAGCGGCCCTCCCGGATCACGCAGCGATGGGCACAGACATCGCAGCGGATTGTCTGCGCCGCCGTGTGTCCCGAGAGGTGCGCGAGCGGGTCCTCCACCGGGGTGGCCAGCAGCGCCAGTGCGACGCCCCGGCCCTGGAGCGCGGGGTCCCTCGGGCGGCGTGGGTCGGGTGGCGCCCCGACCGTTGCGCCGTGCACAGCGGGGGCGTTGGTGTAGGTGTCCTGGTCCTGGACGCGAAATGGCATGCGGGAAGTATGCTCGCCAGCTCGCCTGGGCGACATGGCCGGAGGGGGCCGAATCATGCCGCCGTCCGGCCCGGGCCGGTGGATGCGCCCGGCATCGGCGCCTCCCCGCCTTGCGCCCTTACGTGGTGCGGAGCAGGTACGGCGACAGCCGGGCGGCGAGCTGCGGTTTCGGCAGCGCGCCCACGATCCGGTCCACTTCTCGGCCGTGCTTCAGGACGACCAGGGTCGGGATGCTGAACGCCTGGAACCGCTGGGCCAGGACGGGGTTATCGTCCACGTTCACCTTGACGACCTTGAGCCGCCCGGCGTACTCGCGGGCCAGCGCTTCCAGGGTTGGTGCCACGAAGCGGCAGGGTGCGCACCAAGGTGCCCAGAGGTCCACCAGCACCGCCACGGACGCATCCGCTTCCTGGTCGAAGGTGTCGTCGGTGGCGTGGACGAGCCACGGCAGGGTGGCCTTGCACGATGCGCAGACGGGCACCCCTCGGGGGCTGGGCCGAATCCGGTTTCGCGTTCCACAGGCCGGGCAGGTCAGGATGGAGACCGGCCCCTGGGGGCGCGGTCCAGTTGCGGCGTCGCCGGGTGTCCGAGGACCGTTCACGAGGGTTTCGAGAGGATCGCGATCGCCCGCAGCAGCTGCGTATCGCCGCTGGCGTTCAGCTGGGCAGGCGTGAGCTGGGAGGCGTCCGACGGCGACAGCGGCGAGGCGGTACTGGGCAGCGCCACCACCACGTTCGGCGTGATCCCCTTGTGCCAGATCTGGTGTCCCTTGGGCGTGAGCCACTCCGCCACGCCGATGCGGACCCGCGAGCCGTCGCTCAACGCGTAGGTCTCGAGGACGGTTCCCGTCCCGAACGTGGTGACCCCCACGATGGTCGCCCGCCCGTTGTCCTGCAGCGCGCCGGCCAGGATCTCGGCCGCGCTCGCGGTGCCGTCGTCGACCAGCGCCACCATCGGGATCCGGGTGGCCGCACCACCCGACTGCGCCCGGGTGGTGGTCTCCTTGCCTGCGGCATCGCGCTGGATGAAGACCACGGTGCCGGCGGGAAGGAACTGCGAAGCCGCGCCCACCGCCTCGGAGACGTACCCCCCGGGATCGCCGCGGAGATCCAGCACCAGCGAGGTCGCGCCCGCGGCCTGGGCGGCCTTCAGCGCCGTCTTCAGCTGGGACGCCGCGTCCTGGGCGAACTGCTGGAGCTGGACGTCGGCGATGTGGGTGCCCGGCAGCATCGCCCAGGTGACGTTGGGCACGTCGATCGGGGCGCGCGTCACGGTGACCTCGCGGCTGGTGGTGGCGCCCGGATCGAGCACCTTGACCCGCACGGTGGAGCCGGTCGGACCGCGCAGCTCCGCGGCCAGGGTGTCGAACGAGTCGCCGGTCACGTCCCGGCCGTTGACGGCCAGGATCAGGTCGCCGGCCCGCAGTCCCGCCTTCTGTGCTGGGCTGCCCTCGAAGACCGAGACGATCGCTGGCCCCTGGGCCTTCATCGAGATCTCCACCCCGATCCCCTGGTAGGTCCCGGACAGGTCGGAGGAGAGGGCCGCGTACTGCTGGGGCGTCAGGAAGTCGCTGTGGCCGGTGTCGCCGAGCGCCTGGACCAGGCCCCGGATGGCGCCATAGGTCAGGTTCTGTGGATTCAGGGCAGCCCGGTCCACGTAGTGCTGCTCGACCAGGTTCCAGGCCTGGTAGAGCAGGCCGATCTCCGTTCGGGCATCCGCGGGGGGTCCGCTGCTGATGGAAGCCGTCCCGGCCGTGAGCCCGCCGCGGGCGTAGCCGACGCCGGCCAGGAAGCCCCCGGCCGCCACAATGGCCACCACCAGGAGCGCGGCCAGGCCCCGGACCGCCGCCTGGGACCGCTGCGGGGGCGAGGGCGGCCAGGTCGGGACGGCCGCAGCCAGGGCAGGGGTCGCCTCGACGCGCCGCGGCTCATCGCGGGACGGCTCTGCGGGAAGCGCCTCCCGGGGAGGTGGCTCCGCCGTCCCCGGTTCGCCGGCGGGGGGCGCGTCCGTCCGCGGGTCCTCGCCTGATGGTTCATCGAGCGGCAACATGGACGTGCAGCCTAGCACGGGGACGACCCCGTGCCCTTGCCGCCGGGACGCTCGTGGCTGGCGAGAGATCAGCCGATGTGGGACTGGGGTGGCAGCGCGCCAGGCGATCCGGCCGGTGTGGGGGCGACCGCCCCCGTCTCCACCACGGATCCCGGTGCTGCCGGCGGGAGTGCCGCGGTTGATGCTGGGGCCGTCCCGGCAGGGGTCGAGGCTGGCGCCGCCTCCTCGCGCCCGCTCGCGGCGTCCTGGAAGCTGCGGATGGCCTTTCCGAGTGCCGCGCCCGTCTCGGGCAGCTTGCCTGGTCCGAGCACGAGTAGGGCGATCGCGAGCAGCAAAATCACGTGCCAGGGTGACAGTGCGCCCATATCGTCTTCCTCCATCGAGGTCGGCGAAGCGTCCCGCCGAGGAGCCTGGGCCGCGCCGACCGTGCGGGTACAGCCTAGCAGGCGCGGCCCGGCGCGCACCGGCGAAGATGGGCCCCGGCTGCCCACGGTCGCGACGCCGTGATGCCCATCCGGCCCCTGTGCGCCCGAAGAGAACCCGATGGGCGATCAGTCGGCGAGGTCCACCAGCACCGGCGCGTGGTCGGAGGGGATCGGGTTCTTGCGGGCGTCGCGATCGATCTCCACGGCCGTGGCGCGTGCGGCCAGCGGCCGGGTCAGCAGGAGGTGATCGATGCGCATCCCCTGTCCCTTGTGAAACGAGCCGCCCCGGTAGTCCCACCAGCTGAACCGGCCGCCTTCCGGGTGGTGCTGCCGGTAGACGTCAACCAGCCCCCATTCGAGGAGCGCATCGAACGCGGCCCGTTCTTCGGGCGTCACGTGGGTCGCCCCCGCAAAGGCCGCCGGGTCCCACACGTCCAGGTCGGTCGGCGCCACGTTGAAGTCGCCGCCCAGCAGGAGCGGCTCACCCGGGTCGCGAGCCCCCAACCAGGCACGCAACCGCCCGAACCAGAGGAGTTTCGCCAGCCAGAACTCGCTGCCGACCGCGCGCCCGTTCGGGGCATAGAGGCTGGCCACGCGGACCCCGCCGCACCGGGCAGCCAGGAAGCGTGCCCCATCCGGGTCGGGGCCCTCGGCCAGACCCGGTTCGACCTCCGTGAGGCCCACGCGGCTGGCGATGGCGACGCCGTTCCAGCGGCCTTCGCCGTGATGGGCGAGCTCGTAGCCGGCAAGCCGGAACGCCAGTTCCGGCGCGGCTTCGTCCGTCAGCTTCGTCTCCTGCACCAGGAGCACGTCGACCTGGCGCCGCGCCAGCCACTCGGTGACCTTGGGCAGGCGGGCCTTCAGCGAGTTGACGTTCCAGGTCGCGATCCGCATGCCATCCCCTGCTGACCCGCCAGCCGCGCCTCCTGCCGACTGGACCCTCGGCTACCGAGCGAGCGTCGCTGCGAGCGAGATCTCGACGTTGCCATGCAGCGCGCGCGAGACGGGGCACCCGTCCTTGGCGGCGGCCGCGATGGCCTGGAAGGCTTCCTCAGAGATGCCTGGCACGCGGGCTGTCACCTGCAGCTCGGAGCTGGCCACGGACCACTGGCCGTTGACGCGGTCGAAAGTGACGGTCGCGCTCACCTCGAGCTGCGTGGACGGCGTCCCGGCCTTCGCGAGTTCACTCGAGAGCGCCATGGAGTAGCAGGCCGCATGCGCCGCTGCAATGAGTTCCTCAGGGCTGGTCCGGCCCTCGGCTGCCTCCGTGCGAGAGGCCCACGTCACGGGGAGATCGGTGAACGCTCCGCTGGTGGCGGCTGAGACTCGGCCGGAACCGGAGGCGAGGTCGCCCTGCCAGACGACCCGGGCGCGACGACTGGTTGCCATCTTGAGCCTCACTGCTGCTGGGGTTGCCCGTTGCGGCCCTCATGGTCCCACACTCGGGGGCCTCCCGCAGTCGTCGCGGTACCGCCCGGTCCGCGGTCGCCGGGCGGGCGTATTCTTTTCGGTGGGAGGCGCCCGTGGTCGGTGTCGGCCGTGGTCGGTGTCGGCCGCGTCGGGTTGGTCCGGTCCCAGGCACGGTCCGGGGTGGGAGTTCCCCGGTCCGCCAGGCAGCATCGACGGGAGGCCGGGATGGCCATCTGGTTTACGGTCCGGCTGGATGATCGCCCCGGCTCGCTCGCGCGGCTCGCAGCGACCCTCGGGGACCGCGGAATCAATATCACCGGGATCGTGGGCGTGGCTGAGGACACCGAGGGCGCGCTGATGCTGACGACCTCGGATGCGGACGGCACGCGGGCGGCGCTTGACGCGACCGGGATCGCTTTTGTCGAGCACGATTCGGCAGCCGAGCCTGCACCCGGGAATTTCGACGAGGTCCGGCAGGGGCTGGCCCAGCGTGGGCTCGACGTCGAGGCACGCTAGCAAGCACGGGCAGCGATGCCTGCCGATCCGCGCCCGGGAGTGCAGGTGTTCGGCCGCCGGGACTCGCGCGACACGCAGAAAGCGTTGCGCTTCTTCAGGGAGCGGCGGATCCCGGTGCATTTCGTGGACGTCGCGATCCGCCCGCCGGCGGCCGGGGAGCTGCGGCGGTTTGCGGATCGACTCGGGGCGACGGCGCTTCTCGACCGCGACGGCCGCCGATACCGGGACCTGGGGCTGGCGTACCTTCGCGTCACCGAGTCTGAGCTCTTCGACCGCCTGGTGGCAGATCCCGCGCTGCTCCGCCTGCCGCTGGTCCGTAACGGGCCCGCCTGCACCGTGGGTCCCGCGGAGGCGATCTGGATCGGGTGGCTGCGCGCCGCGGCACCCGGTGAGACTCGCGGCTGAGGCTGCTTGCTGACCCGTCGGGCCGCTGGTGCGGCGAGGTCCCGGGCAAACGGCGGCCCCAGGCAAGGCCGAACGCTTTGTCAGGGGGCCGGGATCACCAGCTTCTGGCCCACGTAGATCCTGTCCAGGTCCGTGATGCCGTTTGCGGCCGCGAGCGCCTGCACGCTCAGGCCATACCGGGCCGCGATCGAGGTCAGGGTCTCTCCCGGAGCGACCAGGTGGATTTGCGGCGATGCGGGCGCCGGCGAGGCAAGGCCGCTCGGCACGGTGGTCGCGATCGCGGTGGGGGTGGGGCTGGGTGAGGCGGGCGACGTGGCAGGGGGGCTGGCGCTGGCGGGTATTCCCGACGCCGCGGCCGTGGGGCCGGCCGATGCACGTGCCGAAGCCGCCGCCGGTGGCCCTGCAGAGTTTGCGCGTCCGATGAGCTCGGCCGAAAGAAACGCCAGCCCATAGCCCACGACCCCGGCGACGAGCAGTATCGCCAGCAGGGCGGAGAGGCGTGTCGCGACGGACGATGCACGCGCGGGATGGGCCCGGCTGCGGTCCGGGTCTTCGGCGCCGAGCACCACACCTGCGCGAGGCGGCGGACCGCTCCCGGCGGCGCCTGCGGCGCTGCTGTCGGGCAGGCTGGCGGCGGAAGGCGATCCTGACGCAGGCGCTGGCTCCGGGGCGGACGCCGATCCCGACGCGGGCGCTGACTCCGGGGCCGCCCGTGCCTCACCGAGGGTGGGAACGCCAAGCTCCGCCGACGCAAGCCAGTAGACGGGAGTCTCCGGGGCCGGCTCCGAACCAGCGGGCGGGCCGCCGGGGATGTCGCCCCCGGGCGACTGACGGTCTGTCTCCGCGGGATCTGGCACCACACGATGATAGAGGTGCGCGGCGCGCACCGGGGAAGGCATGGAGCGCAGCACGCCGGTCGCCCCGGGCGAACCGATGCGCGCCGTGCAACGGCGCCGTGCGTGCGTCATGCTTGGCCAGTTTCGCGATGCCGACCGACCGGCCCGGTCGGCGTCCTCGGTCGCGACCCGGGAGGTGCGCATGCGCGTTGCGCTGATGAGCGAGCCACAGCAGGGGCTCGCCTATGACGAGCTGCTGGCACTGGCGCGTGCCGCGGAGTCCGCGGGGTTCGAGACGTTCTTCCGCTCCGACCACTACACGAGTTTCCCGGGCGAGGCGGGGCTTCCGACCACCGACGCGTGGACCACGCTGGCCGGCCTGGCCCGCGAAACGGGACGGATTGGCCTGGGGGTCCTGGTGTCGCCGGTCACGTTCCGGCCGCCGGGGCTGCTGGCGAAGGTGGTGACCACCGTCGATGAGATGAGCGGAGGGCGAGTCGAGCTCGGCCTGGGCGCCGGCTGGAACGAGCGAGAGCACGCGGAGCACGGGTTGCCCTTTCCCGACCTGCGCACGCGGTTCGACATGCTGGAGGAGCAGCTGGAGATCATCCACGGCCTCTGGGCAGAGCCGCCGGGCTGGTCCTTCGAGGGGCATTTCTGGCAGGTCCGTGGCGCGCGACTGGTCCCGCGCCCGGTGGAGCGCCGGGGCCGGCCTCACCCCAACCTGATCGTGGGCGGCGAAGGAAAGCCGCGCACGGCCCGCCTCGCCGCCCGATGGGCGGACGAGTTCAACGTCTCCGGCGCGCCCCCCGACGCGGTCCGCGCGGCCTTCGAGCGAGTGAAACAGGCCTGCGAAACGATCGGCCGCGATCCGGCCACCATGGTGCAATCGGCGATGGTGGGCGTGCTCGTGGCGCCCACCCCGGCGGGGGTGAATCGGCGCGTGCGCGCCCTCCTCGGGATGTTGGGCCGCGATGCCGAGGGGGCAGGGGAGTGGCTGGCAGAACGCCGCCCCCGCTGGATCGTCGGCACGCATGCTGAGGCGCTTGAGCAGGTGGCTCGTTACGCGGCAGCCGGCGTCCAGCGGATCATGCTGCAGGACCTGCTGCCGCGGGACCTCGAGATGGTGCAGGAACTCGGCGAGCTGTTCGAGCTGCGCTAGTCGCTGCGGGCCGGACGGGCCCATGACGGTTGTTCGTCCGCGCGCTCCGCGGGCGAGGCATCAGCGAATGAGGCCGATCCGTGCCGGCGGCCAGTAGCGCGCCCAGGGCCGCCCGATGACCGTTGCCGGGTCCACCGGCCCGAATGTCCGTGAATCGGTCGAGCGGAGCGTGTCGTCGCCGCGCAGGTCCAGTCGGCCCTCGGGTGTGGTCGCGTGGACACGCTTCACGAGCCAGCGGGATGGGTCGCGCGGGTCCGGGACCGCCACCAGGTCGGATGCTCGCGGCGGGTGCGATCGGTAGGCGTCGGGGTCCACCAGGACCCAGTCCCCGGGGTGCAGGAGCGGGCGCATGCTGTCACCGACGACCGCGCAGCGGAAGGTCCAACTTCGGAACGCCCGCGCCAGCGGGGGGGCGAGTGCGATGCCGGCGGCCGCGAGCAGGATCCCGGCCCGGAGGCCGGCCCGGAAGCGCGCATCGGCTCCCTGGCCGGCCCCTGGATTGCTGTCATCGCGCGGGGCCACCGAAGGGTTCCCCCGTCCTGGGCCCGGGCGGGGACCTGCTGGCTGCGACACCGCGACGCCGGCCGAGGCGGTCAGGCCGTCGGCCGGCCGCCCTTGGTCTCCCAGAAGATGTCTCCGAACTCCTTGACGAGCGCCAGTAGATCGGCTGCCGCCTGGGCGTCCACCGTCTGCTTGCACTTGCTGGCCTGCTTCATGATCCGCCAGACGAGGTCGTGCAGCTGCGGGTACTTCGCCACGTGCTCGGGCTTGAAGTAGTCGCCCCAGATCACCCGCACCTCGTGCTTGACGGACTCGGCGTACTTCTCCTTGACTTCGACCATGCGGATGAACTGGTTGCGCTGGGTGGGATCGTCGCCGAGGTTCTGGTTCATCAGCTCGACCATGCGAGCCACTGACCGGGCCCCGTATTCGGCGATCGACGGATCGTAGATCCCGCACGGGATGTCACAGTGAGCGTGGAGCGCGTGGCGCGGCGCGATGGCGGTCTCGATTCGTTCGCGAAGCACGGTGGTCCCCTCCGGGTACGGGCGTAGACCTGGTCATCGTGCCACGGAAGTGGCCCCCGTGCTCGTTGGCGAGCGGCCCTCGGCCGTTGCCAGGGGCGGGCGGCGGCAGGAGCGGCCGGCGGCAGGAGCGGCCGGCGGCAGGAGCGGCCGGCGCGCTGTCGGGGCGCCAGCGGGGTATCGGAGCCGGCGCGCTGTCGGGGCGCCAGGGTCGGTATCATGCCGCCATGTACGATCGCCGGGCTGGCGACCCGGATGGCGCGTTGGTCTGCCCCTTCGTGGCCCTGGCCGCGGACCGTGACGCGCGTTCCCAGGGCCCGGATCGGAACCACCGCTGTTACGCGGAGCCCACCCCGGCCCCGCGCGCCATCGCACACCAGCAGGAGTACTGCCTGACGGCCGCGTTCCCCGCGTGTCCCACGTTCCAGGACTGGGCGCGACGCGAGTCGGCCCGGCCGATCGCCCCGGCCGCCGGCGCCACGCCATCCGTGGCGCCTGCGCGGCAGCCGCCGGAGATGCCCGCAGCGACCGATGCTCCGGGGCCGGCTGGCGAACCGGCGGAAGGCCTGGACGAGCGAGGAGCGCCCGGATTGTGGGCCGACGCGCGCGCGTGGGCTGCGCCCCCGCCCTGGCAGGCCGGGAGCGAGGAGGATCGCGCGGGGGCAGGCGCAGGGTCCCGAGGCCCGGGCGGGCACGAGCGCGCGGCGGGATGGGGCGAGTCTGCGCTGCGCGGCGAACCACTGCAGTCCATCCCCCCTTCTGTCGAAGGCGCCCGGCCCGGCATCGACCGGCACCCCTTCGAGGAACCCGCGCCCACCGCGGGGTCCGTGCCGGAGGCCCCGGATGCCGGATCGCCCCCGCCCGCCAGTGGCCGCGAGGAAGGCGCGGCCGCACCTGGCGTTCCCGGTGCGCGACGAGTCGAGCGACGGCCGGGCGATGAGACGGCGCCTGGCCCGGGTGCGACCGGCTCGTGGGACGGCGCGCCGTGGGACACGCCCGCGTTCCTGCTGGGCCGTCGGGACGCCAGGTCTCCGGGAAACCGAAGCGAGCTGCCGACGGGCGCCCGGCCCGGCGGCCCTGAGGCCGTCTCGGCTCCGCGGACGACGCCGCCGCCGGCGCTGACGCACCCCAGCCCGGACGTGCGACCGGACGGAACCCCGCGCCCGGGCCGGGGCGGCCGGCCGGGCGCGTCACTGCCCGCGGCCGGGCTGCGGGCGCCGGCGTCCCAGCCGGGCGTGCTGGGGACGGGCTCGTCCCGGCCGAGGCCCGGGATCGGCGCTGCCCAGGAACCGGCGCCGCGCGCGGGGCTGCTCTCCCGGTCCGGGTTGGCGGGGCTGCCCGCGGCCAGGGGGTTGTTGCTGCACCGGGCCGAGGTCGGTGCCCCGGAGGACGGGATCGGTGCCGGAGCGCCAGCCTGGGAGCGCCCGCTGCGCCAGGAGCGGTTTCCCGATCTCCGCACGCGAGTGGGGCTGCCGCAGGTCCCCAGGGTGTGGCTGGGAGCCATCGCGGTCGTGGTGGCTGCGGTCGTCCTGTTTTTCCTCCCGACCCTGGCCCCGGGCTTTTTCGGGGCGCCGCGCCTGGCGACGCCGGTTGCCACCGCCAGCGTCGCCCCGACCGTGTCGCTGGCGCCGACACCGCCTCCGCTGCCGACACCCACCATCTACACCGTGGTGCAGGGCGACACGCTTTCGGTCATCGCCAGCCGCTACGGGTTGACGGTGAGCCAGTTGCTCAAGGCCAACCCCCAGATCAAGAACGCGAACCTTCTGGCGGTGGGCGACCAGATCACGATCCCGGTCAAGGGTTCCTCGATCAGCGGGGCAGCGGGCGGAGCTGCAGGCAGTACGGCGCCCGGGGGGGCAAGCGGGGCTCCCTGACCGGTTCATCCCGGTCCGCGTGAGGCTCCGGACTGGAACGTTCTGGCCCCGCCGGGCCGGCGCCCACGCGGGGTTGCGGTGGCCGCCTCCGGTCCCGGATCAGACCTCGCGGCGTTCGAAGAGCAGGACGGCCAGCAAGAGCACGAGGCCGATCCAGGCGACGGCCCAGCCGAGCTCCCCGGGAGCGGGAGGTCCGGCGACGGAGAACGGGCTGAAGCGGCCGACCGCGACGCTCCCGGCGATTCCGCCCTGGGCCAACTGCCCGGGCGTGGGTTCCAGGCTGGCGGTGGCGCCGATCCAGAACGTGTCGCTGGGAAGGAGCCGCTGGCTGACCGCAGCGATCTGCTGCAGCGACTCGACTCCGAAGAGCGCAGCGAAGCGGCCCAGCAGGCCCAGCACCCAGGCCAGCCCGAAGAGGACCACCGAAATGGCGCCTCCGGTGATCATCGAGAGCCGGGTGCTCAGGGCCAGTGAGAAGGTCAGGAGCACGGCCCCTTCGCCGCCCATGAACACGATCGCCTGGAGGGGGTGCGGGGGAACCCAGCCCGTGACCCACGCGCATGCGACGATCTCCGCGGCGCCCGCGACGGTCGCGTAGACCGCGACGATGACCATCAGCCCCAGCCACTTGCCCAGGACCAGCTCCGAACGGCGCACGGGTCGTGCGAGCAGCGCCAGCGCGACGCCGCTCTCCACGTCGCCCGCGATGGCCGGCGCGCCAAACACGACGGCGATCATGGCCAGGACGAAGCTGAACATGAAGGCCACCATGATCAGCAGCTGCGAGACCGCCAGGCGGACCTGCACCTCGCTCACACCGTCCGCGCGTGCAAGCCCCACGAAGCGGTCGAATCCCCATCCGGTCACAACCACCACCAGCAGCGTCAGCCCGAGCAGGGCCCAGGCCAGCCGCCGTCGGACCGCCTCGCGGAGTGTCAGCGCGCCGAGGCGCAGGATGTTGCTCACCCGCGCTCTGCCCCCACCAGCGCCAGGAAGCGGTCCTCGAGGGTCTGCTGGAGCGGCTCCACCGCCTGAATCCTCCCGCCCAATCGCACCGCTTCGGCGACCAGGTCGGGGATCGCGTCCGGCTCGATTCCCTCGACGGTGAGCCGGTCTCCATCGCGGTGCACGTGGCCAAAGCGGCCCAACGAGGGGAGCACCTCGTCGGGCAGGTCGGTCGCCCGAAGAAGCACGCTGCGGCTCGACAGGAGCCCGGGCAGAGCCCCGGTGGCCACCACTCTTCCCCGGTCGACGACAGCCACCCGGTCGCACACCCGTTCGACCTCGCCGAGCAGGTGCGAGTTCAGAAAGACGGTCACGCCGTGCTCGCGGAGGCCGTGGATGATCTGGCGCACGTCCTGGCGACCCACCGGGTCCAGGGCGGAGGTCGGCTCGTCAAGAATCACCAGGTCAGGCGGCCCGAGCAGGGCCACACCAAGCCCCAGCCGCTGCTGCATCCCTTTCGAGAAGCCACCCACTCGGTCGTCCGCCCGGTCCGCCAGCCCCACCGTGAGGAGTGCCGATCGGATCGCGCTCGCCCAGTCGGAGCGCTCGATGCGGGCCAGCGAACAGTGCAGGGCGAGCACCTCGCGCGCGGTCAGCCACGGCTGGTACCGGAACAGCTCCGGCAGGTACCCGATACGGGCCCTGGCCGAGCGATCGCCGAGCGGCGCCCCCAGCACCCATCCCGTGCCGCTCGCGGGGTAGGCAAGCCCGAGCAGGAGCTTCACGGCCGTGGTCTTGCCGGCCCCGTTCGGGCCCAGGAAACCGAAGGTCTCGCCGCGCGGTACGTCCAGGTCGAGGCCGTCCAGCGCCGTCGTGCGCCCGTACCGCTTCGTCAGGCCGACGGCGCGAATCGCCATGCCGTCGTCCGCCGATGGCCGCGACGCGACCGGCCGCCCGCTCATGCAGGGCGTCAGCGGGGCGCGAGGTTGATGGCGGTGATCTTGCCGGCCTCCACGCGGAATGTCGCGTCGAGATCCTGCGACTGGGCCCCCGGCCGGACCACGAGCAGGTTGCACTCGAGGGTGTTGCCCAGGTCGCGGCCCTCGCCGGGGAGCATCTTCATCCCCCGGTCGGCGCGCAGGAACCAGCCGGCCATCTGCTCGCCCCGCAGCACCTTGACGTTGCCCATCACGTGGATGCGCATCTCGGCCTGCTCGTCGAAGAGCCGTACGGCGGCCTCGCGGTTGCCCGAGTTGAGCAGCTCGAAGAAGACGTCCATGGTCTCTACGGCACCCATGAACGGAGTGTACGCCGCAGGCCGATGGGCAGCCGCCGATCGCGCCACCGGGCGGCCGGTGGAGGTCTCCTCCCAGCGGAAGCCTCTCGGCACGGTCCCATGCGCCTGGCGCGCCGCGGACGCTCGCAGGCTCCCTCGCCGGCGGAGCTTCAGCGTCACTCTGCTCTGTCTACCCGGGCGCGGCCGTTGCCTCCACGTCCAGGGCGGCACGGACCCGGCGCACCAGCTCCGCTGCCATCTCGTACCGCCCGAAGCTGGGCATCAGGTAGATCCCGTTGGCGAGCGTGCGGAGATCCTCGATCAGCTGCACCGCCAGCTCAAGGCCCCGCTCCGCGCCGCGCTCGTCGGCGGCCCGCATTGCCTCGCGGATCCCCTCGGGGATGGTGATCCCGGGGACCTCGTTGTGCAGGAACTCCGCGTGGCGGGCCGACTGCAGCGGCAACACACCGACCAGCATGGGGACCGGCAGCCGGCGGGTGCCCCAGCGCCGCTCGATCGCGTCCGCCAGGCGGTCCCACTGGGTCCGGTCGTAGATCGGCTGGGTCATCACCAGCTGGGCGCCGGCCGCGAGCTTCTGCTCCAGCCGTGCCAGTTCGTGGTCGAGGTCGGCGGCCGTGGCATCCAGGGCGCAGGCGATCGTGAACCCGGCCCGGGCGCCGATCGGGCTGCCGGCCGCGTCTTCGCCACGGTTCAGGCGTGCCAGGATTGCGACCAGCCCGATCGAGTCGACGTCCCAGACGCCCGTGCCGGCCGGGTAGTCGCCGGTCCGGGGAGGGTCCCCGGTGAGCGCCAGGACGTCGCGGATCCCCAGAGCGTGGGCCCCCAGCAACTCGGACTCCAGCGCCATCAGGTTTCGATCGCGGGTGGTGACGTGGACCAGGCACTCCAGGCCCACGTCCCGCTGGATGGCGAATGCCACCGCCATGGCCCCCATGCGGACCCGGGCCATGGCGCTGTCGCTGATGTTGACAAGGTCGGCCCCGGCATCCCGGAGGAGCCGCGCGGCCTCCAGAGTCCGCTCGATGCGAACGGAGCGGGGTGGGTCGATCTCGACGCTGATCACGAAGCGGCCGGCGGCCAGGGCACGAGCCAGCCCGGTGGGCTCGGGGGTATCGTCAGCGGCCGCCTCCACGCGCCCTGTCCGGGGAAGCTCGTGTCCCGACGAGCGCGCGGCGAGGGGCCTGTCCGGGGGCTCGGCCGAAGGCTGGCTCGCAGGCCCGCGCTGGCCCTCGGGCGCAGGCGCGTCCTGGTGCCCGGCCCCGTGCGAGACGCTGAGCGCCGAGTCCAGGGCCGCGCGCATGGCCGCTACGTGGGCGGGCGTGGTGCCACAGCAGCCGCCCACGATCCCGGCGCCTGCCGCGAGAAAGCGCGGCACCATCCGGCCGAAGTAGTCGGGGTCGGCCGCGTAGACGAACTGGCCCTCCACGCGCTGGGGCAGTCCGGCATTGGGCATGATCGTGCGGGCCGTGGCGGAGGATCGGGGCATGCCTTCGAGCGCGTCGAGACACACCAGAGGGCCCGCGCCGCAGTTGACACCCAGCGCATCGACGCCGGCTCGGGCCAGCGCGAGCGCGGCAACCTCAGGCGTGGTGCCGTCGCTGGCGCGCAGCTCCTCGCCGAAGGTCATCTCGGCCACTACCGGGAGGTCGCACAGCTCCTGCGCCACCGCGATGGCCGCCAGCAGCTCGTCCAGGCGGCTGAACGTCTCCAGAACCAGCAGGTCCGCCCCGCCTTCCAGGAGCCCCTCCACCTGTTCGCGGAAGGCTGCCCGGACGCGCTCGCCTGAGACGCGCACCGGTCCCCGGGCCGCGGGGCCCAGCGGCCCCACCGACCCCGCCACCAGCACATCGCGGCCGGCCACGTCGCGCGCCTCGCGGGCCAGCTGGGCCGCCCGGCGGCTGATGCGGCCGGCCTCCGCGGCAAGCCCGAAGGGCGCCAGGCGCAGGCGGTTGGCGCCGAACGAACAGGTCTCGATGGCGTCGGCGCCTGCTGCCACGTACTCGCGGTGTATGGCGCTCACCAGGCCCGGACGGGTGAGCACCAGCTGGTCGAGGGAGGCTTGCTGCGGGATGCCACGGCTGTAGAGCAGCGTGCCCATGGCGCCGTCGAACAGGATGGGTCGCTGGACAATCCGTGCTCGGAACGCGGCTCGGGGATGGGAAATGCGGGTTGTCGGGTCGGAGGCATGGTCCATGGTCGTGAACAGCGTACTCGACCTGGGCCGTTGATCCGTCAGATGCGCAGACCCAGGACCCGTTTCTCACGCAGCGCGAGGCTCAGCGCCAGCGCCACCGCACTGACGACGAGCGCCGCCATGACGGCGACCCAGAGCACCCCGAGAGTGAACGGTCGGGCCGGCCAGCCGTAGATCGTGAAGCCCAGCTGCAGCCGGTCGCTGGTGAGCGCGAGCACCAGCACCATCGCCGTGTTGATCGCCACCCCCGCCAGACCCAGAGTCAAGACGTTGAGCGGCAGCGCCAGCAATCGAGCTATCGGGCGCAGGCAGGTGTTGAGCAGGCCCAGGATGATTGCGACCAGCAGGAGCTTCCACCAGTCGGGTCCGACGTCGAACTGGAGACCGGGGACCAGCTCCACCGCGGCCAGCAGGGCCGCGGCGTTGATCCCGATCGGGATCAGCATGTCCAGCACGCGGGCATTCTAGGTGCCCGGGCCAGCATCCGGAGCCCGCACCCGAGGCGCACCGCGCCCGGATGGCGGCGCCCCGTACCATGTGCAGCGTGAACCGTCCGGCCGATCCCTACGTCCCTCCGCAGCCCGATCCCTACGAACCGTTCGAGCCGTACGTCTTCGACTACCGGCCCCTTCCCATCACCCCCTTCGAGTACGTCCTCCGGGATTTCCTGGACGAGCTCTTCCTTGCCTATCCCGTGCTGGCGACGCGGGTGGGCGACCACCGGTTCGACAATCGCTGGCCCGATCTGTCCGGCACCGGCCGGCTGACCCGCATCGGCGCGCTGCGCCGCTGGCGGTCGCGGTTCGAACCGATGCGCGACCTCGGCCTGACCCCCGACGAGCGGGTGGACCGGCAGGTTCTCCTCGAGGCCATAGACGGCATGCTCTTCGAGGAGGAGGTCCTTCGAGAGGAGACGTGGAACCCGCTCTTCTACGTGGAGCTGCTGGGGGACGGGTTTCACCTGCTGCTGGCACGCGACTACGCGCCGTGGCACCACCGGGGCGCGGCGTTCGCCTGGCGGCTTCGCTACCTCCCGCAGGTCACCGCCGCGGCCCGCGCCAACCTGCTGGGAATGCCTGGCCGGCCGGTCTCCCGGCTCCATACGGAAGCGGCCCTGGAGCACCTGGATGGCATTGGCCAGCTCATCGACGAGGCGGTCCGCATCGCCGACAGGAACCGGTACGACGAGGAATCGTTCCGGCTGCCGGGGCGGCTGGCCGAGGTGGTTCCGGGTGCACGCGCGGCCTTGACTGATTTCCGGGACTACCTGGAACGGGACGTCCTGCCGCGGGCGCAGGGCGATGGCCGCCTGGGTCCGGACCTCTACGCCCGCAAGCTGCGTCTCATCCTCGCCAGCGACCTGTCGCCGGCCGACCTGGCGGCCCGGGCGAACCGGGACCTGGTGGCCGTGCGGGCCGAGATGGGGCGGCTGGCGCGGGCACTCTGGCCCACCTGGATGGGCGACGCGCCGTTGCCCGTCGCGTCCCGCACGCCCAGGGCGCCGGACGGTGCGCGGCTGGCCGCCCCGGCCGAGATCCGGATGGCGCAGGGTGCCGTGGACGACGCTGACGGCCCCGTTGTGCGCGCGGTCCTCGACGCGATCTCGCGGGAGCACCGGCAGCCCGAGGAGCTGGCGGACTACTGCCGACGAGAGGTGGGCCGGATCGAGCGGTTCGTCCGTCGCAACCAGATGATCGGGCTGCCGCACGAGCCGCTCGAGATCGCCTGGACGCCCGTCTTCATGCGTGCGCTCGGAGGCGCCTTTCTCGACCCGCCGGGCCCGCTGGAGCGCGGCCAGAAGAGCCTCCTCTTCATCACGCCGCCGGGCGAGGACTGGCCCGCGGACCGCGTGGAGTCGTACCTGCGCGAGGACAACGACCGGATGCTGCGGCTCCTCTGTATCCACGAGGCGATCCCCGGGCATTTTCTGCAGCTCGACTGGTCCAACCGGTGCCCGTCGATCGTTCGTTCCATCTTCGCGTCGGGGGCTTTCATCGAGGGCTGGGCGGTCTACATCACGCAATCGATGATGGACGTCGGCTACGGTCGGCGGGATCCGGCACTGATGCTGACCCACTGGAAGTTCTACCTGCGCTCGATCATCAACGCGCTGCTCGACGTGGGCATCCACGCCGGCTCCATGTCCGAGGACGAGGCGATGCGGCTGATGGTGGAGATCGGCTTTCAGGAAGAGCAGGAGGCGCGCGCCAAGTGGACCCGGGCGCGTCTCACGTCGGGGCAACTCTCCACCTACTACGTGGGCGCCGCGGAGCTCTGGGAGCTGGAGCTCGAGGCGCGCCGCCAATGGGCGGCCGCACACGGGGGACGGCGTGAGGACGTGGTGCCGCCGGCGCTGGTGGGCGGCTGGGGCGACGTCGGCGACTTCGACTACCGGGGGCACCTGCAGGAGCTCGTCTCGCACGGGTCGCCGCCCGTCCGCTGGCTGCGGCGGATCGTGCTGGGCGAGACCCCGGTGGCGTCCAAGGCCTGAGCGGGCACCGTGCCTGCCGTGCCGGCTGGGAACCGGGCCGCGCGCAGCGCCCGTTGCGCGGGCTATCCTCCGCTTGTGCCCGGCACGGGCCGGGGGACGGAGGTGACAGATGCCGGTCATCACGATCTCGAGGCAGTTCGGGTCCGGTGGGTCGCGTGTGGCGGCGTTGGTGGCGGAGCGCCTGCACGTTGAGGTGGTCGACCAGTCGCTGATCGCCGAGGTGGCAAGGAGGGCCGCGCTCTCGCCCGAGGACGTCCAGGCGGAAGACGAGCGGCCATCCACGCTGCTCGATCGCCTGGCGCTCTCCTTCTCCCCGCTCGCGGTGGGCCTGGGTGTGGCCTGGGAGCCCCCGTATCCGGATCCCGCCTACGATCCCCGCCGCGAGGTCCTGCAGCTGACCCAGGACGTGGTGCGAGAGGTGGCCAGGTCGGGGAACGCCGTCATCGTGGGGCGGGGCGGAGCGTTCATCCTGCACGACCGCCCGGACCTGCTCTCGGTCTTCCTGCACGCAGACCCCGCCTTCCGCCGGAAGAGCGTGATGGAGCGCGAGGGGATCGACCAGGCGGCCGCCGATCGGCGTCTCCGCGAGATGGATTCCAACCGCGCCGCGTACATCAAACAGGTCTACGGGCACGACTGGCTGGACCTGCGCCTGTACGACCTGGCCATAGATACCGGGCGACTTGGCCTGGAAACGGCCGCCGCCGTCATCCTGGCGGCCGCGGAAGCCCGCGGCGGCACCCGCCCGTGAGCTGCCGCCCGCGCGCACGAGCTGGGAACCGAAGTGACCCGCCGCACCAGCGACGGGTCACTTCGTGGAGGAGGTGAGGGGCTTTTATCTGACCCATAGTCTTGCGCTGGGCGCGTCGCAGGCCAAGTGCCGACCGGCCGTCCCGGGATGGGCCAACCGCCCGGTTGCGGCCGGTGTCGGGCCGGTTCCTGGGCCCATCAACCCGGCCCGGGTTGTGTCCATGTGCGCACGGGGGCCCGGCGCCCGCGCCTATTCCGGCGGGAGCTGGTGCACCTGTTCCAGGGCGAGGCGGTAGAGCCCGGCTCCGTCAACCCCGGTGGACGGCGAGCGCAGCGCGCGGAGGTTCTCGACCAGCGCACGCTCGAGGCCGGCGTCGGTCAGGCGGTCGAGGATCCGTGCGGCATGGGCCGCAAAGCGGAGCACCTGCAGTGTCTCCGGGCGGGTCGGGTCATCCCAGAACCAGGCGTCCGAAGCGAACATCGCCAGCCGCGAGGACTGGGCGTTGAGCAGGTCCTGCAGCAGCGCCTCGTGGGCTCGGCGGGCCCGGGTGGCCGAGGCGCCCGGGCCGTTGATCGGGAGAGCCGCCTCGGCCACGACGCGCGCGACGTATTCAGAGGCCGGGACGTACCCGGCGGCGACGTCGGCGTACCCGTCGCGGGCCTGCCACGGGTCCACGCCGATTGGCTTCAGCAGCGCATCGGTGAGCGTGTCGATGGCGGCCGCGAGCCGGTCCAGGGCCAGGCGCAGGGGCTGCTTCCAGCGGCCGTCAACGGCGTCCGGGCACTCCGCGCTCCAGCGCAGGACGCCGTGGAGGCACGACCAGCTGGTCCGTTCCCGGATGGTCATGATCGGCAGGGCGGGCCGGGTCGCCTCTGCCAGCGCGGCCCCGAGCGTCACCACCTCCAGGCTGGGATCGCCCACGTCGCTGCCGTACCAGCTGGTCAGCCGCGCGAGGAAGAGCTCCCGGAACCCTTGGTGGTGACCGTAGAGCTCGCCGTCGGTGGCGATCAGCGCCAACGGCGGGTCCCCCGAAGGCAGTGGCTCCGCCAGCCGGGGCAGCACCCGGCCGCGCACGAAGTCGTCCGCGTTCTGGGTCGCACCGGGGTCGAAGCTGACCGCCGTGGACAGGTCACGGTCGTAGAACATCACCAGCATCGAGTGGCCGCCCCCAACCTCCACTCGGTACGGTCGACGGGTGTCGAGGTCGCCATCCGTGCCCGCCTGCCACGGCGCGAGGATCGTGTAGCCGATCCCCTCCTCGGCGCACAGGCGCAGAGTGAGCAGATCGACCGCCGTCTCGGGGAGCCATATCCCGGCTGGGCGGTGTCCGTACCGCAGTGCAAAATCGCGGATGCCCCAGCGGATCTCCGTCCGCCGGTCGCGTATGGGAGCGAGGGGAAGGATGATGTGGTGCCAGGGAAGCGCCATCGCGTTCGAGCCGTCGTCCTGCTCCGCGATGGCCCTGTACAGGTCCGGCCGGTGCTGCTGCAGCCACAGCGCGAGGGTGGGGCCCAGGTCCCACCCGATATGCCGGAAGTTGCCGCGCAACGCGTTCGGGGCGTAACACTCGTCGGTGACGCGGTCGGTCCAGTCGTGGGCCGGGGCGGCGCTTGGGTCCGGCGGTACCTCGCCGGTGAACGGATCCCGCCTGTCGGGCTGGTAGAAGTGGCCGTGAACGGCGAGTCGAGGACGGGCCGGGCTGGTCATGCGCTGGGACCGTTCATGCGCTGGCCCGGCGGATCTGGATCATGGCCGGGGCGCGAGCTCTTCCGCCAGGTGGTCGCGCGAGCTGACCACGTCGCAGCGCACGGTGACGGATCGGACCTCGCCGGGCTCCAGCGCGAGCGGCCAGCGGAGGAGCAGGCAGCTGCCCTGGTACTGGCGTTCGAACCCGGCCTCGGAGTTCGAGACCGTCTCGACCGGGTACCAGGCCACGTCGGCGGGCGGCTGCAGGCTGGCCGTGACGCTGGCTCCCTCGGCATCGTTGCCGAAGGCCACCCAGGGCAGGACCCCGGGGCGCTGCGCCGAGTCGTGGGCATACCGCGCGGACCCCGCCGGCGCAGCGGCCGGGACCGTGTAGTGGGCCGCCGGGTTGCCGCCCCCACCGGCAAGGTCCACGTTCCACTCGAGGACCAGGTCGATCACGATGCGGGTGCCACCGCGGTGCTGCACGGCCACCTCGAGCTCGAGGGACGGATCCAGTCGGCCGCCGCCGGACCGGAAAGTCTTCGTCACCCGGACCGGCTGGCCATCGATCCGGCCGTCCCGTGCCGCGACCAGTTCTGCCTGGCCCAGCCGCGTCACCCGGTAGGGGGAGTCGACCAGGTCACCCAGCTCCGTGTACTCCTGGAGCCGGAAATCTTCCGGCGTGGTTCCCTGCGGGACCGCATGCAGCAAGCCCGAGCGCCGCTCGTGGCGATCGTAGATCAGGAGCCGGCTGAGCCCCGGCTCCTTGGTCATCACGATGTCGTGGATTGTCCTGGGAGCCTCGCCCGGCCCCGCGCCATCCGGCCCAGCGACGCTGCCCGGCTGAGCCCCGGTTTCTGCCGCCGCGCGCGCCTCGTGCTCCCGGAGCGTGGCGTGGTACGCCTCCGGCCGGCGTCGCATGACCGACGCCAGTGCCAGGCGCGTGGCCCGCAGGTCCCAGCTGCCGAGGGCCGCGCCCTCCTCGAGGTCCACCGTGAGCACCTGCCCGGATCCCGCGAGGTAGGCCTCGGGCACCCCGTCCAGGTCGGTGTCGAGGAGCGCGGCGCCGTTCGCCGGCGCGGCGATCAAGGCTTCCGCGGCCCGGCTCCGGGAGGCCTGGAACGGGCCGCCGGGGCTCGCGTTCCCGGGGGCGGCAGGTTCCCCGCCGCGAAGGGCAGGTTCCCCGCCGCGAAGGGCAGGTTCCCCGCCGCGAAGGGCAGGTTCGCCGCCGGGGACGATATCGCCCGGGGCGCGATCGCCGGGGACGGGATCGCCCCCCGTGGCGTCGCGCATGCGAACGCGGTCGGCCAGATCTTCCGCGGCGATGAGGTGTGCACAGGTGGCCAGGCGCATGTGCACGATATAGATCCCGCCGAAGAGCCCGTGCCAGTAACAGTCGTTGGACTGCCCCCGGTACAGGTGATCCAGCGCCGCTTCCCGTTCGGGGCCCGGCGGCATCCCGGCGACCTTGGCCGACACCCGCAGCATCTGCTTGTGAAGGTCGTTGATCTCCCGGTAACGAGCCTGGAAGTTACGCCAGAACCCGCCGTGCAGGTAGCGCTTTTCCGGCAGATCCTCCTCAAACGCACGCTTGACGAGCGCGGTGAAAACGGTGGACTGGTCCGGTGGCAGGGCCCACTCCCCCATCTCGATATAGGAGGCGGTGGGCACGTAGACGCGCCCCACGGGGGGCTCGCGGTCGAGCCAGGCCGAGGGCGTCACCGTCGCCAGCCAGTCGGTGTTCTCCTCCAGCAGGTCGAAGAAACGGTCGATCCAGCGGCCCCGCCCCCAGCAGTGCTCGTACGTGCCCGGCCACGCGCCGAACTTCTCGCCGTCATCGCCCATGAAGCCGAGCCGCCGCCCGTCGTCCGTGGCGTGGTCGCGCAGGTGGGCGATCACGTCTTCCGGGGCCCCGAACGGGATCCGGTACCGCAGGCCCTGCTCCGTGCCGAAGACGCGCAGCAGGCGCCCCTGGTCCTCGGTCACGTACGCACCCCACATCTCGTCTTCCGCGATCGCGGCGGCCCGGAAGTGGTTGTCGTCGAGAATGGTCCACTCGTAGCCCGCGTCGGCCAGCACCGACGGGAGCTGGGGCTCCCACACGCGCTCTGCCAGCCAGGCGCCGCGGGGTCGACGGCCGAAGAGCCGTTCCACGCCGTCCGCCATGCGCAGCAGCTGGCCGCGCCGGTCCCGCTCGGGCAGGGAAACCAGGACCGGCTCGTAATAGCCGCCTCCCAGCACCTCGACCTGGTCGCGCGCCACGAGCGCACCCAGGCGCGAGATGAATTCCGGATGCGCAGCGCCGACCCATTCGATCAGGGGACCGGTGTAGTGGAGGGAGAGGCGGACGCCAGGGTGTCGCTCGAGGGCGCCCAGGAGCGGCTGATACGCCTTCTGGAAGACGTCCTCGAAGACCCAGCCGAAGTTGCCAACCGGTTGATGGTTGTGGATCGCGAGCGCGAGTGCAATGCGGCCGCTCACCGCCCTCTCTCCTCCCTGTCGATTCTGGTCAGGTGGCTCTCGCGCGCCGGCTGGATCTCCGGGCCCGTCCGACCGGTGTCGAAGCCGCGGGCAAGTAGAGCTGCTCGACGTACTCCTCGAGCATGCGCGTCGTGGAGAACTGCCAGATGGTGCTGCGGATGGACTCGCGCACCGTGGCCAGCCAGGCCCCGGGGAGCCCGTCGCGATCGCGCTCGTAGTAGCGCGGAACCACCTCTTCCTCCAGCAGCCGGTAGAGCTCCTGCGAGTCGGCCCAGTCCTGTGCCCCCTCGTCGGGGTTGGTGGTGCGGCCGCCGATGGCCCAGCCGTTGGTGCCCGACCACGCCTCGTCCCACCAGCCGTCGAGGACCGAGAGGTTGACGACGCCGTTGGCCGCCGCCTTCATGCCGCTCGTCCCGGATGCCTCCAGCGGTCGTCGCGGGTTGTTGAGCCAGACATCCACGCCCTGGATCAGGAACCGCGCGACGCGCATGTCGTAGTCCTCGATGATGAAGACGCGGCCTTTCAGGCGTGGCGAACGGCTCCGTTCCCAGATCTCCTGGATCACGCGCTGGCCCGGCCGGTCGGCGGGATGCGCCTTGCCGGCGAAGATCACCTGGACCGGCCGCTCGGGGTTCCAGAGGATGCGGGCGAGCCGATCCTCGTCGCTGAAGAGGAGGGAGGCGCGCTTGTAGGTCGCGAAGCGGCGCGCGAAGCCGATCGTGAGTGCAGCCGGGTCGACCACGTGGCTGAGGGCCTGGAGCTCTTCGGGCGGCTCGCCGTGGCGCGCGAGCTGGCTGAGCAATCGGCCGCGTGCGAAGTGCGCGAGCTCGAGCTTCTGCCGCGCGTGCGCCGCCCAGAGCTGGTGGTCGCCGATCTGGCCGAGCCGGTCCCAGAAGCGGCGGGCCCGAACCTCGGGGTCCAGGTCGTCGAGATCGCCGTCAAGCTCCTCGTAGAGGCTGCGCAGCGGCCGTCCGACCCAGCTCGGCACGTGGATCCCGTTGGTGATGCCGAGGATGGGGCGCTCGAGGATCCCCTGCCAGGTGGCGTTGGCGGTCTGCGCATGCAGGTGGCTGACCGCGTTGGCCCCGTTGGTCAGGCGCAGGCTGAAGGCCGTCATGTCGAACTGCGACGGGTCACCTTCTGCGCCGCGCCCCAGCTCCAGGACCCGGTCGAGGTCTACCCCGTCCGGCCCGCCCAGGGGTGCAGCGAGCCGCTGGACAAGGCCCGCGTCGAATCGCTCGTTCCCGGCCGAGACGGGCGTGTGAATGGTGAAGACGGAGTTCCGGCGGACCTGCGCCGCGGCCTCTTCGAAGGGAGTGCCCTGGGCTACCAGCTCGCGGGTGCGCTCGACCAGCATCATGGCCGAATGCCCCTCGTTGAGATGCCAGACCACCGGCTGGATCTGCAGTGCCCGCAGCGCCCGCACCCCGCCCACGCCCAGGACCATCTCCTGGCAGAAGCGCATCTCGCGGCCGCGGACGTACAGCATCCCCGTGATGGGGCGGTCCTCGGGGGCGTTCTCGCCGATGTCGGTGTCGAGGAGGAGCAAGGGGACGCGGCCCACCTGTGCCAGCCAGACGGCGCACCAGACGGTCCGGCCCGGCAGCTCCACCGGCACCACCAACGGGTCGCCCTCGGACGAGGCGACCCGCAGCAGCGGCAGGCGCAGCGGGTCGTAGTCGGGGTAGGCGTGCTCCTGGTGGCCGTCGGCGTCGATGGTCTGGCGGAAGTAGCCGCGGCGGTAGAAGAGCCCCACGGCCACGAAGGGGAGGGCCATGTCGGAAGCCGTCTTGGCGTGGTCCCCGGCCAGGACCCCGAGCCCGCCGGAGTAGATCCCCATCGACTCGGTCAGCCCGTACTCGGCGCAGAAGTAGGCAATCGGGCCGCTCAGGGCGTTGGCGTGGTGCCGTGCGAACCAGTGCCCCGTGCCGTTCGCCATGTAGTGCTGGAAGTCCCGCATGATGGTGTCGTACTCGGCCATGAACGCGGGGTTCTCGAGCAGGTCGCTCCAGCGCTGGTGGCTCATGAGGATCGAGATGGGGTTGCGATAACGCGACCACGCCCCCGGGTCGATGCGGGAGAAGAGCTGCCGCACCTCGGGGTGCCAGGTCGAGTACAGGTTGTACGCGAGGGCCCGGAGCCCTTCCAGCTGGGCCGGGAGCCGAATGGCCGGTGGCAGGAGGGTCGGAACAGAGGGAGCGGTCTGCATCAGTGGATGCGATGCTACACGAAGCCGCGTCGATAAACCGATTTACTCGGCACCCCGGGCCGGGACCGGCGCGACCGGGGAAGTGCTTCCAGCCCGGTGCGGGTGAAGCCCGGGGGCCGGCCGGTGTGCGACGGCTCCGGTGCGGGGCCGCAGGGCGCCCGGCTGGCGTACCATCCGGATCCATGCGGATCGCGATGGTGAGCTCCGAGTGTGAGCCGTTTGCCAAGACCGGCGGGTTGGCCGACGTGGTAGATGCCCTGGCCCGGGCGCTGGGGGAGATGGGCCACCAGGTGGACGTCTACCTGCCGCGCTACCGGGGCCTGGAGGCTCCCGGGCCTGTCACCCGGACCACGGTTTTCGTTCCGGCGTCGGGGGGGCCGGGAACATCCTTCGCAGACGTCCTCTCCGCCCGGGCCGACGGCTACCGCCTCCGGCTGGTCGACCACCCGTACAGCTACGACCGGGCCGGTCTCTACGGCGAGGCCGGCTCGGACTACCCGGACAACGGAGCACGCTTCGCGCTGCTGGGCCAGGTGGCGCTGGAGACGATCCGGGCCGAAGGGGGCGGGGTCTCGGTCCTGCACGGGCACGACTGGCAGTCCGGCCCGGCGGTGCTGCTGCGCGATCACCGGTACGGCAGCGATCCGCTGCTCGCGGGGATGGCCACCCTGGTCACGTGCCACAACCTCGCCTACCACGGCTGGGTCCCGCGCGAACGGGCAGCCGATCTGGGACTGCCGCCCAGCGTTGGACGCCCCGATGGCGTGGACCTGCTGCGCGAGGCGGTCGTGGCGGCTGACATGGTGAACACGGTCAGCCCGACCTACGCGCTGGAGTCAAGGACGCCCGAGTACGGCGCGGGGCTGGACGACGTGCTGCGGGGACGGGGGGACCGGTATGTCGGGATCCTGAACGGGATCGACCGCCGGCTCTGGGACCCGGCTTCCGACCCGGCGCTGCCCAGCCGGTACTCGGCCCGGGACCTGGACGGCAAGCGGGCGTGCAAGGCCGAGCTGTGCTCCCGGCTGGGGATCGACGCCCGGCCGGACGACCGGAGCGGGCGAGGTGCCCCGCTGTTCGGGATGGTGGGGCGGCTCGACCCGCAGAAGGGGTTCGACCTGCTGACCGGAGCCGCCGAAGCGATGGTGGAGGCGGGCGGCCGCCTGGTGATCCTGGGCACCGGTGACGAGCGGCTGGTGGCGGGACTGCGGGAGACGGCGTTGCGCCACCCGGGCCGGGTCGCCGTCCTGGAGCGCTTCGACCGGGATGAGGCGCGCCGCGTCTACGCGGCCAGTGACCTGCTCCTGATGCCCTCCCGGTTCGAGCCGTGCGGGCAGAGCCAGATGATCGCGATGCGCTACGGCACCATCCCCGTGGTCCGGGCAACCGGCGGGCTGGCCGATACCGTGCGCGACGCGGATGCCGATCCGGCCGACGGCGACGGGTTCGTCTTCGGACCGCCGGCCGCCAGCGCCCTGGTGGACGCGGCGACGCGGGCGATGGCCGCCTACCGGGACCCGGGCCGCTGGCAGGCGCTGATGCGCCGGGCCATGGCGCGGGACTTCTCCTGGGCGGCCTCCGCACCGCGGTACCTGGACGCTTACCGGCGGGCGCTCGAGATCCGGCAGGCGGCCCCCGGGGGCGCGGCGCCCCGCTTCTGAGCGGGCCCGCAGCCCCGCGCGCTACCATCGGCCGCATGCTGTTCGACTTCTCGACCGTCACTGCCGACTCGGTCGCGGCGGATACCGACGCGGGCCTTGCGCAGGCCGACGCCCTTGTCGAGGACGTGGTGCCACGTGGTGGCGCCACGTTCAGAGACACCATGCTGCCGCTTGACCAGGCCCTGGATCGTGTGCAGGTGGCATACGGCCAGGGCGCGTTCATGGCCCGGGTGCATCCGGACGCCGCGGTTCGTGCTGCCGGCCAGCGTTCAGAGGAGCGGCTTGCCAAGTGGCGCGTCGCGCTGCTCTTCCGGGCAGACCTCTACCGGGCCATCCGCTCCTATGCCGCAACCGCCGAGGGGCAGGCGCTCGCCGGGGAGCGGTTGCGCCTGGTCGAGCACTGGCTGCGCGACTTCCGGCGTGCCGGGCAGGAACTGCCCGCGCCCGCCCGGGACGAGCTCGAGCGGTTGCGCGCGCGCCTGGTCGAGCTGGAGGTGGCTTTCCAGCGCAATGTCGACGAGTTTCAGGACGGGCTGGAGCTGACGCGCGAGGAGCTCGCCGGGCTGCCCGAATCGTACGTGGATCGGCTGCCGGCCGGGACCCGGCCGGGAACCTGGAGAGTCGGGCTCGAATACCCCAGTGTCTTCCCCTTCCTGGATCAGTCGGAACGGCGCGATCTCCGCGAGCAGCTGGAGTTCAAGCTCTTCAACCGCGCCGCCACCGTCAACCGGCCGGTCATTGCGGAGGCGCTGGAGATCCGGAAGCGGATCGCCGCGCTGTTCGGCCTGCCCTCGTGGGCGCACTACGCGCTCGAGGTCAAGATGGCCCGGGACCCGGAGGCGGTCCAGCGCTTCTACGAGCAGCTGGTGCCGCCCCTCCAGTCCAAGGCGCGTGACGAGATCGCGCGTCTCGGCCGGCTGCTGGAGGCCGGGACCGGGGATCCGGTGCTGCGCTCGTGGGACTGGCGGTACTACGACAACCAGATCCGACGCACGGAGTTCGGGCTGGACCAGAACGTGGTCGCGGAGTACCTGCCCCTGGAACGCGTCATGGAGGGCCTGCTCGACCTGACCGGCGAGGTGTTCGGGCTGGAGTACCAGCGGATCGATCCGGCGCTGGCCTGGCACCCCGACGTGGCGCTGTACGAGATCCACGACCGTGCCACGGGCACCCGCATCGCGCGCTTCTACGCCGACCTCTTCCCGCGCGAAGGCAAGTTCGGGCATGCCGCCGTCTTCCAGCTCGTTTCCGGCCACCGCCGACCCGACGGCTCGTACGTAGAACCTTCCTGTGCGATCGTGGCCAACCTGACCCGGCCGTCGGTCGATCAGCCGTCGCTGCTCCGGCATGACGAGGTGGTGACGCTCTTCCACGAGTTCGGCCACGTGCTCCACCACTCCCTGTCGCGGACCGAGTTCGTGCGTTTCTCGGGGACCGAGACGGAGCCGGATTTCGTGGAGGCCCCCAGCCAGATCATGGAGCATTGGGCCTGGGACGCATCGGTCCTGCGCCGCTTCGCGCGGCACTATCGAACCGGCGAGCCCATGCCGGAGGCGCTGGTCGAGCAGCTCGTGCGCGCCCGGGACCTGAACGTCGGGATCCGGATGCTTCGGCAGGTCTCCCTGGGCCTGCTCGACATGGGTTTCCACGACACCGCGCCAGAGCGCGACCTGGACGCCATCAACCGGGAGTCCTGGTCGGTCATCGGGCTCCCGTACCACGAGGGCACGTTCTACGCGGGCGGCTTCGAGCACCTCTTCGGGGGCTACGACGCCGGCTACTACGGGTATCTCTGGTCCAAGGTCTACGGAGACGACATGTTCGGGCGGTTCCGGGCAGCAGGCGTGACGAACCCGGAGGTGGGGGCAGCCTACCGGCGCGAGATCCTGGAATCGGGCGGATCCCGGGATGCCGCGGAGATGCTGCGCGCCTTCCTGGGCCGCGAGCCGTCGAACGCCACCTTCCTGGAGCTGCTGGGGATCGAGCCGGGCCCGCCCGCCTGAGCGTGCCCCTGGAGACGCGCGAGCCGCCCCCATCCGGGCGGCCTGAGCCCGGTCACGAGGCGCGGGCGGCGCGCGCGCCAGGACCGAAGCGGCCGGACGTGGCATCCTCTTCGGGCTGAGCCTGCTGGCATGCGGCATGTCGGCGCTCGTCTTCGTGGCAGAGGTCCGTCCACGTGAGCCGTCAGCGTGTCGTGATCATGGGAGCCGCCGGGCGCGACTTCCATGACTTCAACGTCGCCTATCGCAACGATCCGGAGGTGGAGGTGGTGGCGTTCACCGCCACCCAGATCCCGGGCATCGCCGACCGGCGCTATCCACCGGAACTGGCCGGGGAGCTCTACCCCAACGGCATCCCGATCGTGCCCGAGGATGCGCTCGACCGGGTCATCCGGGACGAGCGGGTCGATACCGTGGTCTTCGCCTACAGCGACGTGTCGCATGAGCACGTGATGCACAGCGCGTCGCGTGCGTTGGCCCAAGGGGCCGACTTCGTGCTCCTGGGTCCGGCTCGAACCATGATCGAGAGCAGCCGGCCGGTGATCGCCGTGTGCGCGGTTCGCACCGGTTCGGGCAAGAGCCAGACCACGCGCCGCGTCGCGACGATCCTGGACGAGCTGGGGCTCCGGCCCGTGGTGATCCGGCACCCCATGCCCTACGGGGACCTGGCCGCGCAGAAGGTCCAGCGCTATGCCGAGTACGCCGACCTGGACCGCTACGAGACCACCATCGAGGAGCGCGAGGAGTACGAGCCGCACCTCGACGCGGGGCACGTCGTCTATGCCGGCGTGGACTACGGCGCCATCCTGCGCCAGGCGGAGCAGGAGGCCGACGTCATCCTCTGGGATGGCGGCAACAATGACTTCAGCTTCTACCGACCCGACCTGACGATCGTGGTGGCCGACCCGCTCCGCGCTGGCGACGAGCTCCGGTACCACCCCGGCGAGACCAACCTGCGCCTGGCTGACGTGATCGTGGTCAACAAGATCGATTCGGCGAGCCCGGAGCAGCTGGCCCTGCTCCGCGAGCACATCGGCCAGGTGAACCCGCACGCCGCGCTCATCGAGGCGCGTTCCCGGCTGGAGCTGGTGGGCGGTGAGATCGAGGGCAAGCGTGTGGTGGTGGTCGAGGATGGGCCCACCCTCACGCACGGCGGCATGACCTACGGCGCCGGGATCGTGGCCGCGCGACGCTTCGGTGCGCAGCTCGTGGAGCCGGCCCCGTACGCAGTCGGCAGCATCCTGGCCACGCTGCAGCGATACCCGGCGCTCCAGCCGCTGCTGCCGGCCATGGGCTATGGCGAGCAGCAGATCCACGAGCTCCAGGAGACGCTGAACGCGGTGCCCGCGGACCTGGTGCTCGCGGCCACGCCGATCGACCTGCGTCGCGTCCTGACCCTGAACAAGCCCATCGTGCGCGTCCGCTACGAACTCGACGAGGCGAGCGGCCCGTCGCTGCGCGGGCTCGTGGAGCAGGCGGTTCGCCGGGCGCCCACCAGGTCCTGAACAGGCCCCGGGCCGCTGCGCCCCGAGATCCCGTGGAGGGCCGGCCGGCCGGCCCTCCACGCAGCGTCACGGAACAGGAGGTATGTCGAATGCCCGGATCCACTGACCCGGTCGCACCGGGGGCACCCGCCCCGGCCGCTGGCCAGACACGCCACTATCTGACGGTTGCGTCGTTGTCGCCCCAGGAGTTCGCCCGCCTGCTCTCCCTGTCGCGCCGGATGAAGGAGACGCCGGCGGCGTGGCGGCAGGCCATCCCGGCCGGCAAGCTGGCGATGATCTTTGACAAGCCGTCGACCCGGACTCGGGTCAGCTTCGAGGCGGCTGCAGTGAACCTGGGGATGCATCCCCTGATGCTGCGTCCCGACGAACTGCAGATCGGGCGGGGCGAGCCGCCGCAGGACACCGCGCGCGTCCTCTCCCGCCTGGTGGACGCCATCGCCTGGCGGACCTTCTCGCACGAGCGGCTCGAGGCGTTTGCTTCGTACTGCACGATCCCGGTGGTCAACGCGCTGACTGACACCCACCACCCCTGCCAGGCGCTGGCGGACCTGATGACCATCGAGGAGTCAATCGGCTCCCTGCCCGGGCGCCGGCTCGCCTATGTCGGCGACGGCAACAACGTCGCGCACTCCCTCATCGAGGCCGGGGCGCTGGCGGGCCTGCACGTGGTGCTCGCCACGCCCGAGGGGTACGAGCCCGATGGCTCCATCGTGGCCGCCGCGCGTGAACGCGGCCGCCAGACCGGCGCCAGCGTCGAGATCGTGCGCGACCCGGCCGAGGCCGTGCGGGAGGCGGATGCCGTGTACACGGACGTGTGGACGTCCATGGGCGAGGAGCAGGAGCGCGAGGCGCGCCGGCAGGCGTTCCGTGGCTACGTGGTGAGCCCGGCGCTGATGGCCCTGGCCGCGCCGCACGCGATCTTCCTGCACTGCCTGCCGGCCCACCGGGGGGAGGAGGTCGAGGAAGCGGTCATCGAAGGGCCGCGCTCGCGGGTCTGGGACGAGGCCGAGAACCGGCTCTGGACGGAGCAGGCCGTCCTCTATGCGCTGCTGACCGGCGACTGGCGCGGCGATCGGATCGGCTGAGGCAGGCTCGCAAGCGGCGCCTGCACCGGCGACCCCACGCGCTGCCGCGTGGCCTGAGCCGTGCCGCGGAGCTGACTCGGGCAAATTGCCCGGTCACTCCTCCTCGGCGTGCGCCTCGATGCCGTTCTCCGCGTCCAGGAACGGCAGGATCACTCGTTCCTCCTGCTCGAAGTGCGCGCTCATGAGGGCGTGGAGCCCGTACAGTCGCGCGCGCAGGTCCACCAGCTGGCGGTGCGAGGGCTCCCGCCGCAGGGCCAGCCAGTCGGCCTCCAGCCGTTCCACGAACTGCCGGATCTGCTGGTGTTGCAGCCGCAGCAGCCGCGTGGCCCACGGGGTGCCGGCCAGGCGGTCCATCTCCGGGTAGCAGAAGTTGTCCTCCCAGTCGAGATGCGGGAGGAGCGTCTTCTCAACCGAGTCGAGCAGGCTGCGCAGCGCGCTTGCAAGGTCGCGGGCCGCGAGGTTCCCGGCCATCTCGGCGGTCGCCTCGATGCGAGTGACGACGTGCTCCATCTCCCGGTGTTCGTGGCCCAGGATGCGGCGCTCGATCGCCACGCCTTGCCGCTGTGATGTGGCCATGCCAGCCTCCCTGGGACGCTCTACTCGTCCGCTATCGAGTCTCCGGGCCGGAACGGCCGCCGGCCAGTGCCCTCTGTCCCTGATTGGGGGGCGCGATGCCACGTGGCGATCTCTCCTCTCCCGGTGGGCGCGCAGCTCGGCGCAGGGACCACTCGCCGGCGCCCTGCGGCCGGGCTGGTAGGCTGATCCCATGGCTCAGGCGCGCGAGGAGGCCCGCATCGGGCGGCGACTCGAGGTTTCCGGGATCGTGCAGGCGGTGGGGTTCCGGCCCTTTGTCTATCGGCTTGCCCGTGAGCTTGCGCTGGACGGGCGGGTGCGCAACGCCGCTGGACGGGTCGAGATCGAGGCCGCGGGCACCCTGTCGCAGCTGGACGCCTTCGCCCATCGCCTGGTCGCCGATGCGCCGCCGCGCGCCCGGGTCGAGCTGCTCACCGCGCAGCCGCTCCCGGATGGTGCGATGCCTGCGCCGGGGAGCGGCTTCGCGATCCTGGAAAGCGTCGCCGCGGTCTCGGCCGAACGTCTCTTTCCGCCGGACATCGCGACCTGCGACGACTGCCTGCGTGAACTGTTTGACCCGCAGGACCGCCGCTACCGCTACCCCTTCATCAACTGCACGAACTGCGGGCCGCGCGCCACCATCATCGAGGACCTGCCCTACGATCGCCCGCGCACGTCCATGCGGGCGTTCCCGCTCTGCCCGGATTGCGAGGCCGAGTACCGCGATCCCGGGAATCGCCGGTTCCACGCGGAACCGGTCGCCTGCCCCAGCTGCGGGCCGCAGCTCGTCTACCGACGGTCCGGTGATCCGGCTCCGGGGGCGGTCCGCGAGGCCGCGCTCCAGGCCGCGATCGCAGACCTTGCCGCCGGCCGCATCGTGGCGGTCAAGGGGTTGGGCGGCTACCACCTCGCCTGCGACGCGACCAACGCCAGCGCCGTGGCCCGGTTGCGAGACCGCAAGCAGCGCTGGGCCAAGCCGTTCGCGGTCATGGTTCGGGACCTGGCCGCGGCGCGGGCGGTGGCACGGGTCACCGACGATGAGGCGGGGCTGCTCACCTCGCCGGCCCGCCCGATCGTGCTGCTCGAGCGGCGGGCTCCATCGCCCGGGGCCGCGGACGTCCTGGCCGACGGCGTGGCCAACGGTGACCGGCGGGTGGGTCTCTTCCTGCCCTACACGCCGCTGCACCACCTGCTGCTCGATGGTTTCCCGCGGCCCATCGTGTTGACCAGCGGCAACCTGTCCGACGAACCGCTGGTCACCGACGACGCGGAGGCGCTGGTCCGCCTGGGTGCGATCGCGGACGCGTTCCTCCAGCACGACCGCGAGATTCGTGCCCGCTACGACGACTCGGTGACGAGGGTCGTGGCCGGCCGCGAATCCATCCTGCGCCGAGGGCGCGGCTACGCTCCCGATCCGCTGGACCTCCCCGTCGCGGCGCCCTGGCCGCTCCTGGCCGTGGGCGCCGAGCTGAAACACACGTTCACGCTCGCCTCGGGACGCCGTGCCTACGTCGCGCCGCACACGGGGGACCTGGAGGATCTGCTGACCTTCCGCGCCTTCGAGGGAAACCTGGCGCACCTTGGACGGCTGCTGGCACTGGAGCCGCAGATCGCCGCCCATGATCTGCACCCCGCCTACCTGTCCACCCAGTACGCCGTCCGGCACTTTCCCGCCGCGCGGCGCGTGGGCGTGCAGCACCACCATGCGCACCTGGCGTCCTGCGCCGCGGAGGCCGGGCTGCGCGGCCCGTTCCTGGGCGTCGTCTACGACGGGCTGGGGATGGGGGACGATGGCACCTTCTGGGGCGGCGAGGTCATGGTCGCTGACCTGGCGGCCTACCGGCGCGTGGCGCGGTTCGCGCTGGCGCCGCTGCCCGGGGGCGCGCTGGCCGTGCAGAAGCCCTACCGCATGGCACTTGGCTACCTGTTCGGGCTGGAGCAGGATGACGTGACCATGCGTCCCGACTTTCCCGCCGCGACTCCCCGTCAACTGGCCGACCTTGCCGGCGCGTTCCTGGATCGACTGGTGCCCAGGGAGGTCGCGATCGTGCGGACCCAGGTGGCCCGGCGGCTCAACACCCCGCTGGCGTCGAGCGCCGGGAGGCTCTTTGACGCAGTGAGCAGCCTGCTGGGAATCCGTGACGTGTCCGAGTACGAGGGGCAGGCGGCCGTGGAGCTGGAGGCCCGCGCCGACTTCGGCATCCGGGCCGGGCCGCTGCCGTACCGGCTGGCCAGCCGGGGCGAGCTGCTGGTGTACGACCCCGCGCCTACCCTGGCTGCTCTGCTGGAGGCACGGACGGCCGGCGTTCCCGCCGCGACCCTGGCGGCGCGTTTCCATGAGACCATCGCCGAGCTCACCCGGGAACTCTGCGCCGCGGGGCGCCGGGCCAGCGGGCTCCGGACCGTGTGCCTGTCGGGCGGCGTGTTTCAGAACCAGTGGCTGGCCGAAGCCCTGCTTGCGCGGCTCACCGCGGACGGGTTCGAGCCGTTCATCAACCGCCGCGTCCCGGTGAACGACGGCGGGATCAGCTACGGGCAGGCCGCGGTCGCTGCTGCGCGCCTCGCCGCGGGAGCGTAGAGGAGGCAATCCGCCGTGTGTCTGGGCATCCCGGGGAAGGTGATCGAGATCCGCGACGAGGGCGGGCTCGCCATGGGGCGCGTCGACTTCGGGGGCGTGCGCAAGGAGGCCTGCCTGGCGTACGTGCCGGAGGTCACGGTTGGCGACTACGTCATCGTGCACGTGGGCTTCGCCATCAGCACCGTTGACGAGGAGGAGGCGCTTCGGACGCTGGAGCTGCTGGACCAGATGGGCGACCTGGTGGACCAGGAACTCGCCACCATGGGCCCGGGCATGGACGCGCCCGCGGTGGTCGACCTGGGTCCGGGAGGGGCCGCCCTCGCGAGTGGCGGCCTCGGGCAGGGGCAGCCGTGAAGTACGTTGACGAGTTCCGCGACGGGCGCAAGGCGCAGACCCTGGTCCACGAGATTCACCGGATCACGACGCGCCCCTGGACCATCATGGAGGTCTGCGGCGGCCAGACCCACACGATCGTGAAGCAGGGGATCGACGAGATGCTCCCTGCCGGCGTGCGCATGATCCATGGGCCCGGCTGCCCGGTATGCGTCACGCCGCTGGAGCAGGTCGACAAGGCGCTGGCGATCGCCGCCGACCCGAACGTGATCTTCACCAGCTACGGCGACATGCTGCGCGTCCCGGGCTCGACCACGGACCTGCTGGCGCTGCGGGCACGGGGGGCGGACGTGCGGACCGTCTACTCGCCGCTGGACGCGGTGCGCCTCGCGCGCGAACACCCGGATCGCCAGGTGGTCTTCTTTGCGATCGGCTTCGAGACCACCGCACCGGCCAACGCGATGGCGGTCTGGCAGGCGGCGGAGCAGGGGATCGAGAACTTCAGCGTGCTGGTCAGTCACGTGCTGGTACCGCCCGCCATGGAGGCGATTCTGGAATCGCCCTCCAATCTGGTCCAGTCCTTCCTGGCCGCCGGGCACGTCTGCGCCGTGATGGGCTGGACCGAGTACGAGCCGATTGCGGCCAAGTACCACGTGCCGATTGTGGTGACCGGCTTCGAGCCGCTCGACCTCCTCGAAGGGATGCTGATGGCGATCCGCCAGCTGGAAGAGGGCCGCGCGGAGGTTGAGAACCAGTACGCGCGGGCCGTGCGCCGCGAGGGCAACCGGCTCGCCCAGGAGACCGTCTTTCGCGTCTTCGAGATCGGCGACCGGACCTGGCGCGGGATCGGGCAGATCCCCGCCTCCGGGTACCACCTCAAGGAGCGCTTCGCGCGCTTCGATGCCGAGCGGCGGTTTCACGTGGACAGCATCGCCACCCGGGAACACCCGGCGTGCATTGCCGGCGAGATCCTGCAGGGCACCAAGACGCCCCTCGACTGCACGGCATACGGCGTGCTCTGCAACCCCCAGCGGCCGCTGGGCGCGCCCATGGTCTCCGCCGAGGGGACCTGCGCGGCCTTCCATGCCGCCGGCCGGGGGCTGGGCCCGAGTCTCCGCCCACTCGCCATCCTGTCCGGTGCCGGCACGCTGGGCGGAGGCGTGGGGCAGCCTGCCCAGAGCTCCGCGCCGGCCCTCGAGGAGGCATCCCGATGAGCGATCAGGGCGCAGTGGACCGCGTCACCCTCGACCCGCTGGTTGCCACCTGCCCGACTCCGCTGGCCGAACAGCAGCGGGTGCTGCTCGGCCACGGCTCGGGCGGCCAGCTCTCCGCCGCGCTCCTGCGCGAGGTGATCGTCCCGGCGCTCGCTGCCGCGGCTCCCGGCGGGCCGCTCAACGACGCCGCGGTGCTCGAGGTGGGCGGATCGCGGCTGGCGTTCACCACCGACTCATTCGTGGTCAGCCCGCTCGAGTTCCCCGGCGGCGACATCGGTGCGCTGGCGGTGAACGGGACGGTCAACGACCTGGCCATGATGGGCGCACGCCCGATGGCGATCTCGCTGGCCTACGTCATCGAAGAGGGGCTCCCGTTTGACGAGCTGCGTTCGGTGACCGAGTCGGTCGCGCGGGCTGCGGCTGCGGCCGGCGTCCGCGTCGTCACCGGCGACACCAAGGTGGTCGGACGGGGCGCGGCGGACCGGCTCTTCGTGAACACGGCGGGGATCGGGATCGTGCCGGAGGGCGTGGTCCTGGGGGCGGACCGGGCCGAGCCCGGCGATGCGATCCTTCTTTCGGGGCCGATCGGGTTGCATGGCATCGCGATCATGAGCGTGCGCGAGGGGCTGGAGTTCGAGGTCGAGATCGCTTCCGACTCGCAGCCCCTGCACCGGCTGGCGGCCGCGGTCCTGGCGGCCGCCCCGGACGCCCACGTGCTGCGGGACCCCACGCGCGGCGGGCTCGCTTCGGCGCTGAACGAGATCGCCGAAGCGTCCGGAACCGGGATGGAGCTGGACGAGGCCGCCATTCCCGTGCCCGGTCCCGTCGTCGCGGCGTGCGAGATGCTGGGTCTCGATCCGCTGCACGTTGCCAACGAGGGCAAGTGCGTGGCGATCGTGCGGGCCGAGCAGGCCGGCGCGGTGCTGGACGCGATGCGGTCGCTCCCCGAGGGCGATGGCGCGGCCATCATCGGGCGGGTGGTGGCAGATCACCCGGCGATGGTCACCATCCATACGCTCGTGGGCTCGGAGCGGATCGTGGACATGCTGGTCGGCGAGCAGTTGCCCCGCATCTGCTGACCGGCGTGCAGGGGCCGGAGCGAGACGGCGCGCGCCCCGGTCCCGGACCCGTACCGGCTCAGAACCCAGTGCCGAGGCCGGCGCTCGCGGACGAAGGGGTCTGGAGCGCAGCCTCCGTGCTGTACACGGTGTCGAACCCGATCGCCCACACGTTGGTCGAGCCGAGCGACGTGATGGCCAACAGGGTGGTGGGCGCGCGGTAGACGATGCCCCAGCGGCCCCCCTGGAGGGTCCAGATCTGTCCGCTCGCCGAGGTCACCCAGAGCTGTCCTCCGTCGGCTCCGGTGATGTCGGTAAGCGGCTGGTGCAGGTTCGTGTCGAGACGCCACCCCTTGCCGTCCCAGGCGTAGACGGTCCCGCTGGGGCTCACTGCCCAGACATGCCGCGGATCTGCCGCGTAGACGGACACCAGCGGGTCGGGCAACACTGCCTGCATGTGCCACGCCGACCCGTTCCAGGCGAGCACCACGCCCTGGCCGTCGGACAGGGATCCCACGGCCCAGGCGTGCGATCCGTCTGCCGCTGCGATCCCGTGGACCACGGCGTCCCTCCCGCCCGGGGTGAGTTGCCAATCGCTGCCGGTCCAGGCAGCGATTCCCGCGGGGGACGCGGCCCATGCGTGTCGGGCGTCCAGCGCGGCCAGGGCGGTGACGGCGCCATCGGTGCTGGTCAGCCGCCACTGCTCCCCGTTCCAGTACCGGATCCCGTCGTCGCCGGCGATCCAGGCGTGCCGCCGGTCTGCGGCGGCCAGGAGTGCGATGCCATGAGCGACCCGCTGTACATGCCAGCCCGTGCCGTCCCAGGCGTACAGCATCCCGTCGGAGCCGGCCGCCCAGGCGTGATCCGGATCGAACACAACCAGGCCGGTCAACTGGACGGATGGCGAGATCCAGGCGACCTGCCAGGCAGGCGCCGAGGCGGCGGCCGGTGCGACCAGCCCAACGCCCGCGATCTCGTTGGCGTTCGGCTGGCTGGAGGCTGCGGCCGACGTGCCGGGCTCGAATGGCGATGGGATTCCCTGCGCCGCACAGCCGGCGGCGATCAGCACGGCGATGGTCAAGAGGGCCAGCCGAGGGACGAAGCCGGGCGCGGACCGGAGACTTCGCATCGGGCCATCCGATGGTCCCGGGGACCCCCGCGCGGCTGCTCGCCCCTGGCGGCGCTCGCTGCCCATCCGCCCAGTCTTGCCCGTGGAGCGCCCGAGTCAATGGCCGGAGGGGACAAAGCAGCCTGCTCCAGGGGGTCCCGTGGGCACGGATAGGAAGTGCCATAAGCCCTCCCATCCAGAGTCTACTGGCCCCCGAAGGCCCGGTCCGTGCCAGTGAGGGTGGCAGGGCGCGCGCAGGCGCGCGCCCTCTCGCTTTTCAGAGCGCGTAGCGCAGACGGGCATACCCCGGCTTGATCACGCCGTTGATCAGCTCGAGGCGTTCGTCAAAGTGGCAGAACGCGCTCTTCATCGCGTTCAGCGTGAACCACTCGACATCGTCGAGCCCAAGGCCGAACGTCTGGGCCAGCAGGGCGAACTCGCTTGACAGGGTGACCCCGCTCATGAGCCGATTGTCCGTGTTCACCGTGACCCGGAACCGGAGCCGGCGGAGGACCTCGATGGGATGCTCCTCGATGCTGGGCGCGGCCCCTGTGTGGACGTTCGACGAGGGGCACATCTCCAGCGGCACGCGCCGGTCCCGGACGTAGGCGGCGAGCCGTCCCAGCACGGCCTCGCCCTCTGGCCCGGTCGAGATGTCATCCACGATCCGCACCCCGTGGCCCAGGCGCTCGGCGCCGCACCACTGCAGCGCCTCCCAGATCGATGGCAGCCCGAAGCTCTCGCCAGCGTGGATGGTGATGTGGAAGTTCTCGTGCTGGATGTACTGGAACGCGTCGAGGTGACGGGTGGGCGGAAAACCCGCCTCGGCGCCTGCGATGTCGAAGCCGACCACGCCCTCGTCCCGGTGGCGCACCGCCAGTTGGGCGATCTCGAGGGAGCGCGCTGCGGTCCGCATCGCGGTGGCAATGAAACGGACCCGGATCTCGCGGCCCTGGCTGCCCTGTCGGAAGCCCTCCAGGATCGCATCCACCACCTGGTCCAGGCTCAGGCCCAGCTCGGTGCTGAGTTCGGGTGCGTGCCGAACCTCGGCATAGACAACCCCGTCGGCGGCGAGATCCTCCGCGCACTCCGAGGCGACCCGGATCAACGCCTCCCGCGTCTGCAGGACGGCCACGGTATGGGCGAAGCCTTCGAGATACAGCTCGAGGCTCTTCCGGTCGGCGCCGCGCTGGATCAATGCCGCGAGCTCGCCGGGATCCTGCGTCGGCAGTCCGCGGTAGCCCACGGCTCGCGCAAGCTCGATCAGCGTGGCCGGACGGACGCCCCCGTCCAGGTGGTCGTGGAGGAGCACCTTGGGAGCGTGGCGGATCGTGTCGAGTGTCAGCATCCCCAGAGCGTACAACGCCGCCGCACGTCCGATCCCGGGCGGCCGGCACCGCGGAGGCGCAGCCTGCCGCGCCCGACGGCGCCGGAAGGCCCACAGCGGCGACGCGCTGGCCATGAGGGCAGGCGATGACGCCGGTCCACGAAGGCTAGCGACGCTCGGGATCGGCGGGCGCCCCGTCCTCGTCCAGCACCCGCAGCGCGAACCCGAACTCCGCGCCCCCTTCCGGGCGCTGGGCCGCCCAGGCCCGCCCTCCCATCGCCTGGGCCAGCTGGCGTACCACGAACAGACCGATTCCGGCCCCGCTGGCGATCCGGATCGTCCGGGGCGAGCGATAGAAGAGGGTGAACAGGGCTTCTGGGTCTTCGCTGCCGATGCCCGGGCCCTGGTCCAGGACGCGTACCCGGACCTCGTCGCCAGCCTGCTCGGCCGTCAGCGTGATGGTGGCGCCCGGGGGGCCGTACTTCGCCGCGTTGGCGAGCAGGTTGTGCACGATCTGCTCCACGTACCCCTCGTCTCCGGCCACGGCGGGCAAGCGCGGCGCCACCTTGAGCTCGATGTGCTGGTCGGGTCGTGCGGCCAGCTCGGCGGCCACGATGCGGGCCAGCAGGTGCTGCAGGAGCAACGGCTCGCGGCCGCCCACCACTGCCCCCCGCTCGGCCCTGGCGAGCACCAGCGTGTTCTCCACCAGGTGGTTCAGGCGCTCGGCCTCGATCGCGATGTCCTCCAGGACGGTGTTGCGGGTCTCCGGGTTCAGTCGTCGCTCGGGGCGCAGCAGGAGCGTGGCGCCGCCATAGATGGCCGTGATCGGGGTCCGGAGTTCGTGGCTGATGACGCCGATGAACGCATCCCTGACCGCCTCGGCCTGGCGGCGCTCGGTGATGTCGGTGCAGGTGGCGACGCCCGCCACGACGCGGCCGCGCTCGTCCCTGACCGGTCCCGCGTTCAGTGCGATGGCGATCCGGGAGCGGTCCGCGCGGCGGATCTCCAGCTCCTCATCGACGACCGTCTCACCGCGCTCGACGGCCCGGGCGATGGGCCACTCTTCGGGCTCGTACGGCCGGCCGTCCAGGTGCAGGGCCTGCCACGCGGCATCGCCCAGCAGGGCCGTTGCTGGCAGCACCGACCAGATCCGCTCGGCCTCCTGGTTGCCAAAGACGATCCGCCCCGACGGCGCTTCGGCCAGGATGACGCCCACGGGCATCTGTCGCACCACCTCCGCCAGGGTCCGCTCTGCCGTACGCGCCTCCTCGTAGAGGCGTGCCCGGTCGAGCGCCTGGGCGCAGGCATCGGCCAGGGTCTGGATCGACCGCAGCTCCGGGACGTCAAAGCGGCGAGGCTGATCGTATGCCAGTGCCAATCCGCCAATGGGTCGATCGCCCACCACGAGGGGCACCGCTGCCAGCGCCGCAGCGCCCCGCCGCGCCAGCCGCCGGCCGTGCTGCGGGTATCTCGCGTCCCGCTCGGTGGCGTTCGAGAGGAGGACCGGATGGCCCAGGCGCACGGCGTCTGCGATGGGCGCCTGGGCGTCCAGTGCGTACGCCGACAGCTGGTCGGGATCGGGCGGTCCCGGGCTGGCCAGTGCCACCAGCCGGGACCCGGACTGGTCGAGGACCCGGACGGTCGCAAAGAGGGCCCCCGCCGCAGGCAGGACGTTTTCGTGGATGGCGCGCAGCACGTCGTCCGGGCCCACGGCCGCCGAGAGGGCTGCGGCAGCGCCGGCAAGAGCGCTGGCGAACTGGGATTCGCGCTCGGCCGCAGCCCGGGCAGCGCGCTCGGCCTCATACAGGCGCGCTCGGTCGAGCGCCTGCGCGCACCAGCCGGCGATCGTGTCCAGGAACTGCCGGTCGGCCGGCGAGAGGCCGCGCGGCTCGGGAAACGCCACCCCCAGCACTCCCACGACCCGTTCGTTCACCGACAGCGGCAGGACCGCCAGCGCGCCGAACGGGAACGGCAGCTGCCCCAGGATCTCGCCGTGGGCCGCGCGCAGCTCGGGCGTGTTGCCGACGATCGGCTGGGAGGTTCTGGCCACCCAGGCCACGGGACGCGCGGCGTCGAGAGGGACCACCGACCCGGCCCGCAACCCGCGCGGGCCGAGTTCCGTGCTGGCCAGCACCCGGACCGCATCGTCCTCCATCAACGCCACCACGCCCTCGGAAGCGTCCAGGGCCGGCAGACCCAGCCGCAGCACCGTGTTGGCGACTTCCTGCGGTTCCAGCGTGGCGGCCAGGGCCGCCGCCAGGTCGCGCAGCTGTCGCGAGCGCCGTCCCGCCTCTCGTCGAGCAGTGTCGTCCTCCACCAGGGCGATGGTGCCGCGGACCGTTCCCGAAGCGTCGCGCAACGGCGCGGTGCTGACCAGCGCGGCCAGGACGCGCCCGTCGCGGGTGCGCCGTTCGGTCTCGTAGCGGCGCAGTCCACGCCCCTCGGCCGTCGCACGCAGCTGGGCCAGGTAGTCCCCGTGGCGCTCGGGCGTCACGGTGGGGGGAGATTTCCCCAGGACCTCAGCCGCTTTCCAGCCAAAGGTCCGCTCCGCGGCAGCGCTCCACCGGGTGACACGGCCATCGAGATCGTAGGCGATGATGGGGACCGGCGAAGCGTCGATCAGGGCCCCCAGGGCGTGGCTCGTCTCCCGGGCCGCCGCAACCGCTTCCTCCAGGGCCGCGCGGCTGCGCACCGCATCGGTCGCATCGCGCACCGAGAAGGTCAGCCCGATGATCGCGTCGCCGTCGCGGACCACCCGCAGGCGGCAGCGCCACCAGCGCGGATCGGCGTCCGCCCCGACGGCCACGTCGAGCTCGGGCCCGGGGTCGTCTCCGGCCAGGGCGCGCTCGGCCGCTGGCCGGATGATGGCCAGCGCTGGCACGAGTTCCCATGGGCGGTGGCCCACGTGCGCCGCCAAGTCCACGCCATCCAGTTCGCCCAGGGCTCGGTTGACTCGGACGTAGCGCGCGCCGGTATCGAGCAAGCCGAGGCCGATCGGCGCGTCCAGAAATGGGGCGTCGTGCAAGAGATCTGACCTGGTCGACGCGGGACGGCGCGGCATGGAGTCCCCGCTGGCGGCGGACCGTCCTGCGGCCCTGCGGCCACGGTCGCCGGGTTGGAGTATGGCAGACGTCGGCCGGCCCGCGTGCGGCTCGACTGCAACGGTTTCGCAACACGAATGCGCTCGAACGCCGTGAGCCCGGGACGCGTGGTGTGTCGAAATACCAGCATCAGAAGTGGGCCGCGATCGCGGCTCGCGCGGGCGCCGGGCGTCTGCCGGAAGCGGCCGGACGTTTTGGCTGGCTCGTGCGCTTCGGGGAGGCGCGAGACATGATCGGGCGGCGACCCTGCGATGCTCGGGCACCCGCTGACGCCAGCCCATCCGGTGGCAACGGGGCCGCGTTGAAGGTTCCCATCGAGGAGCAAGGATGAACAACCAGCTGCTGGTGCTCGTGGCCGACGACGAGCCCCGCATCACCAAGCTCGTGGCCCTCACCCTGCGCGACGAGGGGTTCCGGGTTGTCACCGCCAACAGCGGACAGGAGGCCCTCCGCAAGGCGGAAGAGCTGCGGCCCGATCTGGTGCTGCTGGATATCGTGATGCCGGACCTCGACGGGATCGAGGTGATGCGCCAGCTGCGGGAGTGGCGGCCTGTCCCGGTGGTCCTGCTCACGGCCAAGGGCTCCACCGCCGACAAGGCCCGGGGGCTCGACCTGGGCGCCGATGACTACGTGGCCAAACCGTTCCATCCAGACGAGCTGGCGGCACGCGTGCGCGCGGTCCTGCGGCGTGCGGTTGGTTCCCCTGCCGCGGGTGTGGTTCGCGTGGGCGAGGTCGAGATCGACCTGGAACGGCGTCTGGTGACCCGTAACGGGGAACTGGTGGCGCTCTCACGGACCGAATGGCTGCTGCTCCAGCACCTGGCTGCCAATGCCGGCCGGGTGGTGCTCCACACGGAGCTGCTCACCAAGGTCTGGGGACCGGAGTACCGGGATGACCTGCAGTACCTGCGGGTCTGGATCAGCCGGGTCCGGCGCAAGCTGGGCGCACCTCCGGGCGAACCCGGTCCGATCACCACCTTCCAGGGGATCGGGTACGTGCTGGACGTCGAAGGTGCCCGGCAGACGGGCCGGTCCTCCGAGCACGGGGATCGCGCCGGAGTCGGCGACGCGACTCGCGGGGTGGATCTCGGCGCCCCCGGTGCATCATCTTCCCTGCGATGATTCCGCCTGCCGGCCGTCCCGCGAGGCAGCGTTAGACCAGGCCGATTTTCCTGGCTGCGGTGGCATCCGCCGGGTGCCAGGCGCCCAGGCCAGGCGTCCAGGCTTTGCAAGGGCCGTGCCGCCGCCGGCGTCTCCCGCCGCCCCCCGGCCACCACGCCTGTCCCCTCGGGCACGACGAGGTGCACGTTTTCGCTGGCGCAGGCGAGCAACCCGTCCACTGAGCCCACCACGGCCAGGTGCGCCTAGACCGTGCGCGCGGCCGGCCCCAATCGGCCTGGCCAGTCGGTGACGCCAGAAGCGCGTGCAGCAGGTCGACCGCCGAAGCGCGCGGCCGCCGAGCCGCGCGGCGGCTACGATGACCAGGTGGACCGGACCAACCCCTGGCTTCGCCTCGCGCGGAGAACCGTCTATCGCAACGCCTGGCTGACGGTCTGGGAGGACGAGGTGCTCCGGCCCGACGGCGCGCCCGGGATCTACGGTGTGGTCCATTTCGTGCACCGTGCGGTGGGGGTGGTGCCGCTCGACGAAGGCGGCCGTCTCCTGCTGGTGGGACAGTGGCGGTACCCGCTCGACCGGTGGTCCTGGGAAATCCCCGAGGGTGGTGCCCGGCCGGATGAGGATCCGCTGGAAGCGGCGCGGCGGGAGCTGGCCGAGGAGACCGGCTACATGGCAGGGGAGTGGCGCGAGCTGGTGCAGGCGCACCTCTCGAACTCGGTGACAGACGAGCTGGCAACCGTCTGGCTGGCAACCGGCCTGGTCGCGGGTGCCGCGGCGCCCGAGGGGACCGAGAGGATCGAGACGCGCTGGGTCCCGTTCGGGGATGTGCTGGACATGTGCCTCGACGGACGGATCAGCGACGCATTGACGATCCTGGGTGTTCAGCGGCTGGCGCTCGACCCGGCTCAACCCGGTCGTTCGCGCCAAACCTGAACCGGGGTTGGCAGGCGCCGCTCCGGTGCCGGGCGCATGAGAGGACGGCCCCCTGCACGTGAAGGAGCTGGAGCGGGAGACGGGTCTCGAACCCGCGACATGCAGCTTGGAAGGCTGCCGCTCTGCCAACTGAGCTACTCCCGCCCGGAGGACATGCCCCTACACCCTACCACGGGGATGCTCTGCCACGGTCCTTCCGGACGCTGCCCAGGTGCCTGAGACCATCGGGGTCTGGGCCGAGTGTGGCTGCATCCCGGGCGACGTCAAGGAACGTGCCCGCGCCGCGCCCGGCTGTGACGTCGTACCGACGTGTCCGCGCGCCGCGCGCGCCAGTATCCAGGTCGGACCGCGCGTGCCCCACGGTGCGATCGGCCGGCACGTCGTCTGAGGCCGACGGTGGCGGATCCGTGAGGCGCCACAGGGGTTGTGGCGGGTCAGCAGCCGGTCGCGTCGAGGGTGATGTCCAGCGCGTGCTCCGGTGCGCCGAAGACGGCCGCGGGATCGACGGCATCGCGGTAGACGACGACGTTGAAGCGCGCGGGCCGGTCGAGGAACGCCACCGACGGCACGACGAGGCCCTGCAGCCCCGGGACCTGCGCGAGCAGGTGGCCGACCGCAGCCTGCGTGGCAGCGAGATCGAGGATCCAGTCGGCGAGCGGCGCGGCTCCCATCGCGGCGACAACGTCCGCGTCGCGCAGGTCGAGCACTCGCTCGAGCGCGACGGCCACGCGGAAGACGGCCCGCTCGAGCCGCTCCTCGCGACCCTCCGGCAGCTCCGTCCCGAGGTGCCGGCCGTACTCCGTCGTCACGACGCCGATGTCCGACGCGAAGTAGTAGGCGCGCACGCCGCGCGCGCTCCAGCGGTTGTCATCGACGAGCCCCAAGTACGCGTCGTCGAGGACGGAACGGGTGGCTGCCCTGGGACGGTGACGCAGCAGCTGGCCGGACCAGGGGCCGACCAGGTCGGCGAGCATCCGCTACGCCCAGTGACCTTCGAGCGCGTTGATCAGGACCTGCCGGACGGCGTCCAGGTCGCCGTGCGCCAGCGCCTCGCGCGGCGTGCGCATCCCGAGGCTGCGGCGCGGCGTCGCCATGAAGGACGGCACGTCCTCCCCGTACACCTCGCGCGCGAGATCGGCGATCTCGGACACCGTCGCCAGGCGGCGCTGCGTGTCGGCGCTGACCGCCCCGGAGCCGCGCAGCTCCCAGCGCTCGATGCTGCGTGTGCTGACATCGAGGGCACGCGAGAGCAGCTCGCGCGACAGCCCGAGCCGGTCCCGCGCGGTGCGGATCTCGGGCGCTCGGACCTGTGCCATCTCGGACCTCCTGTACCGACACCTGTCGGTACAGGAAGCGTACACCGTCTTCCCCCGCGCCGTCAAGGCTCGGCCCGGGCGCCGGTGGATGGCCAGTGAATCTGTCCGAGCTACCTGCTGGTACCGCATGGCCACCCTGCTTCCGGTCCGCACGGGCAGGGATGCCGCGGCTGCGCACGTGTCGCCGCCGAGCAGAAGCGTCGCGAGACGCTCAGGGCGCGCCGGCGCGAGCGGTATACGCAGGACAGGTTGGCACACGAGGCCGGCAGCTGAGCCTCGGTTCCGGGGGCGTCAGCCGTCCCTCGACGAGCCGAGGCGGGTGTCCCCGGCGGGGCAGCGCGACGATCGTGGCCGGTGCCATGCCAGTGATCGTGCCGCCGCCGCTTGCCAGCTTCTATGGCACGGAGGTCCCACCGGGGTGTGCTAACTGTGGGGCGGTTGCGCGAGCAACGAGGCGTCGCCTCCGGCCCGTGCGGGCCGCGCGAGATTGAACGTTCTGTCCCCCGCGCTCGTCAGTTGACCAGGGCTGGAATGCGGCCGATGCTGCAGCAGCAACCCGAGGGAGGCTCGTCATGCGGGTCCCAACCACCAGGATCGGCGCCGCCCTGATCGCGGCGGCGGTACTCATCGTGGGCGCCGGGGCAGTGCTGGTCGTGCGGCCCGGTGGACGGGTGGTGCCCACGCGCGCGCCGGTTGCCATCGGCACGCCTGCGGCCGTGGCGGCCGCATCGGCGTCGGGGCCCCCGCGACGCCCATCAGCCAGGGCCCGGTGCAGCCGGGATCGACGCCCGGGATCATGGGCCTGCGCTTCGCCGACCGGCAGAACGGCTGGGCCTATGGTCCCGACCTGTGGGCCACCCACGACGGCGGGACGAGCTGGCGGCGGGTTACCATCCTCGGGCTGTCGGCCAGCGCGGTGATCGATGCCCTGGAGGCCTCGGGTGGGACCGTCACGGCGGTGGCATATGACGTCGCCGTCGCCAGCCCGGACGGCGGGGTCCGCATCGCCTCGAGCCCGGTGGGGTCGGACGCCTGGACGCTCTCTTCGACGCAGGTACCCCTCGGGGCGGGACCGGTCTCCGAGGCCCAGCTGGTGCTCGCCGGCGACGCCGGCTGGATCCTAGAAGTCGATCGGATCGTGGTTGGTGGGGCGCGCCTGGTGGGTGGCACCTGGAGCGCGTGGACCGCGCCCTGCTCGGACGTCCAGGGATCCGCAGTGCTCGCCGCCGCGAGCCCGAGCGAGCTCGTGGCGGCCTGTGATGGTGGCACATGGGGGCACCCGGCGAACCCGGCGGAGCAGGGTGAGCACCTGTATGTCTCGCACGACGGTGGCGCCACGTTCGCCGAGACTGGGGGCATGGTGCCGGTGCAGGAGCCACTGCTCGCCAGCCCGGTGGCCGGGACGATCGTGGTCGGCCGCGGCCAAGCGCTCTTCGCCTCCTTCGACCGCGGTCAGACCTGGCGGACCGCGCTTGACCTCGCGCCACCCGCCTTCCTCACCTATCTCGGCTTCACCACCCCGAGCCAGGGGGTGGCGATCGCCGACGAGAGCAGCGGACCCGGGCAGAGCGCGGGCGCGCTCTTCATGACCCGCGACGGGGGACACACCTGGGCGAAGGTGTCGTTCTCCGGGGGTTGAGCGCGGCACGTTGCGGGCCGTCCGTCCCCTATGACGCGAGGGACTGGTTGCATCCGCGGTTGCGTATGCAACCAGTCTTGGCAGCCGAGCCTCCGGTGGCAGCGAGCGCTCGCGGTCATGACCGCGAGCGCTCAGCGGACTCGGGTCGGTCAGAGTCCGGCAGCAGGTGTTGATCCTGTGCGGCAGGAGGTGGCCTTTCGAGCGACATGATGCGCGTCAAAGGCACGTTGGGGACGAGTCCGGCAGGAGGAGCCCAGGTTCGCCGGACTTTGGCGGGCGGCGAAGAGCAACGACTACGACACTCGGACCTTGACGCCGCAGCCCCGTGGAACGAGCCTCGAAAGGAGGGGAACGCGCTTCTTCGAGCAGCGACAGGAGGCCCGACTAATGCGTCCGTTCGTTCCGGCAGTGGCGCTCGTGGTGGCGGTGGCGGCCTGTGGCGGCTCGCCGGGCACGCCGACCAGCCCGCCGAACCCGCCCCCGAGCGCGGCGCTGCCATCGGCCAACGTCCCCACCCCCGGCGCGACGCCAGCCCCGGCCGCGGCGTCCGCCCCGGCGTCGTCAGCGCCCAGCCCCACGGCGACGCCGGATGGATGGCTGCCTGCCCTCGACCTGCCCACGCTCGCGGTGCCCGCGGCGTCCCTGCACGCGATGCCCGGGAACCGCGCGCTCGCGACTTGGGGCTCGCGGACGTACACCGTGGATGAGCCGCCGCGGAGCGGCCACGCCAGCCTCGTCGTGACCGACCTCGCCTCGCGCACCACCGCACGGACCGCGATCCCGCTCCTCGCCGGCGAGACGACCGTGCCGCCCGACGGCCTCTGGGATCCGGCCACGATCGTGGCCGCCGACGCGCACTGGTCGGCGGTCGTCGTCTGGAAGCGCCTCGGCCCGAGCGGTGGCGACGTGGGCACGCCCTGCTCGGGTCACGAGGAGCAACCCGTGGCCTGGCGCCTCCTTGTCGCACCGCTCGATCAGGCCACCGGCCGCCCGACCGGCGCGTTCCGGGTCCTCGACCAGGGCACGAACACCCACGGCTTCACGCTGCCCGGACAGGGCGAGGGCTGTGGCGGCCCGCGCACCCCGCGCGTCTCGCTCGATGGCGACGAGATCGCCTACACCGTGGAGAAGACGGGCGCCGCGACCACCTTCGCGACGCGGATCGAGGTCCGCGCGCTCCCCGCGGGGTCGCCCGTCCGCTCGCTCGAGCGTCCCCAGGAGGTGCTCTTCGTGGCCCTCTCCGGCGGCACCCTCGCCTTCACCGAGTCGCAGGACGCAAGCACGGTGCCGAACCCGCGCTGGAGCGTGGGCCTCTCGACGGCGGCCCATCCGGTTCCGACGGTCGTCGTCTCTCGCACGCAGGACCCGGGCTACCTCGCCCCGCCCCTCATCGCGCTCGACGGCGACCTGCTCGCCTGGCAACTCCTGAACCACACCGAAGCAGGGGTGTGGGTCGAGCGGCTCGGCGCGTCGCCGGAGCGGGTCGTGCCGCCGCGCCTGACGTGCGCGCTCGGTGGGGTCACTGTCGGCTGGGTCGGCATGGGCTGCTATCCGACCGGCTACCAGACCGACAGCTTCATGCCTTACCCCCGATCCACCGACCGCTGGCCGCTGACGAGCTGCTGAAACGAGGAATC
>JBMFSS010000003.1:0-164618 GCA_049967415.1 Candidatus Limnocylindrales bacterium
CCCGGCGGGACTTCCACCCGCTGGTGATCGAGCCCTTGGCAGGGCACACGTGGATTCGGGCTTATGCAACTGACTGCACCTCATGGGCCGTGTCGGGCGTCGAATCCTCGTGCGCGGCGGCGGCGCGCCTGCGGTTCCGGTACGCAGCGTAACAACAGCGCGCGCTGCACCATTTCTTGCCGCCCCGGAGGGCGGGCTGGGCCGGGATCGGACCGCCGCACCAGCCGCAGAGTCGGTGCAGCTCCGCCGGGACCGGGAAGAGGCGCACCCCGTTGTCGCGCGCAAGCTCGGACGGGATGCGGCCCTCGCGCGCCCAGACCTTGACGGTGTCCGGATCGGCGCCGAGGAGCTCGCTGATCTCCGGCAGGGTCAGGAGACCACGGGCGCGCAGGCGGGTGAACCGATCGGTGAGGCGGTACTTGTGACGCAGGTGGCTGACGATGGCGGCGGTGAACCGATCGGCGACGCCCGGGTGCAGGCCGGCCGCGTTGAGGAGCTCGGCGACCTGCGCGTCGGTGTGGTCGTCCAGGAGTCGGTCGAGCTCGGGGATGACGGCCGGATCGGTCCGCCGGAGCTCGGCGGCGCTGCGCGGCAGGGGCAGCCGGAGCGTCCGGATGGCGCCGCCCCGGAAGCGGACGTGGGCCACGATCTCGTCGGTGCGCACGAGGGTGACGTCGTCGAGCAGCAGCCGGACCATGCATTTGCTTTCCCGCTGCGGGGTGGCGGGGTCGGCCCAGAGGCGCGGGAAGTCGGTGGCGAGGGCGAGGATCCGGGCCCGCTCGGCCGGGTCGACGAGGCCACGCTCGGCCTCGCGCCCGCGCTCGTACGCCTCCTGGGCCGCGACCTGGGCCCGCAGCTTCGCGTTCCAGTCAGCCTCGAGCGAGTCCGCCACCAGGCGGTTGTCGGGATCGACGCGCAGGTACCGGCGCTGGGCGAGCTCGGCCTCATAGCGGGCCCGCTCGACCTGGGCCCCCCGGAGCCGATCGGCCTCGGCGCCCCGGGCCGCGAGCTCGGCTTCGATGCCCAGGGCGGCCTCGAGCGCGAGCGGGCTGACGGTCTCGACCAGCAGCTCGCCGATCGCGCGGTCCAGGTCGCGGCCCACGATGTGCTGGCAGATGGGCCGGGCGTGCTCGATGCCGTCGTGCTGGCAGAGATACTCCGGGACGAGCGCGCCGCGGAACCGGGCATAGCGGACGCCCATCCGTTCGCCGCAGCGGCCACAGACCACGAGGCCCTGGAGGAGCGCCGGACCTTCCCGGGGCGGACCCGCCCGTCGCTCGGCGCCGTTCGCCTGGGCGTTCTCGTGCAGCCGGCGCAGGTTCGCCTCGTACTCGTCCCAGCTGATGTACCCGGGATGCCGGTCGAGCAGGAGCGTGTGCCACTGCTCGCGCGGCAGGGGGAGGCGGGCCTCCCCGCCCGAGCCGGTCCGCCGGGCGCGGGTGCGCCCGTACACGAACGCGCCCGTGTAGCGCGGGTTCTTCAAGGTCCGCAGGGCGCGGTGATGGAGGAGCGGCCCCCAGGCGATCTCGCCCGCGTGCGCTCCGCAGGCGAGGCGGCGCGGAAAGAGCCAGCCCTGCTCCCGGAAGTGACGCACGGTCGCGCTCGCCGAGCCGGTCCGCCGGAACGTTTCGAAGAACGCCCGCACCGCGGCCACGACGGCCTGATCGGGATCGAGCACGACCCGGCCCGCGGGGTCGGTGACGAGCCCTGTCGGCAGGCGCATCTCGAGCTCGCCCCGACTGGCCCTGGCCCGCTGGCCACCGAGGAGGCGGGCCCGCAGGACGTGGAGCTCGGCCTCGCTCATCGTCCCTTTCAGGCCGAGGAGGAGCCGGTCGTTGAAGTGCCCGGGGTCATAGAGGCCATCCTCGTCACAGATCAGGGTGTCGGTGAGGGCGCAGATCTCGAGCAGGCGGTGCCAGTCGGTCGAGCTGCGGGCGAGGCGGCTGACCTCGAGTCCCAGCACGACCCCGACCTCGCCCAGGCCGACCGCGGCGACCAGGCAGGCGAAGCCCTCGCGATCGCTGTCGGCACCCGAGCGCCCGAGGTCGCTGTCGATCACGACGACCCGATCGGGCGGCCAGCCGAGCGCGACTGCCCGCTCGCGCAGGGCGTACTGGCGCTTCGTGCTCTCGGTGTGCTCGAGCACCTGGCGCAGCGTGCTCTGGCGGACGTACAGGTACGCCCGGCGCGCCAGATGGGTCGCGCTGATCTTGCTGTGCTGCTCGGCGTTCACGACGTCACCTCCGGGTGGGTTCGGGGGGCCAGGGCCATTGCGGCGAGGACGCCGACGAGTTCGCGCCCCATGCCCGGGTGCGGCCCCCTGACAGGCACCACCGGCCGCTCGCGCGTGATGACGGTCCGCTCGGGCGGGCAGGCTGCCATCCAGGCCACCATGCCGGCGCCGCGCAGGACGGCGAGACCGCGCGGAGTGCCGGTCACGGGCATCCCCATCGCTCCTGCCCGCAGGGCCTCGTACGTCCGGGCGAGCGTCGCGGGCGAGGCGGTGACGCTCAATCCTGCTGGCGAAGCCCCTTTTTTCGGCGCGCCAGCGCCCGCTCCACGCTGCGTCGGTGGACGCCGATCCCGAACCGCTCCTGTGCGATCCGGGCAAGATCGGCCGAGGTACGCGAGGGGTCCGTGGCGAGGCTCGCCGCGAGCGCCTCGACCACCGTCTCGGAGAGCTTGTGGGCCCGGCGCGGACCGGGCCGCTCCGGGACCAGGCCCGGCAGGCCGGCCTGCTCGAAGTGCGATGCGGCCGCATAGAAGGCCGGTCGCGAGCAGCCGAAGGCGGCCGCCGTGGCGGTCACCGACTGGCCCTCCTCGCGGACCCGACGCAGCATCTCGTATCGGACCTGGACGAGATCGCGCGGATCGAAGAAGGGGTTGCCCGCCGTGAACGCAGGATCGCGTACCGCATTGGGGTGCGGGTGCAGGGCATGGTGGCGACGGAGCGCGGCGAGCTTGCCATCGGCGGCGTCCACGATGCTCCTCCTCGGTGCGTGATGTGTCTCTCATTATGCCGCTCAGCCTGCCGTCGTCAACAGATGTATCGAGATGTGCCACGCACAGGCCACGCGCAGAGATCATCGACTCCACGCTCGTCTCCATCAGCGTCTCCCATCTCTTGTCGGCATAATCGGCCTGACATGAACGGCAGAATCTCCTTGACACCTCCCGTCGAGCTCGTCGAGGAGGCGGGCCAGCCCGACGAGGTCGTCGACCCGGAAACAGGTCCGTCCGCCGGAGAGGACGAGGAAGGGATCCGGGCCCTCGACATCGGTCCAGCCGGCCGGCAGCGAACGGACGCGCTCCTCGCCTGGCTCGCGGAAGAAGACCCGGTGCTCGCCCCAGGTGTGGGCATATCCGACGAGGTCGAACTCCTGGCCGAGCAGCGGATGGAACGGGTGGGTCACATGGAATCGCTGCGGATCGCGCCCACCGGCTGCAGTTGAAGGCGTTTGCCAAGGCGAAGGTCGAAGCCGGCGTGCTGGTCGCCGAGCGCTGGATCCTGGCCGCCCTGCGCCACCGCACGTTCTTCAGCCTCGCCGAGGCGAACGGGGCCATCCGGGAGCGCCTGGCCTGGCTGAACGAGCGGCCCTTCCGGAAGCTCGACGGGTCGCGCCAGAGCCTGTTCACCGAGATCGATCGGCCGGCCCTGCGCCCGCTCCCCGCGCGCCCCTACGAGTACGGCGTCTGGAAGACCGCCACGGTGAACATCGACTACCACATCGAGGTCGAGCGCCACTACTACAGCGTGCCCTACGGGCTCGCCGGCCAGCACTGCGACGTGCGGATCTCGGCGTCCACCATCGAGGTCTTCCATCGCGGCCGGCGCGTGGCCAGCCACCTGCGCAGCACGGCCCGGGGCCACCACACCACGCTCGCCGACCACATGCCCGAGTCGCACCGCCGCTATGCCGAGTGGACGCCCGGGCGCATCGTGCGCTGGGCGGAGCAGACGGGGCCCGCCACCGCCGCGCTGGCCGCCGACATCCTGGCCTCGCGACCCCACCCCGAGCAGGGCTTCCGCAGCTGTCTCGGCATCCTGCGCCTCGGGCACCGCTACGGAGCGGAGCGTCTCGAGGCCGCCTGCGCCCGGGCGCTCGCGGTGGGCGCCACGAGCTACCGCAGCGTCGACTCGATCCTGCGCACCGGCCTCGATCGCCAGGCGCTGCCGGACGCTCCGCCCGATCCCCCCGTCCGCCGGCACGAGAACGTGCGCGGCCCCGACTACTACGCCTGAAGAGGAGGACACCCCCCGTGCTCACCAACGCCACGCTCGAGAAGCTCCAGGCGCTCAACCTCGGCGGCATGGCCCGTGCCTTCGCCGAGCAGCTCGAACGGCCCGACTACCAGGCGCTCACCTTCGAGCAGCGCCTGGGGCTCCTGGTCGATCGCGAGGCCCAGGACCGTGACAACCGACGGTTGGAGCGCCACCTCCGGGCGGCCCGCCTGCGCGTCAATGCCGCCATCGAGGATCTCGACTTCGGGCATCCCCGCGGCCTCGACCGCGCGCTCGTCCTCGCCCTCGCCGAGGCACACTGGGTGGCGGCCCACCAGAGCGTGCTGATCGTGCGCGCCACGGGGGTCGGCAAGACCTACCTCGCCTGCGCCCTCGCCCAGTCCGCCCTGCGCCGGGGCCACACCGCGCTCTACCTGCGCGTCCCGCGCCTGTTGGGCGAGCTCGCCCTGGCGCGCGCGGACGGCCGCCTGCCGCGCCTCCTCACCGCCTGGGCGCGCGTCGACGTCCTCGTCCTCGACGACCTCGCCCTGCAGCCGCTGACGAATGCGCAGGCCGCCGATCTCCTGGAGGTGATCGAGGACCGCGCCGGACGCCGCGCCACCATCGTCACCAGCCAGCTCCCCGTGGCCCACTGGCACGAGGCGCTGGGCGAGCCGACGCTCGCCGATGCCATTCTCGATCGCCTGGTCCACGGCGCCCATCGCCTCGAGCTGCGGGGCGACTCGATGCGCCGCCCGAGGCCCGGGCGCGCCGGCCCGGAACCCCCTGCCGACGCCACGCCCGGGGCTCCCGATGAGCCCGCCCGGCGCGTGGCAGACTACCCGCTCAACAGCTGAAGGAGGTGAGCCGAAGAGGGCGTTCTCCATCCCGCGTCGCTGCCGCTCCGACCTGCACGCGGCAGGTGTTCGGAAACTCCGGACTGGGTGTTCGGAAACGGCCGGACTGGGTGTTCGGAATCAGCGGAATGCGCACCCTTGCTGACCTCGTAGCGCCGGGCCGCGATCCGCATCGCCTGGGCGGCCTTGCGGTAGCTGCCGCCGTTGCCGACGGCGATCAGGGCGTCTGCGATCAGGCGGGCCTCGAAGTCCCACCAGTGGGCCACCGGCAGGCCGTCGCGCAGCGTGCGGTCGCGCGAGCACTCCGAGCACCACATCCCCTGCGGGTGCTGGTGCGTCCGGGCCTGCGACGGTCCGGTGAAGTAGTGGATCCCGCGACACACCCCACCACGACGGCTGCGAGCTCGCCGGGCCACGCAGCTTGCGGAGCAGGGCGAGTGCCGGCACTCGAAGACGGGGCGGGCGTAGAGGCTGTCCTTGCGCCGGCGGAACCCGTGAGGGCGCACGGTTCCGTCGTGCCCCTCTGGGCAGGGAGGGCACTTGATCGCGGTGTCGCCCTGTGCTCGGATCGTCACCACCAGGCGCCAATCCTATCAGCAGCCCTCACGTGTATAACACATAGGAGGCAACCTTGTGCGTCGCAGCCGGTGGGTAAGACGACGCTCCACAGGGTAAGACGACGCTCCTTGACATCGCCAAGGCGCGGCCCGACGGTTGGACGGTGAGCGACGAACCGGCTACCACCTTCGCCAGGCATCTGATGGCTGAGCTCGGGTCGGCGTTGAAGCGCGACCTCTTGGCCGTGTATCTGTATGGCTCGGTCGTCGTCGGTGGGTTCGACGAGGGCGTGAGCGACATCGACCGCCTCGTCGTCACGCGGCACGACCTCGATGCACCCGCAATCGCGCGGATCGAGCGATTCCACGGGCAGACGATCGAGCAGTTCCCGGAGTGGAATGACCGCCTTGAGCTCGTCTATGTCGCCCGGCCGACGCTCGCCCACTTCCGTGATGGCGGCGGCCTCGGCGTGATCAGCCCCGGCGAGCCGTTCCACATCCGCGACGGCATCGAGCTGTGGCTGCAGAACCTTTACCTCGTGCGTGAGACGGGGACCGCGCTCGCCGGACCCGATGTTAGGTCGGCCATCCCTGCCATCTCTTGGCCCGAGTTCCTCGGCGCGACGAGGCGTTACGCCGAAGAGGTGCGCACACGGAACCTCCGCGACGCGGCACCGGGCGCGCGCGCGTATGCCGTGCTGACGATGTGTCGGGCGCTCTGCACCGTCAGGTCGAGCCGGCCGTGCTCCAAACGGGAGAGCGCAACCTGGGTCCGGGATCGGATGCCGGGATGGGCGCCGCTCATCGACGCCGCGGTGCGCTGTCGGTTGTCGCGCGGACGCGTCGGCTTTGCGGACGACGAGAGCCGGCAGGCTGCCGAAACCCTCGTGCGTGCCCTTGCTGCCGCGGTGACGGAGTAGAGCGCAGCCAGAAACGCAGGAAGAGCGCCGCGAGGCCGCGAGATACCAACCGGTGCGTAGCGCACCAGCAGGCAACGGGGCGCCCGGCACGGGGTGCGCCTGGCACGGCCGAACTGCGCGCGAACCTCGAGAAGGCGGCGCCCCGCGTGTTCGACGGTGTGCGCCCGCTCCTCCGCAGCAACGTGGACTACGACGTCGCCGCGGCTCTGACTCCTGGCGTCGCAGAGCCTGCCTTGAGAATCCCTCCCGCGCGTGGGTCAGGCGGCCTGCGGGGTGAGGTTGACGGTGTAGCCGAGTGCCTCCAGGCGGTGAGTGAGCCGACGGCGGACCCGCTCCGCGTCGCGCCGGTCGAAGTAGGCGGCTCGTCCTGTTCGCCTCCTGCCCAGCAACAGCGCGGTCGCCGACCCGCGTTGGTGGACCTCAACCTGAGACCACCGCCAGGATCTCGATCCGTGCCATCGCCGGCTCGGCCGCCTCGTACGCGCCGGCCGCGATGAGGGCGGCGAAGGCAGGCCGAGGCCGCAGCCCGGTCACGAAGGGTCCCCATAGCTCGACGCGATCGAACACGGCGGTCATGAGATCACGGCGGGCGGCCTGCAACGCGGGCGCGCCATCGTCGGGATCACCCCACAGCTCCCCCACCGAGCGCAGCAGCTCGGCCGCCGCCTCGAGATCGACCTGCCGCTGGGCGGCCGGCGCCGGCGCCGCGCGCAGCTCGGCGATGCGGTCGCGCGTGTCACGGCGGAGCCGCTCGAGCTCGAGCGCGGTGAGCGTGCTCTCGCCAGTGGCGAACTCGGCGGCCCGTGCGCGCAGTTCGGCCTCCAGGCGGGCGATCTCGAGGGGGCGCCGGTCGGCCTCGCCGTCGTCGGCTGCCTCGGCCGCGAGGCGAGCCAGCACGGCGTCACGGACGTCATCGGTCAGCCGGAAGGCCCCCCAGAAGTCGGCGAGGTGGCGCAGGTACTCCACCTGCGCGTAGCTCTGCCGCTCCGGCTCGCAGTAGGGATGGGTGCCCGGGTGGTGGTAGCGCGGGTGGGGCACCGAGCCCCCGTACTGCGCGCTGACCTTGCGCCCGCAGCGCCACCAGGCGAGGCCGGCCAGCACGTAGATGAAGCGCCGATGGTGGCTGGCAAGAACCGCCCGGCTGCGCCCCCGCAGGCCCTCGGCGAGCTTGGCGTCGATGCGCGCGGCGAGCTCGGGCGCGAACAGCGGCTCGATGGATCCGGTCACCCCGTCGGGGTAGGCGCGCTCGTCGGTCCCCAGGAAGGCGAGGAAGTCGGCGCCCGTGTGGCGCGCCCGCGTCTGCGCGGTCACCCTGCCGGTGCCGACCTCGAGGGCCGCGAAGAGCTGGGTGGTGCCGTGGCGCTCGTAGTCGTGGGTGTGGCGCTCGACCTGGCCCGGCCGCAGGGGCAGCATCGGCTGCGTGCGGTCGAGGGCCTCAGATCTCAGGTCTTCTCGTCGAGGCTGAGGACGACCGCCCGCTCGGGCGGCGCGAGGTAGAGCCCGACCACGTCGCGGACCTTCGCCTCGAGCTCGGGGTCCCGGCTGAACTTGAAGGTCTCGACCCGGTGGGGCCTGAGGCCCGCCTCCGCCCAGATCCGCTGGACCGTGGTGGTGCTGATCCCGGTGCGCTGCGCCATCCGGCGCGCGCTCCAGTGGGTCGTCCCGTCGGGCGGCGGCTCCAGGGTCAGGGCGATGACCCGGTCCCGCTCGGCGCGCCCGTAGGTCGGCGCCCGGCCCGGCCGCGGGGCGTCCGCGAGGCCCGCGAGGCGCGCCCGGGCGAAGCGGCCGCGCCACAGCAGGACCGTCATCTTGTGGACGCCGAGGTCCTCCGCGATCCGCTCGTTCGCCTTCCCGTCCGCCGCCGCCAGGACCACCCTCGCGCGCATCGCCGCCCGCTGCTCCGTCGTGCGGGCGCGGACGAGCGCGAGCAGCGCCTCCCGCTCGGTCTCGTCGATCACCAGCGGGGCGGCGGGGCGGTTCGGTATGCCGCCAAGCGTAGCTGCCGGTGGCAGAAGCGCCCGTGGGCTGAGACACTAGTGTCCCACGCCGGAATGGGCTTGCGCCTTGCGCACGGCTTTGGCGAGGATCTCGTCGGGGGTCTTGACCCACTTGAAGGGTGAGGCGCCGGTGTTCCACTCGCGGGTGAACCGTTCGATGGCGGCAACGAGGGCGCGGACGTTTTCGAAGGAACCACGGGCGAGGGCCTGGCGACTCAGGATCCCGAACCAGGTCTCGACCTGGTTCATCCAGGACGCCGAGGTCGGGGTGAAGTGAAAGTGGAAGCGCTGGTGGCGTGCCAGCCAGCGCACGACCTCGGGCGTCTTGTGGGTGGACACGTTGTCGAGGACGACGTGGATCTGGCGGCGCGGATAGGTCCGCGCGAGCAGGTTCAGAAAGTCGAGGAACTCGACGGCCCGGTGCTGGGCCGTCGTCTGGGTCGTGACGGTCCCGTTGGCGATCTCGAGCGCGGCCGACAGGACGAGGGTCCCGTTCCGCTTGTAGTCGTGGGTGTGGCGCTCGACCTGTCCGGGCCGGAGCGGCAGCATCGGTTGGGTCCGATCCAGGGCCTGAATCTGGGTCTTCTCGTCGACCGAGAGGACGATCGCCCGCTCGGGCGGGTGCAGGTAGAGCCCGACCACGTCGGTGACCTTGGCCACCAGCTGCGGGTCGCGGCTGAACTTGAACGTCTCGCTCCGGTGGGGCTTGAGCCGGCCTTCGCGCCAGATCCGGCCCACGGTCGAGGCGGAGAGGCCGACCTTGCGGGCGAGCCGCGTCCGGCTCCAGTGGGTCGTCGCGTCGTCGGGCGGGCGCAACGTTTCGGCCAGCACGCGCTCGCGCATCTCGCGGCCGTACGTCCGGGGCCGTCCAGGGTGGGGTGCATCGGCGAGGCCGTCGATGCCCGCCTCCTTGAACCGCCGACGCCAGAGCAGGACGGTGGGGACCGACACGCCAAGCTCCTCGGCGATCGCCACGTGGGCGGCGCCCTCGGCCGCCCGCAGGATGATCCGGGCGCGCATCGCGGTGCGCTGCTCGGTGGTGCCCGCGCGGGTCATGGCCCGCAGGGTCAATGCTTCGGCCTCGCTGACAGCCAACGGCGGAGCAGGGTGCGCAGCCATGTCCCGGACACTACGCTCATCCGGTTGAAGAATCAAGCTCATTGCGGCGTGGGCCACTAGGCCTCCCGGTCCGGATCGGAACCATCCCACTCGAACGCGCTCAGGCTGTCGCTGTTGTTCTCGCTGATGAGTTCCCAGCAATCACTCTCGAGCAGCCGGATAGCCTCTTCCTCATCCGTTGCCTCGACGGAGACCTTGGCCGCGTGCCGCATGTCACCCGTGAAGATGTAGGTAGGCATGGTGGATTTCTCCTCCAGACGTGAACGGCGCATGTCTCGCCGGATGCCCTTGACTTGGGGACACCGAGAGAGTGTCGGCGAATGTTCACACGCGTCAAGCGAAACCACCAGTGACAACGTTTCCGGCCGTACAGTCATCTTCCTGAGTGTCCCCCGAGCACCCGCGGGCGACGAAACGAGCGTTACCGACGCATTGGCAACCCGGCCGGATCGCGTCAGGCGCGTAGCCAGTCATGCGCGTCCTCATCGCTGAGCTCGCCGCGGGCATGCCGGTGCACCACCTCCTCGGCGGCGCCGTACGCACCGCGTCGCCCGCCGCCCGGGACGCGGACCGCTGCGCCTCGCTCCCCGAGCTCCCGCGGCCCACGGTCGACACGACGAAGGAGGCCAGCACGAGCAGCAGGATGAACAGGAAGACGGGACCCTGCCAGGACATCACGCACCTCCCGGGACGGTCGTCGGATCGTCCGCATCGGTGAGCGCCCGCCAGGGGGCGAGCACGAGGACCGCGTCGGGCAGGGGGAGCACGTGGGCACAAGCCAGGGCCGCCGCGATCTGCTCGAGGGCGCGCTCGGTATCGAAGAGGAGGCTAACGTGGGCCCCCACGGCCTCCGCCCAGCGGTGGGGGTCCCCCTCGAGGGCGGCGAGACGGGCCGCCTCCCCCTCCCAGGCGGGACCCTGTCGGGCCGTCTCGAACGCCGCCCACACCGCGGCCGGCACATCGTAAGCCGCGCTGCCCGCCAGCTCGCCCGCCAGCGCCAGGCACTGCTCCGCCCGATCGGCGGCGCCGGGTCGGCCCTCGCGCTCCAGGGCCGCCGCGTCCTGGAGCAGGTGGAGCGCCTCGGCGGGGGTGAGGCGCAGGACACGGCGGAGGAACGCCCGCACCGCGGGACCTTCCGGACCCAGATCAGGACCGTCCATGGTTAGGCCTCCTCGGCGTCCGCATCGGCGGCCGCCAGCAGCTCGCGCGCGGGGCACAGGTAGCGCCGGCGGAACCGTTCGAGATCGTCGCGCCGGATCCGGTACACCCGCCGCGCCCCGGTGCCCCAGGCGGCGGCGGGGAGCCGCCCCGCGGCGATCTGCTGCTCCACCCAGCGCGGGCTCATGCCGAGCTCGGCGGCCACCGCGCCGGTGGTGAGGGATTCATCCATGGCGGACTCCTGCGATGGCCTTCCCAGGCCCGCGGCGATCGCCCGGCGGCCAGGGGGTCGATCGCGCTCGGATGGTGGACAGAAAGCTCGGGCCGTCAAGCTTTCGGCGCAGGACGCGCATATCGGGCAACGGCTGGTGTCACCGCCGCCACGCGAATCTCGCGCCGCTCGCGCAGGAGCCGCCGCATCCGCCGCCAGCCCCTTGCGTGTCGGTGCCCGATGGGATACGTACACGGCCGCGCGTCGGGAGCAGCGCGGCACCACGCAGCGGAGGGATGGGCCATGGACCTCGGGGGCCTGCTCGGGCTCGTCCTGGTGCTCGCCCTCGCGGCGGTCGCCTGGAGGCGGCCGGCGGGACGGTCTCCCGCGCGCGGGACGCACCGGGTCATCGTGGAGGAGTTCGACGAGCGGGGCCGGGTGACCCGGCGCGTGGTGCTTTGAGCGATGGACCCCTACGCGGTGCTGGGGGTCGCCCCGGAGGCCGCGCCGGACGAGCTGCGAGCGGCCTACCGGCGCCGGGCCCGGCGGGTCCATCCCGACGTGGGTGGCTCGACGGCGGCGATGGTGCAGCTGAACGCAGCCTACGCGGCCGCGCGCGGGACAAGCCGGCGCCCGTCCACGGGCCGGGGGCGTCCCGCTGGCACGCCCTGGGCCCGCGCCTCGCGGTGCTGCGGCTGGTGCGTGCCGGCGTCCTGGTGCGCGGCGCCGCGATCGTGCTCGGACCGCCCCTCGACACCGCCTGGACGGCGCAGGCTTGGATCGCGCTGATGCTGACCTGGGTCGCGCGGGCGGAACTCGACGCGCGGTGGCGGTAGGGGGCCATGGCGCGGCTCGACCTCCCTCCGGGGCTGGCGTCGGGGGAATCCGGTGACGGAACGCACCGCACCCCTTGCGGTGGTGCGCCATTCCTCCACAGTCCAGTGCCGCTTCGAACGGGCGGCCCTTGCAGCCGTCACGCGGAGCCTTCGATGATCCCCGTCCGCCCCTCGATCCTATCGTCCGACGAGCCCCAGCCACAGCGGCCATCCCTGGTGGACCAGCCGGTGATCGCCGGGCAGGGCGCCGCTCATAAGCTTCCGGACGGCCTCGGACCGGCCGGTCTCTCAGCCCTTCCATCCCGAGAAGATTACCGCCAGCACGTCGCCGAGCTGCGCGCTGCTCAGGGGTTGTCGCCGGAGCTATCGGGCGAGACGGCCGAACAGATCGCTGCGATACTCCTCCGTCGCCGCTACCCGGCGAAGGTGATCGCGATACGCCGCCGGTCCCATCGCTGCGGAAACTCCGGAAGTGAAGCAGCCTGACGCACCACAATGTCCGGGCAGACGGCGCGGATTACGTCCCGCTTCGTCTCGAGCGTGGCTTCGGCCCAGAATCGCTCCGGATCCGCGACCGCGCGGACCACCGCACGTCCTCGCGTCAGTCGCGCCACACGCTTCTCCAGCTCGTCCCGTTCCGCAATAGCCCCGGCGCGCCACCTGCGGTACCCCTCGGGGCTGATACCGAACTCGGCTTCTAGGACGGCCGGGCCGCGCATCCACGCGACCTCCGCTGCTAGGACCCGCTCCCGGACCTCCAGCAGGGCCGCATGCAGCTCTCCTTCCTCATCGCCATCTGGGCCGTCGGCCTGCGCGCTCATCCCCCTGGTCAGCGCCGCGACTACGGAGCGGTCTGACAAGGCGGCCAGCACGACCCCTTCGATGTACTGGTCGGTGAGAACGCCCTTGATCCAGACCTTGCCACACGCGGTCGGGTGGTACCAGTCTTTGATGCAACCATAGGTCCAGTAGCCCCGCCCGTTCTTGTGACCGGCATGGCCCTTCGCGCGCAGGGGACCGAAACAGGCGCCACAACGGAGCACGCTGGTGAGCAGATGCTTGGCTTGGCCGCCGGGGTTCTGACGCCGCCGCGCAGGATCCTCCAGCACGCGCTTCAAGGCACGCCACGTTTCCTCGTCGAGGATCTGAGCGATCCAGGGGCGGCCCTCGGGATCCACACCCGAGGACTCCACGCCATGTGACACCCGCAAGCCGGCCATGCGCGGCGAGAGAATCATGTTTCGCCAGGCGGCGTGCTGCCATGGCTTGCCCGTACGGGTGAGCAGACCCTGCGCCGTCCAATCCCGGAGAATCGACCGCACCCCGTCGCCGGCGAGAATGCGTTCGGCAGCGCCACGGATGGCGTCGGCCTCTCGTGGCTCCACCTCGCGCCAAGCCGTCCCGTCGCGGTGGCCGAAGGCCGGCGGGCCGCCGTGGAACCGGCCCTGTTCGGCCCGCGCCCGAGCCGCCCGGGCAACCCGCTGGCCGATCGCCTTACTCTCCCAGCGGCCGAATTGAACGAGCTGTCGGAAGACGAACTTCCCGGCCTCGGTGCTGGTGTCCACACCGTCGGCGATCGTGTAGGCGTTGGTTCGGGGATCATCCTCGTCAGCGCGTAGCGCATCGAGGAGCCGCTCGGCATCGCGCGGCTGACGTGCGAGCCGCTCGGCCCGCCAGGCGACGACCCCGCCAGGCAGTCGATCGTCGGCCAGATCAGTGAGCAGATCCTCGAATCGAGGCCGCACGACTCGCCGCTTGAAGGCACTGAACCCATCGTCGGCGTAGATACGAACGCGCTTGGCTCCTCTGCGGCGAGCCTCGTTGATTGCGTCCGCCACTTGTCGATCAACGCCCGTCTCATCTTCGTCGCCCGCCAACGAGAGCCGGGCATAGACTCCCCAGCACGGGTCTTCGGGTCGGACATCCGTCGCGGTCCAGTCGGGGTAGCGTGTGCTCACGGCGCGAGCATAGACTACCTGTGCGAAAGATCAAGATCGACCAGACGATCTATGCGTGGCGACTGGCCGACGTGCGACGGGTCCTCGACCTGGCAGCGGCATTGCCCGGCCTGCGCCGAATGGACCTGGTCACCAACTATCGCTGCCCTCCCATCGTGGTGGCACGCGCGGTTCGCCTCGTCGAACACAACCACGAGCGGTTCAGTAAGACCATCCGGGCCGGCCCGGCCAGTTCCGGGCGGTTGCACCTGCTGCCGGACCCGGGCGACGATGTGGCCCGGGCTCGCCGATTGCTTCGCGAGTGGCGCTCGCCGGAGGGCGAGACGCGGGCAATCCTGGCTCGGACCAACGCCGAGCTCGCACCATACGCGGCCGTGGCCCTCGAGTGCGACATCCCGTACCGGGCGGCCGAAGACGGCCTCCTGCTCGACGACCCGGCCATCGACGACCTGCTGACAGCGGCCTCCGCCCCCGGCCCCGCTCCGCTCCTCGAACGGCTCGTCCTCCTGCGGGCGTCCGCCGCCCCCGATCAAGCCGCGGCCGCGAGTGGCCTCCTCGCCTGGGCCCCCGGACGCGGGACCGCCGCCCAGCTGGCGGCGGCCGTCGCCACTGCCCGCGCACGCCGGGCCACGCTGCGGCGCGACGACGCGCCACTGCTGCTTGCCACCGCCCACGCCACCAAGGGACTCGAGTTCGACCACGTCGCGGTGGTTGGGCTCGACCAGGACCGTTTCCCGAGCGCGCGGAGCCTCGCCGAGGCGGAAAACCCGGAGCGCGCCCTCGAGGAAGAGCGGCGCCTGGCCTATGTGGCGTGGACCCGGGCGCGTCGCTCGCTCGCCCTGGTGTACGACCCTGACGCGCCTTCCCCGTTCCTGCAGGAGGCGTTCAGCCCGGCGGAGCTGCGCCCACCGTGACCCGCCGCGCGGGTCGCACGCGAAGCAGGACGGCGGTCAGAATGGCGATCCCGAGCCGTGACAGACGGGCGACCGTTGGCGCACCGGTGGCCGGCGCCGGGCGCCACCCCGGCCGCAATGGGCGCCGCCGGACCCCTGGACGGTCTCTCCGGCTGTTCCCGGGTTACGGCTTCGGGATCTTCAGCTTCTCCCCCACCTTCAGCAGGTTGGGGTCCTTCAGCTGCGGGTTGGCGTCCTCCAGGGCCTTGAGCGTCACCTTGAAGTGCTGCGAGATGGACCAGAGCGTGTCGCCCTTCTTCACCGTGTAGGACGAGCTGCCGGTGGCAGGCGCGACCGACGGAATCGGCGTCGGCGTGGCCAGCGGAGGCGGTGCGGTGGGCGGCGCCACGGAGGCCACAGGCGCGACCGACGCGGGCGGCTGACTGGGCGACGCGGCGGAACCGCCACACGCGCCCACGGTCGCCAGGAGAGCCACCGACAGCAGGGCCGCACGAACACGCATGGGGCTTCCCTCCGGCACGTGGGCGCCGCCGGGTCCCGAGCCCGGGCGCTGCGCTCCGTTCAGTCTAGTCGGCGCGTCCAGCACGCGCGAGGTCCTTCTCAACCCTCCGCGCAGCCCCGGCCGCGCATCGCGCACACGTCCCAGCCGCCGAGCGCCACCAGGTCAACGTCGCGCCGGACGAGATCACGCAGCTGCTCGCCGGGCCAGCCGGTGGGTGACCAGGGGTACACCCACGAGCAGCGATCCCGTGGCCAGCAGCGCCCCGGCGACCAGGAAGACGGTCCCCAGGCCGCCGTTGACCAGCACCGCGCCGATGGTGGGCCCCACGATCCCCGCGACATACAGTGGGAGATAGACCAGGTTGAGCGTCGCCGACCGGCGCTCGGGAGCCACTTCCACTGCGAGCAGGCCGAACACCATGGCCGTGACCGCGGCCACGAACGCGGACCAGCCCACCACCACGACCGCAAGGGTCCCCACGCTGGTGGTCAGGGGCATCAACAGCAGCCCCAGGGCGCCGCCGGCAAACGCGACCACCAGCACCGGCCGAAACCCGAACCGGTCCCCCAGGGGTCCGGCGATGGGCGAGGCCAGGCCGCCCACCAGCGCCGCGGTGCCGGTGACCAGCCCGATGGCGCCGGCCAGGTCACTCCCGTGGGTCGCCACGCGCTCCACCAGGAGCGGCAGGAACGGGTTGGCGATCTGGCGCGCGAAGAACGCCAAGCCAAACACCACGAAGAGCCGGCGGACTGGCGGGTCCTGCAGGACACCCCGAACCGCACCGAAGGCGAGCTGACGGACGCTCCCCTGCGGCACCACCTCCGGTCTGACTTCGCGCGAGCCGACCGCCAGGAGCACCACGACCGTGAGCGACAGCCCCGCCGCCAGCCAGTAGACGCTGGAGACCGGCCAGCCCAATGTGCCGATCATCAGGCCGCCGAGCCAAGGGCCCACCGCCATGCCCACCGGCGACGTAGCCCCGAAGAGCGCGATCGCCGTGCCCAGCCGCCGGCGAGGCGTCACGTCCCGGATCGCAGCCAGCATCACCCCGGTGTTCCCAAGCTGGAACCCGACCAGGAGCAAGCTCAGCCCGAGCTGCCATGGGGTCCGGCTGAGCGCGACCGCGGCGAACACGACCGCCTCCACGGCCGAGCTTCGGACGATGACTGCCTTGCGGGAATACTTGTCAGCCCAGACGCCCCACAGGGGCACGATGGGGAGTCCCAGCACGAAGACGAGGGAACTCAGCACGCCGATGGTGGGCCCGATCTGCGCCTTCGCCAGGCCCATCCCCTGCAAGTAGAGGAGCATGAACGCGAAGACCTGGCTCATGCCGAACGCCTCCACGAACGAGGCGAACCCATAGAGGGCGAGCAGCACCCGCCACGACTGCGGTCCGGCCGGCCGTGCGAGCCGGTTGCTCCCGCCGGCCCCGGCCGCGGCGCCGGCGGCAGCCGCAGCGCCAGCCGCGCCGGCGGCAGGAACCGCCGGGGTGCGTGCTCGGGTCACGAACGGAGGGCAGTGCGCCGGTCGAGCAGGCGCTGGAGCCGGTCGATGCTGTCGCGCAGGAGCGGCGCATCCGCGGACGGCCAAGCCTCTGGCAGAGAATCCCGCGGGCCGAAGGCCGCCCGAGCACGACGGCAGACCGCCAGCAGATCGGCCTGATCGCCGTCCTCAAAGACCGGCAGGAGCGGCTCCAGGTAGCGGACCCAGCGCTCCTGGCCCAGGTCCCGAAGCACTGCCAGCGCACCCCGGAGCCGGCGCGCGACGTCGAGAGCGGCCTCGTCCAGGAGCGGGTCCTGCCAGCGGGGCGGCCCAGCCACCCGACGCGGGCTCACGATGCGGCCGAGACGCCTGGACCGCGCCCCACCCGCTCGACCTCCAGCCCCGGAGGCCTCACGCGCGCCCGGTCGGGGGCGGGAAGGGCGGTATCACACCGCTCCCCGCGGCCGTCGTGCTCCGCTCCAGGGTGAGAGTCATGCGCTTGCGCTCCGAGCCGGCAACCAAGATCCGCAGCGAGTAATCGCCGGGCTCCGCAAACGTCAGGTTCCACAGGTCGAGCGCGAAGGTGACCGAGGTATCCCCGCCACCCGAAGCCCAGCCGTCGGCACGGATCTGCGCCTCGGCGCGCGATAGCTCGGCGCCGTTGGGAGCCAGCAGGACAAACCGCAGCTCGTGGTCCTGACCCAGCTCCGCGGCGGTCACGGTAAGCCCCACCACCAGCGCCAGGTGGGGATGGACAAGGGGGAAGGCGGGGCCGCCGATGCGGGTCACGCCGCCGCCGAGGACATGGAACTTCTGGCCGGGCCGCGCGTCAGCGGCATCCGCCAGGAAAGCGAACTCGATCTCAGGCATGGGCGGATGCTAGCGCGACTGGGCGAACCGGATGACCTCGGAAAGGTGCCCGTGGGCCATGCAGACCACGGTGTCGGCGCCCCCGTAGTAGATGGTGAGACGGTCTGCCTCGCGGTCGACCAACGCAGCGCAGGGGAAGACCACGTTCGGCACGTCGCCCACCTGCTCGCAGGGAACCTGTGGCGACAGAAGGTAGTCGCGCCCGCGGGCAACCACCCTCCAGGGCTCGTCCAGGTCGAGCAACGCGACGCCCATCGAGTAGACGAAGCCGTTGCAGGAGGTCAGCACGCCGTGGTACACGAGCAGCCAGCCCTCTGGCGTCTCGATCGGGGTGGGGCCCGCACCGACCTTCGTCGACTGCCAGGTCCACGGGATCGGCGCCATCACGTGCCGGTGTCGGCCCCAGTGGACCAGATCCGGGCTTTCCGACCAGAAGATGTCGCCGAACGCGGTGTGCCCCCCGTCGCTGGGCCGGCTCAGCATCGCGTACCGTCCGCCGATGCGGCGCGGGAACAGCACGCCGTTCCGGTTGAACGGCAGGAACGCGTTGTCCAGCTGGTGGAAGGTCGCGAAGTCGTACGTGTAGCCGATACCGATGGTGGGCCCGTGGTAGCCGTTGCACCAGGTGACGTAGAAGCGATCCTCGATCCAGGTGACACGCGGGTCATAGGCATGCTCGAACGCGCCCTGGATCTCCGCAACCCGGTTGTCGGCTCCTGGACCTCGCGGCCACCCAGCTTCCGAGCGGCGGCGCGTACCACCAGTACCAGCCGCTCACCAGGCGCGGCAACGACGCCGTGGGCACCGACTTCAACGACGATCCACTCTGGCTGGTGCTGGCCGTGGCGGCTTACCTCAAGGAGACCGGGGACTGGGGGATCCTCGAAGAACCCGCCCCCTACGACAGCCGGCCGGGCACGCAAGCGCCTCTCTACCGGCACCTGCAGCGGTGCATCGACTACACCCTCGAGCGGCTCGGGCCGCACGGGCTGCCGCTGATCGGGCGAGCCGACTGGAACGACTGCCTGAACCTGAACTCGGTCTCCGAGACCCCGGGCGAGTCCTTCCAGACCGCTCCCTACCGCGAGTCGGGCATCGCCGAGTCCGTGTTCATCGCAGGCCTGTTCGTGCTCGCCGCCGGCGAGATGGCGCAGATCGCCGCCCGGCGCGGTGACGCCGACGAGGCCGGGCGCTCGAGTGCGGTCGCGTCGCGCATGCGGGAGGCGGTGGCTGCGCACGGATGGGACGGCGCCTGGTTCCGGCGTGCCTACGACCGGCGAGGTGAGGCGATCGGTTCGAGCGACAACCTGGAGGGCAGGATCTACGTGGAGCCACAGGGCATCTGCGTGATGGCCGGCATCGGGGCAGCGGATGGGCGGGCCGAGCAAGCGCTCGCGTCGGTGCGGGACCTGCTTGCCACGCCGCACGGCATCCTCCTGCACCAGCCCGCCTATACGCAGTTCCGCGCAGATCTGGGCGAGATCTCTTCGTACCCACCCGGCTACAAGGAGAACGGCGGCATCTTCTGCCACACCAACCCCTGGGTGATGATCGCCGAGGCTGTCATGGGGAACGGCGATCGGGCGTTGGATTACTACCTGCGCACGTGTCCCTCCGCGCGCGAGGCAATCTCGGAGGTGCACCGCTGCGAGCCGTACGTGCATGCCCAGATGATCGCGGGCCGCGACGCGCCCACCTACGGCGAAGCGAAGAACTCGTGGCTGACGGGCACCGCGGCATGGAATTACGTGGCGGTCACCCAGTGGATCCTGGGGATCCGCCCCGAGTACGAAGGGCTGCGAATCGATCCCCAGCTGCCCGCGGACTGGGGCACCGTGCAGGTCACGCGCCGTTTCCGCGGCAGCACCTACCGGATCGAGATCCGCAAACCGCGCGGGGTCACCGGCCACGTCGTCCGGCTGACAGTTGAGGGGCAACCGGTGGAAGGCACGCTCGTGCCCCTTCCGGCGGCGCCGGGTGCAGACCTGCGGGTGATCGCGGATGTCGAGGCGACTCCCGTTGCGGCGGCGCGGGGCACGCCGGCGGGGGCACGGGAGATCGCGGCCGGCTGACCCCGGCGGGCCGGTCCGCACCGCGGAAAGAACCGCGACCTAGGCTCCCTGGACCCGGATGGGCGCCGCGCGGCGCGCGACCGCCGGCCGAGCTCGACCGGTGCCGGGGCCGCCAGCCGTCCCGGCGGCCTCAGCGACGCGGCCCGCCGGGACACGGCCCGCTGCCTCCGCAAACGTCACGTCCGAGAGCGGGACAAGCGGTTCACCGCGCAGCACCCGCCCCAGGTAGAGACCCGTCGCCGAGGCCGCCACCTCCGCCACCTGCTCCGGAGTGCCCTCGGCGACCACGGTGCCGCCACGGGCGCCGCCATCCGGGCCAAGGTCCACGATCCAGTCGGCGGTCTTGATGACGTCCAGGTTGTGCTCGATCACGATCACGGTGTTGCCCGCGTCCACCAGCCGATGGAGCACCTGGAGCAGCTTCTCCACGTCCGCGAAATGGAGCCCGGTGGTGGGCTCGTCCAGGAAGTAGACCGTGCGCCCGGTGGCCCGCCGCGACAGCTCAGTGGCCAGCTTGACGCGCTGGGCCTCGCCGCCGGAGAGCGTTGTGGCCGGCTGCCCCAGGTGGATGTAGCCCAGCCCCACGTCATAGAGAGTCTGCAGCTTGCTCCGGATGGCGGGGACGGCGGCAAAGAGGTCGAGGGCCTCCTTCACGGTCATCTCCAGGACGTCAGCGATGGACTTGCCCTTGTAATGGATCTCCAGCGCCTCGCGGTTGTAGCGCTTCCCCTTGCAGACCTCGCACGGGACGTAGACGTCAGGCAGGAACTGCATCTCGATCTTGATGATGCCGTCGCCCTTGCAGTTCTCGCATCGGCCGCCTTTGACGTTGAAGCTGAAGCGCCCCGGCTTGTAGCCGCGCAGGCGCGCCTCCGGAACGCCGGCGAACAGCTCCCGAATCGGGCCGAAGACGCCCGTGTACGTGGCGGGGTTGGAGCGGGGCGTGCGGCCGATGGGGCTCTGGTCGATCTCGATCACCTTGTCGACGGCATCCGCACCCTCGATCCGGTCGTGCGGGCCAGGTTCCACGCGGGATGCATAGAGCGCCTTTGCCAGCCCCCGGTACAGCACCTCGTTGACCAGGGTGCTCTTGCCCGACCCCGAGACTCCGGTGACCAGGATGAACGTCCCCAGCGGGAAGGCCACGTCGATGTTGCGCAGGTTGTGGGCGCGCGCACCGCGCACCACCAGCATCCGGCCGTTCCCCGCCCGCCGCCGTGCCGGCACCGGCACGAACCGCTCCCCTCGCAGGTAGGCACCGGTCAGGGAGCGCGGCTCACGGATGATCGCCTCCACGGGTCCGGCCGCCACCACCTCGCCGCCATGCTCGCCGGCACCCGGGCCAACGTCCACCACCCAGTCGGCCGTCCGGATGGTCTCCTCGTCGTGCTCAACCACGATCAGCGTGTTGCCCAGGTCCCGCAGCCGCGTCAGCGTCGCGATGAGCTTGGCGTTGTCGCGCTGGTGCAGTCCAATGGACGGTTCGTCCAGGATGTAGAGGACCCCCATCAGGCTCGAGCCGATCTGCGTCGCCAGGCGGATCCGCTGGGCCTCGCCGCCGGAGAGGGTCTGGCTGGTCCGGTCGATCGTCAGGTAGTCCAGGCCCACGTCGACCAGAAAGCCCAGCCGCGCCCGGATCTCCTTGAGCACCTGGCGCGCGATGGTCGCCTCCCGATCGCTCAGGCGCGCGGGGAGTTCGGTTGCCCAGGCGAGCGCATCGGTGACCGAGAGCGAGGAGACGTCCGCGATGGTCCGCCCGTCAATGGTCACGCTGAGCGCCTCGGGACGGAGCCGCTTGCCGCCGCACGCCGGGCAGGGCCGCTCCACCATGTAGCGCTCGATCTCCGCCTTGACGAACTCCGAATCGGTCTCGCGGTACCGGCGCTCCAGGTTGGGCACCAACCCCTCGAACGTGGCCTCGTACGAGTTCTCGCCACGTTCGTGCTGGTACCGGACCACCACCCGCTCCCCGCGCTGCGCGTAGAGCAGGAGCTGGAGCGCCTCCGGCGGCAGGTCGCGCACCGGGACGTCGGTGCGGAAGCCGTGCCGTTCGGCGATCTCCTCGATGATCCGGAGCTGCCAGGAGTTCTCCATCGGCATGCGCGTCCAGGGCTGCAGCGCCCCTTCCCGCAACGAGAGGTCGCGGTTGGGGATCAGACGCGCCGGGTCGATCTCCAGCCGGACGCCAAGCCCGGTGCAGACCGGGCAGGCACCGTGGGGCGAGTTGAAGGAGAAACTGCGGGGCTCGAGCTCCTCCAGGACCGTGCCGTCAAAGGGACAGCTGAAGCGCTCGCTGAAGCGCTGCTCCTCGAAGGCACCCGGCTCGGCCGGCGCGACCACCATCACCCCCTCGCCCAGCCGGAGGGCGGTCTCGACCGAGTCCGAAAGCCGCGAGAGGTCCGGGTTCGGGTGCGCCTGCGTGTACGGCTCCCCGTCTGCATCGGCGTGCCGGACGATCACCCGGTCCACCACGACCTCGATGGTATGCCGCTTGTACTTGTCGAGCGAGCGGGTCTCGTCAAGATCGAGCAGCTCTCCATCCACCCGGACCCGCACGAAGCCCTGTTTTCGTGCCGATTCGAAGACCCGGTCGCCCTCGGTCTTGCGGTCGCGCACCAGCGGCCCAAGGATCAGCAGGCGGGTGCCTTCCGGCATCTCGGCGATCCGGTCCACGATCTGCGGAACGCTCTGGCGCGCGATCTCGCGCCCGCAGACAGGACAGTGCGGGTGACCGACGCGGGCAAACAGCAGGCGCAGGTAGTCGTAGATCTCGGTGACCGTCCCCACCGTGGAGCGGGGATTGTGCCCGGCGCCCTTCTGGTCAATGGAGATGGCGGGGCTGAGCCCGTCGATCTGGTCGACATCCGGTTTCTCCATCTGCCCCAGGAACTGCCGGGCGTAGGCCGAGAGGCTCTCCACGTAGCGGCGCTGGCCTTCGGCGTAGATCGTGTCGAACGCCAGGCTGGATTTGCCGCTCCCGGAAAGGCCGGTGATCACCACCAGCCGGTCGCGCGGCAGCTCGACCGTGATGTTCTTGAGGTTATGTTCGCGGGCCCCGCGAACCACCAGGAATTCCTGCGGCATGACCTGTTCAGTGTAGCCGGTGGTGCCAGATTAGAACAGACGATCGATTATGGAGGGGACGCGGGCGCGACTGCGCGACTGGTTGTGCCCGCCTCTGCTCCGCGCCGCTCGGCGCGCGCACGGGCGGGACGCGAATGGGCGAGGGCGCGGTGTGACCCGCTACACCCGCACGAGCAGGACCGGGCAGGGCGCGTGATCCACCACGAACCGCGAAACGTGACCCAGGCTGTGCGGCTCGGCCGGCGTGTGCAGGTCCCCCGGCCGCGCTCCCACCACGACCAGGGAGGCGCCCACGTCCCATGCCCGAGCCACGATCACCTGCTCTGGCCGACCTCGTTCCACGAACGTGGATGCCGGTCTTCCCAGCCCGTCCTGTGCTCGGGCGAGGATCGCCTCGGTGCCAAGCGCTGCCGCCTGCTGCGCACGCGCCTCCAGGTCCGGCGGTCGCGGGTGTCCCGGCCGCCGGTAGAACTGCATCCCGATCTCCTGCACGGGAGCCTCGTCGATCACGTGCACCAACTCGATCGCCATGTCGGGCGGTACCAGTTGGCGGACGCGGTCCCAGAACGGGCCGGTTTCGGCCCCCGCCACGGCCACCAGCACGCGTGTCTGCACGGTCATCAGGCCCTCCAATCGCCACTTTCAGTGAAGCATCGCGACCATCAGCAGTGTCGAGATCACCAGGATCGGCGGGGTGATCACCAAACCCACCCGCAGGTAGTCAACGGCCCGCACCTCCAGCCCCCGCTCGCGCAGGATCAGCAACCAGAGCACCGTGGCCAGCGAACCCACGGTGGTCAGGTTGGGGCCCAGATCCGCGCCGATGATGGTGCCGTACGCGGCCGCTTCGCGAACCGGCCCTGCCAGATGCGCGCCCTGTATCCCACTCACCATCACCAGGGTCATCGGCACGTTGTTCACGAGGTTCGAACCGACTGCCGCCAGCAGACTCGCCGCGATCCCCGCAAGCGCCGGGGACCCACTCGCCCATTCCAGCACCGACCCAACGGCCAGCGTCACCACGCCGAGCCGCTCGAGTGCGGCCACCAGCACCACCATGCCACTGACGTAGCCGAGAATCTGCCAGCTCACCCCCTCCAGCGGCCGCCGATACAGCGCCCCGGCCGCCGTCCCCTCGAGCCCCAGGAGCAGCACGAAGCCGGCGCAGGCGACGATCCCGAGCGGGGCACCGAGCAGGCCGCCTGCCACGAACGCGGCGCCGATCACGCCCAGCCCGGCCCACACCCGCGGCACTCGTGCGCCGCCTGGCCGGGTCCCGCCCGCGGGCAACTGTTGCGGCACGCTGCGCCGAAAGAGCCACAGCAGTCCGGCGCCCGTCAGTGCCGCTGCTGCGAGCGCGGCTGGCTCAACGGCGGTCAGGTACCGCACCAGGGGCAGTCCCAGACCATCCAGCACCAGCAGGTTGACCGGGTTGCTCACGGGCAGGATGAGCGAGGCGGCGTCGGCCATGAAGGTGCATGCAAGGACGTACGGGAGGGCGTCGATGCCGAGGGCCACCACCAGGCCATACACCACCGGGGTGAGGATCAACGCGGTCGCGTCGTTGGACAGGAAGGCGCTGATCGCCACGCCCAGCCCGATCACCGCCGCCAGGAGACGGCGGCCGCTGCCCGCCGCCAGCCGCTCGGCAAGCTCGGCCGCGGCGACGAAGAACCCGCTGCGCTCTGCGACCGCTGCGAGCCCGGTCATCCCGACGAAGAACGCCAGCACGTTCCAGTCCGAGGCCACAGCGCGGGCGGCGTCCGCGGGGCCCACCATGCCGAGCGCGATGACCAGGGCGGCGCCGCCCAGCGCCGATGCCCACTCCGGGACCCCGCGCGGCCGCGCAATGGTTGCGATGACCACGGCCAGGAAGAGGACGGTGGCCACGAGCGCGCGTAGCATCGTGCACAGGGTAGCGCCCGCGCGATGGCCCGTACCTGCAATCTGGCCGCGGGCAGGAGGTTCCGTGGCCCCGTCCACAGGCCGGCACGGGCGCGGCCGCGGGCAGGGGGTTCTGCGGGCTCGTCCACACGCCGGCACGGGCGCAGCCGCAGGCAGGGGGTTCCGTGGCCCCGTCCACAGGCCGGCACGGGCGCGGCCGCAGGCCCACCCGCAGAGGTGCGACGGCAGTGTCGAGAGGAGATCAGATGCGACTGGATGGCATGCGCGTGGCGGTGCTGGCCGCCGAGGGAGTGGAAGACCTGGAGTACTGGTGCACCGTGATGCGGCTGCGCGAGGAGGGGGCGCAGGTCACCAGCGTGGGCCAGGCAGCGGGAACCGTCCACGGAAAGAACGGTCTCGAGGTGACGGTCGAGAAGCCGGCGGCCGATGTTGACGAGACTGCGGTCGACGCCCTGGTGATTCCGGGCGGGTGGGCCCCCGACAAGCTCCGGCGGTCCTCGGCCGTCACCGAGCTGGTGGCCGGCGTCCATGCCGCCGAAAAACCGATTGCGATCGTGTGTCATGGCGGGCTGGTCGCGATCTCCGCGAAGATCGTTGCCGGCGGGCGCGCCACCGGATCCAAGGGGATCCGGGACGACCTGGTAAATGCGGGCGCCACCTGGGTGGACGAGCCCGCGTTCCGGGACGGAAACGTGGTCTGGGGCCGCGTGGTGGAAGACATCCCTGCCTTCCTGCGCGAGACGGTCGAGCTCTTCGCCGAGCACCACGCGCGCCGGGGCTGAGACACCGGCGGTGGGCGGAGGGTAGGGGGCAGCGCGCCGGCCGCGGGCCGCGGTGCGGCGGTGGGGCGGCGGTGCGGCGGTGGGGCGCCGGCCGCGGGCCGCGGTGCGGCGGTGGGGCGGCGGTGTTGACCAATGCGCGCGTGGCGAGCACCAAACGGATGGGACCGGGATCTCCGGGCAGGCGGCACCGGGCGTCGAGCGTCAATCTCGATGGACGGAGATCGCTCGAGGGGCCAGGCGGGCACGTGGGTCAGGGGCCACGCGGCCAGGCCGTCCAGGCCAGGCATGATCGCCGCGCGGAACGGTTCCCAGGTCGTCACGCGCTCGCGTGGCGCGCATTGGTCAGCTCTCGTGGTCCAGCCCCGCGCGGCGGATCGGGGTAGCGCAGACGCTGCCCGGTCCGGCGGGTCAGCGGCGGCGCAGACGCTGCCCCGCGCGGCGGATCGGGGGTAGCGCAGACGCTGCCCCGCGCGGCGCATCAGCGGCGGCGCGGGCGCTGCCCCGTCCGGCGGATCACGTTCGGTGCCACCCGGTGGTCCCAGGTCGGGCGCTCCAGCCACTTCGCCTGCCAGCCGGCCTCCTCGTCATCGTGCTCGTCACGGATCCCGGGGAGCCAGTCAGAGGCCGTCCCCTCGTCGGTCGCCCCGTCCGACCCACCCACGGCGCGGCCCGGATCGACGCCGGCGCCCGCCAGCGCGATGGCAGGCTCGTCAGCGGCCGGGAGCACCTCCACGGACGAGACTCGCACGCCCCCGGCATCGACGTCCTCGCGGCCTCCACGCCCGCCGCCGCGCAGTGCGGCACCGCCCCCACGCCTTCTGCCGCCCCCTCGGCCCAACCGATCCGCCGGCGCAGGAGCGCCACGCCTGCCACCCGCCACGGCCGCCTGGGCACCGCGCGTGCCCGTCGCCGCCCGTTCAGCCGCCCGTTGCACCTGGACCGACGCGTCCTCCTCCAGGACCCGCAGGCGGACCTGCTGGATCTCGTCGCGCAGGGCGGCCGCCTTCTCAAACTCGAGCTCGCGCGCCGCCGCCCGCATCTCCGCCTCCATCCGGGCCACCAGCTGCTCCACCTGCTCGCGGCTCATCTCTGACAGCTCGCGTCCACCGGCCGCGTCAACGTACGCGCCGGGCGCCTCCGCCACCGCCCGCAACCGGTCGTTCAGGTCGTGGACCTCCTTCACGATCGTGGTGGGCTGGATGCCGTGCTCTGCGTTGTACGCCAGCTGGATCCCGCGCCGCCGTTCCGTCTCGGAGATCGCGAGCTTCATCGAATCGGTCATGGCGTCGGCGTACATCACCACCTCACCGCCCACGTTGCGCGCCGCCCGCCCGGACACCTGGATCAGCGACCAGGCGCTGCGCAGGAACCCCTCCTTGTCGGCGTCAAGGATCGCGACCAGTGTCACCTCCGGCAGGTCGATCCCCTCGCGCAGCAGGTTGATCCCGACCAGCACGTCGTAGACGCCCAGGCGCAGGTCACGCAGGATCTGCACCCGCTCGAGGGTGTCCACCTCGCTGTGCAGGTACGAGACCTTCACGCCCAGGTCCTTCAGGTACGCGGCCAGGTCCTCGGCCATCTTCTTGGTCAGCGTGGTGACCAGCACGCGCTCGCCCCGCGCGACTCGCTCGTGGATCCGATCCAGGAGATCGTCGATCTGGCCGCGGGTGGGCCGCACCTGTACCGGCGGGTCCACGATCCCAGTGGGACGGATCAGCTGCTCCACCACCTGCTCGCTGCGTCGAAGCTCGTACGCGGCGGGCGTGGCACTCATGTAGATCACCTGGTTCAGGTGCTGGTCGAACTCCTCGAAGGTGAGCGGGCGGTTGTCGAGCGCCGACGGGAGCCGGAATCCGAAATCGACCAGGATCTCCTTGCGGGTCCGGTCGTTCTTGTACATGCCCACGACCTGCGGGATGGTCATGTGGCTCTCGTCGACCACCAGCAGCCAGTCGGGCGGGAAGTAGTCGAGCAATGTCCAGGGGCGCGACCCGGCCGGGCGCCGCGCGAGGTGGCGGGAGTAGTTCTCGATCCCGGAGCAGAAGCCGAGCTCGCGCATCATCTCGAGGTCGAAGGTGGTGCGCTGGCGCAGGCGGGCAGCCTCCAGGACCCGCCCCTCCCCCTCCAGCTGCGTGCAGCGCTCCTCCATCTCGGCCTCGATGTCGACAATCGCGGCCTTGAGCTTGTCGGCGGGCGTCACGTAGTGCGAGGCCGGGTAGACCGCGACCTCCTTGCGCTCCGCCAGCACCTCTCCGGTGAGCGGGTCGATCTCCACGATCCGCTCGACTTCGTCGCCGAAGAACTGGACGCGCACCACGAAGTCGTCGTAGGCGGGCTGCAGTTCCAGCGTGTCACCCCGCACCCGGAAGCGCGCTCGCGTCAGCGCGGCGTCGTTGCGCTGGTACTGCAGGTCGACCAGCTGGCGCAGGACGCCATCCCGGCGGTATTGCCCGCCGACCCGCAGCCGGATCACGGTGGCTCCATAGTCCACCGGCGCGCCAAGGCCGTAGATGCAGCTGACCGACGCCACGATGATGACGTCCCGGCGCTCAAAGAGGGCCCTGGTGGCCGCGTGGCGGAGCTTGTCGATCTCGTCGTTGCGGCTGGAGTCCTTCTCGATGTAGGTGTCGCTGCGGGGCAGGTACGCCTCGGGCTGGTAGTAGTCGAAGTAGCTGACGAAGTACTCGACGGCGTTGTCCGGGAAGAACTCGCGGAACTCGGCGTAGAGCTGGGCGGCCAGGGTCTTGTTGTGGGCCAGCACCAGGGTGGGCTTCTGCTGGCGCTCGATGACCGACGCGATGGTGAACGTCTTCCCCGTCCCGGTCGCGCCGAGCAGGGTCTGGTGCCTCATCCCCCGGGCAAGGCCGTCGGCGAGGCGTTCGATGGCCTGGGGTTGGTCACCGGTCGGCTGGAAGGGGGCGACGAGCCTGAACGGAGGCATTGCGTGAGGATACTACCGGGGCTGCAGAGTAGAACGGCCGTTCTACTGCTCCGCGGTCCGGGCCCGGCGCGGTCCCGGCGAACCCGGCTCAGCCTCGATCCGCCAGCGCCTCCCCGAGCGCCTCCTCCACCGCGCGCCGCACCTCGGCCTCCGGACCGTTCGTGACCAGGCGCAGCACCGGGACGGCCGGCACCTCCAGCGCGAGCCTGGCCGAGAGCCGCCCGGCCAGGTCGGCGCCCTGCGCGGCCATCCGTCGCTCCGCGTCCTCGGGCGCCACGCCTCGCCCCGCCAGGCGCGCTCGCTGCATCTCGGGGCCGCAGTCCACGATCCAGACCACGTCGCAGGCCGCCGCGATCCCCGACTCGACCAGCTTGATCGCCTCGATCACCACGAACGGCACGCCCTCGGCAGCGGCGTCCGCGACCTCCCGCACCAGCCGCTCCCGCACGAATGGGTGCACGATCGCCTCCAGGTCGGCCAGCGCAGCCGGGTCCCGGAACACGATCGCGGCCAGCGCAGCTCGATCAAGCGCTCCGCCGGCATCGAACACGCCGTCCCCGAAGCGGGCCCGGATGGGCGGCAGGGCCGCGGCCCCCGGCGCGGTGACAGAATGGGCCGCCAGATCCAGGTCGATCCGACGACCCCCGAGGTCCGCCAGCCAGCCCGCCACGGTGGACTTGCCACAGCCGATGGGGCCGGTGAGGCCGATCCGGAGAGGGCGGCTGCTCATCGGGGAGCGCGCTCCTCCAGCGCGAGCCAGGCATCTTCGGCCGCCGACAGCGCTCGGTCCACGTCCACCAGCTCGCTCGTGAGCCGGCGCAGCTCAACGTAGTTGGCCTGGGTCGTCGGGTCGGAGAGCGCGAGCTCAATGTGGCTCTTGCGCAGGCCCAGGCGCGTCAACTCCGAATCGACCGTCGCCTTCTGGCGCCGATAGGCATCCTTGGAGAGCGGCTTCCCCGGCCCCGAACCAGTGGGGCGTTCCCGGCGCGTGCCGCGAGCCTCGCCCGTCCCGCCGCTGTTCGGGGCAGCAACGAGCGCCGGAGCAGCGGCATCCCCGCCGCCGGGAGCGGGCCACCGAGATCGGCCACCGCCGGCCCACGGGTCCAGCCGTTGGGCCTCGAGCTCGGCGGCCCCCGCCACCGTCCAGCCGGAGGCCACGGCCGAGCGCCACTCGTCCCAGCCGCCCTCGAACGCGACCGTCGTGCCGGGCCGCCCGTTGCTCCCCTCCTCCACCACCCAGAGGGAATTGCAGAGCGACTCCAGCAGCCGCCGATCATGCGAGGCGATCAGCAGCGTGACAGGCGATTCCCGCAGGAACGATTCCAGCGCCTCACGCGCCGGAATATCCAGGTGGTTCGTCGGCTCGTCGAGCAGGAGCAGATTTGCGGGCGCGATCCCCAGCAGCGCGAGCTCCAGCCGGGAACGCTCGCCGCCCGAGAGCTCCGCAACCGGCTTCAGCACGTCGTCGCCGCGGAAAAGAAACCGCGCGAGGTAGCCGCGCGCCTCGCCGGCCTCCAGTTGCACGCGCTCAAGCAGCGCTTCGAGGACCGTCTCTCCGGGGAACGCGGCCGCCCGGAGCTGGGCCAGATAGGCCAGCTGCACGCCATGGCCGATCGCCACCACGCCCTCGAGGGGGAAGAGCTCGCCCGCGATCGTGCGCAGCAGGGTGGTCTTGCCAGCCCCGTTGGGCCCCACGATCCCCACCCGGTCCCCGCGGCGAGCCTCCAGGCGGGGGATGCGCAGGATGGGCGTCCCTTGGCCGGCCCCGGCGAGGGGCGGAAACCCCACCACCGCATCCAGGATCGAAACGACGACGTCGCCCGATCGGACCGGCCCGCCGCCCGCCAGGCCCCCCTGCGGCAGCCGCATCCGACGGGATTGCCGCGGCGCCTGCACCTGGCGGATATCAGCTAGCCGGCGCTCGTGCTCGTGCATCTTCGCGTATTGGCGGTGGCTGCGGTAGTTCTGGATCAACTCGACTTCGCGCGCGGTGGCATCCTGGACCGCCTCTGCCTGCCGGGCGAGCTGCATGTCGCGCTCCGCGGCCTGCACGGCATAGGCGCTGTAGCCGCCACGGAACGATTCGAGGCGCCGGTCCCGCAGCTCCCAGACCCGCGTCACCACCCCGTCCAGGAAGACGCGGTCGTGCGAAGCCACGATCAGGGCGTGCGTCCGACGGGCCAGCGCCAGCTCGAGCCACTCCAGCGCGGCGATGTCGAGGTGATTGGTGGGCTCATCAAGGAGCAAGAGGTCCGGGTCGGCGACCAGCAGCCGGGCAAGCGCGGCACGCGTCTGCTCGCCACCGGACAGCCCGGTCGGCGGGCGCTCCCACTGCCCGGGGTCGAAGCCGAGCCCGCTCAACGCCGCTTCCACGTGCTGGTCCAGGCGGTATCCGTCCAGCACCTCAAAGCGATGCCGCAATTCTGCGTAGCGAGGTGCACTCACCGTCTCCGCGCCGGCCGCCTCCAGCGCGGCAAGCTCCAGTTCCAGCCGCTCCGTCTCTGCCGCGCCCGCGCGAACCGCCGAGCGCAGCGTGGGGGCAGCGGCAAACGTCGCGTCCAGGTTCGTCTCCTGCGCCAGCATCCCCACCCGCAGGCCGTGCTTGCGCCCCACCACGCCGGCGTCGGGCTCATCCAGGCCGGCGGCCAGCCGCAGCAGGGTGGTCTTGCCGGCCCCGTTCACGCCCACCAGCCCGATGCGGTCGCCATGGGCGACCGCGGCCGTCACGTCGTCCAGGATCACGAACGTCCCGATCTCGCGATGGACGTGCTCGAACCGGAGGATCGACACGTCAGTCCCCTTCGGCAGCCCGGGCGACCGCTCGGCGGGCAGCTGCCGCCCGGCGGGTGCGCGCGGCACGGGCCGCCTCCCGCGCGGCGGCCTGCGCCTGCTCCTGCGGCGTGAGGCCGAGCGCACCGGTCACGGCGAGTTCCGTCCAGCGCCGGCCACGCCGGAACGGACGCCCCGAGGCCCCCGCCTGCGGGGCCGCGGAGCGCCGAAGTGCCGCCCTCCCCGCGCCATCGGCCGCCGGCAGGCGCTGGCACCACGAGCAGAAGTGGGTGCCACGCTGCGCCACCACGATCCGCCGCATCGGCCGCCCGCACCGCAGGCAGGGCAGTCCCGTGCGCTGATACGCCTGCAGGTGGTCCTGCATCTCCCCATCGCCGCCGGGCGCCGTGTAGTCGTCCACCGAGCTGCCGCGGCGCTCCACAGCCTCGGTCAGCACCCCGAGCAGGGCCCGGTAGAGGCGGCCTTCCTCGTCCGGCCGGAGCCCGGAGACGGTCCGCAGTGGGTGGAGGCGGGCGCGCCACAGGGCCTCGTCCGCGTAGATGTTCCCCACGCCGGCCACGAACGACTGGTTGAGCAGAAGCGGCTTGAGATGGCCGCGCCGGGCATGCAGGCGGTCGCGGAAGCGGGCCAGCGTGAACGCCGGATCGAGCGGCTCGGGGCCGTGGCGTGCGAAGACGTCGGTGGCGGCACCCTGCCCCCCGGCTGCCCCGCCGTCTGCCCCGCCGGGGGGCTCTCCGCCGGGCCAGAGCCCCTTCCCCCGGCCCGCCTCGGGCCCAGCCTGGCGCGAGCACTCGTCCGGGTCCCGCACCACGCGCCCCGACCCGTCCCGCCGGTAGAGCCCGACTCGCGCGAACTTGCGCATGTCGCGCAGCCGGAGCTGCCGGCCATCGTCGAGATCCAGCACCAGGTGCACGTGCCGATCAGCCGGTGCGCCAGCCGGCACCACGAACAGCTGGCCGGTCATCATGACCTGGATCGCCAGCACCCGACGATCGTCGAGGTCGAGCAGCAGCCACTTCGCGCGGCGCTCCACGGCCACGATCCGGCGTTCCACCAGCCGTGCGGCGAAGGCCGCGGGCTCCGGGCAGGCCACGATCCGCGGCCAGCCAACACGGACCTCGCGGATGATCCGTCCGGTCACCAGCGGGCGCAGGTCGCGGGCAATGGTCTCCACTTCGGGCAGCTCGGGCATTGGTACACAGCGTACCCAATGGCGGCTCAGCCGGTGCCGGCGAGCGGGCTACGCAGAAGGCCCCGGCAGATCGACGCGCACGGCGGCACAGATCTGCGTGGCAAGCTCGACGAACGCCAGGTTCGCCGGCGAGCGGTGGCGGTCACGGTGCCAGGCCAGGCCCACGATCCGCGGCGGCACGTCCGCGGCCAGCAGCGTCACGGCCGGATCGTCCGCGTCGACCGTCAGCAGCGGCACCAGCGCGTAGCCCATCCCCGTCCTCACCAGCCCCTGGACTGTTCCGTTGTCATCCGACCGGAACACCACGTGCAGCTCGCACCCGCTCCGCCGCAGGTATTGCTCCACCAGCTCGGTGGTGCGGTCGCGCCGGAACCCGATCAGCGGCTGGCCTGAGAGCTCGCGCAAAACCGGCCCGCCACGGTAGCGCGCCATCGGCGAGCTGCGCGCGACCATCAGCACGTACGGATCGCGCAGCAGCTCGACCACGTCGAACGGGCCGGCAGGCAGGGGCAGCACCGTGAACGCAACGTCCAGATCGCCCGACTCCAGCAGATCGAGGAGCTGCAGGTCATTGTGGTCCTCCCGGAGCTGCACCTCGATCCCCGGCCACGCGGCCGAGAAGCGGCTGACGACTGCCGGCAGGATCCGGGCACCCACGCTCTGGTATGTCCCGACCCGGATGACGCCGGTGGCCCCTTCCGTGTACGAGCGCAGGTCCGCCTGCGCCGCGCTCAGGCGAGCGAGCACGGCCTCCGCATGTCGCAGCAGGATGCGGCCCGCCTCGGTGAGCTCGGTAGTCCGTCGCCCCCGGGACCGCTCCACCAGGCGCAGGCCCACGATCGACTCGAGGGCGGCAACGTGCTGGCTCACCGCCGACTGGGTGTACTCGAGGCGATCGGCCGCGGCGTGAAACGAACCGGTCTCGGCAACCGCCCGGAAGCTCTGGAGGTACCGAAGCTCCAGGTCGGCCCAATGATCAGCAGTCATAATTACTTATCTAATCACATCGAGTTGCTCTGATCAAGTCCCCAGCCTACAGTGGGGACATGGAATTGCTCCTCTTCGCACTGCTCGCGTTGTTCACCTTTGTGGTGCTCGCCGCCGAGCTGGGATCCGACTCACGCCCGGTTGACGACACACGCCACTGGTGGCCGGGCACGCACTCCCAGGACACGTACCCGCTCCACCACACCTGATCCGAACGTTCCCGGCAACAGAGGGCGGCGCGGTCTGCCAGCCCACCGCCCTCCGGTTGCCTTCCTCGACTGACAGGTCCGCCAACGGCGGGCCTGTTGCGTTTTGGCCCGGGATCGCCTCCCTCGCCGCTGACCCACAGATCAGAGGGACAGGACATCCGCCGGCAGCTCGTCCGGCAGCGGCGTCATCGACTCCCAGTCGTCGGCTGACTTCAGGTCCACCGTCAACGGCACGTCGAGCGGCAGCGCCCCCTCCATCGTCTCCCGCACCACCGGCGCCAGCTGCGCCACCTCGTCTCGCGGCACCTCGAACAGCAGCTCGTCGTGCACCTGCAGGAGCATGCGGGCCCGGAACCCGTCCCGCTGGAGGCGCGCCCCCATCCGGATCATCGCGAGCTTGATGATGTCCGCTGCCGTCCCCTGGATCGGCATGTTGATGGCCATTCGCTCGCCGGCCGCTCGCAGGTTCGGGTTGCGTTCCTGCAGCTCCGGAATGAACCGGCGTCGCCCCAGCAGCGTGGTGACGTACCCCTGCGTCCGGGCCAGCTCCTTGATGTGGAGCATGTAGTAGCTGATCCCGCTGTAGGTGGCGAAATACGTGGTGATGAACTCGCGGGCTTCCTGCTGGGAAATCCCTGCCCGACTGGAGAGCCCGAAGTCGCTCATCCCATAGGCGATCCCGAAGTTCACCATCTTGGCCATGGACCGCTCCGAGCGGGTCACATCTGCCGGGTCCTTGTGGAGGACACGCGCCGCCGTGGCGCGGTGGATGTCCTCGCCGCGCGCGAATGCCGCGCGCAGGTGCTCGTCCCCCGACACGTGGGCCAGGATGCGCAGCTCGATCTGGCTGTAGTCGGCCGCCAAGAGCGTGAGTGACGGATCGCCGGCCACGAACGCGCGCCGGATGCGCCGCCCGAGCTCGGTGCGGATCGGGATGTTCTGCAGGTTGGGATCCGAGGAGCTCAGCCGTCCGGTCGCGGCCACGGCCTGGTGGAAGGTCGTGTGCAGGCGGCCCGTCCGGGGATCGATCAGCCCGGGCAGCGCGTCGACGTAGGTGCTCTTGAGCTTGGTGTAGGCCCGCCAGTCGAGCAGCTTCTCGATCATGGGGTGTGCGCCCTTCAGCCCTTCCAGCGTGGCGGCGTCGGTGGAGTAGCCCGTCTTGGTGCGCTTTCCGGTGGGCAGGTGGAGTTCGTGAAAGAGGACCTGCTCAAGCTGCTTGGGGCTCCCCAGGTTGAACTCGTGGCCCAGGTCCGCGTAGATCTCCGCCTCGAGCCGGCCGATCTCCTCGCCGAAGCGCGCACTCAGGCCCCCCAGCGCGTCCCGGTCGATCGCGACGCCGGTTGCCTCCATCCCGGCCAGGACCGGGATCAGCGGCAGTTCGATCTCGGCGTACAGGCGGTCGAGCGATTCGGCGGCCAGCGCGTCGCGCAGGGGCCCTCGGACGGCGGCCACCGCCAGGGCTTCGAGGGCGGCCGCGTGCGCCGGCTCCAGGCCGGACCGGGAGGGCAGCTGCAGGCCCAGCCGCTCGAAGACGATGTCCGCCAGCGGCTGGCTCCGCAGCGTGGCGTTCAGGATGTAGGCGGCCACCTGCGTGTCGAAGGCGACGCGCGGCAGCGCGATCTCCGCCGCCGACCGTTCGGCGCGCGGATCCACCGCGGCGGCGTGCGCGACCAGCAGCTGCTTCGCCTCGTGCCCGACGATGGGGCGATCCGCGTCGACCAGCTCGGTCAGGAGGGCCGGCGCGAGGTCCGGGCCGGCCGACACGACACGGCCATCGAGGCCCGCGATGGCCAAGCCGACGGGATGGCCCCGGCGCGGCCCGGGATGGTCGAGGACAAGCCCGACCGCCAGTTCCGGCTGGGCGGCGAGCCACGGGCGCAGCGACGCGTGGTCGCCGGCGAGCCGCTCGATCCGGTCGGGGTCGCGCAGGCACTCGGTGAGCACGGAGGCCGGGTCGGACGTGCCGGCCACGATATTGGGTGCCCGGGCCCCGACGTCGGCCTCGGCGACCCCAGTGGCCTGTCCGCCGGACGCCCCCGGCGAATCGCCGAGCGCGTCGAAATCGAGCGTCAGCTGCAGGCCGGAGCCCGACCGCTCGCCAGCCTGACCATCGCCACCCTGACCGCCGCGGGCGCCGCTGCCTGCGGCACGCCGCTCCGCGTCCCCCGCCTGGCGGCTGCCCGCGGGCTCGCGGCCCGGCACGACCGCGGCCGGCACCTGGCCCGCCTCGTCGGCCGCGCGGAGGAGCGCGCCACGTTCGCGCGGCCCCTCCCCCGTGCGCGCTGGCAGGCGCTCGATCAGCGAGCGGAACTCGTACTCACGGAAGAGACGCAGCACCTCGTCGCGGTCATACTCGCCGATCCTGGCGTCGTCGAGCCGCAGCTCGAGCGGGAGATCGCGGTGGATCGTCACCAGCTCGCGCGAGGCCATCACCTGGTCACGGTGCTCGGCCAGCTTCGAGCGGAGCGTCTCGGGCTTCACCTCGGCGAGCCGCTGGTAGACCGCGTCCAGAGAGCCGAAGTCCTGGAGCAGCTTCGAGGCGGTCTTCTCGCCGACGCCGGGGATCCCCGGAATGTTGTCGGTGGTGTCCCCCTTGAGCGCCTTGAAATCGATCATCTGGGCGGGCGCCAAGCCGTACCGCTCGCGCACCTTCTCCGGGTCGTAGGTGACCGTCATCTGCACGCCGCCGCGGGTGGTCATGACATGGGTCCGGTCGGTCACCAGCTGGAGCATGTCGAGGTCGCCCGACACGATGGTGGTCAGCAGGTCGCGGGCCTCGGCCTGCCGGCTCAGCGTCCCGATCACGTCGTCCGCTTCGAAACCCTGCAGCTCCGAGATCGGGATCCGGAAAGCCTCGACCAGCTCCCGCACGCGCGGAAACTGGTCCCGCAGGTCGTCCGGCATCTTCTGCCGCGTGGCCTTGTAATCGGCAAAGGCCTCGTGCCGGAAGGTGGGGCCGGGCAGGTCGAAGGCGCAGATCACATAGTCGGGCTTCACGTCCTGGAGGCCACGCAGCACGATCGACCAGAAGCCGAAGACGGCGTTGACGAGGAGGCCGCGGCTGGTGGTGAGCGGCGTGTTGATCAGCGCGAAGTAGCCCCGGTAGATGAGGCCGTTCGCGTCGAGGAGCATCAGGCGGTCCATGGGGGACCTCGCGCGGGTGAGGCGAACAGGCTCGATTGTAGCGGGGGCACCCGGCCTCAGCGGAAGGCGCGACCTGTCCCCGGGCGAGCCCTACTCCGCACGCGTCCGCCAGCGGAGCAATCCGAACGCGACCAGACCCGCGGCAGCGACCAGCAGCCACACCTGCCACGCCTCGAGGGGTGGGTGACCAGCTGGCGCGGGGACCGCGGAGCCGGCCGGGGGCGGCGCTTGGCTCAACGCCACTGCCGGGGCAGCCGACTGTTGCGGCACGAGCGACCGGCCGGACGCCATCGACTGGCCCGCCGTCATCGCGGCCGGACCGGCTGCGCTCGCCGGGGCTGCCGCCGCCGGGGCTGCCGCCGCCGGGGCCGCAGGTGCAGCAGTTGGCGCAGTCCTCGTCGTGGACGCGGGTCCCTCCCTGCCGCTCACCGCCTGGCCCGCCGACGGGAGGGTGGCGGCCCCCGGCGTGAAGCCGGGGACGCCCACGGGCGACGTGACCACGGCCATCACCAGCCCGATGGCGACCGCAGCCTCGGCGAGACGCTGCAGCGGCACCAGCCGCCCGGCCCCGGCCCGCCCGGAGGCTCCGTCGAGGCCGCCGGTGAGCCGCGAAAGCCAGCCCCGCAGCCGCGAGCGCCGCAGCCGGGCCGCATCCTCCGGGGAGATCCGAAAGTCGCGGGTTCGGATCGGTGCCGGCAGATCGGCGGTCGCCCTGGAGATCGCCGCCAGGTCTGCCGCCAGCAGCCGGCAGTCGGGGCAGCTCGACAACAGCTCGCGTGCAGCAGCCGCCTCCGCCTCGGAGACCTCGCCCGCCACGAAGCGCACGACCAGCAGCTGATCATGCGCAGCATGCGCGCCGAGGCCGCCGCGGCGCTCGCCGTGCCCGCCAGGCAGGAGGTCCTGCCCGGCCTGATCGGGACGCGCACCGGCGCCCGCGGGATCGATGCTCACGGTCCTCCTGACGCCCTCAATCTCGGAAGAGTTCCATGGAGTCCTCCAGCAGCGCCCGCAGTGCCAGCCGCCCGCGGTGAATCCGGGACTTCACGGTGCCGAGGGAGACGCCTGCGATCCGCGCGATCTCCGGGTAATCGAACCCCTCGACGTCGTACAGGACAATGGCGGTCCGCTGGCCATCGGTGAGCCCCGACAGCGCCGCCGACAGCGCACGCGCCTGGGCTCGCCGTACGGCCTGCCGCTCCGGGTCCGCGGCCGGGCCGGCCGGCGGCTCCCAGGGCTCGTCCGCCCGTTCGGGGTACGGCTCGCTGGGACGCCGCTTGCGCTGTCGCAGCACGTCGGTGGAGGCATTGACCGCGATGCGGACCAGCCAGGCCCGGAACGAATCGCCCCGGAACGCGGACAGGTTCCGGTATGCGCGGATGAACGAGTCCTGGACGGCATCGTGGGCCGACTCGGCGTCGCCGGTGAGCCGGGTGGCGACCGCGAGGAGGTGGTCCTGGTAGTGGAGGACCAGCTCGTTGAACGCGTCGAGATCGCCGCTTCGCGCCCGTGCGACCAGCCGGAGGTCCCGGTCGCGGTCGCGGTCACGGGACGGGTCGGCCGTGCGCTGGTCAGGCTGAGCGCGCTCTTCCACGATCCGGCAGCCGGCCTCCTCCCGGCGGCCGAGTCTAGCATGCGAACCCGGACCCCCAGCGCGATCCGTGCGCGCTTCGCTTGATGGGGAGATCGCGGACCCGGCGCTGACCGCGCAGGCCAGCAACGCGGCGATTCGCTGAGCAAACACCCGGCTGGGAGGCTCGCGCCGTGGCGCGGCGTGACAAGAGTCACCGGTCGATGGCGCACAAGTCGCAGACGCGCCGCGCGCCGTGGGGCAGCCTATGGCCATCGAAAACGCCCCGGGGCTCCCTGCCAACGGGCTGGAGTCGCGGAGACGAGAAAGGAGGCCGCATCATGTACGGCCCGAGCACCACGAACTACCAGGATTGGGTTGCCGAGGAGTGGGCAGCAGAGGATCCCGCCCGGGACCTCGACACTGCGCCTCACTGGACCAAGTACGAGTGGGTTGGCGACCAGGGGCACGGAGTGCGGACCGCCGGCCTGACTGCCGCACAGATGCCGGAAGGCGAACGCGGCCTGAGCGGGTTCCGCCACACCGCGCCGGCCGCCCACTGGGTGCCTGCGTCCTGACCAACGCTGGTCAAGGCGCGCCGGGCGCTCCCGGCTTCACCACCCCCCAGGGGTGGACCGAGTTTCATCGCTCAGCGCGAGCGGGTCACGGATCACGATCCCCCTTCGGGTGGAGGTCACGTGGCCCGCCTCGCGCAGCTCGCGAAGGGCGCGCGAAACGACCTCGCGGCCCGAGGCGACGGCGTCAGCCAGCTCCTGCTGGCTCACTCTCGCGACCAGAGTGCCGTCCTCGGCCTGGGTGGCCAGGTCCAGGAGCTGGCGGGCCACCCGTTGCCGCACGCTCAGGAACGCTTGATCGGCAATCTCGTCGAAGGCCCGGAAGAGTTCGTGCGCCAGTTCCTGGGCACAGGCGCGTGCCACCCTGGGGTCCCTCTCCAACAGCGCCCGCAGCACATCGATCCGCAGCGCCAACACCGAGGCAGCGGTGAGGGCTTGGATCGTCACGGGCGCAGGCCCGCCGATGACGATGGCCAGGCCAACCACATCACCGGCGCGCGCATAGCGAACCGTAACCTGCCGACCATCGGGGGCACTCATGTACAGGCGCAGGAGCCCTTGGAGGACAATGATCGCTTGGCCGCGCTCCTCGTCCCGGTAAACGGTGCCGCCGGCCGGCACGTCCAGGCCAATGGCCTCAGCGAGAAGTCGCTCCGCGGCCTCCGGCGGAAGCGTCGCCAGAAAGCCAGGCGGGATGCCCTGTCGGGATGCCGGAGCACCCCGTCCATCATCGAGCGCCATCCCGGTCCCTCACCGCTCCGGATGCCCATCACGCTACCGCACCGCGCCAGCTGCCGCCTGGGCGTTGTACGATCGGCGGCGCGATGCTCCATCCCTCCCGACGGCGACTGTCTCGACCCACGCGTCCACGGCACCACGGCCCGCCGAAGGTGGACCCCATCCGGACCCCACTTTGGCGGCACGGGTGGCCATTGTCGGGTAATTGCGGCCGCTGGTGGGCAGGGAGCTGAGCACGAATCGCACGTGCCGAAGTGGCGGAACAGGCAGACGCGACGGTCTCAAAAACCGTTGAGGGCAACCTCGTCCGGGTTCAAGTCCCGGCTTCGGCACCACATTCCGAGCACCAGGTTCGACCGTCGAGTCCAGCGCAAGGCCTCCGATCGTCTGTTGGCGCCGTCGGGAACCCGATCCGGGCGAGTCTACGGCGCACCGGGTGCGAGGCGCGGAAGCGTCCCAAGGCGCACCCCCGCCACGCGCACCCGTCCGGCAAGGACAGGACGGCCCGCACCTGCCCGCTTCGAGGCGTACATGGCGGCATCAGCGCGCCGCACCAGGCGGTCGGCAGGCACCGGCCGGCGGGTGTACGCGACCCCCAGGCTCGCACGCAAGGTGAGGGTGATCCCGTCGAGCCTGACCGGCGCACGCAGCCCCTCGGCGATCCGCTCCGCCACGGCGAGCGCCCGAGCCGGCCCACCCACCTGCGGGCAGACCACCAGGAACTCGTCACCCCCCAACCGACCCACCGGGTCGGTGGCCCGCACGCTCTGCACCAGCCGCTCGGCTGCCATGCGCAGCAGCGCATCGCCGGCGAGGTGGCCGAGCCGATCGTTCACCCCCTTGAAGCCATCGAGATCAAGGAAGACCACCGCGGTCCCGCCCGGGCCGGGGTCGGCGAGCGCCTCCTCAAGACTGGCCAGGACCGAAGCCCGGTTCCGCAACTGGGTGAGCACGTCACAGGTGGCGCGGCGTTCCAGTTCCGCGCGCAGCGCCACGCTCTCGGTCACGTCCTCCACGGTGACCACCGCGCCAGTCAGCCCCCCGGCCGGGTCGCGCAGCGCGCGCAGGCGCAGCCGACAGCGCCGGAGGCCCCCAGCTTCGGGCGGCCTCACCCACACCTCTAGATCGGCGTCGATCCCCGCATCGAGAACCGCCGCCAGGGCGCGCTCGAGGGCCGGCCAATCCTCGCGCGCCACGCCTGCGAACTGCGCCTCAATGTCGCATGCCGGCACCCCTCCGAGCAGCTGGTGCAGGCGGCCGTTCGAATACCCGGTTCGCCGATCAAGGCGCACCTCGACCACCCCCAGCGGCAGCGCCTCGGCGAGCCGCTGCAGGAGCTGCTCACGGGCGGCCAGCGCGTCCTGGACGGCGAGCTCCTCCGAGATGTCGACCATCTCGGAGAGGACAGCGGCCTCGGCGGGGTCGGCCAGCCGGTTCTGGTTGCGCACCTCGAACCAGGCCCAGCCCCCGTCCACCCGCCGGTGGCGGAACCGCACCGGCGGCTGGGGGCGCTCGGGCTGTGAGAGCATCTCGATCCAGCTCTGCACCGCGCGTTCCTGGTCATCGGGGTGGATGAAGTCGAGCGAGCGGCGCCCAACGAGCGCGTCAGCGCTCCAGCCGAGCAGCTGCGTGGTGGCCGTGTCGACCGCGACGTAGACCGCGAGCTCGTTCTTGCGCACGCGCGCGACCCGGGGCGGCAGGGGCGGGATCGCCGACAGGTCGGGAAGACGCACGCCGCCGGCCCCCACCAGGACTGCCAGATAGGTCCCATGGCGGGAGCGCAGGTCGAGGAAGTGCAGTACCGCGGCCTCCGCCGGATCGGCCCGCAGGTGCACTTGCACGGTGGCGGCGCCGAGGCGGCGGGTCCGTTCCCATGTCGAGAGGACCAGCTCGCGCTCCTCGGGAACCACGAGTTCGAGCATCGTGCGCGCTGCCAGCACCCGATGGGTGCCCGCTTGAAACGCGGCCGGGGGCGGCACGAAGAGCCCATCCTCCCCAATAGCTGCCAGCTGTGCGTCGGGGTAGTCGTGGAGCAGGGCGTCGAGCGCCTCCTGGAGCGTCTCCGGTGCAACCGGCACCGGGGCCGCCGGAGACCCGGCCATCGCGCCGACATCCTGCGAGGTCGCGAGATCAGCCGTCCAGATCACCGCGCACCAGCCTGCGCGGTCCGCGCCGGGACCGGGCGTATGGGTTCCGAGCGGGGCGGCGCCGCGCTCGGGTGCGGCGGGGTCGTTGTCGGGAGGGCGATCCGGCCCTCGGCGAGCAATCGGCGCATGGCGGCGGCCGGCAGCGGCCGAGCATAGAGGAAGCCCTGCGCGTAGCGGCACCCGAGCCGCACCAGCGCCGCTGCCTGGGCGGGGGTCTCGACCCCTTCCGCCACCGCCGAGATCTCGAAGGACCGCGCCAGCGCGAGCATGGCCGCCACCAGGGTCCCGCGCGGACCCGGGTCGTCGCCGAGGGCGGCCACGAAGGACCGGTCGATCTTGAGGCCGTCGACCGGAAAGTCGGCGAGGTAGCTCATCGCCGCGTAGGCCGTCCCGAAGTCGTCGATCACGATCCGCACCCCGGCCCGCCGCAGGGCGGCCATGGTCTGCCCGACCCGCTCGGCGTCGCGCACCAGGTCCGTCTCGGTGAGCTCAAGCGCGATCCGTCCGGGGCCAAGCCCTGAGCCGGCCAGATCGGCCGCCAGCTCGCGCCGGAAGCCGGGCTCGGCCAGGGCCCTGGCCGAGACGTTGATGTCGAGCAGGAGCGGACGGCGCAGGATCCCCGCCCGATGCCAGGCGATCGCCTGGCGGATCGCGGTGCGCAGCACCCAGGTCTCGATCGCGTCGCGGACCCCGGCGCCCTCAGCCAGGGGCAGGAAGGCGTCGGGACCAAGCAGGCCGCGGCGCGGATGCTGCCACCGCAGGAGTGCCTCGAGCCCGGTGATCGCGCCACCCGGCAGTTCCACGATCGGCTGGTAATAGAGCAGGAGTTCGCCCTGCGGGACCGCCAAGCGAAGGTCAGCCTCCAGGGCGCGCCGCTCGCGCACCGCCTCATCCAGCGAGGGTGAGTAGACCGCCAGAGCCGCCCCGCCCTCCCCTTTGGCCATGTACATCGCGAGATCGGCCCGCCGAAGCAGTTCCTCGGCTCGCTCCCCGTGCCGGGCGAGGGCCAGACCCACGCTTGCGCTCATCGACCACGGCTGGTCCTGCAGGACCACCGGTTCCGCCAGCAGCGCCTGCAGGCGGTCCGCCAGCGCTCTGGCGCCCGCGAGCCGCTGGCCCTCCGCGAGGACGGCGAACTCATCCCCGCCGAGCCGCCCGATCACGTCGGCACCGCGCAGGCCCAGCCGGAGCCGCTCCGCGAGCGCTCGCAGGACCGCGTCGCCCGCCGGGTGCCCGAGAGCGTCGTTGACGGCCTTGAGCCGGTCGAGATCGAAGTACAGGACCGCGACCGGCGGACCTCCAGCCCGGGCCCGGGCCAGTTCGGCCTCCATGCGCGCCAGGAACGCGGATCGATTGAGGAGCCCGGTGAGCGGATCGTGGGAGGCTTCCCGTGCGAGCGTCGCCGCGAGACGCCCGCGCTCCGCGGCCAGGCCGCGCTGTGCGCGCAGCCCGAGCACCAGCCGCGTCAGCACCAGCAGGTAGAGGCCACTCGAGCCAAGCAGGATCGCGACCAGGTCAAGGGGATCCCCGCGCAGGGCGGCCGCGGCCGCGGTGCAGGGCGCAACCAGGGCGCCGCCCGCGAGCAGCATGAGCCGGCGCGCGGAGAGACCCCCGGGCGGCCTCTCGCTGCCGGCCAACGGCTCGCCCGCGTGCGCCATCGCCGGGTGCAGCACCGCGGCGCCCCAGGCAACGTACCCTGCCAGCCACCCGGCGTCGACCAGCTCACCGACTCGGTAGGTACGGTCGAGGGCGAGGAAGAAATAGGCACTGTCCGCGGCCAGGTTGGCGGCCACGCCGACCGCGAGGAGGGCGAGACTCGCGTTGGGCCGGCCCGCCGCCAGCAGCAGATGGGCCAGCACCCCGAGCAGCACCACGTCGAGGATCGGGTAGGCGAGCGAGACCACGAGGGCGGGCACCGAAAGGGCCGGGTCGGCGAGATAGCGGTCGAGCAACAGGTTCCAGGCCACCATCCCCGCGGCGACGGCCACGATCAGGGCATCGATCCAGGCGCTCACCTCGGTGGGCACGTCGCGTCGCCAGACCAGGGCCACCAGGCCCAGCGCCAGGGCAAGGTAGCCCGCGAGGTAGGCAGCATCCGCAACCGAGGGGAAGGGCTGGCTCCCGGTGCCCATCGCCAGAGCACCCTCGAGCCAGTTGCCCCCTGCCTCCAGCGCCACCCCCACCGCCAAGAGCCACCAGGCACCGCGACGGGCTGGCCGATGATGCGCGATCCCGGACAGGCAGGCGGCCACCGCGCCCGCGCCGTAGAGACCGAAGGTGAGGGTCTGCTGGGCGGCCGAGGCGGCCGTGCAGTACCAGCCAAGCCCCACCAGGCCCAGCAGCGCATAGGCGACCCACGCCCAGCGCCAGCCCAGTCCCCCGCGCATCGTGCGCAGGTGCTCCCTGGGCGCGCTCACCGCGGAACCAGTCACGCAGGGCCCCGGCTTCGGTCGCGGGCCCGTTCGCCTTCTGATCTACCAGCCCGATCCATGTGTCCCCATGCGCTGCAGGGCGCAAGATCAGACTGCACGAACGGCAGGCGCGGCTGCCATCACCCGAAGGTCCGGGTCCCTCCAGCACGCACGGCCCTGCCGCGTGCCCTCCCCCTACTCCTTGTCGAACCCGAAATCCCGGAAGCCCAGGGTCCGCGCGTTCTCCGAGACGGTCCGCACGGTCTGGTCGCTGAAGCCGGCCTGGGCGCGGTGCTCGGCCTCGACCTCGACGCGCACGGTGAGGCTGACGTCGGTCTGCGCGGCCAGCGGGCCGATGATCTCGGCCACGATCTTCTGGAGCTCGGGGATGGGCGTCCGCGGGTCGGCGAGCACGGCCTCGCCGCGGAAGCGCGCCACGCGCGGGGCCGGTGGCGGGGCAGGCGGGAGCTGCTCGCCTGTCGCGGGCCACTCCGAGGCCGCAGGGGCCCCGCCGACGCCACGCGCGCTCCCAAGTGCTGACCCGCGCGGCTCCGCGCCCGGCAGCGGATCGGGCAGTACCGCGCCATCGACGATCAGGCTGGTCGAGGTGATGGGCGTCTCGCCCTGCCGACCCGCCACGATCCCGCGGTAGTCCCCGGATTCCTCACGCGCCGCGGCATAGGCGAAGGTCTCGCTGCGCCAGAGCAGGCTCGAGGCGCCATCGCGCACCGCGCCTTCGAGCACCGAGCGGTCGCGCAGGCGGGGCAGGTAGGGATACTGGGCGAACCACGCCCACAGCTGGCGCAGCGCAAAGGCACCCTCGGCCTGCCAGCGCTCCCGCAACGGGCCATCGAGCACGAGGCGCAGGTTGACCCCACCGAACTTCGTGATGAGCAGTTCCTCCGCGCGGAGCTTGGCCCCCGCGCGAACGGCGAGCGGGTCCGACCCGCCCGAGAGCTTCACCGGGCGCAGCTCCACCTTCGCGAGCGGATCGGCCTGGGAGGGCACGAGGAGCCAGATATAGGTCTCCGGGATCCGCAGCCGGACGGTCTCGTCGGCGCCGTCACGCTGGCTCCTCGCCTGATTGCGCTGGAAGCCGTCGAGGTTGAGCCGTCCGGCCTCCCCGTCCTCCACGATGGAGACCCAGGCGAGGTACTCGCGCGCGGCCTGCACCAGCTCGGCGACGCGCGTGGTGTCCGCCGCGAGGAAGACCGGCATGTTCTGGTTGGTGCGCGCCCCCGCCCCCCGGGAGGCAAGGATCTGGGCCGCGGCGGCGATCGCAGGCGAGCTCGTCCCCTTCGCGTCGTGGGGGGCCGCCGGGCCCAGCGCGACCAGGGCCACCTCGTCCTCGTCGGGCACGTCCGAGCCCCCACGGGGCGCGCAATGGACCCGGGCGAAGGGCCCCCGGTCGGCGAGGGCGGCCTTGAGGCGGCGCTCGATCTCCATCTCCACCCGGTCGGGCGCCTGCTGCTCGGCGCGGTCGCGGGCCAGCTGGTTGACCGACGGCTGGGTGGCGTACCAGTAGCGGTTCTGGTGCTCGTAGAGGTAGGTGGCCTGGCCCGCCAGGCGGCGGAGGGCGTCCCCGAAGGTGGCCGGCGTCTCGCCCGGCTGCACCGAGCCGAGCAGGATGCGCCGGTCGTCGATGCCGCGGTTGGCGGCCGCCGGGAGGGGCGCCGAGCCCAGAAAGACCGTGCGGGCCACGCGGCGCGCGGCGGAGAAGCGCCCGTAGGTGCCGGCGTTCTCACGGTCGAGGCGCAGCGGCAGCGAGGAGGGCCCGTCCACGTCGCTCTCGATGATGGGCTGCCAGCCGTCGTCGAGGTACTGCGTGAGCTGGGGCAGGACCGCGGTGTCGTCGAGCGGCACCGCCGCGGGCAGGATGAGCAGGTTCGGGTCCTGTTTCTCCCAGAGGGCATGCACCACGGCCGCCATCAGCTTCAGGACCCCGCGCGTGCGCTGGAAGCGCTCAAGCGTCGACCAGTCGTCGAAGAGCCGATCGAAGAGCTCGGGATGGATGGGGTAGCAGGCCCGCAGCCGATCGGCGTATGCCTTCTCCTTGGTCTCGGGCGGGAAGCTGCCGGCCTGCGCGGTATAGAGCTCGCCGAAGCGCTGCACCACCTCGTCGCGCCCGCGCAACCCCTCGGCGTCCATCGGCTCGAAGAGGCGCCGCCGCACGATCTCGAAGCTCTCCTGCGCGGCGGCGGGCTTCCAGGGCGCGTCGATACGGTGCACCACGTGCTTCAGGGCCTCGAGCGCGCGCTGGCCGCCCTCCCCGCCCACCTCGATGGCCGACGAGGGGAGCGAGAGGACGAGGAGCGCCCCGGGCACCTGCTCCACCGCCTGCGTCAGCTGCTGGGCGAACGAGAGCGCCGCGTCGAACGTGCCGCCGGGCAGCTCGTCCTTGCCCCACTGGAGCCGCGCGTAGGTGACCCATTCGTCGATGAGGACCACCACCGGCGCGTGCGCTGCGAGGAGCGCGCGCAGGGCGTCGGCGCCGGGCGGGACGCCCTGGCGATCGGCCTCGGCGAGCGGCGCGAAGGCCGCCGCGCCCCCCAGGCGCCAGGCGAGCTCGCCCCAGAGCGTGCGGATTTCGGTCCCCTCCACCACCCGCGGCGTGATCGGCGAGAGGGCGGTCCCCACGATGGCGGCCCGGGAGACCGCGGGCAGCGCGCTCACCTTCGTCTCGGCGAGGATCGGCTCGAGGCCCGGCAGCGCGCTGAGCGGCACGCCCGGATCGACCAGGTGCCAGAGGGCGAGCATGGAGTGCGTCTTGCCGCCGCCGAAGGTGGTCTGCAGGTCGATGACCGATTCGCCACCCGACCCGGTGAGCCGCCGGAGGGCGCCCGCGAGCAGGAGACGCAGGCCCTCGGTGAGGTAGGTGCGGGCGAAGAACTCGCGCGGGTCGACGTACTCACGCGCCCCCTCCCCGCGCGCCACCTGGGCGAGATCCGCGGCGAACTCGGCCTGGCGGTAGCGGCCGGCGGCCACGTCGGGGTGGGGCGTGACAAGCGAGCGCCACGGGGCGAGGCCAGCCAGCGGCTGTGCGGCGACCGGCGCGGCCGCGGTGGCCTTCTGGCGCTCCTTGGCCTGCGCGAGCGCGTTCTCCATGAGCACCTGGGCCTTGGCCCTGGCGAGCTCGTCGGCCACCGGCGAGGCGACCGAGCGCAGGAGCCGCTCGGCGGTGTCGTAGGCGCGATATACGTCGTCGCCGCTGAAGGGCCGCTCGCCCGCGTGGGCCCAGCGGTTGCGCGTCAGGCGCAGCTCGGCCACGTAGTTGCGCTCCGCCTGCCCCAGGGTCTTGCCGAGCGTGTCCTGCCAGTGGAACCAGAGCGCGTTCAGGAGGAACTGCGGATCCGATGGGCCAGACGAGCCCGCCCCCGCCGCGCCGCCCCGGCCATCTTCGACGGTCGAGACCCAGGTCGGGCCGTACGCCTTGGCAAACGCCTGCTCGACAACCGGGCCCAGGCCCGCGGCGAGCCCGTCGAGCATGCGGCCGACGCGCTCCTTGTTCGAGAGTGCCATCAGTCCCTCCCCGGGCGCGCCGGCGCCCGTTCGAAGTCCAGCTCTGCCCGGAACAGGTCCGCCGGACGCACCAGACGCACGCCGGGCACACTCCGCAGCGCCGGGTCGAAGCCGGACCGCGCGAAGAGCAACAGCTCGGGCTCGGCCTGGCCGGCGATGAGCGCCGCATCCCGGCGCAGGTCGGCGAGGTCGCCGGGCTTGACGAATGCCCGGGTCCACTTGGCGGAGCCGGCCACGCGCACCCGGCCGCCAGCCACCCCCACCACGTCCACGTCGCCCGCCTCCAGCCAGTGCTGGCCCACCGCCTCCAGGACGGGCAGCATGCCAGCACCCGAGAGTCGTCGCACGTACTGCGCGGCCACGTCCTCAAAGACCCGGCTGACGTGCTCGTCCAGCGCGACCGGCCAGAGCTCGTCAAGGACCCGCGGGCCCTGCCCGAGCTGGATCGCGCTGCGCCAGGGGTCCACCAGGGCAAAATAGAAGCGCAGGTACGGGTCGAGCACCACGTACCGGCTGATGCGCGGCCGGGGGTTGGACGCCTCGGTGGGCAGGGTCCGCCGCTCCACCAGCTCCAGACGGATGAGGCGCTCCAGATAGGGGGCCGCGGCGGCGGCGCCCTTGAGCCCAGCGAGGGCCGCGATCCGCGAGGGCTGCTGTTCCCGGGCCGCCATCGCGCGCAGGATGGACTCGTACGTGCGCGGCTCGTTGAACTCGGCCCGCAGCAGGTCCGGCGCCTCGCGAAAGAGCCGCCCCTCCGGCAAGAAAGCCAGACGGGCCAGCTCCTCGCGCAAGGATCGGCGCGTATCGAACTCCTCGAGATAGTCGGGGATGCCGCCGGCGATGGCGAACGCGCGGACCCGGTCCTCCGGCGTCCAGCCACCCAGGAAGCGCCCGGCCCAGTAGTAGTCGAACGGGCGGAGCCAGATCGATCGCGTGGGGCGGCCGTACAGGGCGCCCTCCTCGGAGGTCAGGCGGCGCATCATCGCCTGCTCGGACCCGGAAAGGACGAGCACCAGGTCCCGCTGCGACCCAACCCGATCCCACCAGCGCTGCAGGACCGAGGGAAGCGCCGGATCGGCCTCGCAGAGGTACGGGAACTCGTCGAGGACCAGGCCCACGCGCCTTCGACGCGACGCCTCCGCGAGCACGTCGAGCGCCTCCCCCCAGTCGCGCAGCGCGAGGCGCGGCGGCGCGCTGGTCCGGGGACCAGCCGAGAGCCCGCCCAAAACACGCCCGAGGTCCGCGAGCTGGTTGGCCGCCTGTTGCTGCGCGGCGACGAAGAAGGCGACCGGCCGGCGTGCGGCGAAGCGAACCAGCAGCTCGGTCTTCCCCACCCGCCGACGCCCGTGCAGGACCACGAGCTCGGGGCGGCCGGACTCCCACGCTTCGCTGAGCGTGCGCTGCTCGATGGTGCGATCCACGAACCGGCCTGCCATCGTGCTGAGTTTAAACCGCCTTTAACTAAGTGGGGTTCAACTACTCGAGCCCCAGGCTCCCCTGTTCCGGTCCGGCCGAACGGGCCACGTCCGCGCCGCGGGCGAGGTCGGTCCAGGCCACCACCAGGGCGTTGTAGGCGCGGGCCTCCTCGGTCCAGCCTTTGCGCTCGGCGATCCCGTACAGGCGATAGGCGAGGTCGCGGGCGGTGTCACCGAGGCCGCCCAGGCGTGCCAGCAGCTCGCCCGCCGGCCCCTCACCTTCGGCCAGCAGGATATGGACGAGGCGCTGGGCCGCCTCCCAGGCGGGCACCCGGCGGTCCTTCGCGGGGTCCCAGTCGAGGCTGTATTCGTCGCGGGCCAGGAGGCGCACGCGACCCCGCGCGGCGGCCACGATCCCGGCCTCGACCAACCCGCCGACCGAGGTGTTCTTGGCCTTCGAGAGCGTCTCGGCGGTCCCGTACTCGGCGTCGTTCAGGCCGAACTGCTCATACCAGGCGATCGCCCAGCGGGTGTCGGGGTCGAACTCGCCCTCCTGCTCGGCGAGGATCTCGTCGAGGGCAGCGTTGATGAGCCCGAGCGCGGTGCGCACGCGCATCGGCGAGCCGTCCGGCTCGAGGACCTTCGCGTAGCGACTGAAGACCGCCATGCCGGGCCCGATCGACGCCTGGGCGAGATCGACGGGGGCGATGTTGCCGTGCTGGAGGGTGCGCAGGGCCTCGGGCAGCTCGCGCTTCAGGGCGGCGACGAAGTCCTTGCGGGTGGTGATCGCGGCGTCAACCGAACGCGGGCGGCAGACGAGGACGATGGAGGAGGCAAGGGCGTTGGAGTCACGATCCCGGAGCCGCGTTGCACGCTCAGTCCGGATGGGCCAGGTGCCATCTATGGCGAATGAGGCCGCCAGCAGTCCATCCAGCATGGTCTCCCATCCCGTGGAGGCCAGACCGGATCCAGACTCGTCCGAGCCCTCTTCTGCCTGCTTGAAGGCGTAGTACACGGTCACGGGGTAGTCAGGTGACGCCGCGGCCCGGATGTGACGGAACGCTTCGCCGAGGCCGGACTCGAAGTGGTGTCTGGCGGCATCGCCACCACCATAACGGGTGCTGTCTGCGACGAGTTCCGCAGTCTTCGGGGTAAGGAGGGTGCCGAAGAGATCTGGATAGACCGCGCCGAGCGAATGCCGCAGCCAGACGTAGAAGAAATCGGACAGGTCGGCGTACGGGACGTTGTCGTAATAGGGCGGGTCCGTCGACACCAGCCCGACCGGCGGCGTGGCCTCCGCCGCGTCAGCTTGTTGCGCGACGGACGTCGGGCCGTCTGGAGCAGAGCCCGCAAGTGCCTCAGCCACCCACTCGTCGGCCATTGTGAATGCCAGCGGACCGGCAAGCGTGTTGCTCTCCGCGAAGTCCCAGACCATCGAGATGGTCTGGCGCCCGAAGATTTGGGCGACATTCTGATTTGTCGCATTCCAGGGGGTGAGCGAACACGCGTAACGAGCCAGTTGATCCGTGATGCAAGCCAGGTACGTCGCCACCGCATCGGCGTAGGCGGGGGCGCCGGTACCGCCGGCGGCGAGGCGGACGCCATCGTCGGGGAGGCCGGCGGCGCGGGCGTCGCGCAGGACCCGCTCGCGCGCCTCGCCCACCAGATCGCTGAAGGTCGTGAGCGCGACGAGCTGGCGGGGCGTGAAGAGGTCGCGGTGCTTTGTCATGCCGTAGGCCTGGACGCGGAAGCCCAGCGCCTGCTCGGGCAGGTCGGTCTCGGGCGCCCACGTGGGCTCGGCCGATCGCGCGATCCGGTCATGCCCCTCGTCGGGCGGAAGGTAGATCCGCCCGCGCTGGCCCTCGGCGACGATCGCCATCAGCTGGGCGTCCATCCGCCCAGCGCGGCCCTCGGCCCGGACGTGCTCGAAGGGGACCGGTGTCTCGCAGACGAGGCAGCGGGCGCCCTGCCGGTTCACCGTGCCCTCCGGCGGCGTCCCTCGTCCAGGCCGCACCTCGAAGCGCACCGTCTTCGCGGCCCGATCGACGAGCGGCTCGACCCAGGCCGCCTTGCCCTGCTTGGTCGAGAGGGCGAACGAGCGCACGAGCGGCATCCGGGCCCCGCAGGCCGGGTTCGGACAGGTCACCGTGCGCGCCCAGAGCCAAGCGATCACGGTCGCCTCGCCACCCCCGTAGTCCTTCGGGAGGCGCACTTTCGGGTAGAGGTGGCCGATCCGGCGCTCCGCCTCGTCGCGCATCCAAGCGCCATACGCACGGATGTCGGCGGCGAGCCCGGCCGCGCCCTTCCATTCGCCCGTGCCGCCCACACCGCCCCGCGCCTCGGGATGAACCGGTGGGCGGTCCGCGAACTTGGGCGGGATCTCGATGAGGGCCTTGGTGATCAGGACCGCCACCGGGTTGAGGTCCGAGGCATGCGCCTCCAACCCGAGACGCTGCGCCTCGAGCGGGATCGAGCCGCCGCCGCAGAAGGGGTCGAGGACCGGGGGTGGGTTGCCGCCGGTGGAGCGCCGGATCTCCGCGCGGGCTTCTTCGAGGACCGCCTCGTTCGTCGTGTTCTCCCAGAGAACGAGCCGCTCGATGATGTCGAAGAGCCGGGTCCGCTCGTCCTCGACGGCCTTCGGCGTCGGGAAGCGCTCGGGATCCGATGAGGGGTCGTCGACCAGGCTCGCGAAGAGGACGGCGCGGCAGGCGGCGAGCGGTCGGCGGGCCCACCACAGGTGGAGCGTGCTGGGGTGCCCGTGGCGGATGCTCTTCTCGCGCGCCGAGGCGACGTTGATCGCTTCGAGGGGCAGCGCGACCTCGATGAGCTTGCGCCTCGGCGTCATGCGTGGCCTCGCGATGGCCTGGGAAATGGTGCTCGCATCAGCGGCCGGCCAGCTCATTCCGGGCGACGTCAAGGATCGCCCGCGCACCGACGATGGCTGTGCGCGCGTCGGTAGCGGTCGCGTCGGGCAGATCGCCCGGGTAGCGGGCCTCAACGGCCCAGGCGGAGAGCGCGGCGAGGTCGGCGGCGCCCAACCCGGGGGGCGCCCCGGGCGGCAGCAGTGCGCGAAGCGCGAGCAGGTCGTGGATCCGCGGGAACGCAACACCCCGCATGATCAGTCGCGCCTTGAGCGCCTTCTCAGCCGCCTGCTGCGCGAGGAAGCAGGCGAGCCTGGGGGCCACGTCGTCGCGCTCAAACATGGCGGTCGCGCCAGTCAGGTCCTCTTCGGCCCGCACCAGCCACTGGCGCGCCTCCCCCAGGGTGTCGCCGGTTGGCTCGTCACGTGCCACGCTCGTACACCACCTTCCCCTCCCGGAGGGCCGTCCCCAGGGCCAGTCCCGGGATTCGGCCACGCCGCTCGATCTCTGCAAGATCAGTGACGAGGAAGTCCACGGGCGCCGGGATGTCAGCGGTCGCAACGCGGAGTGCCACTGCGGTCGACCGCCGGTCGAGCGCGTCGCGGAAGACGACGAGGAGGTCGATGTCGCTGTCGCGGCCTGCCTCGCCCCGGGCGAGCGACCCGAAGAGGAGGATTCGTTCCGGGTCGAAGCGCTCGGCCACGCGCGCGACGATCACCGGGAGCCACTCGGCCAGGGTGCGGCCCGCGTACCGGAACAGCGGGGGCGTCGGAACAGCAGCCTGCGTCATGGCGTCATCTTGCACCAATCGCTCATCCTCCCACCTCCACGCGCTCGCCCTGCTCAAGCAGCTCCCGGATCGGGTAGTTGGCCGACGCCGCGGCATCCTCGAGGGTCCGGGTGAAGGGGCGGCACAGGTAGGTCACGTCGCCGGCATCGTCGCCGTGCACCTCCACGATGGCCAGGAACCATTGGTCCGGGACGTTGAAGGACTTCGCGACCTCGTTGCGGGTCACGGTCACGGTGGTCGCCCCCTCGGCGCGGCCCTTCACCTCGATGAAGCGCAGCCGCCCGTCGGGCGCGCGCGACTCGATGTCCCAGCCGAGGTTGTCGGCCGAGACGTCGCGGGGTGCGCGGCCGGCCTGGGTCTCGGCGGCCATCACCGCCGCCATCGCGAGCGCCTCCACCCGGCGGGTCTCGCGCGCGAATAGGTCGACCTCGTGGGCGGGCCGGCCGGCAACCCGATCGAGCAGGCCCTGGGGGACGACGATGGCGCCCCCCACCACCACCGGGGGGAGGGCGTCGATCTGGGCCTCGAGATCGAGCTCGCGGTTGCGGGAGCGGAGCCGCTCGCGCAGGTCGTCGGCGCGCCGATGGGCCTGCAGGCTCGGGAGCTTCACCGCCTTGCCCGCCGCCTCCTCCTGCTCGAGCTTCCAGGCCTGGCTGTCCCAATAGTTGATCTCGGAGGTGAGGCGGGCATGCACCTCGCGCCGGATCCGCTTGATGCGCCCCAAGCGCCGCTCGCGGACCTCGGCGAGGTGGGCCCGGGTGAGGGTCTCGATCGCGTGATCGAGGACCCGGCGCTCGATGGCGCTCCCCGTGAGCCAGGCCGCGTCCCCGATCGCGGGCTCGAGCCGGGCGCGCTCCTCGGGCGTCGCGGCGCGGTAGTCGAGGTATGGCGCGGCACCGGCCCCGCGGGCGTCGCTCGCGGTGAGCTCGACGAACTCGAGCCGGCGCGAGACCACCGAGGGGCCGCCGGCAGGGTTGGGGCGGGCGTCGATCACCGAGTGCTCGAGGTACACGAGGGCGCGCAGCGCATCGGACGGATCGGCCGGATCGACCAGCAGGGCCCCCCGCCGGAGCAGGTCGCGGTGATCGTGCAGGACGAGATCGATGGTCGCCTCCAAGAGCGGATGCCCCGGGCAGACGAACTCGGCGAGCGGCAGGCCGGGCACCGCCACGCGCTCCTTCTCGAAGGCGATCCGCTCGTAGACCGGCAGGACACCCGGGCGGTAGGCGGCCTCGCGGGCTCGCTCCCGGATCCGCCCGGGGACCCTGGGCAGCGCATAGCGGCCGGGCTCGCGCTCGCGCACCTGCCCGCCCAGGCGGCGGTAGGCGTCGAGGAAGAAGCCCCGCACGTAGTGGGGCTGCAGACGGCGGGCCTCGGCCCGCTCGAGCTCGTCACGGACGGTCGCCACGGTGCGCGTGTCGAGGACGTCCGCGCCCAATCCCCGCTCCTCGAGCAGCGCCCGCAGGTGGTCGCGGTCGAGCGCGGTGTCGAGGACCTGGGTCATGGCGGCGCGCACCTCAGGCGAGTCGCCGTGGCGGACCGCGTCGATCAGGAGGTCGCGCAGGCTGCGGCCATCCCCGAAGTCGAGGCGCCCGAGCACGTCGAAGACGGCGTCGCCGAGGGCCGCCTTCTCGGCCTCGAGCTTCTCGAGCAGGCGCGCGTAGACGTCGCCCTCGCGGGTGCGATGGGCCACCAGGTTCCAGAGGTGGCAGGGCTCGGTCTGGCCGATGCGGTGGATGCGCCCGAAGCGCTGCTCCAGGCGGTTGGGGTTCCAGGGCAGGTCGTAGTTCACCATCAGGTGGGCGCGCTGGAGGTTGATGCCCTCGCCCGCGGCGTCGGTGGCCACGAGGACGATCGCCTGGGGGTCGTTCTTGAAGCGGGCCTCGGCCGCCCGGCGCGCGTCGCGCGGCAGGCCCCCGTGGATCGCGACGATGGCCTCCTCGCGCCCGAGGTAGGTCCCGATGCGCGCCACGAGGTAGTTGAGGGTGTCGCGGTGCTCGGTGAAGACGACGAGCTTGCGCCGGCCCCCGCCCGCGTCAACCATCTCGGGCGCCTCCGCAAAGAGGCGGGAGAGCTCGGTCCACTTCGTGTCGGTGGCCCGGCGGCGCACGTCGGCGGCGAGCGCCTCGAGACCGCGCAGGGTCTCGATCTCGGCGCGCAGTTCGGTGATCGTGCGGGCGGCGGTGGCGAGATCGACCGCGTGCTCCTCGGTCTCCTCGGTCTCGGCCGCGGTGGCGTCGTCGGGGTCGGCGTCGTCGCGCTCGTCGGCGCCCTCGGAGAGCTCGCGCACGGTAGCGAGGCTGACGCGCTCGAGCTCGGGCTGGCGGAGCCGCGCCTCGGCGCCCTGGCGCAGCTGCTCGGTCTCGGCGAGGGTGCGCTCCAGGCGCTCGCGGCGGCGACGCAGGCTCTGGTAGATCGCCTCGGGCGAGGACGCCAGCCGGCGCTGCAGGACCGTGAGGGCGAAGCCGACGATGACCCCGCGCCGACCCTCCCCTTCCGCCTTGAGGCGCTCGGCGCGGTTCATCTCCTCGCGCACGTAGGTGGTGACCCGCTCGTACAGGTTCGCCTCGGGATCCGAGAGCGCGTAGGGGACAACGTAGGCAAAGCGGGGCGGGAAGAGGGGCCGGCCGTCGAACTTCACGAGCTGCTCCTTGACCAGGCGGCGCATGAGATCGTCGGTCGAAGGCGCGGGGGGCGCGACCCCGGCGCCCGAGCGGCGATGCCCCGCGAAGCGGTCGGGATCGAGCAGGCTCATGAAGAGCTCGAAGTCGGCCTCCTTGCCGTTGTGGGGGGTGGCCGTCAGGAGGAGCAGGTTGCGCGCGTGGGGGCGGACGCGGAGGGCGAGCCTGCGCCGGCGGGTCTCCTTGACCTCGTCCCCGAAGAGGGTGGCCGAGAGTTTGTGCGCCTCGTCGAAGACGACGAGGTCCCAGTCGGGCGCGTTCTCGAGGAGCAGCTGGAGGTCCTCGTCGCGGGCGAGCCGGTCGAGGCGCGCGATGAGCAGGTCGTGCTCGCCGAAGGGGTTGCCGCTGGCCGCGCCCTCGATCGCCTCGTTGGTCAGCAGCTCGAAGTGCAGGTGGAACTTCTCGGCGAGTTCCGATTGCCACTGCTCGACGAGCGAGCCCGGCACCACGATCAGGCAGCGGCGCAGCTCCGCGCGCACCAGGAGCTCGCGGATGTAGAGCCCGGTCATGATGGTCTTGCCCGCGCCCGGGTCATCGGCGAGCAGGAAGCTCAACGGTTGGCGGCCCAGCATCTCCCCGTACACCGCGGTGATCTGGTGGGGCAAGGGCTCGACCAGGCTCGTGCTGACCGCGACGTATGGGTCGAAGAGGTAGGCCAGGCTGATCCGCTTCGCCTCCGACGCCAGGCGGAAGGCGTCCCCATCCCCGTCGAACGACCAGGGGTGCCCCTCCTCGACCAGGGTCAGGCGGGGCTCATCCTCGCGGAAGAGGAGCTTCTCGGCGACCGCCCCGTCGGCGGCGCGGTAGGTCAGGGTGACGACCTCGGAGCCGTGCCAGGCAAGGTTGACGACCGTGACGGAGGCGTCGGGCAGTACCCCTGCCACGAGCGCGCCGGCGGTCAGGTCTTCGAGGCGAGTGATCTCGTCCCCTCCTCGATCGGGGCGCCGTCAGCGGCCGTCCGTGGTGTGCGTCCGGGTGCGTGGCCCGGCCCCTCGATCCATGCCTACGATACCGGCTCGTGTGCCAGCTCGGGTGGCACGCGCAGTTGGGCGGATGCCGCACCACGGCGCGCGCTCTGGCGCATCATCGCCGCATGCAGGCCGCCCCAGCGTCGCACCCGCCGATCGGCCAGGGTCGCGCCTGGCTCCTTGCGATCCGGCCCGCGACCCTTCCCGCCGCGGTCGGGCCGGTCCTGGTGGGGACGGGCGTGGCGCTCCGGACGGGGAGTCCGGCCCCGCTCGCGGCAGCGGCCGCGCTGACGGTCGCGCTTCTGCTGCAGATCGCCGCCAACCTGTCCAACGATCTCTTTGACTTTCGCCGGGGAGCCGACACCGCGGATCGCCTTGGCCCGCCCAGGGCGGGCGCCCTGGGGCTCCTCTCGGAGCGAGCCCTGCTGGCTGGTACCGCGCTGACTCTGGCCCTGGCTGCCGTCGCGGGGCTCTTCCTGGCGCTGCAGGTGGGGCCGCTCATCCTGGGGCTCGGGGTGCTGGCGATCGCGGCCGCCCTCGCCTACACGGCCGGACCCTGGCCGTACGGCTATCACGGGCTGGGCGAACTCTTTGCCTTCACCTTTTTCGGCCCGGTTGCGGTCGTGGGCACGTGTGTCGTGGAAACCCGGGCGCTGGCGCCACTTGCCTTTGGGGCCTCGGTGCCGGTGGGACTCCTGGTGACCGCGATCCTGGTGGTGAACAACCTGCGGGATCTGGACGGCGATCGGCGGGCCGGCAAGCGGACCCTGGCGGTTCGCTTCGGGGGGCAGGCGGCACGCGCCGAGTACGCCGCCTGTCTCACCGGCGCCTATGTCGCCGTGGCCCTGCTGGCGCCGGGGGAAGGCATCGCGCTGCTGCTGCCCCTCGCGAGCCTGCCGCTGGTCATTCCACTGCTGCGCGCCGTGCTGGCGGAGGGCGATCCCCGGCGACTGAACCCGGTGCTGCGGGAGACGGCCCGGCTCCAGCTCGTCTTCGCGCTCCTGCTGACGCTGGGGCTGATCGCCGGATCGTCCTGAGAGACGCGCGATCCGCCTGGGTCAACGAACGGCCGCGCGGCCCGGAGCGCGCTGCACGAAGGCCGCCACCGTCGCGTTGAACTTGTCCGGCTCTTCGTAGAAGGGCATGTGGCCGCTCTCCTCGAAGAAGACGGTCTCGGCGCCCGGGACATGCTCGCCCACGTAGGCACTCCCCTGCCAAGGGAAGATGCGCGACTGGCGCCCGACGCACACGAGGGTGGGCACCCCGATGCGTGGCAGCAGGTCCCGCCAGTCGAGGTGGGTGTGATCGGCCATGATGGCGGCCCGGACCCTGGGCGGACACTTGTCGATTTCGCCCGCCAGGGTCTCAACCTCTTCCGGCGAGGGCACCAGCGTGCGGCCGAAGCAGCCGGCGACCAGGTCGCGGGCGACCGAGCCCGGGTCGTAGTCGAGCCGCGTGGTCAGCACGGCCAGGGACTCGGCGTCATAACAGCCCGGCTGGCCAAAGCGCCAGTGCTCGTCGTAGTACTGCTTGGGCGACTGGTCGACGCTCACGTGCGCAGCGACGTGCTCGGCCCCGAAGAGCTCCAGGTAGCTCCAGCAGATCGCGGCCCCCATCGACCAGCCCAGGAGCGTGACGTCCTCGAGCCCGAGGGCCTCGATGAGGTCCTTGACGTCGCGCGCATAGCGGGCGATCCGGTGCCCGTGGGCAACTTTCTCCGAGTCGCCGTGGGCGCGTGGGTCGAGCGCCACGACCCGGCAGGTCGCGCTCAGCGGCTCGATGTTCCTGCTGAAGAAGCGGTGCGTGCAGCCCCAGCCCGGGATCATCACCAGGGCCGGGCCGCTTCCCGCCTCCTCGTAGTAGATGTGGGCCCCGTCGTTGGCAGAGATCGTCGGCATCGCGTCCCTCCCGCGGGACTGAGCCCGCTCGCCCGCCCCGCCATTGCGCCGCGGCCGATCGCTGCCACGCGGCGCGCACGGCCGCCAGTCTAGGACCACGCTGGCCGCCGGGAGCAGCCAGTTGGCCCTTCCCGGGGGTCGCACCAGTGCGCCATACTCGGGGCCGCGCAAGTCGGACTGAGCCGCATGGGTCGAATGCCCGCAGCGGGGCGGGATGCGCCGGTCCGGAATGCGCGAAGGCGGGTGGCAATGGAACCGAAGAGCCGTCGGACAGTCTCGCCGGATGCGCGCGCTCCCTCACCCGTAGCCCGGATGCGCGCCCCCGACGCGCCCACCGCGGAGGCGTACCGGCGCGCCGCGAGCCAGCGCTGCTGGGCCTGCAACGCGCCCGACAGTGAGCCTGTGCGTCTGCAGCGGCAGGTTGGCGAGGACTGGGTCACCGAAGCCACCGTCCAGCTCTGCACGGCCTGCCTCACGGCCCTGTCCACGCCCCTTCTGGTCCGCCAGCTCGGACTCGATCGCCGGACCGAGCCGCGGAGCGCGAACCCCGTGCGCGAGCCCTCGCCCGAAGAAGGGGCGGCGGCTCCCGGCCGAGCCACGGAGGCGTCCGACGCGCCGCCCCTGAAGCTGCTGCGAGGCGCCTGAGCGGGCAACTCCGCGTCGGTCTCTCGCGTAACGTAACCAGCACTCGGATCAGCGAGGGATCACGTAGCGGAGGGCGACGGGCGTCATGCGACTGCGAGACGTGTTCAGAGAAGATCCCAGGGTGCTCGTCCTGGTGGAGGCGACGCTCACCCGCCTGGGGCTGGCCGAGGAAGCCGCCATGCCCCGGACCGACGCGGCGCACAAGGTCAACGGCGCCGTGGTGGCGTGCGACAAGGGACTGGTGGAGTGCGCCGTTGCAGGCCCCGGGGCGCTCCAGGTGGCGGTGCATGCGTGGCGCGACGTGTCCCCGCCGCTGCTGACCGCCAGCACGGAGGTGGAGCTGGAGACGCTGCTGGAGCGCGTCCATGTGCGGCTGACCCGCCCCCCGATCGATCTTGGCACGGCCGACTTCGATCTCGGGACCGTGGAGTGGCAGATGGCCTCCACCAACGCCGCGGTCGAGTTCTGGAGCGCCTGCCTGGAGCGCGCCGGCGCCGCGGGCTGAGGTCAATCGCGGCGCCGGGCCTGCCGCACGGCCGCTCCTCAGGCCGACTTGATCCAGGCCGCCAGGTCGGCCACGAGCTGCGCGTCGACGTGCCCGGGCACGCTGTACTCCGCGGGCGTTGGCGGCCCGGAGCCGTCGAGCAGCAGGTGGTCCATGGCCGGATAGGTCCGGAAGGTCACGTTCGAATGCCCGGCCAGGGCGGTCTTCCAGGGCCCCAGCTGGGAAGGCGGCACCTGGTAGTCCCGGCCGCCCTGCGAGAAGAAGATGGGGGTTCGGAGACTCGCAACCACCGCCAGGGGGTGGTAGGCCTGCAGGTCGAGCCAGTAGAGGGCCGGCGTGTCGAGGGGCAGCTCGGACGCCGGCGTCGAGGGCGACAGGTCGGGCGATTCGGCCAGCGCGACCTGCGCGCGCAGGGCAGCCAGCGGCTGCTCGGCCTGGGGGCTCGGGCTGCCCTCGAGCGAGGCGAGGTACGTCGCCTGCATCAGGATGAGCCGCGGCAGCGGGGTGCTCGGCGCCTCCAGCATCGCGATCCCCGCCAGCTCCCCCGGGATCTGCGCCCCCATCCGGGGCGCCAGGTACGCCCCCAGGCTGTGCCCCACCAGGAAGACCCGGGACGGGTCCACCTTCGGCGTGCGGCGCAGCAGCGCCACCGCGGCCTCCGCGTCGTCGGTGGTCTCCTGCCGCACGGTGATGCTCGTGTCGGCCGCCAGCTGCTTTGCATACACCAGGGTGCGCTTGTCGTACCGCAGCACGGCGATCCCGGCCGAGGCGAGTCCCCAGGCGAGGTCGCGGAACGGCTTGTTCGGCCCGAACGTCTCGTCGCGGTCCTCGGGTCCCGAGCCGGCCACCAGGACCGCCGCCGGGAAGGGGCCCGTGCCCCTGGGCATCGTCAGCGTCCCGGGCAGGGTCCAGGGCACGGCGCCCACCGTGATGGACGTCTCGCTGAACGAGCCCGGCCGGACGTAGGCCGCCGGGGAGGCCGAGGGGCCCCCGGATGCGGACGCGGGGACCGAGGCGACATGCAAGCCGGCCACCCTGCCGGCCGAGTCGACCGTCACCGCCAGCGCCACCGTCCCGTCTGCGAAGATGGTGTGCACCGTGGCGACCACATAGGGCGCCTGGACCGCGGTGGTCACCGCGCCGACGATCTTGTAGGGGCCGAACTGCGCCACGAACTGATCCCATAGCTGGCCCAGCTTCGACGCCGGTGCCGCCGCCACCATGGCACCGTCCTCCATCGCCTGGGCGGAGGCGTCATCGCCCCGCGCCAGGGCTTCGACGAATGCCTGGCCGATGGCGGCAGGGTCGGCGCTGGCCCCGGGCGAGGCCGGCGACCCGGAGGAGGCCGGAACCGCAGAGGCTGCGCCCGGCGTGGCGGACGTCGGCGACGGCGTGGTGGCCGCGCCGCACCCGGCCAGGACCAGCGACAGCGTCGAAAGCACGAGCAGGACTCGAACCATGGACGGCTCCTTTGCGTGCCCGGATCGTACAACGCGTCGCCCTGCCGACCTCTCGACAGCCGATCCCTCGACGGCCAATCCCTCGGCCGGCGCCGGCCGTAATACCGTATGCGGGACCGAGCGACAGGCGACCACTGCCGCGCCCTGTGTCACGAGGCTGCCAGCGTGAACCCGACTCAGGATCGCAACCCCACCGGGATGCGGCCTCCCAACCCCAACGCGGCGTATGCAGACGCCCCGCGAACCGCGGCATGGCCCGCCGCCGTCGCCGGGGCGGTCGCAGGGGCGGTCGCCATCGGCATCAGCGAACTGCTCGCCGGGCTCGTCCCCGGGGTCCCGTCCCTGGTGCTGGCCGTGGGGAACCTGGTGATCTCGCTGCAGCCCCCCGGCGCGAAGGACCTGGTCACGTCGCTCTTCGGGACGAGCGACAAGACTGCCCTCAACGCGGGCGTGGTGGCCGCCGCGCTGCTGGTGGCGGCCGTGACGGGGCTCCTCGGCCGAGCGGATTTCGGGCGGGCGTGGCGCATCCTCTTCGCGTTCGGCCTGCTGGCCCTGGTGGCCGCGCTCCTGCAGCCGCTGATCTCGCCGCCGCTGGCCGCGCTCAATGCGCTGGTCGCCACGGCCGGGGCCATCGGCACGCTCCGTCTGCTCCTGGGCGACGCCGGCTTCCTGGTCTCCGACGAGGCGCGCGGGGCGGCCGGCGGGGCGGCCGGCGGGGCGGCCGGCGGGGCGGCCAACCCGGCCCGGACGGCGGGCTCGATGCCGGACTGGAACCGGCGCCGCTTCCTGCTCCGGGCCGGCGGTTTCCTGGGGGCCGCGCTGGTGGCGGGCAGCCTCGGCCGCCTGCTCCTCGAGCGGCAGCACCCTGCGGGGGCCCCGGCCACCGTGACTTTGCCGGTCCCCACCGAAAAGGCGGCGCCGCTCACCGCCGACGAATCGCTCGCCGCCCCTGGCATCACGCCGCTGGTGACCCCCAACAGCCGGTTCTACCGGATCGACACCGAACTCCTGGTGCCGCAGGTGGACGAGTCGAGCTGGCGGCTGAAGGTGACCGGGATGGTCGACCGCCCGTTCACGCTCACCTACGCCGAGCTGCTTGCGCTACCCCTCTTCGAGCAGTACGTGACCCTGGCGTGCGTCAGCAACCCGGTGGGCGGGAAGCTCATCGGCAACACGCTCTGGACCGGGGTGCACCTCAAGCAGGTGCTGGCCGAGGCCGGCGTGCAGGCGGGCGCCACCCAGATCGTCGGCCGCTCCGTGGACGGGTTCACGGTGGGGTTTCCCACCGCCTGGGCGCTCGCCCCGGGCCGCGAGCCGATGATCGCCGTGGGCATGAACCGCGTCCCGCTGCCCGCCGAGCATGGGTACCCGGCGCGCCTGATCGTGCCCGGCCTGTTCGGGTACGTCTCGGGCACCAAGTAGCTGGACGAGATCGAGCTGACCACGCAGGAGGCGTTCGACGCGTACTGGGTCCGCCTGGGCTGGGCCAAGGACGGCCCGATCCTGACCGGCTCGAGGATCGACCACCCGGCGGACGGGTCGCGCCTGGCGGCCGGGCCGGTCGAGATCGACGGGCTGGCGTGGGCACCGGACCGCGGCGTCCAGAAGGTGGAGGTCCGGATTGACGGCGGTCCCTGGCAGCCCACGATGCTGAGCCGCGCCATCTCCCGGGCGACCTGGGTGCAATGGATGCTGCGCTGGCCCGCGACTCCCGGGGCGCATGACATCGAGGTCCGGGCCACCGACGGGACGGGTGCGGTGCAAACGGCGACCCCGGGCGGCCCTGAGCCGGCGGGGGCGACCGGATACGACCGGGTGCAGGTGACCGTGGCCTGAGGATCCGCGGCGCGCCTGGCGCGACGGCCGGGTGCCTCTTCGGGCGGCCTGCCTGGGCGCCTCTTCGGGCGCCTCGCCGGGTGCATGCCCGAGCCGCCTCGCGCAGCCGGGCTTTTGTGTCCATACGGAACGTATCTGGTATCCTGCGGGCGTGGAAATCACACCGCAGATTCGCACGCTCGACGCCCCGGACGCGCTGGACACGCTGGAGTCTCTGGCGGTTGGGGCGGTGGCCGCCACGACGCTGGCGCTGGCGCACGCCCGGGTCGAGCTGACGTTTGCGCAGTGGCGCGTGCTCATGGTGGTCGCCGAGGGGCCCGACGGGGCGACCGTGGGTGAGATCGCCGCCAGCCTCGGTGCTGCGATCTCACCGGCCAGCCGGCTGGTCGCGCGCATGCGGGCGCGGGGGCTGGTATTAACGCAGAAGGACGCGCATGACCATCGCGCAACGCGGGTGCACCTGAGCGAACTGGGCTGGGCCGTACGCGGCCGCGTGCTGGCCGGGCGGCGCGACCAGCTGCGCGCCGCGCTGGAACGCGTGCCGCCCCTCACGCCGGCCGCCGTCGGGGAGCTGGACCAGGTTGCCAGGGCGCTGCGGAGGACCCCATGAGCGGCGCCAGCCGAGTGCCGCTGCGTCTGCGCGCGACATCCCTCCTGCTGGCGGTTCGCCGCCAAGTCCGCTCTGCGCCGTACCTGCGCAAGTGGGTGATTCTGGGCGCGCTGATCGGCGTGGTGGCCGGCGTGGGTGCCGTGGTCTTCTTCACCTGCCTGGAGCTGGGCACCCGGCTCCTGCTCGGGCTGATCGCCGGGTATTACCCGCCCAGCCCGGCGGGCGAGGGTGCTGCTCCCATCACATCGATCGCCCGGCCCTGGCTCCTGCCGGTCGTGGTTGGCCTGGGCGGGCTGATCTCGGGCGCCATCGTCTTCCGGTTCGCCCCGGAAGCCGAGGGGCACGGCACGGACGCGGCGATCGACGCCTACCACCACGGCCCCCGGCGCATCCGTGCGCGGGTCCCGCTGGTGAAGATCGTGGCTTCGGCGATCACCATCGGCTCAGGGGGTTCGGCCGGCCGCGAGGGGCCCACCGCGCAGATCAGCGCCGGGTTCGGCTCGTTCCTGGCCCGGTTGCTTGACCTGGACGCCCGTGACGCGAGGATCGCGGTCGCGGTGGGGATCGGATCCGGGATCGGGTCCATCTTCCGCGCTCCCCTGGGCGGGGCCGTGCTGGGCGCGGAGATCCTCTACCGCGACGACGTCGAGTCCGAGGCGCTGGTCCCCTCATTCATCGCGTCCATCGTGGGCTACTCGATCTACGGCAGCGTGGAGGGCTTCACCCCGATCTTCGGCGCGCAGACACACGCCACCTGGAGCCAGCCCAGCCAGCTCCTCTACTACGCGGCGCTGGGCATCGCCGCCGGCCTGGTCGGCCTGCTCTACGTGCGCACGTTCTACGGGCTGACGCGCTGGTTCCGCAGCTGGACGATCCCGCGGACGCTGCGCCCCGCGATCGCCGGGGTGGCCGTGGGGCTGATGGGGATCGTGCTCCCAGGCGCGCTCGGGACCGGGTACGGCTGGCTGCAGACCGGCTTCACCAGCGCGGGCATCCTAGCGCTGCCGCTCTGGGTACTCCTGCTGCTGCCGTTCGCCAAGATCCTGGCCACCTCGCTCAGCATCGGCTCCGGCGGATCGGGCGGCATCTTCGGTCCCGGGATGGTGATCGGGGGGCTGCTCGGCGCCGCCATGTGGCGGCTGCTTCTCCCGATCGCGCCCGGGATGCCGTCGGATCCCGCTCCCTTCACGATCGTGGCCATGATGGCGCTCTTCGGGAGCGTGGCCCACGCGCCGCTGGCGGTCATGCTGATGGTGGCCGAGATGACCGGCAACCTCTCCATGCTGGCGCCCGCGATGGTGGCCGTGGGCCTGGCCACGTTCGTGGTGGGCGAGGCGTCGATCTACGCCAGCCAGCTGCGCGACCGCGACGAGTCGCCGGCGCACCAGTACCGGACGGCGATGCCGCTCATGGCCTCCATCACGGTCGGGCAGGCGCTCCGGATGCCGCGCGCCGTGGCCCGGCCCGGCGAGACGGCAGCGGAGGTGCTGCAACGCGCGCAGGTCACGAGGGTCCCGGGGATCCCGGTTCTCGGCGCGGCTGGCGACTTCGCCGGCATTGTCACGCTGGAGGCGCTTGCAAACGCTGACCCAGCCAAGCCGATCGACACCCTGACCTCCACCTCGTACCCCACGGCGCGCCGGGGCGACGGGCTGGATCGCGCTCTGGAGGAGATGAGCGACAACGAAGTGAGCTGGCTTCCGGTGGTGGAGGCGGGACAGCTGGTGGGCGTGATCAGCAGTCGCGACGTCATGCGCGCGTACCGGCTGGCCGCAAAAGGCAACGTGCGCGTGCAGCGCGGGCCCGGCGAAACCGGCACGATTGTGGAAGCCACGCTCTCGCCCGGCTCGCCGCTGGTGGGCGCCACGATCAAGGCGATCCCCTGGCCGCGCGACAGCCTGGCGGTGGCCATCGAGCGGGGGCAATCCCTGCTGGTCCCGCGCGGCGAGATGGTGCTGGCTGCGGGCGACCGGCTGAGCGTCTTCGCGGCCCCGGACGCCGTGGCCGACGTCCGCGCGCTGCTCGACGCCGGGCACGCGCCGGGAGGGACGCCGCCGCGCCCCGAAACCGAGGTGATCGCGGCCCCCGACGGAACGTCCTGAATCGGCCTCTGCCTGGATCGGCGTGCGTCAGTCGCCCGGACGCTGAGCCGCCGCGGGCGCTGAAGCGCCGCTCCGCAATCGCCCGTGCTGAGGCGCGAGTCCCCGCCGGTCACCACCCTGCCGGGCCACGAGAGCCTTCTGGGCTCCCGTTTCTGGCGCGTTCGCGCACCGGGCGCGTCACGGCTGCGCCGCGGCGTCGTTCCCACTCACGTGCGAGGGGCCGGACGTTCCCCGCCGTCGGGCACGGCGCGTGACAGGCAAGCGCGGCTCCTCGCCCTGCCTGCCCCAGCCGCGCACGGCGTAGTGCTGGACCTCCACGCCCAGCAACCGCTCCTCGATCCCGCGGAACAGCGCCGCGTTCCACAGCAGATCCTGGCCGCCCACCGCGTTGTAGATGGCGTCCATGTCCTGCCAGGCAGACACGACCAGCAGATGCGTGGCGGCCTCGTCCTCCTGGGCGGCCCACGTCACGTGGTGCAGGCCCGCCGGCATGGAGGCCGCCAGCTCGCTGACCCGGTCGAAGAGCGCCGGCGCGTCCGGCGGGCGTACGCGGGCGCGGAGGACCCGGAGGATCACGGGCGGCCTCCGGCGGGGCGGGCGGGTGCAGGATCGGTCACACGAGCCATTCTGGCGCGCCCGGCATTGCAGACGCACAACAACTCGCGGTTGCCGCCTTGATTTCCGTACGGATGCGCCGTTTCGGGACCGGGGCTCGCCCGCAGGCCCCCTCCGCCCGGAACCAGTCGACCCGATCAGGCCTGCGCCGGGACCGCGCAGCTCCCCCCGACCGCCAGCAGCCGCAGTCTCCAGACGAGCGTTCCCGCCAGCAACGCCAGCGATATGGCGCCGATGATCGGCTGCAGCGGCGCGTAGACGGAAAGCGCGCCGCTCGCACCCAGGAGCAGCAGGGCGACCTTGTTACAGAGCGGACACCCGATCGCGAGAAACGCCGCGAAACCGCCGACCGTCGCAACGGTCGAACCGGCCGTGGGAGCGGCGGCCGGCATCTCGGCTCCGGCTGCCAGGCCCAAGGCAACCGGCGTGCCGGAGCCCTCCTGCGCAGTGGCCATGGAGGCCGCCGCCAGCCGAGCGGGTTGGCCGTAGGTGGCGGCGATCAGCCCCATCAGCGGCGCCGAGACGAGCCAGACCGCGATGGCGAACGGCTCCGGCGGGACGCTGCGGCCGAAGACCGGGTTCGGGATGATGGCCGCGACCAGCCCGAACGCGAGCAGGGCCGCGACCGACCAGGCCGCCGCCTGCGCGTAAAACCGTCCACTCGAGACCGCAGCCAGTGAGCGCGCCGCTACCCGCAGCCAGGACGCGGTGGAGCACGCGACCGAGGCCGGCGGACAGCGCCGGCTCACAGCCCCAGTGCCCGCGGCGCTCGCGGGCGCAACCCGGGCGCCAATGCGTCCATGCAGTCGTCTCTCCTAGAAGGTCATGACCTGGTAGCCGTCGAGCAGCCGGCGTTCGATCTCCTGGCCGGCGGGCACCAGCTCCGTGCCAACGTCCACCAGCCGCTGGGTGATGCCCAGCTGCTCCGCAACCGCCTGGCAGGCCAGCGGTGCGGCCTTGCCCCGGACAGTGGCGATGGGCCCGGCGAGATCCGCCGGCGGGTCCGCGAGCAGCCGCTCGCTGGGCCCGAAGAAGAGGACGCGCACGTCGGCCAGCGTCCCGCGCTGAATCATTCGGGACGCCATCTGGAGCCCCACCGAGGCCTTCACGTCGTCGGAAACGATGACCACCAGGAGCTTATCTGACACCCGGGACGCCCTTTGGGTCAGGCAGCTGCAACGGCGGCCGACGATTCGCGCAGGATCGCCAGCAGGTCGTTGGAGTCGATGATCAGGTGGTCCTCACCCTCGAGCCGGATCTCCGTCCCCGTGTACTTGGGGAAGAGCACCCGGTCGCCCACGCTCACCTTGATGGTGTCCTTGTCGTCACCGACCGCCATCACCTCGCCGCGCTGCGGCTTCTCCTTGGCAGTGTCGGGGAGCAGGATCCCGGACTTGGTGACGCTCTCCTCGGCGAGGACGCGGACGAGCACGCGGCTTCCGAGCGGCTGGACCTGGGTGGACATGCTGGGTTTCTCCTTGTGTGACTCAGTGCAGGGAACAATACCGGGAAGCGTTGCAGGGGGGCGATCGGGCCGCCCGAGTTCAGTTGACCGCGGCGCCCGCGCGGAGCCCGAGCAGGGCGTCGATCCGACCCTGGTCGAAGCCCACGATGGGCCGTCCATCGATCTCGACGACCGGCACGCCCATCTGGCCGGTCCGACGGACCAGGTCACGCGCAGCCGATGCGTCCCTGCTCACGTCGATCTCGCGGAACGGGACGCCGCGCGTGCGCAGGTACGCCTTGGCACGGTTGCACCACGGGCAGGTTGGCGTCGTGAAGACGAGAACGCGGTGAGGTCGCGGGGTCGCTACGGTCATGCTTCGCTCTCCAGGTAACAGGTGACGCGCTGCAGGCGTCTGCGCGCATTGGCCAGATCATAGGGCATGTTGCGTGCTTGCGCAAGTAGATGGAACGTCACACGGCGCCAGCGCGAGAGTGGTCAAAGGCGCGACCTCGCGGCCCACCGGGCCGCGCGTTTCAGGACGACTTCAGCCGCGCGCCGCATCGTAGCGCCACCGTCGGGGCCGGGGTGCGCAGGAACTCCAGCCCCGACGCGCACGTGGCTCATCCCGATGCGGACGCGGGCCGTCCGGATCCGCACGCGGCCCGTCCCGATACGCACGCGGGCCGTGCCCCGGTCCGCGTTGTGCCAGCCAACGGCCGGCAAGGCCTTCTGTGGGCGACCCGAAGGGCCACCCCCCATCGCGGTCTCGATTTCACCCGGCAACCAGCTCTGCCCTGACCGCACCCGCGAAACGCCGCTCGAACTCGGCGAGCAGCTCGGCGTCGCAGGCAACCCGGATGCGCAGCTCCATCGGTTCCGTGCGCCCATCGCCCAACGGCACCTCCAGGACAATCGGCGTGGACCCCGGCCTTGCCCGGAGGATCTCGCGCACGCCACCGAAGGCGGCCGCGAGCTCCTCGCCCGCGAGCGCCCCGAACCGCACGTGCAGGACGTGCTCGGGCCCCGCTTCGGTCCCAGGCGCGGGCACCATCGGCTCCCGCCGCGCCTCCCCGTGCGGCGGCGGCACCGGCCCATCGTCCGATGCGGCCCTCGGACCCGCGGATGTTCCACCGCGTGCCGGCGTCCGCCCGGGTCCGGAGACAGGTGCGCTGGGGGAGCTCGCCGCCGTCGCCCGCGCCGCTGCGGCCACGGCCGCAGGGCTGGCGGGGAGATCCACCACCATCTCGCCAAGGAGGCCGCCCCCGCGGAGGGGGGAGACGCGCGGGATCACGCGGCGAACCGTGGTCCCGTGGCCGTTGCTCGCGGGGGCCCCATTGGCGTGCCGCCCTGGAGCGCCGACGCCTGGATCCGCCCGCCGTTCGCCAGTCGCGCGTTCCCCAGCCCCGCGTTCTCCGGCCAGGGGCCCGTTGTCGCCCCCGCGCCCCGGGGCGCCGGGGAGCACCACGCCGGGCCGTTCGCCTCCGGCCTGGTCCCGCGGAACCCACCGACGCGCGTCCTGGCCGCCGCGGCGCCCACGTTCGAGGGTCTGCACCTGGCGCGCGAACGCGTCCTCCCCAAGTGCCAGTGCGTCCTCCCAGGTCCAGACCGAGTCGGCGAGGATCACCGCCCCATCGCCTTTGTGGTCGACCCGCCCGGCCACCAGCACGATCACGTCGGGCTGCCAGGTGCCACCGGTTGTCTCGAAGATCTTGGGGAAAACAATGATCTCGACCGTCCCCTGCAGGTCCTCCAGGGTTGCCACCCCCATGGTCGCCTTCGACTTCGTGATCACCCGCCGGACCGCCGTGATGACGCCGCCGACCACCACCCGTTGCTGGTCCATCTCCTCGCCCAGGTCGCCGCTGTAGGCCGTGACGTACCGGTCCAGCTGCTGGGCAAGCGCCGCCAGGGGGTGGTCCGAGAGGTACAGGCCGATCAGCTCCTTCTCCCAGTGCAGCCGCTCCCGCGGCGGGACCTCACTGGCGGCCGGCAAGGGCCGCTCCAGGGCCTCAGGCTCGATCTCCCCGCCGAAGAGCGAGGTCTGGCCGCTGGAGCGCTCGCGCTGCTCCGCCTGCGCCGCGGCCATCGCGTCGTCCAGAGCCAGCAGCAGCTGAGCGGGGTGGCCGAATCGCCCCAGGGCCCCAACCTTGATCAAGGACTCCAGGACCCGCTTGTTGACCAGCCGCAGGTCCACCCGCCGACACAGGTCGGTCAGCGAGCGGAAGTCCCCGTCCGCCTCGCGGGCGGCGATGATCGACTCGATGGCACCCTGGCCCACGTTCTTGACCGCCAGCAGCCCGAAACGGATCCCGTCGCCCTCCACGGTGAAGTCGAGCTGGCTCCGGTGGACGTCGGGGGGCCGCACCTCGATCCCCAGGCGCCGACATTCGGCAACGGCGGCGGCGACCTTGTCGGTGTTGTCGCGGAACGCGGTCAGCACGCTGGCCATGTAGTCCACGGTGTAGTTGGCCTTCAGATAGGCCGTCTGGTAGGCCACCAGGCCATACGTGGTGGCATGCGCCTTGTTGAAGCCGTACCGGGCAAAGGGCTGGAAGGCGGCGAAGACCGCGTCGATCACGTCCGGCTTGACGCCCCTCTCGGCGGCCTGGGGGACGAACTTCGCCATCATCTGCTGGAGGACGTCGTGCTTCTTCTTGCGGATCGCGTAGCCCAGCGTATCCGCCTCGGGGCCGCTGAAGCCGGCCAGCGCCTTGGCCGCGGCCATGATGTCTTCCTGGTAGACGAAAATCCCGTAGGTCTTGGACAGGTACGGCTCGAGGAGGGGGTGCAGGTAGGTGATCTTCTCCTCGCCGTGCTTGCGTCGGATGTAGGCCGGGATGTTCTCCATGGGTCCCGGTCGGTAGAGCGCCACCATGGCCGCCAGGTCGTGCACCGAGGTGGGCCGCAGCTCGCGGATGTAGCGGCGCATCCCCGCCGACTCGAGTTGGAAGACGCCGGTGGTCTCGCCCGACGCAAGCAGCTCGAACGTCTTGGCGTCGTCGAGCGGGATGTGGTCGAGGTCGATCTCCACACCGCGATGCTGCCGGATCAGATCGACCGCATGGCGCAGGATGGTCAGGTTGGAAAGCCCCAGGAAGTCGAACTTGAGCAGCCCCAGTGCGTCCACCCCGTGCATCTCGTACTGCGTCATGAGCGCTTCGGAGTTGGTCGCCTTCTGCAGCGGCATGATCTCGGTCAGCGGTTCCCGGCTGATGACCACGCCGGCTGCGTGGGTGGAGACGTTCCGCGAGACGCCCTCGACCTGCTTGGCCAGGTCGATCAGCCGGTGGACCTGCGGGTCGCCCTCGTACATGCTCCGCAGCTCCGGCGCCTGCTCGATTGCCTCCTCGAGCTTGATGCCGAGCTGGTTGGGGACGGCCTTCGCGATCCGATCCACCTCGCCGTACGACATCCCGAGAACCCGGCCAACGTCCCGGATGGCCGCCCGAGCCAGCATGGTGCCAAAGGTGATGATCTGGGCCACCCGGTCGGCGCCGTACTTGCGGGTGACATAGTTGATGACCTCGTCGCGCCGGGCGTCCTCGAAGTCCATGTCGATGTCGGGCATGGTGACCCGGTCGGGGTTCAGGAATCGCTCGAACGGCAGGTCGTACTGGATCGGATCGACGGGTGTGATCCCCAGGGTATGGGTGACGATGGAGCCGGGGGCGCTGCCGCGGCAGGTGGTGGCGATCCCCTGCTCGCGCGCGAACCGCGTGAAATCAGCCACGATCAGGAAATAGGCCGCGTACCCCATCCGGCAGATCACGTCGAGCTCGTAGTTCAGCCGGTCGCGGATCTCCGGCGTGACCTGTGGGTAGCGCTCCACGAGGCCCCGTTCGCACTCGGCGCGCAACCAGGTCTCCACCGTGTATCCGTCCGGGACGGGGAAATCGGGCAGGCGCAGGTGGCCGAACGGGAGCTGCAGGTCGATCATCTCGGTGATGCGCCGGGTGTTGGCAAGGGCCTCGGGGACGTCCGGGAAGGCGGCCTCCATCTCGGCCGCGCTCTTGAGGTAGAACTCCTCGCTCTCGAAGCGCATCCGGTTGGGCGTGTCCAGCGTGGACGCGGTGCCGATGCAGAGCAGGACGTCGTGCGCCTCGGCCTGTGAGCGGCGCACGTAGTGGAGGTCGTTGCTGGCCACCAGCGGAAGCCCTGTCTCGGCGGCCAGGCGGCGCATCTGGCCGTTCAGCCGCTGCTGGAGCGGGATCCCATGGTTCTGCATCTCGAGGTAGAAGTTGCCCGGGCCGAAGATGTCGCTGTACATTCCGGCCAGGCGTCGTGCCCCCTCCCAGTCGTCAACCTCGAGGGCCTTCGGGATCTCCCCGCCCAGGCAGGCGGACATCCCGACCAGTCCCTCCGCGTGCTGCGCGAGGAACTCGTGGTCGATCCGCGGCTTGTAGTAGTAGCCGTCGAGGTGCGCGCCGGTGACCAGCCGGCACAGGTTCTGGTACCCGATCCAGTTCTTCGCCAGCAGCACCAGGTGGTACGGCTGCGCGTCGGCCCTCCCCTCGCGGTCGGCCATGGAGCGGCGCGCCACGTACGTCTCGATCCCGATGATCGGCTTGATACCGCGCTGGGTGGCGGCCTGGTAGAAGGGGACGACGCCGTACAGGGCGCCATGGTCGGTGATGGCCAGCGAGTCGAAGCCGAGCGCGGAGGCCTCCGAGACGAGGTCATCGACGCGCCCGAGTCCGTCGAGCAGACTGAACTCGGTGTGGACGTGGAGGTGGGTAAAACCGTTCGGCGCGATGGTCATGGGAGGCTGGGCAGGCGTGGTCCGGGCATGGCCCACAGGATAGTCCGGCGGGCTTGCCAGGTGGTCCGGCATGGGGCGGGCGAGGGGGCGGCGCGGGCGGCGGTGGGCGACTCGGCCAGCGCCGGGGCGCCAGGGGCGCGGGGCGGGGGCGCCGGGGCGCGAGGGGCGCGGGCCGCCCCTTCTCGCGCGGTTTCAACCATCAGTGAACACGCCGAGCCGCCGCGGAAGCCCGACCAACAGCGCGTACCACGAGGGCCAGGATCGGCGGCGGCGGCGAGGGAGCCGGACGGACCCGTGATGCTCGACCCAGCCACGCTCCGGGGGGCGCTGGGGAGCGCTGGGCCGAACCCCGCAGCGCAGCACCTGGTCGCGCTCTATCCGCGGCACCCTGTGCCGGCCTGACACCCGCCACCTGCGGGACAACAGCCCGCCGGTTGGCCGCCCCGCCGCCATTAGTCGGCCCGATTACCCTCGGTTGTTCACTCATCGTTGAAACGCAGCCGAGTCGAACTCGCGCAAGGCCGCCACTGGGTCCCGGACGTATGCCGGCCCTCCGCGGTCCGCTCCGCCACGCGAACGACGCCCAAACAGCGGTCACGTGCGGCCACTGGGCCGGCGCGAGACCAACTGCGGCGAGCGCCGACCGGGCACCGGGCCGGCGGGGCACCTCGCCGCGGGCACTGCGCCGGCTGGCACCGCGCCGGTGGGCGCCGCCAGGGCATCACGGTCACCGATCACCGCGGCTGCCTGGCATCGCGAGCAGCAGGACGCGCGTCGTGACGTCGGGCGACCTTGCTGTCTCGGGTCGGCGGACGGCCGACTCACCACTGGCGCGGTCGCCGGCCCGGGGCCGCCCGCTGGGAAGCCAAGAGGCACGAGTCGCCCCGAACCGGCGCAGCACGGCCAGCTGGTGCGGCCCCGGTCCGCGCGAGACGGCTCCATCCCACTCCCCTGCGGCTCGGCTTCCGCCGGTTCGCCCGGCCAGCCGTTGGGCGTCCCCATCGGCGCTCGTCCCCTTGCCCAAGGCGAACCGCCCCTCCCCGCAGCAGGGCCGTATCAAGCCGGGTGAGAGAGCGTCGGCAGCCTCAGGCCAGACCGGCCACGTGGAGGAGTGCTGACCGCTTCAGGCCCGGCTGCCTCAGGCTGGGCCGCCTCAGGCCCCGGCTTGGCCGTTGTCGGACGCGACGGTTCGCCCGGCTCCCGCGCATCGCGCCAAGTTCAGGCACATGTCGACTGCCGCGCATCTCGGCCAGGCGCATCTCAGCCCAGGCACATGTCGACTCCCGCGCATCTCGGCCAGGCGCATCTCGGCCCAGGCGCATCGTGGCCCAGGCGCGTCTCGGCCAGGCCCGTCTCGTCCCAGGCGCGTCTCGCCAGGTTCAGGTACGTCTCGGGCACGCCCCTCTGGCCCAGGCCTTGGTCAGCCGACCGAGATCGCCCGAGCAGTTATCACCCGGTTCACGCCGCCTCCTCCGCCGCCAGCGACCGCGGCAGCTGCCGGGCCTCGTGGCGGATCACCACGGCCACCGCCACCAGGACCAGCACCGCGCCCGCGAGCAGGAACGGGGTCAGCGGCTCCGAGAGAATCGCCCAGCCCAGGACAAGTGCAATGACCGGGTTCACGTACGCATACGTGGCCACCTGCGAGACGGGGGCGTGCGCCAGCAGCCAGGTGTAGGCGGTGAACGCCAGCAGCGAGCCGAACGCCACCAGGTACCCCAGCGCCAGCCACGAGCGTGTCTCGACATGCGCGGGGAGGCCACCGGGCTCCAGGATGGCGGCCGCCAGCAGCAGCACCAGGCCGCCCGCCAGCATCTCCACCGCCGTGGAAACCAGTGGATCGCGCGGCATCGGGATCCGACTGGAGGCGAATGTCCCAGCCGCCCAGCAGGCGCAGGCAACCACAAGGATGGCCATCGCGCCGGCGTCCACCGACCCGCCCTCGCCCTGCGACGCGAGCACCGCCACGCCCGCGAAACCAAGCGCCACCCCGCCCATCGTTCCCCGCGTGACCCGCTCGTGCGCGAGCGCCCGGAACACCACCACCCACAGTGGGATGGAGGCGGCGCCAAGGGCGGCCAGCGAGGATGGCACCCGCTGCTCCGCGGTGTTGATGCCGCCGTTGCCGGCTGCCAGCAGCGCGATGCCAACGGCCGCGGCGCCAAGCAGCTCGCGCCTCTCGACCGCAAACCGGCGGATGCCACCCTGGGCTGTCAACGCCACCCCCAGGATCATGCCCGCAACCACGAACCGGATACCGCCGGCCAGGAGCGGCGGGAGCCCCTCCACCATCACCCGGATCGCCAGGTAGGTCGAACCCCACACGACGTACACGATCCCGAGTGCCCCCATCACACGCAGGTTGTACCCAGGTCGGGCGCTGGTCACGCGCCGAGTGGAGCGAAGCATCTGCGTACGATGCCAGATCGAGCAGGTCTAGGTCAGGCGGGGAGCCGGCACTCAATGTGTGCGGCTCGGATGCTTCCACTTCGCGGGGGCCGCCCATGTCCACGGAATCGAGTGCTTCCCCTTCGCGGGGGCCGCTCATGCGCGCGGAATCGTGTTGCCTGGCGCGCGGGGGGGTAGTTAGGATGGCCCCGTGGAGAGGAGCTGCCATCGGCCTTCGGTCGATCGGTTCCAGGCAGTGAACGCAGGGAGGCCCGTGTTCACGAGGAGGGAAGATGCATAGACGCTCCATGAGCCTGACCATCCTGGCAGTGGTCGCGCTCGCGGCTTCGGCGTGTTCGTCCGCGGCCACCACCGCGCCGTCGGCCGCGGCACCGTCGGCCGCGGCACCGGCGTCCGTCGCGCCCGCTTCGGTCGCACCCGCGTCGGTCGCACCGGCGCCCGCATCGGCCGGAACCAGCACGCTCAAGATCGGCGTCGTCACCGATGTCGGTCGTGTCGATGACAAGAACTTCAACCAGTACTCGTACCAGGGCGCGGTCGAGGGCGCAAAGGCCATCGGCGCAGCGCCGCCGCAGTACGTCGTGCCGGCCGGCGCGTCCGACTATGCGACGGACATCCAGGGGTTCGTCAACCAGAACTACAACATCATCGTCACGGTCGGCTTCAACCTGGGCGACGCGACGATCAAGGCGGCAAAGGCCAACCCGAACATCTGGTTCATCGCCGTGGACGTGGCGCCGTGCGTCGACCCACAGGGCAATCCTGATCCGACGTTCGCCTGCAAGGGCGACGCCGCCACGCTCCTTCCGCATCTGATCGGCATCCAGTTCGAAGAGGACCAGGCGGGCTACCTCGCCGGCATCGTCGCCGCCGCGGTCAGCAAGTCGGGCGTCATCGGCCAACTGGGCGGAATCGACAATAACCCAGCCGTGGTCCGTTACATGCAGGGCTACGTCCTGGGCGCCAAGTCGTACAACCCGAAGGTCACGGTCGACACCTCATGGTTCTCGACCGGCGACATCAACAAGGCGTACGGCGACCCGGTCTGGGGCAAGACTTTCAGCACCCAGTTCATCGCGCAGAAGCACCCGGATGTCCTCTTCCAGGTTGCCGGCAGCACCGGCAACGGCGCCCTCGACGCGGCCTGTGCGGCTGGCATCTGGGCGATCGGCGTCGACGTCGACCAGTACCAGTCGTACCCGAGCGCCGACAAGTGCATCATCACGTCCGCTGAGAAGCACCTGTCCAGCGCCGTCTCCCAGACGATCTCGGCGATCGCCGCAGGCACGGCAAAGGGTGGCATCGCGAAGTTCGACGCCACGAACGACGGCATCGGCATCTCGCCGATCACGAACGTGACGCTCCCGGCGGACGCCCAGACGAAGCTCAACGACGCGCTGGCCGCCATGAAGGCCGGCACGCTCAAGACCTGCACGGCCCAGTGCGGGACGTGGAACAACCCGTAATCGCTCCCTGACACCGCAGCACGAGCGGGCCGACCAGAACTGGCGGCCCGCTCGCTGTTACCGTTCCCAGACAAGCCGAGGTCGAGCGGGAGATGACGGGCCAGACAGAGGCGACGCAGGTCCCCGCCCTGGAGATGCGGGGGATCACCAAGATCTACCCGGGCGTAGTGGCCAACGACGGCATCACCATCGACGTTCGCCCTGGCGAGATCCACGCGCTGCTGGGCGAGAACGGCGCCGGCAAGACCACCCTGATGAACATCCTCTACGGCCTTGCCCGGCCGAACGAGGGCCAGATTCTGCTCGATGGGCAGCCGGTCGAGATCTCTGACCCAGCCGACGCGATCCGCCGCGGCATCACCATGGTCCACCAGCACTTCATGCTGGTCCCCGTGCTATCGGTCGCCGAGAACGTCGTCCTCGGCGACGAGACGATGGCCAACCCCGTCTTCGTCGACCGTCGCGAGGCCAATCGCAGGATCGCGGAGCTGGCACGCCGATTTGGATTCGACCTGGACCCCAACGAGAAGGTCGCCAACCTGTCGGTCGGCCAGCAACAGCGCGTCGAGATCCTGAAGGCGCTCTACCGGGAGGCCAAGATCCTCGTCCTTGACGAGCCGACGGCCGTCCTGACACCGCAGGAGACCGAGCAGATCTTCGTGCTCCTGCGGCGACTGGCCGCGGATGGCCGCTCAATCATCTTTATCAGCCACAAGCTCTACGAGGTCCTGGAGATCGCCGACCGGATCACGGTCATTCGGCGCGGCCGCGTCATCGGCGAGCGGCGTCCCGGGGAGACGAGCGAGGAGGATCTCGCGGAACTGATGGTCGGCCGTGAGGTGGAGCTGACCGTCGACCGCGGCGAGTCGCACGCCGACGGACCGATGCTGCGCATCGAGGGCGTACGGGTCCTCGGAGACCGCGGCCGCGAGATCATTCCGGCCCTCGATCTGGAGATCCGGGCCGGGGAGATCCTCGGAATCGCCGGCGTGGCCGGCAATGGGCAGGACGAGCTGGTCCAGGCGATGATCGGGCTGCGACCGTTCGCGGCCGGCCGGGTCACCCTCGACGGTCACGACGTCACCGGGTACTCACCCCGCCAGATGAACGAGGCCGGCGTCGGGTACGTGCCGGGCGACCGACAGCGCTACGGCATGGTCTCCGCGTTCCCCATCTACGACAACCTCGTGCTCGCCAGCTACTACAGGCCACCATACGCGAGGGGCCTGCTGCGCGACGACGCGGCCATTTTGAAGGCAGCGCAGGAGAAGGTGGACCGCTTCGACATTCGCACCCCGACCGTGACCGCCAACGCCGGGACGCTGTCCGGGGGCAACCAGCAGAAGCTCGTTGTCGCGCGCGAATTCGACCGGCCGCTGAAACTGCTCGTGCTGGACTAGCCGACGCGTGGCCTTGACGTCGGCAGCATCGAGTTCATCCATCACCAGATCCTGGCCCAGCGTGACGCGGGCGCCGCCGTCCTGCTGGTCTCCGCAGAACTCGACGAGGTCATGGAGATGTCAGATCGGATCGGCGTGATGTACCGGGGCCGGATCGTCGCGACGCTCGACGGGCGCACGGCCGACAAGAGCGAGGTGGGTCTGCTGATGGCGACTGGCGTCTCGGGACAGGAGCGCTCGGAGAGGGCATCCGCATGAGCGGGTCCGCACCCGGCGCCGGCCTCCCGCGGCGGCCGCGGGAAACGCTCGGCGAAATTCCCGGGCTCCTCATCGGGCCCGTTGCGGCGGTCGCCCTGGCGCTGCTCGTCGGCGCGGTGGGCATCGCACTTTTCAGCGGCCTGCTGCCGGCCGGCAAGCCACTCGACGTCGGACTGCCGGCGCGAGCGTACTACGCGCTGTTCACCGGGGCGATCAGCACGCAGACGTTCGTGTACGCGACGCCGCTCATCCTCGCCGGCCTCGGGGTGGCCCTCGGGTTCAAGGCCGGCCTCTTCAACATCGGGGGCCGCGGCCAGTTCCTGATGGGCGCGCTGGGCGCGATGACTGTTGCCACCTGGCTCGGCACCTCGATGCCGGCGATCGTTGAGATCCCGCTGGCCCTCGGGTTCGCCATGCTGCTCGGCGCGGTCGCGGGGTTCATCCCCGGCTTCCTCAAGGCAACCTCCGGTGCCCACGAAGTGGTCACCACGATCATGCTCAACTACATCCTCGCCGACGTCTTGTACTGGGCGCGGCCCGCTCGTGCCGCGGCGTGCGCCACAGCCGATCACGATCAACGTCCTTGACAGCTCGACCGCTTTCCTCCCGAGCCTTCCGGTGATCGGCAACCTGGGCGTGGTGATCGCGATCCTGGCAGTGCCGATTGTCTGGTTCCTGCTCTACCGCACCACGCTCGGTTTCGAGATCCGAACGGCCGGGGCCAATCCGGATGCGGCCCGCTACGGAGGCATGAAGCCGCGGCGGCTCATCGTCCTCACAATGACGCTCGCCGGCCTGCTCTCCGGCCTCGCCGGGGCCTGCATCCTGCTCGGGAACGATTACCAGATGACGCCCGGGTACGACACGACCGTCGGCTTCGACGCCATCACGGTTGCCCTGCTCGGTCGCTCCAACCCGATCGGTGCGTTCTTCGCCGCCCTGCTGCTGGGCGGGATGCGGGCCGGCTCCGGGCCGATGCAGATCCAGGCTGGCGTGCCACGGGAGCTCGTCGACGCGCTCCAGGCGATCATCCTGCTGTTCCTGGTCATGAACGTCCTCCGCCGATGGATCGGCGCACGCGCCGCGCGGGGGACCGACCTGGCCGGCATCGAAACAGTCACGCGGACGTACGGACGGGAGAGCGTCTGATGGCCGGGATCCCGCAGTTCCTAGACTCGCTGCCCGCGATCGGCTACGTCTTCCAGTTCATCGGTTATCTCCTCGCCAATCTCCCGGTCATCTCCCAGACGACGGTTGCGGTGGCCGTGCCCATCACCCTGGCCGCACTGACCGGGGTGATGTGCGAACGATCCGGCATCGTCAACATCGGCCTCGAGGGGATCATGCTGATCGCCGCCTTTGTCGGGTGGGCCGTCGGTGCCGCCGCCGTGGGCTTCGTCCCGGCGCACCCAACGCCGGTCTTCGGGATCACGCCGGCGCTGCTGATCGGGCTCGCCGCTGCGATCCTGGCGGGGATGGCAGTCTCGCTCCTGCACGCGTGGCTCTCAATCTCCCTGCGAGTCGATCAGATCATCAGCGGCACGATCATCAACATCGGCGCAGCGGGCCTGACCGGCTACCTCAACAACCTGATCTCGCGCCAGTCGCCGACGGGAGCCGGCAACTTCGCTCCGCTAGCGGTCCCCTCCAACATCGCCGGTCTGCCGCTTGTCGGCTGGCTCATCAACGCGCTGTTCGACCAGGGTCCGATCGGGATCACCACGCTGATCCTCGTCGTCGTGTTCCAGATCATGCTATTCCGATCCCGTTGGGGGCTCCGGACGCGCGCCGCAGGCGAGCACCCGCGGGCCGCCGAGACAGTCGGCATTGACGTCATCCGGCTTCGCTACCGGAACGTCGTGCTGTCCGGAGCGCTGGCCGCGCTCGGCGGGGCATGGCTCAGCATGGAGCAGACGAACTCGTTCCAGCCGAACATGACGGCTGGCCGAGGCTTCATCGGCCTGGCAGCGATGATCGTGGGACGATGGACGCCCGTTGGCGCGTTCGGCGCGGCGCTCCTGTTCTCCTCCGCAACGGCTATCAGCTCGACGATTGTGATCGGCCCCCCCAGCGGGCAGCTCGGCACATTCCTGGGGAGCGTACCCGGCCAGTTCTGGGACGCGCTCCCCTACCTGATCACGATCATCGTGCTGGCGGGACTCATCGGCCGCAGCATCGCGCCGGCCGCCGATGGCCAGCCGTACGAACGCGAGAGTGCGACCTGACCCCGGATGTCGCGCCCGACCCCGACCGGGCGGGCGACACCATCGATCTCCAGCAGTCACGCGGCCGTGTCGCCGTCGCGACCCGCGCAGAGGCCCGGGCGCTCCTCCGGGCCGCGCGGCGCATTGCCGTGGTCGGCGCCTCGCCGGACCCGTCGCGTCCGTCGCACGAAGTGATGGCGTACCTGCTGGAGGCCGGCTACGAGTGCGTGCCCATCAACCCGGCCGTGTCCGAAGTACTCGGGCAACGGGCTTACCCCAATCTGACCTCGGCCACGGCCGGCGGCGGTTCGTTCGACATCGTGGACGTGTTCCGGCGCGCGGAGGCCGCGCCGGAGGTCGCGCGCGAGGCAGTGGCCGTGGGTGCCGGTGCACTCTGGCTGCAACTGGGCGTGGTGAGCTGGGAGGCGGCACGGATCGCGTCCCAGGCGGGGCTGCCTGTGGTCATGGACCGTTGCACGAAAATCGAGCACCGGCGCAAGGCGGCGCGACGGCGCGTAGCCGGCGTGTAGCCGGCACAAGGCGGGGCGACGGCGCGTGGCCGGCGCAAGGCGGCGCGACGGCGCGTGGCCGGCGCAAGGTTACGAGACGGCGCGTGGCCGCCTCAGATCCGACCCTGGCAGCTGGTCCTGCCCCGTCGGATGGAGGCGCCGAGGTCGGGTGCGTCGAGGTCGTTTGGGTCGCCCGAGTCGCGCGGATCGGGCCGCTTGGCGCTATTGGACCCCCGGTGTGCGTCAGCAGCCATGTCCGGGCCGGTTGCCGCTATTGGACCCCCGGTGTGCGTCAGCAGCCATGTCCGGGCCGGTTGCCGCTATTGGACCCCCGGTGTGCGTCAGCAGCCATGTCCGGGCCGGTTGGCGCTATTGGACGCCCGCAGAGCCTTACGTGGAGACCGGCGCCCGGATCGTCTCGAGCACGGCCTTTCGCCCGGCTGCGCCACGCACGGTCCAGGTCCACCGACGCACGCGCCGACGTCCGCTTGACCATCCCAATCCCCGTAAGGCTCTGTCGATGTGCGATAGAGGCAGTCGATCAAGCCAACGGGCCGGGCCCAGCCCGGGCGCCGACATCGGCTGGACCAGCTGGCGCTGGACCAAGAGCCGCGGACAGGAGCCGCGGACACGCGTGGCGTTGGAACCTTCCGAGCCAGCGGGTCCGCCGGCGCGAGCGCGGGGCGCGCGCCGGGCCTGCGCGCGAAGTAACCGCCCATCTTCCAGCCGCCGCCAGGGCGCGTGCTGCGCGCGGCAGCAAGCCCGCCGCCGTGGCAATCTCCGCCGCGGCAGCACGCCCCCGCCGTGGCAATCTCCGCCGCGGCAGCACGTCCGCTGCAGCGCCTTGATCCCGGCCAAGCCGCCCTTGAGCAGCGCCGTGGCAATCTCCGGCACGGCAACGTCCGCCGCCACGGCAAGCCCACGACCTGAAGGCGCGCGCTCTACCGCACCGCGAAACCGGCCACGAGCAGCACGATCCCGACGGCGCCGGCGACCAGCCAGGGCTGCGCGCGCCGCCGAAGCTCAGCCTCCATGAGGTCGGCGCTGGATGGACCAGACTCGGCCGGGCGTCCGCGCCAGCTCTCGTAGCGGCGGACGTTCTCCTGTTGCGCGCGAAGCGCCTGGTAGCGGCGCCAGTACGGCATGCCGCGCAACCAGGCGGCGGCGACGAGCGCGGCTCCGCCGAGCCAGAGCACCACGTTCACCGCGCTCATCGGGTAGAGTGGCTCCCCTGCCGCACCTGCCCAGCCCGCCCAGGACGGCACGGGACCCGCATCCCGGGCGCGGCATTGGCGTACCGCGGCCCCAGGACCCGCATCCCTGGCGCGGGCGTGGGGGCACACCTCAGGTGCAGGACCCGCGGCGCGGGTGTGGCGTACCACACGCCCGGCGCCCTCATGCTCCATGCCCGCCGGCACCGCCCCGCCATGCCCCGTGCCCTCGTGCCCGACGCCCTCATCCGCCCCGCTCCAGCCGCTCGCGCACCAGCCGCTGGACGATCGCCGCGTTGGCCTGGCCCCGGGTCGCCTTCATCACCTGACCCACCAGGAACCCCACCGCCTGCTGTTTGCCAGCGCGGTAGTCCGCGATCGCGGCCGGATTGGCGCCAAAGACCTCCTCGACCGCCGCCATGAGCGCCCCCGCATCGGAGATCTGCGCGAAGCCCAGCTGCCCCACAATGCGTTCGACCGGCTCACCGGTCTCCATGTGGTGCGCCAGAACCTCCTTGGCGTTGGTGCCGGAGATCCGCCCATCCGCGACCATGGCGACCAGACGGGCGAGCTCCGCACCGGAAGCCCGACCCCCATCGCCTTGTTGCTTCGTGATCCGCAGGTACTCGCCGGTCACCCAGTTCGCGAGCGCTTTCGGGGCCGCCCCACCCGCCGCCAGCGCCTCCTCGAAGAGCGCGCTGGCCGCCGGGTCGCCCACGATCACCCCCGCGTCGTACGAGGACAGTCCCAGCGCCTTCACGTATCGCGCCCGCCGGGCCGCCGGCAGCTCAGGAAGCGTCGTCCGGATCGAATCGAGCCATGCCGGATCGGTCCGGAGCGGCGGAAGGTCCGGCTCCGGGAAGTAGCGGTAATCGTCCGAGTACTCCTTGATCCGCATCCGGTAGGTCTCGTTGCGGACGTCGTCCCACCCCCGCGTCTCCTGCACCAACGTCTCGCCCGCCTCCAGCGCCCGCGTCTGCCGTTCGATCTCGAAGGCGATGGCCCGCTCCACCGCGCGGAACGAGTTCATGTTCTTCACTTCGACGCGAGTTCCGAACGCCTCCTGCCCCACTGGACGAACCGAGACGTTGGCTTCGACCCGCATCTGGCCGTTCTCCATCTCAGCGTCCGAGGCACCGATGGTCCGCAGCAGGAGCCGCAGCTCTTCCGCGTACCGCCGTGCTTGCTCGGCGGTCCGGATGTCCGGCTCGGTCACGATCTCCATCAGCGGGAGGCCGGCGCGGTTGAAGTCGACCAGGCTGATCCGCCGTCCCATCCCGTCGGTGGTGTGCTGCAGCCGCGCGGTGTCCTCCTCGAGGTGCGCGCGGGTGATGTGCACCGTAAACGGCCCGGCGCTGGTCTCGAAGGTGAGCCGGCCCCGGGCCGCCAGCGGCAGGTCGTACTGGCTGATCTGGTATCCCTTGGGGAGATCCGGGTAAAAGTAGTTCTTGCGGTCCCAGCGGGTGACCGGCGCAATCTCCGACTCGAGCGCCAGCCCGGTCGCGAGCACCAGTTCCACCGCCCGGCGATTGATCACCGGCAGGACCCCGGGCATCCCCAGGCAGACCGGACAGGTATGGGTGTTGGGGCCGGCATCGCGCAGGTCGGTGGAGCAGCGACAGAACATCTTGGAGGCGGTGCGGAGCTGGGCATGCACCTCGATGCCGATCACGGCTTCCCAGCCGCGCGCCCCGGCCGTGGTCCCGGGCTCGCCCGTCAGGCGCTCAGCCATCGCGGCCGGCCCCGCCCGCCGCACCGGCGGCCACCCCCGCGGCCGCACCTTCGGCGCCCAGCCGGCCGACGAACCGCTCGATCCGGACGAGCGCCTCCTCCAGCTGCTCGTAGCTCGTCGCGTAGCATGCCCGCACGTGCCCGGCCCCGGAGGGCCCGAACGAGTCGCCCGGCACCACCGCGACATGTTCCCCGAAGAGAAGCCGCTCGCTGAACTCCTCGCTGCTCAAACCGGTGCCACCTACATAGGGGAACGCGTAGAAGGCGCCCCTCGGCTCCACGGTGGGGAGACCGATCCGGTTCAGCCCGGCGACGAACATGCGGCGGCGGCGGTCGAACTCGGCGAGCATCCGCTCCACGTCCGGTTCGGCTTCGCGCAGCGCAACCTCGGCGGCATCCTGGGCGGTGGTGGGCGCGCACCTGATGGCGTACTGGTGGATCTTGAGAATCCCCTCCAGCAGATCGCGCGGCGCGCAGATGTACCCGACGCGCCAGCCGGTCATGGCGTAGGCCTTGGAGAACCCGCCGATGAGCACGGTCCGGTCCCGCATCCCGGGCAGGGCAGCGATCGATTCGTGCCGATGCCCGCCGTAGACCAGCCGGTCGTAGATCTCGTCACTCACCACCAGCAGGTCGTGACGGCGTGCGATCTCGGCCAGCGAGCGCAGCACATCGGGCGGCAGGACCGCGCCGGTGGGGTTGCACGGGTAGCCCAGAAAGAGGACCTTCGAGCGCGGCGTGACGCGCCGCTCCACCTCGGCCGGGTCGAGCGCGAACCCGTTGGCGGCGCGGGTGGGAACGTGGACGGTGGTGCCGCCCGCGAAGACCACCGCCGGCATGTACGCGACGTACGAGGGCTCGTGCAGCAGGACCTCGTCACCGGGGTCCACCAGCGCGCCGATGGTGACCGCCACGGCCTCCGACGCGCCCACGGTGACGAGGATCTCGGCCCCCGGGTCGTAGGAGACCCCATAGCGCCGCTCCAGGTGCGCCGCAATCCCCCGGCGCAGCTCGAGGGTCCCGTAGTTGCTGGTGTAGTGCGTGCGGCCCGCCTGCAGCGACCGGATCCCCGCCTCGACCACCGCGGCGGGGGTGGCAAAGTCGGGCTCACCCACGCCGAGCGAGATCACGTCCGGCATGGTCGCGATCACGTCGAAGAACTTCCGGATCCCCGACGCCGGCACCGCCGACACGCGGGCGGCCAACCGCGGGCGGATGGAGGAAAACGAGCCCTGCATCGACATCGAGTGCTCCTCTCCGGTCACGCCGGCGTCCCGGCGCCGGTGCCGGGCAGACCGCCGGGCAGGCGGGGCGGCCGCGTCGCCGGGTCGTCCAGCGCGGCCAGATCCGCCGGCTCCAGCGCCCGCCAGTCGGCGTCGGCCGTGATCGCTTCGTACGCGCGGCCGAGCTGCAGCAGCCGCGCCTCGTCCCACGCACGCCCGATGAACTGGAGCCCCACCGGAAGCCCCTCGGAGAGCCCGCACGGGACCGAGAGACCCGGCAGCCCGGCCACATTGACCGGCAGCGTGCACGCGTCGGACAGGTACATGGCGATCGGGTCGTCCAGCCGCGCGCCCAGCGGGAACGCGACCGTAGGGCTGGTGGGCGCCACGATGGCATCCACGTGTGCAAAGGCAGCGTCAAAGTCGGCCTTGATCAGGGTCCGGACCTTCTGCGCCTTCACGTAGTAGGCGTCGTAGTAGCCGGCCGAGAGCGCATAGGTGCCCAGCATGACACGGCGTTTCACCTCGGGGCCAAATCCGGTGCCGCGCGTGGACAGGTAGTTGTCGAGGACGTCACCGTCGCGGACCGACCAGCCGAAGCGGATCCCGTCGTAGCGCGCGAGGTTCGCCGACGCCTCCGCGGGCGCGATGATGTAGTACGTGGCCAGCCCGTAGTCGGTGTGCGGCAGCGAGACGTCCACGATCTCCGCGCCAGCCGACGCGAGCGCCCTCACCGCCTCGCGCACGCGCCCCTCGACACCCGGCTCCATCCCGGTGACGAAGTATTCGCGGGGCAGTCCGAGCCGGAGCCCGCGCAGCACGCCGGCCGCCACTTCGGGATCGTCGGAGAGGGCAGCGAGGTAGTCGGGCACCGGATGCGGGCTGGAGGTGGAGTCCCGATCGTCACGCCCGGCCACCGTCTGCAGCAGTGCCGCCGCATCCCGCACGTCGCGGCCAAGCGGTCCCACCTGGTCGAGCGAACTGGCGAACGCGATGATCCCGTAGCGGCTGACGCGCCCGTACGTGGGCTTGAGCCCCACCACCCCGCAGAGCGCGGCGGGCTGGCGGATGGAACCGCCGGTATCGGTACCGATGGAAACCGCGCAGTGGTAGGCGGCCACCGCCGCCGCGGAGCCGCCGCTGCTGCCCCCGGGGACCCGCCCGAGGTTCCAGGGGTTGGCGGTGGGTCCCCACCCCGAGTGCTCGGTCGAGGAGCCCATGGCGAACTCGTCCATGTTGGTCTTGCCGAGCACGACACCGCCGGCGGCCTCGATCCGCTCGGCGATGTGGGCGTCGTATGGCCCAACGAAACCGCGCAGGATCCGGCTCCCCGCGCTGGAGGGCTGGCCGCGGGTGACGACGAGATCCTTCAGCCCGACGGGGATCCCGAGGAGCGCCGGGAGGGTGGCCAGCGCCCCGGGCCCCGCGCGGCGCGCCTCGGCGAGGCGGCGATCCGCCGATTCGGCCCTCCTCCGGGCCCGCTGATCGTCGAGCAGGAGCCAGGCGTGGAGCCCGCGATCCGTTTCGTGTGCCAGCTCCAGGTGCGCGTCCACCAGTTCCCGCGCACTGAACTGTCCTTCGCGCAGCCCGCGTGCCATCTCATGGCCCCGCAGGCGCGTCAGCCGCCGGTCGCTCATCGCCCGCGCCGCCAGCCGCACGGAGGGTCAGCCGCCCGAACGCCCCGGGCTGGTTGCCTGGCGCAAGAACGCCGCGCCAGCGCCGCGGCGAAGAGCCGGACGCGCATCAATCGGCCCCCTCGACCACCACCGGCACCACGAAGTAGTCGCCCTCGCGCTCCGGCGCCCCGGCGAGCGCGTCCGCGACCGCCAGGGATGCACCGGGGACATCGTCCCGCAGGATGTTCTCCAGCTCGATGGTCTGGGCCGTGGGCGCGATCGCCTCGGTGTCCAGCTCGGAGAGGATGCGGTACTGGTCCAGGATGTGGTTGAGCTGCCCTTCAAGGAGCGCGACCTCCTGCTCACTCAGCCCGAGGCGTGCAAGGTGCGCGACGTGTTCGACATCGGCGCGAGAGAGGGTGGCCATTGCACCGAATGATAGCCGAGGCGGCATCTGCCACCCAGCGGCTTCCGCAGGCGCTCCCGCCCGGCGAGCTGGCCGGCGCGGTGCGGTCAGCCGCGGTGCGGTCAGCTGCGGTGGGGTCAGGCGCGGCGCGGTCAGCCGCGGTGCGGATCGGCCGGGTCGAAGGTCCCCGCCAGGAGCCTCCGGAAAGCGTCCTCGTCGAGAACGGGCACGCCCAGGGCCTCCGCCTGCGCCAGCTTGGAACCGGCGTGCTCCCCGGCCACCACGTAATGGGTCTTCTTCGACACCGAACCCGCGGGGTGGCCACCGGCGGCGCGGACCGCCTCCTCGGCCTCCTGCCGGCTGAACCCCGCGAGCGCGCCCGTCACCACCACCGTCTTCCCCGCCAGGGGCCGCGATTCGCCCTCCTCGGCAGCCGTCACAGCCGCGGGCCGAGCGGGCGGCCGCTCCGCCTCGACCCCTGCGGCAACCAGATCGTCCAGCACCGCCGAGGTCTTCTCGTCGGCGAAGTAGCGCGCGATCGCCTCCGCCACCACCGCGCCCACCCCGGGGACCTCCCGGAACCGCTCGGGCGCCTGCCGGGCAACCTCGCCCAGCGCACGTGCCACCCGGGCCGTCCAGCCATCGGGGCCGCCCATCGGTTCGTCGTCCACGGGGGGCCAGCTCGCGGCCACCCATGCGGCCAGGTCGACGGCGGTCTGCTCCCCGACCTGCGGGATCCCCAGCGCGTTCAGGATCCGAGCCAGCGGCCGGCGCCGTGCACGTGCAATCGCGCTGGCCAGGTTCTGGGCACTCCTGGGGCCGAAACGATCGAGCGTTTCCAGGTCCGCCACGCGCAAGCGGAAGAAATCCCCGCGGGTCCGCACCATCCCCCGCCCGAGGAGCTGCTGCAGGACGGCGGAACCGGCGCCCTCGATATCCATCCCGGAACGGCCTGCGAAATGTGCATACGACTGGATCACGCGCGCCGGGCAGTCGGGGTTCGGGCAGTACTGGCGCACCGCCCCCTCGTCGCGCACGATCGGGGTCCCGCAGGCCGGGCACCTGGCGGGCATCTCAAAGACACGCTCCGCCCCGGTGCGCTTCTCGATCACCGGACGAACCACCTCGGGGATCACGTCACCGGCCTTCTGCAGGATCACGTGGTCCCCGATGCGGATGTCCTTCCGGCGCACCTCGTCGAGGTTGTGCAGGGTGGCGCGCGAGACGGTGGAACCGGCGACCCTGGCCGGTACCAGATGAGCGACCGGCGTGAGCGTCCCGGTGCGGCCCACGTACGCGACGATATCTTCGACCAGGGTCTCCACCTGCTCGGGCGGAAACTTGTAGGCGATCGCCCAGCGGGGCGCGCGCGCCACGGTCCCCAGGCGCTCCTGCTGCTCGAACCGATCCACCTTCACCACCACGCCGTCGGTCCCGTAGTCGAGGGCGTGGCGGCCCTCCTTCCAGCGGGCCAGAAAGCGCAGCACCCCCTCGATGTCAAGGCCCGACTCGCGGTGCGGCTCCACCGGGAACCCCAGTGACTGCAGCCGGTCGAGCGCCTCCGACTGCGACGACACGCCTGGCGGCGTCGCCGAAACACCCTCGCTCACGTCTGGGTCGGCCGGTTCACGCGTCCCGGCGGGCGACTCGATCAGCTGATACGCCCAGAAGGCGAGCCGGCGGCTGGCCGTAACCGCCGGATCGAGCTGGCGCAGCGAACCGGCACCGCTGTTGCGCGGGTTCGCGTACAGGGGCAGCCCCGCCTCCTCGCGCTCGGCGTTGATGCGGGCGAACTCGGCCTTGGGCATGTAGACCTCGCCCCGGACCTCGATCCCCAGCGGGGCGGGGAGCTGCTCCGGGATCACCGCGATGGTGCGGAGGTTGGGCGTGACGTCCTCCCCGGTCGTGCCGTCGCCGCGCGTGGCCCCCAACACAAAGCGTCCCTGTTCGTAGCGCAGGCTCACCGCCAGTCCGTCGATCTTCAGCTCGGCGATGTAGACGAGCTCGGGGGCCGGCTCCGGCGCCGCCGGGAGACCCAGCCCCCGGCGCACGCGGGCGTCGAAGGCCCGCAGCTCCTCCTCGCCGAAGGCGTTGGCCAGCGACAGCATGGGGCGCGCATGGTGGACCTCGGCAAAGCGGCCGGCCGGGGCCGCCCCAACCCGCTGGGTGGGTGAGTCGGGGGTGCGCAGCTCCGGATGCGCTTCCTCCAGCGCCACCAGCTCCCGCAGCAACGCGTCGTACTCGGCGTCGCTCAGTTCCGGGGCGTCCTCGACGTAGTAGAGCCGGTTGGCCCGCTCGATGCGCGCCCGCAGATCGGCCGCCTGCGCGGCCAGCGTCACGTCGCCACCGCGCGTTGCGCCCCCGCCCGTCTGGTCCGTTGCGCCGCCGCCCATGTGAAGCCGCCCCTCACTCAGCCCAGCAACTCCAGGTTGGCCAGGCTTGCCAGCAGCACCTTCACGCCGCGGTCGGGAAACGCCACCGTGACCTCCTCGTCGTCGCGCGTGAGCCGGGAGCTCACCACGGTTCCCTCACCAAAGGCCGCGTGCCGCACCCGGTCGCCGTCCCGATAGCGGCGCTCCCCGGGGACGAACGGGCGCGGAGCGACGGCGCGGTGCGCGGGGGCGGCCGCCTCGGCCGGCCGTGGGGGGGCGGCCGAGCGGGGGGCGGGCTCCTTGCCGCCGCCGGCGCTCCCTCGGCGCGTCCCGTAATACTCGGCGCGGCGCGCTTCGAGATCGCGGGTGGGCCGGAACGGGGTGCCCGGCGGCGGTGCCCCGGGCGGGGGTGCGAAGCCGCCACCAGGGGGCAGATGGCGCGGCCCGATCGAACGAGCGGTGGTCCGGCGACCGGCAGCGCGATCGCGCCCAAAGACCGCGTCAAGATCCAGGATCCCCCCGCTGCGCTCCTGAACCGGTCGCTGGTCATCGTCCCACGCATCTTCGTCGCCCAGCAGCCGCGGACCGTGCAGGAGGCCCGCGGGGATCTCCAGCAGGAAGCGGCTGGGCACCGAGAACCCGCCCCGACCAAACGTGACCCGGGAGGCCGCGTGCGTCAGGTAGAGCCGGTGCATCGCCCGCGTCATGCCCACGTACGCGAGCCGTCGCTCCTCGGCCATCTGACGCTCGTCGTCCAGCGAGCGGCTGTGGGGCAGGACCCCCTCCTCCATGCCCCCGATGAAAACCACCGGAAACTCCAGCCCCTTGGCGGCGTGCAGCGTGATCAAGGTGACCGCGTCGGCATCCCGCGTGTAGGAATCCTGGTCGGCCACCAGCGCCGTCTCCTCCAGCAGGCGATCCAGCGCGTCCTCCGGCGTCAGGTCGGCATATCGCTCGACCACGGCGCGCAGCTCCAGCAGGTTGGCCCAGCGCTCCTCGCCTTCGGCCGTGCCGTCACTGAGCATCGCCCGGTAGCCGGACTGCTCCAGCACCTCGTCGAGCAGCTGGGGCACCGGCAGGAGCCCCACCCGTGCCCGGAGCCGGCCGACCAACCCACCGAAGTCGGACAACGCGTTCCGCGCACGCCCGGCCAGCACCGGCGACTCGGCGGCCGCGAGAATCCCCTCCCAGACGCTGCCGCCGTGCGCCTCCGCCAGCCGGCGCACCTCTTCGATGGTCTTTTCGCCGATCCCCCGAGGTGGCACGTTGAGGATCCGCTCGAAGGCCACCTGGTCATGGTCGTTGTGCAGGACCCGCAGGTACGCCAGCGCGTCCTTGACCTCGCGGCGCTGATAGAAGCGCGTACCGCCCACCAGCTGGTAGCGGATCCCCCAGCGGAGGAACGCCTCCTCGATGGGACGGCTCTGCGCGTTGGTGCGGTACATCACCGCGATGTCGCGCAGCGCGTACTGTCGCTCGTCGCCCTGGTCCACCAGAGGCGCCGCGGCCAGGCCGCGCGCGCCCCGGCCGTGTACCAGGGCGTCCACCTGGCGGGCGATCCAGTCGGCCTCCTCGTCCTCGGAGTCCGCCTCGAAGCGCTCGATGGGCACGCCCTCAGGATTGGACGTCCACAGCTTCTTGTCGGTGCGCTCGGTGTTGCGCGAGACCACGGCGTGCGCCGCATCCAGGATCCGCTGGGTGGAGCGGTAGTTCTGCTCGAGCTTGACCACGGTCACGTCCGGGTAGTCGCGTTCGAAATGCAGGATGTTGCGCAGGTCCGCCCCGCGCCAGCTGTAGATGCTCTGGTCGTCGTCGCCCACCACCGCCAGGTTGCGGTGCCTTGCCGCCAGGTGCTGGATCCAGAGGTATTGGGCCCGGTTGGTGTCCTGATACTCATCCACGTGGATGTACCGCCAGCGGTCCTGGTAGTGCTCCAGGACGGCCGGGGCGTCCTGGAAAAGCCGCAACCCATCCAGCAGCAGATCGTCGAAGTCGAGGGCGTTCGCCTCGTCCAGCCGCACCTGGTAGCGACGGTACGCCCTGGCGGCCAGCCGCTCGTGGTAGGTGCGGGCAGAGTCGGCGGCTTCCTCCGGCGTCACCAGGTCGTTCTTCCACCGCCCGATGGTGCCGAGCACGGCGGCCGGGCGGGTCTCGCCGGTGCCGGGCAGGTCAAGGTCGCGCAGGACCTGTCGCAGCAGGCCCAGCTGGTCGTCCTGGTCGTAGATCGTGAACCGCGGATCGATGCCGATGGCGGCTCCGTCGCGGCGCAGCACCCGGGCGCAGAGCGCATGGAAGGTGCCCATGGCGACGTCCCGGCCGTCCTCGCCGACCAGGCCCAGGATCCGCTCACGCATCTCAGCCGCCGCCCGGTTGGTGAAGGTGACGGCCAGGATGTTCCACGGCCGCACGCCGCGCACGCCGATCAGGTAAGCGACACGGTGCGCGAGCACCCGGGTCTTGCCGGAGCCGGCCCCGGCCAGGATCAGAATGGGGCCATCGGTGACCGAGACTGCACGTGCCTGCTCGGGGTTGAGGCGCGCGAGGATCTGCGTGGCCAGCGCCGCGCGCCGTGGATCCGAACCGGCGACGGGCGTCGCCACGGTGCGGGCGGCCGCAGTCGCGCCGGCGCCGGACGGCCGGTCGGCGGGCGCGGGTCCGTCGACAGACCCGGCCTCGTCGGTGGGCGCGGGCTCGTCAGAGACGTGCACGGCAAGCTGGCCGGACCGGGGAACGTTCACCAGGGCATTCTACCGGCGGCCGACGGCGGCAAGGCCGGGAGACGGCGCGGCCCACTCCGACACCGGCACACGACGAGCCGGCAGGTCGGTGGCCCTGACCCCGAGGGCGCCGTTCTCCCTGGGTATCACGAGGCCCGGACTCTGCAGCCCGGGCCTCGCTTTGCAGAAGTGGCTGGCTAGTAGTCCATGTCCCCGCCGCCATAGCCACCGCCCCCGCCGGCCGCGACAGGCTCCTTCTTCTCGGGCAGGTCGGTCACCAGCGTCTCGGTGGTGAGCACCATGCCCGCGATGGAAGCGGCATTCTGGAGCGCGGATCGGGTCACCTTGGCGGCGTCCACGATCCCCTTCGCGAACATGTCGGCGTACTCGCCCTTGAGAGCATCGTAGCCGTGACCCTTCTCGGCGTTGCGCACGGCGGCGACCACCACCGAGCCCTCGGCACCGGCGTTCTCGACGATCTGGCGGATGGGGGCCTCGAGGGCCCGCCGCACGATCGAGACGCCCACCTTCTCGTCGCCGGTCAGCGTGAGCGCGTCGAGCGCCGGGATGGCCTGCAGCAGCGCCGTACCGCCGCCCGCGACCAGGCCTTCCTCAACCGCGGCGCGGGTGGTGGAGAGCGCGTCCTCGATGCGGTGCTTCTTCTCCTTGAGCTCGACCTCGGTGGCCGCGCCCACCTTGATGACGGCCACTCCGCCGGCGAGCTTGGCGAGACGCTCCTGCAGCTTCTCTCGGTCGTAGTCCGAGGTGGTCTCCTCGATCTGCGCCTTGATCTGCGCCATGCGGCCCTTGATCTCGGCGGGGTTCCCGTTGCCCTCGATGATGGTGGTGTCGTCCTTGGTGGCCACCACGCGGCGGGCCCCACCGAAGTCTTCCGGCACCACGCTCTCGAGCTTGCGCCCCACTTCCTCGCTGATCACGGTGCCGCCGGTGAGGATGGCAAGGTCGCGCAGCATCTCCTTGCGGCGGTCCCCGAAGCCCGGCGCCTTGACCGCCAGCACGTTGACGGTGCCGCGCAGCTTGTTGACCACCAGCGTGGCGAGCGCCTCGCCGTCCACGTCCTCGGCGACGATGAGGAGCGGCTTGCCCAGCGCCACGGCCTTCTCCAGGGCCGGGAGCAGGTCCGCGATGGCCGAGATCTTCTTGTCGGTGACGAGGACCGCGGCGTTCTCGAGGACCGCCTCCATCTGGTCGGCATTGGTGACGAAGTACGGCGAGATGTAGCCCCGGTCGAACTGCATGCCCTCGACATATTCCTTGTCGAGGCCGATCGTCTGGCCCTCCTCGACCGTGATCACCCCGTCCTTGCCGACCTTGTCCATGACCTCGGCGATCAGCTCGCCGACCGCCGGGTCGGCGGCACTGATGGCGGCCACGTTCGCGATGTCCTCGCGGGAGTCGACCGGGCGAGCATTGCGCTTCAGCTCCTCGACGACCGCCGCGACGGCCTTCTCGAGGCCGCGCTTCACGATCATCGGGTTGGCGCCGGCGGTGACGTTCTTCAGCCCCTCCGTCACCAGCGCCTGGGCGAGCACGACCGCGGTCGTGGTGCCGTCGCCGGCCACGTCGTCGGTCTTGGTGGCGACCTCGCGGACGAGCTGTGCCCCCATGTTCTCGAAGGGTTCGTCGAGCTCGATATCCCGTGCAATCGTCACGCCGTCATTGGTGATGGTGGGCGAGCCGTATTTCTTGTCGAGGACGACGTTGCGGCCCTTGGGCCCAATCGTCACCTTGACGGCATCCGCGAGCCGGTCGACGCCCTTCTTGAGGGAACGACGAGCGACCTCGTCGAACACGAGTTGCTTTGCCACGTGCGGTGTGACCTCCTGAACACGAACCGGGGCGGACCCCGCGGGGTCCGGCCCGGTGACTTGGGCCGGGTGCCTGCCCGGCCTATTCCTCGACGACGGCGAGGATGTCCTTCTGGCTGACGATGAGGAGCTCCTCGTCGTCCACCTTGAACTCGGTGCCCGCGTACTTGGCGTAGAGGACCTTCTGGCCAACCTGGACATCCATGGCCTCGCGGGTGCCGTCATCCAGGATGCGGCCGGGGCCGATCGCGAGGATGCTCCCCTCCTGGGGCTTCTCCTTGGCGGTGTCCGGCAGGACGATCCCCGACTTCGTCATCTCCTCGCGGGGCGTGGGCTTGACGACTACTCGATCGCCGAGGGGGCGGAGCTTGGTTGCGGACGCAGTGGCGGTCGCCAACGCGATTTCCTCCCTGGATTCGTCTGGGTGGCAGGCCGGTTCCCGGACCGGGCGAGCGGACGCGGACCCGACGAGATGGCCGCGTCGGACCAGCGACCGGTGCGGTCCGACCAGATGTCTTAGCACTCTCTTACCGAGAGTGCTAAGAGCGTATCCACGGGCGGTCGCGCTGTCAAGTCCACTCGCCCCGGGTGTGAACGGCCACCCGCCCCGGGCTTCCAACGGGAGACCCGGCCGCGACCCTGCACGCGGAACGCGCCACGGGATCCCTGGCGCACGTGTATCCTTGCTAAGCGTCCACATTGGACGCCGTCCAAGAACGAACCGCTGAACGAGGTGCCCCATGGCGCAAGTGCTCGAGACCAAACCCACCGGAGAATCGGCCGTGACGGCCGAGGCGCTCCAGGCAACCCTGGTGGAGCTGATCGACCTCAGCCTGCAGGGAAAGCAGGCCCACTGGAACGTGGTTGGGCCCAGTTTCCGGTCGGTCCACCTCTTCCTCGACGAGATGATCGACGAATACCGGGAGTGGTACGACGAAGTTGCCGAACGGCTTGCGGCCCTGGGCGTCTCTGCCGACGGCCGGGTCGCGACGCTGCACGCCGATTCGCCGCTGGAGGCGCTCCCCGCGGGCCAGCTCCGAGACAAGGACGTGCTCACCTTCTTCGAGGCCCGGGTGACGCTGGTGGCCGGCCGGATTCGTGCTCGGCTGGACGCGGTGGGCGCCCACGACCTGGTCAGCCAGGATCTCCTGGTGGGGATCGTGCAGGGGCTCGAGAAGCAGCGCTGGATGCTGCGCGTCCAGAGCGCGTGATCGACGGCTCCCTTCAGCTTCACGAGGCGGGTCTGCGCGTCACGCGCACCCGCCTCGTCCTTGTCAGTCTGCTGCAGGCGCTGGGCGGCCATCGCTCGGCCGACGAGCTCCTCGCCGCGGCCAGGTCGAGAGGCACGCCGCTTTCCCGGGCCACGGTCTACCACGCGCTGGCGGCCCTGGAGCGGGCGGGGCTGATCCTGGTGGTCGATGCCGGGGTGGGCCCGACGCTCTACGAGTCGGCGACCGGCCGCCACCACCACCTGATCTGCCGGGCCTGCGGCAGGGTGATCGACGTTCCGGCCCTGCGGGGAGAGCCGCCCAGGCTCGAGCCCGACGTCGACGGCGTTCGAGTGGACCAGGCGCGTGTGGTGTTCCGGGGGCTCTGCCCGTCGTGCGCCGCCCGGGCACGTGCGGTGGCAGCGCGGGCTGCACCGTCGCCGGGTTCGGGCCGCGCAGCGAAGCGCACCGGATCAGGAGCAAAGCCCGCCGGACCAGCGGAAGAAGCCCGTCGGCTGGTGCTGCCCGTCCGCCTCCGCTTCGATGAGGCGACCCCTTCCGGGCATTGCCGGGCCTCCGCCCAGCTGCGGGCCATGCAGGACGTCGCGTGGGTGCACGCCGCGGAAGCCGGGTTCGACCTGCCCTGGTACCGATCGCGAGGGCGGTTCTGGCTCGTCCGGTGCCTGGATCTGGCGATCCTGCAGCCGGTCGGACCCGGGACGGTACTGGACGTCTCCACGGAAGTGGTCGCGATGCGCCGCATCTGGGCGCGGCGCGAGAGCGATTTCGTCACCGCGGACGGCACGCTGGTCGCCCACGGCCTGGCCGACTGGGTCATGACCACCACCGCGGGGGCGCCCGCGCGCATTCCCGAGGAGGTGCTGGCGCTCTTCGGCGGCCGCGACCAGCTGCAGCCGGCCCACGTGGCCCCCGCCACGCCCCCTCCCGGCGCGGCCGAGTGGCGCTTCCGCGTCGCGCACCGCGACCTCGACCCGATGGGGCACGCGAACAACGCGGTCTACGTCGACTGGGTGGACGAAGCGGTCGCCCGGGCCGGCGGAGCGGCCGATCTCGAAAACGTTCCTCGTCGCTACCGCCTCGAGTACCTGCTTCCGGCAGCCCAGGGGGCGGAGCTGCTCGCGCGGGCCTGGCGGTCGGACGGAACCTGGCACGTCCGGCTCGACACGGCGGAAGGCGCCGAGCTGCTGCGGGCGCGGTTGGCAGTCGGTCCGGCCGCGCACCGGGAGCGCTGAACGGCTCAGCGAAGGGCGCGTCCCAGGCCGATCGCGACGACCGCGCTCACCACCAGCACGCCCATGACCAGGGCCGGGACCAGGCCTTTGGCGCTGGTCGCCACGGACGCAACCCCGAACAGGGCGAGCGCAACCAGCAGGAGCAGCGAGATGATCTGCCGCCATTGGGCCCAGGAACGTCCCCCTGGCCCGGCCGCCGCGGGAGCGCCGCCGGTGGGCGAGTGCGGCTTCACGTCGATCATCCGGATCGGTCCCACGGGCCGCTTGGGCCCGGGACTCCCATCCTTTGCAGGCCGACCACCAGCGTTCATACCTGGATCCCTCCGGTGCTGCCCCTGAAGATGGCGTCGTAGGCCGCGACCAGCGCTTCGCCCAGCCGCAGCGGGTCCTCGCCCCGTTGTTGCGCAACCCAGGCGGCGGTCACGCGGACCCAGCCTGGCTCGTTCCGTCGGCGCGGTGCCCCGGGCGGTGAGAGATACGGTGCGTCCGTCTCCACCAGCAGCCGATCGAGCGGCACGAGCCGGGCGACGTCGGCCGAGGCCGCCTCGCCGCGCCGGAAGACCAGCCCGGAAAAGCTGATCGCCAGGCCCAGCTCGAGGGCCGCCTCCGCGTAGTCCACGGGCCCCGAGAAGGAGTGCAGGACCGCCGGGGGTCGCCCGTCGAGCGCCGCCACCCATGCCGGATCGCCCACTCCCGCGTTCCGCAGCGCGGCGATCAGCTCATCCTGCGCGTCGCGCTGGCCGGCTGCGGAACGGCAGTGCAGGACCAGGGGCTTGCCCGTGCTTCTGCCCAGCGCCAGGTGCGCGTCCAGGTTGGCGCGTTGCCTTTCGCGGGGCGCGAAGAGCCGGTCGTAGTCGAGGCCGGTCTCGCCGATGGCCGCCACCCGGGGATCTGCCGCCATGGCCCGGAGTTCCGCCCAGGCCGCCGGGCCCGCCTGGCTCGCCTGGCTCGAGACGTGGGGATGGATTCCCACGGCGGCAAGCACCCGAAGCGGCCACGGACGCTCCACGAACGCGATGGCGTCGCGGGAGGACGCGAGATCCCAGCCCGGCACCAGGAGGCGCACCACCCCCGCCCGCGCCGCGGCGTCCATCACCCCGTCCACGTCGGCGGCGAACGGCTCGGCCTGCAGATGCCCGTGGGCGTCGATCAGGTGCGGTCCGGTCGGCACGGTGACGGCCCCCGGAGCGGCTGAGGCGGACGGGATCGAGGGCCCCGGATCGGGCAGTGCGGGCATGGCAGCGGCGTCAAGGACGGGCCGGGGCGTCAGGGACGGGCCGGCCCGGCCGGCGCATCCTGGCCCGGACGCGCCTCGGACTCGAGGCGAGGAAAGAGCGGGGACGGCACGCCGATCCTGCCACCCCTGGGCCCCGCTCCCCAGCGCAGGAGCTCGTCCAGCGGCGGCCCTCCATTGCCGTCGGGCTGGTACGGATACGGGATCCCCAGCTGCGCCGCCAGCCGGGCTGCGGCCTGGGGAAGGAAGGGCGCGGCCGCGAACCCCAACAGCCGGCAGGCCTCGAGCAGGTCGCCGAGCACGCCCCGCAGCCGCTCGGCCGCAGCAACGTCGCCGGCCGTTGCGGATCGGGCCAGCAGCCAGGGTTGCTCGGCGTCCACGTAGCGGTTGGCCGCGCCAACGAAGTCCCAGAGCGCGGCCAGGGCGTCGTGGAGCAGAAACGAGGCAAGATGGCCCTGGTGCGCTCCGAGCGCCGACTCCCAGGCCATCGCCAGCGGCGCCTCGCCGGCCGGGCGCGGAGCCGGGCGTTCTCCGTCCAGGTAGCGGGCGGTCATCGAGAGCGTCCGGTTGACCAGGTTGCCGAAATCATTGGCCAGGTCGGCATTGTACCGGCGCACGAACGAGTCCCAGGAGACCTCGCTGTCCCGGTCGAAGGCGACCTCCCGCAGGAGCACGTAGCGCGTCCCGTCCATGCCGAGCGCCGCCACCACGTCGTTGGGATCGAGGAAATTGCCCCGGCTCTTGCTCATCCGCTCGCCCTGGACCAGCAGCCAGCCGTGCACCCAGACCTTGCGCGGCAGGGGCAACCCGGCGCTCATCAACATCGCCGGCCACATGATGGTGTGGAGCCGGTTGATGTCTTTGCCGATGATGTGCAGGTCGGCCGGCCACCACTCGGCGAAGCGGTCCGGGTCGCCCGGGAACCCCACCCCCGTCACGTAGTTGGTGAGCGCGTCGAACCAGACGTAGACCGTGCCGGCATCGGCGTTCCAGGTGCCGTCGGGCAGTTGCGCCGACGACCCGTCGGGAAGGATCGGGAACGGGATCCCCCAGGGCGCCTTCTCGCGGCTGACCGAGAAATCCTCCAGTCCCTGGCGGATGAACCCGAGCATCTCGTTGCGCCGGTAGTCTGGCTGGACCCAGTCGGGATGCTCGGCGTAGTACCGCTCCAGAGGCTCCTGGTAGGCTGAGAGGCGGAAGAACCAGTTGCGCTCGGTGAGCCACTGCAGCTCCACCCCGGGGTGGTTGGGGCAATGGACGCCGGTGGCATCTTCCACCAGGTCACTCGGGGCACGGAATCCCTCGTTGGGGCAGTACCAGCCCTCGTAGGTTCCCTGGTAGAGATCGCCCTTCGCGTACGCCCGACGGATCATCTCGTGCACTGCGCGCACATGATCGGGATCGGTGGTCCGGATGAAGCGGTCGGGCGCGATGCCGAGCGCATCTTCCGCCTGTGCAAACCGCGCGACCATCTCGTCGACGAACGCTCGCGGGGTCTTCCCGAGACTGGCCGCGGTGGTGGCGATGTTGACCGAGTATTCGTCGGTGCCGGTCAGGAAGAACGTGCGCTCACCACGCATCCGGTGCCAGCGGGCGAGCGCGTCGGCGCCCACGACCTCGTACAGGGTGTGCAGCCCGGGACGGCTGTTGGCGTAGGCGATGGCGGTGGTCAAGTAGTAGCGAGCGGCGGCAGACATCTGCCCGCGATGGTAGCAGGCGGGCGGGCCGGAGAGAGCAGGACCCGCGGTCGACACCGCGGGTCCTGGCTGCTCGTCGGAGAGATCCGGCGGGGGCTCGCGCCGGCGTCCCGATGGCACGGGCGCGAGCGAGTTCAGGCGAGGGGTTCGCCACCGCCCGGCTGGGAACCGCCCTCTGGCTGCCCGGCTGCTGGCTCGTCCGCTGGCGGTTCGCCCGGCGCCTGGGCCGGCGCCGCCGTCGAGGACTGGCGGCGCAGCTCAGCGGCGTACTCCTTGCTCCTGGCAGCCACTTTCTGGCCCACCTCGGTGGTCACCGTGGCGGCCTTCTGCAGCGCCGGCCCCGCGTTCTCCGCCGCGACCCCTGCCAGCTCGGCCGCCTTGGCCGCGACCTCGCGAAGCACGGGCCCGGCGTGCTCAGCGACGTTGTCGATCATGTTCTGGAGCTGGCCCACCCAGTCGCGGGCGCTCTCATCGTGGACGTGCCACCCGCCGCCCTCCCAGCCGGCTTCCTCTTCGCCCCTGCCGGCGCCTGCCTCGGACTCCCCGCCCGGAGGCGCGGCTCCCGGGTTGGGTTGGTCGGTTCCGGTTGTCTCTGTCTGCTGGCTCTCTTCCATCAGCTTCCCCTTCGGGACTGCACGATCCCGCACGGGCACATCCCGCCCTGTCGCCGAGTCTACCGCGCGAGCTACCCCGCACCTCAAGTGCCGGGCGGCCCTCCGCGGGCGAAACCGCCACCAGCGGGGCCGCCAGGCCGCCCGAGGAGGCTTCGGCCGGTCGGCCGCACGGGATCGCTGTCCCGTTGCCCCGGACAGAATCGCTGGCCGTTCACACGCGCCGGGGGGCCGCGCTGCCGAGGGGCCGCGCTGCCGAGGGGAAGCATCCCATTTTCTGTGATGGGTCAGGCCGCTGACGGCCAAGGTCGGAGCGCCGCAGCGAAGCGCTCGGACCAGTAGCGCCTCCAGGTGCCGTTGAGACGGAGGAGCCGGAGCCGGACGAGCGCCGACACGCCGCGCCGGAACCAGCTCATGCCGCGGGCCTTGAAGCGCCGGGCGACGACGATGTCGACCGCCTTCTCCATGGGACCCGAGGAGGCCAGCGGGACGATCGCGTAGTTCTCGATCGCACGCCGGTTGTTAGCCACGTAACCCCAGACGGCAGTGAGCTTGTCCGAGCGGGCGAGGTCCGCCCCCGCCTCCTCGTACGCCCACCCGGCGAGGAGCTCGAGGAGGCCCTCGGCGTCCCCCGGTGCGGCGACCGCGAGGGCCAGATCCAGGCGGTCGGACCGCTCGTCGCCGATGGCCCGATGGAGCGCTTCTGCGAGGTGATACCAGTCGAGCAGCTCGATCGCGCTCGGGAAGCTGCGCTCGCGGATCCAGCGGATGGACGCCGCCCCATCCGACACGAAGCAGATCCGGTCGGCCTCGTACACGCCGAGCCGCGTGCACAGCGCGGTGAACCGCTCGGCAAAGGCCGTCCAGCTCTCGGTGCCGGCATCGAGCGTGCGGCCGGTGAGCGCCCGCCGCGTCCGGCCGATCTGGCGGGTGCCGTCGAACACCAGGCCGATCTTGACCTCAAGCTCGGTGCCCGTTGCCCGATCGTGGACCATTGTGCCGTCGGCGCTGACCCAAACCGTGCCGCCTCGCCGGGGCCGCGAGCGCCGGTCGGGATGGGGGCCGAAGACCGCCTCGGTCTCGGCCGCCCGGGCGGCCTCGAGGCGGGCGCCTTCCTCGGCGACCCAGCGGTGGAGCTCACCGCGGCCGATCGGCCAGCGCCGCAGCTCGGCCGCGACATCGACCGCCTTGGCATAGCTCATCTTTGGTCGCCAGCCAGAGGCCGCGCTCGCGGACGCCGAGCGTGTGCTGGACCCGGGGCTCGAGACCCAAGGCAGCGTCGAGCGGCACCGACTCTGCCCCGCAGGCCGTGCAGCGGTACCGGCGCCGACGGAGCTCGACCTCGCCCGAGAGGGTGACCAACCGGCGCGGGGCCCGCCCGTTCGCGATCAAGCGGCCGCCGCAGCTCGGGCAGGCGAGCGGGCGCGGCACGGCGGCCTCAAGCTGCTCGACGAGTGCGGCCCAGAGCATCGTCCCGACCTCCGCCAAGGCCGTGCTGATCGCGCGCTCGAGTGATCCCACGTCCGCGTGCTCGCTCGTGAGATGGACCTCCACCGGCACCGTACACTCCATCGTCGAGCCCCTCCGGCTGCTGGCGTTTTGACAACACCATCAGCGTGCCGGATGGGGCTCATCCGCGCAGGGACTCGCCACAGACGTTGGGATGCTTACCTGCCGAGGGGCCGCGCTTGACCGCCCGGCGCCGACCCCCCTACACTCCGCGTCACAACTGAAGACTCTTATCAAGAGTGGCGGAGGGACCGGCCCTGTGAAGCCCGACAACCTGCCACCGGCGCACGTATCGCCGGCGGTAAGGTGCCAAATCCGGGCAGGACCTCCTGCGAGATAAGGGACGTGACCGACCCTTCCCATCGCGAGAGGGAAGGGTCGGATGATTCTGAGGGGCGGCTGGAGCGGTGCCTCCGCGGAACGGAGGATTGCGTGTCCCGGATCACCGGACTCCGCTGCCGCAACTGCGGCGCCAGCTTCCCCACCGGGCCCTCGTACGTGTGCAGCACGTGTTTCGGGCCCCTGGAGGTCGTCTACGACGAGGCAGCGATTGCTGCGAGCCTCAGCCGTGCCGCGATCGAGGCGCGGCCGCGCGGCATCTGGCGGTACCTGGAGCTGCTGCCGGTGGAGGCAGCCCCCGCCCGTTGCCTCCCGGTCGGCTGCACGCCGCTCGAACAGGCAGACCGATTGGGGCGAGCCCTCGGGCTCGACCGCCTCTGGCTCAAGAACGACTCCCTCAGCCCGACCCTCTCCTTCAAGGACCGCCCGGTCGCCGTGGCGGCCGCCCGGGCCCTCGACTTCGGGTTCGACACCCTCGCGTGCGCATCCACCGGCAACTTGGCTGGCGCGGTCGCGGCAGCCGCCGCGGCCGCCGGACTGCGCGCCTACGTCTTCGTCCCGGCCGACATCGAGGCCGCCAAGGTGCGCCAGGCGCTCGCCTACGGGGCAACCCTGGTCCCCGTGGCCGGTACCTACGACCAGATCAACCGACTCTCCCTGGAGATCGCGGACGAGCATGGCTGGGCGTTCGTGAACGTGAACCTGCGCCCCTACTACGCGGAGGGCTCCAAGACACTCGCCTACGAGGTGGCCGAGCAGCTCGGCTGGCGCCTCCCTGACGTGCTGGTCGCGCCCATCGCCTCGGGGTCGCTCTACACGCAGGTGGCGCGGGGCTTCTCCGAGCTCGTCTCGTACGGGCTGGTGGCGCCCAAAGCGGTCCGCTTCGTGGGCGCGCAGCCGGCGGGTTGTGCCCCGGTGGCGGCGGCCTACGCGGCGGGCGCAGACCGGCCGATCCCGGTCCCCGTGCCAAGCACGATCGTGAAAAGCCTGGCGATCGGCGACCCGGCCGACGGCGCGTTCGCGGTGCGCCAGGCCTGGGCAAGCGGAGGCTCGATCGAGTCGGTCCCCGACGCGGCCACCTCGGCCGCCATGCGACAGGTGGCGGCTCTCGAGGGGATCTTCACCGAGACGGCCGGGGGCTGCACCGTGGCGGCGATCGCCCAGGCCCGGGAACGCGGCGTGATTGGCCCCGGCGACGAAGTGGTGGCGCTCCTGACCGGGAACGGGATGAAGACGCCGGACGCGCTGGCCGACCCCGCCGCCGAGCTGCTCTTCGATGGCGACGAGATCCGTCCGGGCCTGCGCATCCCGGCCAGCTATGACGCCTTCGAAGACTGGCTCCAGGCGCGAGCCGGGACGGGGGCCGCCTGACCGGGCTCTGCCTGACCGGGCCCGGCCGGGCTCCGCCGGACTGGGCTCTGCCGGGCCCGGCCGGGCTCCGCCGGACTCATTCGACCAGCTGCGCGGCCAGGGCCTCGGGCTCGGTGACCGGCTGGCGGCACGAGAAATCCCGGCACACGAACGCCGTGGGGCTCCCTCGCAGTGAGAACCGGCTCTGCAGGAGCTCGATCCGGCTCTCGCCGGGATCGCTGGAGACCGCCACCACCCGGTGCGGATGCAGCCCGCGGGTGGCGACCTCCAGCAGCGCGCGCGTCCGGGGGTCGTCCGCGCGCCCGACGATCGCCACTTCGTCGGTGACGGCGCTGGCCAGCTCGATCGCCCGCAGCCAGGTCGCGAACGCGGTGGGGTGATTGGCCGCGAGCGGCGCAACCGCGGGCAGCGCGGCCGTGGCAGTGGCACGATACCGCCCCTCCCCGGTGAGCGCGGCAAGCCTGAGCAGGACCAGCGACGCGGCTGCTCCGCCGGAGGGAATGGCGCCATCCTCCAGTTGCCGCGGCCGGACAAAGAGCGCCTCGTGGTCGGCCGCGGTGTCCCAGAACCCACCGGCCGGCTCCGCGAACAGGGCGAGGACCACGTCGGCGAGCTGGCGGGCAGCCGCGAACCATCGCTCGTCGAAGGTCGCCTCATAGAGCGCGAGGAGTCCGTCCGCGAGCAGCGCGTAGTCCTCCAGGTATCCCGGCAACACCGCACGCCCATCCTTCCAGGAGCGCATCAGGCGCCCATCCGGATCCCGCAGCAGCCGGAGGGCCGCATCGGCGGCCCGGATCGCGGCAGCGAGATCCTCGGCGCGGCCCAGGACCCGCCCCGAGTCGGCCAGGGCCGCGATGGCGAGGCCATTCCAGGCGGCCAGCGCCTTGCCATCCCGGAGCGGCTGAGGCCGTTGCGCACGGACGGCGAGGAGCCGCTGCAGGGCATCCCCGAGGCGGGCCTCCACGACCGGCGCGTCGAGGCCGTGGAGCGCCGCGAGCGAGGCGACGTCCCGGGCCCGGTAGAGCACGTTGCGCCCGTCCCAGTTGCCCTCCGCCGTCGCCCCCAGGGCATCGGCCACCAGGGGCCCATCCGACCCGAGTGCGTCCTCCAGCTCCGCCCGCGTCCAGGTGTACGTCGCCCCCTCGACCCCATCGGTGTCGGCATCCTGGCTGGCCGCAAAGAGCCCCTCCGGGGTCGTCATCTCGCGCCGGAGGTAGTCGAGCGTCCGCCCGGCGACACGGGCGTGGCGCGGGTTGCCGGTGAGCGCGAACGCGTGCACGTACGCACGGGCCAGCTGGGCGTTGTCGTACAGCATCTTCTCGAAGTGAGGCACCAACCAGCGCGCGTCCGTGCTGTAGCGGTGGAAGCCGCCTCCCACCTGGTCGTGGATCCCGCCGGAGGCCATCGCGTACAGGGAGCGCTCGGCGCTTGCCAGGGCCAGGGCATCCCCCGAGGCCACGTGCCAGGCGAGGAGCAACTCGATCACCGCCGGCTGGGGGAATTTCGGGGCGCCGCCCCACCCGCCGTTCACACGGTCGAATGACGATGCCAGCACCGTCACAGCCCGCGCCAGCAGCCGCCGCTCGACGGTCTGGGCATGGTCAGCCGGACGGACCGGGAGAACCGGCTCCCGCCCCTGATCCGCCGTGGCGCTCCAGGGCGGAGGCCCGGCAGCGTCGCCCGGGGCCGCACCGACAGCGCCGCCGACACCGTCTGCTCCGGGCCGGGCCGGGGAAGCGACACCCTCCGGGTCCTCGCGCAGCGCGAGCCGGCTGGAGGCCGCGACGGACGCGCTGAGCTGCTCCGCCAGCGCCTCCAGCTCGCTGCGGCGCTCGCGCCAGGCCGCCGAGACCGCCTGCAGTACGTCCCCGAACGCCGGGATCCCGAGCCCGCGCGCAGCTGGGAAGTAGGTGCCCCCGTAAAACGGCCGCCCCTCCGGGGTGAGAAAGACGCTCATCGGCCAGCCGCCCAGCCCGGTCATCGCCTGGACCGCGGCCATGTAGATCGCGTCGAGGTCCGGGCGCTCCTCGCGGTCGACCTTGATCGGCACGAACTCCGCGTTGAGCCGCGCGGCCGTGCGCGGGTCCTCGAACGACTCGCGCTCCATGACGTGGCACCAGTGGCACGCGGCGTAGCCGATCGAGAGGAAGATCGGCCGGTCCTCCGTCCGCGCGCGCGCCAAGGCCTCCGGTCCCCAGGGATACCAGTCGACCGGGTTGTGCGCATGCTGCAGGAGGTAGGGGCTGGTCTCCCCCGCCAGGTGGTTCACGGACATCCGACCGCATCGTAGCCCGGAACCGCGGCGTTGAGGAGATTGGGGAGCTCGCGGGCCCACGCCCCAAGCGAGACGGGCAGAAGCGGGACGGCCGTGGCGCCGCTCCTCTCCGGCGGTCCACGCTGTCTGGCGCATGGAGCTGGCGGGACCGGGGCCCCGCTCGCGGAGATGGCTGGCGGGCACGGGGAGGGGGAACCGCGCCCGCCAGCCGGAATCGTGCGGCGTTCAGCCCGGGCCAAGGCTGACCGGCCCGGACCGCCTGCCCCGGGAGGTTGCGTGGGATCAGGCGACAGCGCTGGCCTCGAGGTCGCCCTCGTCCACGGGCGTGTCCACGTCGGCGGCTTCCACGTCGGCGGCTTCCACGTCGGGGGCGGCACCCAGGGCCGCGGCCTGGGCCTCCAGCGCCTCGGCCGCGGACTCCGCCGCATAGTCCTTCTTTCGTCGGCCGGAGAGCATCTCCACGGACCCAGCGACGATCTCCGTCTTCCAGTGCCGAACTTTCCGGTCATCCTCCCACTGGCGTGTCTGGATCCTGCCCTCGACCGCCACCAGCTGGCCCTTGCCGAGGTACTGCGAGCAGATCTCTGCGAGCCGGTCCCAGGTGACGATGTTGTGGTACTCGGCCTTCTCGGTGCCACCGCGGTAATCGTGCGTCGCGATCGCGAACTGGGTGACCGTCCTCCCGTTGGCGAGCGACCGCAGCTCCGGGTCCCTGGTGAGCCGTCCCGTGAGCATCACTCGGTTCATGCCTGACCTCCTGGGCGCGCCTGGCGCCATGCGTCATGGGCGGGCGGCGGGACGAGCGGCGGGCTGCCGGCGGGCCGCGTTCCCGGGGACGGAGACGTTGCGAACCGACGCTCCGGATCCTACGGCAGGGCACTTCACGCCCACTTCACCGTCGCTTGCCTGTGCATTTCCGAGCCGGACGAGGGGCCGGCCGGCCCCCGGCACCCGCACCGCAGACGCGGGAACTGGCCGTAGCCGCATCCCACCCATCCGCGCACGCGCCTCATCCGAAAGAAGAGTCGGACGCCGGAGCGAACCCGGCGCAGTGCAGGAGCCACGGTGAACGGGGACTCGACCACCGGATCCATGCGGGACCGCAAGGCCGCGCAGCTGGAGCTTGCCGCGCGGCCTTCCTCGCTGCACGCCGGCAGCACAGGTCTCGAGCGGCTGCGGCTGCGCCACCGGGCGCTCCCCGGCCGCGATCTCGCCGATGTGTCACTGCGCACGGACTTCCTGGGTGCGCGGCTGGCCGCTCCGCTGCTGGTGTCGTCGATGACCGGCGGCACCCAACGAGCCCGGGAGGTCAACTCGCGCCTCGCGCACGCCGCCGCGAAACACAGCATCGGGATGGCGCTGGGGTCGGGCCGCGCGCTGCTGGCCGATCCCTCGCTGCTGGCGACCTACCGGACCGAGGAGCGGCCCCCGCTGCTGCTCGCGAACCTCGGCCCTGTGCAGCTGCGCCTGGGCCTGGGCCCGGCGGACGCGGAGCGACTGGTCGAGCTGCTGGGCGCCGACGGCATGGCCCTGCACCTGAACCCCCTGCAGGAGGCCGTCCAGCCGGAGGGGGAGACGCAGTTCGGGGACCTGCTGGATCGCATCGCGGCGGTGGTGGAGCGGCTCCGTCCGCGGCCCGTGGTGGTCAAGGAGGTTGGCTTCGGCCTCGGCCCGGAGGACGTGGCCCAACTGGCGGCGCTCGGCGTGGCGGCGGTTGACGTGGCAGGAGCGGGCGGCACGAACTGGGCATCCGTCGAGGGCCAGCGCGACCCACGGGCGGCGGCCGTGGCGGAGGCGTTCGCCGGCTGGGGCTGGCCCACGGCGACCGCGCTCCAAATGGCGGCCCCCATCGCGCACGCGACCGGGACGGCCGTGATCGCGAGCGGGGGGATCGCAAACGGGGTCGAGGCGGCCACTGCGCTCGCCCTCGGCGCACAGGCAGTTGGCATCGCCCGACCGTTCCTACTGGCGGCCCTGGACGATCGGGCGGACGAGGCGGTGGAGGTGATCGTGCGGCAGCTTCGCCTGGCCGTCTGGCTGACCGGCCGGGCCGCCGTATCCGACCTGTCGCCAGATGACCTCCTGGAGGCCTGATCGTGCGCTTCGCCTACCTCGCCGTCCTGCTGGTCTCGCTGGCAGGCGTGGCGACGCTCGATCGGCGCCTCGGGGCGGGGATCACGTCGGCCGCTGTCCGCGGCCGCCTGCTCTTCACGGTTGCCGCGACGCTGGTGCCGTTCCTGGCGTTCGATGCCCTGGGCGCCGCAAGGGGCTGGTTCGCCAGCGACCCTGCCCGGGTGATCCTGGTCGTGCCCCCCGGGGTCCCGCTCGAGGAGCCGGTCCTGCTTGCGTTCCTGGCCGTCCTCTCGGCAGCGCTCTTCGCGGCGCTTCGGGGCGAGAGGGATGCGGGCCAGCGGCCCGGCGGCGGGCGGCGCCAGGGCACGCGGCATGCCTGAGTACACCCTCGCCGCGTTCCTCTTCCTGGGCGGTGCGCTGGTCCTGGCCTGGCGCTCCAACGTCCTCGCCGAGCCGGCCGCGTGGAAGACCCTGGGCCTCTTCGGCGCCCTCACCGTGGCCGCCGACCTGGTGCTCACCGGCCTGCCCATCGTCACGTACGGCGAACGAACGCGCAGCGGCGTCTCGATCGGTCCGATGCCCATCGAGGATCTCGCCTACGGCCTCGCGCTCTGTCTGGTGGCGATGTCCGCCTGGCGCCACAGCGGGACCGCCTGATGACCGTGCACACCGCGAGCGACAGATGAGCAGGCACGCCGCGCCTGGCCGGCGGAGCACGGTCCGCACCCTGGTTGCCTCCAGCCGCCCGTTCTCGTGGGTCAACACTGCGCTGCCGTTCCTGGCCGGCGCCCTGCTCGTGGATCGACAGTTCACCCCGGCTGCGCTCCTCGGGACGCTCTACTTCACCCTCCCCTACAACCTCCTCCTCTACGGCGTCAACGACCTCTTTGACCACGCCTCGGACCTGCGCAACCCCCGCAAGGGATCGATCGAGGGCGCCCGGGTGCCACCCGCCATGGCGCCGGCGCTCTGGAGCGCGGCCGCGGTGACGAACCTGCCGGTCCTGGCGGGCCTGGCATGGCTGGGAGGCGACCGGGCCCTGCCCGTCCTCGCCCTCACCGTGCTGGTCGCCCTCGCCTATTCCGTGCCGCCGGTGCGGACCAAGGTGCGCCCCGGGCTCGACTCGCTGACCAGCGCGCTCCACTTTGCGCTGCCCGTGGCGGCCGGGATGCTGCTCGCCGGCCGCCCGGTCTCCGGCCTGCCCTGGCTGGGGCTGGGGGCCTTCGTGGCCTGGGGCGTGGCGTCGCACGCGCTCGGCGCAATCCAGGACGTGGCCTACGATCGGGCCGCCGGCATCGGCTCCATCGCGACCGCGCTGGGGGCACGCGCGACCGCGGCCGTCTCGCTGGTCGCCTACCTGCTGGCCGCTGCGGCCGCGGCGCTCTACGGGCCGGCGGGCGTGGTGGCCGCGGTGGTGGTGCTCCCCTATGCGCTGCTGCCGCTCTCCGTCCTGGCCCGGCCCAGCGAGGCCCGGGCGCACCGTGCCTGGCGCTCTTTCCTGGGGCTCAACCTGCTGGCCGGTTTTCTCCTGACGCAGCTCCTGCTGCGGTACTGGAACGTGACCAACTGGACGCCACTCGAGCTCCTGGTCGCCACGGCGCTGGTGGGGAACGGGATCGTGGCTCTCAACCTGCTCCTGGACATGGCTCTGCTCAAACGGCCCCGGAGCGCCGTGCCCGCCACCCGGCCGCCCACCCTGACTGCGGTGATCCCGGCCCGCAACGAGTCCGGTCAGATCGAGGCCGCGATCCGGAGCCTGCAGGCGCAGGACTATCCGGGCCTCCGGATCCTGGTCGCCGACGACGGTTCCAGCGACGGAACCGCCGATATCGCGGCCTCACTGCTGGGTCGCGAAGCCGTCCTCCGCTGCCCGCCCAGGCCCGCCGGGTGGACCGGCAAGTGCTGGGCCGCCTGGAACGCCGCCCGCACCGCCACCACGGAGCTGATCCTCTTCGTCGACGCGGACACCCAGCTGGCGCCCGGGGCGGCCCGCGCACTGGCCGAGGAGCTGGCCCGCCATGGCGACGACCTGCTGTCCGGGGTCACCCGGTACGCGATGGAGACACGCGTCGAGCGGCTCCTCATGCCGGGCTTCGCGATGCTGCTCTTCGGGTATGTGCCGCTCTGGCTGGCGGCCGTCACCCGCGGACGCATCCCGTGGCTTGCCTTTGCGTACGGCCCGCTGATCCTGGTGCGTCGCGAGGCCTATCTCGCCGTGGGCGGGCACGCGGCCGTGGCCGCCAGCGACCGGGACGACCTGGACCTTGCCCGCGCCTTCGCCGCCTCGGGACGCCGGGCGGGCGTGGTGGACGCTGCCGGCCTGGCGGTGACTCGTCATTACCGGTCTGCACCCCAGATCGTCAGCGCCTGGGAACGCCTCTTCGACGCGTACGTGGGGCACTCGCTCCCCGGAGCCCTGGTCGCCCTCGCCATGGAGCTCGCGACCTGGGTCCTGCCACCGGCGCTCCTGCTCGTGGCATTGGCCAGCGCAACCCGCCTGCCTGGGCTGCCACCGGCCTGGCAGGGGCTTTCGCTGGCGGCCGCGATCGCGTTGCTCCTCCTCATGTTTGCCGCGAGGCTCGCCTTGGCCGCCTGGCAGCGCCAGCCCCTCACGCCAGCGCTGTGGTCCCCGGTCACCGCGGCCGCCACGGTGGTGCTGCAGGCGCACAGCACTTGCGCGGCGCTCCTGGCCCGCCCGCAGACCTGGCGCGGCCGCACCCTCGATTCGCAATCGCCGGCCACCGCCAGCCCGCCCCCCTTGCGGCCCACCGCGGGCGAGCGGTCGCCCGGCCCCACTTGCAGCACGGCCGATGGCTCGGCCGGATCGGAGCACACATCATGAACAGACCACGGACAGTGGTGGTCGGCGGCGGCCTCGGCGGTCTCGCAGCCGGCATCCGGCTGCTCGCCCAGGGCCACGACGTCACGATCGTCGAGCGACGCGCACGGATCGGTGGGCGCGCCTACCAGATCCAGGAGGCCGGCTACACCTTCGATACCGGCCCCTCGCTGATCACCATGCCATTCCTGCTCGACGAGCTCTTCGCCATCGCGGGCGCCTCGCGGCCCGCCGAGCTGCCGCTTCGCGCGCTCGACCCCTTCTACCGGATCCACTGGCAGGACGACCCGCGCACGTTCGACTTCACCGGCTCCCACGATGCCATGCGCGCCGAGGTCGCCCGCTTCTCGGCCCACGACGCGGCGCGATACGACGCCTTCACCGACGCCAGCCGGCGCATCTATGAGCAGGCCATCCTGGGCGCCGGCCGTTCCTTCGCGCGACGGATTTTGCCGGGCTGGTGCCCACCATGGTCAGGCTGGGCGCAGCCCGCTCCCTGGCCTCGTTCGTGGCCTCGTACTTCGAGGAGCCGCACGTTCGCCAGGCGTTCGACTTTCACTCGCTGTTCATCGGCGGCGACCCCTACCGGGTGCCCGCGGTCTACGCGGCGCTCGGGTACCTCCAGGTGGACCAGGGCGTCTGGTACGCCGACGGGGGCGTCTACAGCCTGGTCCGGGCACTCGGCGGTCTGGTGGAGCGCGGCGGTGGCCAGATCCTGACCGGCGACGGTGTCACCGCCATCGAGGTCCGGCGGGGCCGGGTGCGAAGCGTCCGGACGGAGTCCGGCCGCACGCTGCCGGCCGACCTGGTGGTCTCCAACGCCGACCCGGTGATGACACGAAGCGGCCTCCTGGCTGGCCAGGGCGTGCGCGAGCCGCTCCCCTGGCGGCTGCGGCGCCCCAGTCTGACCATGAGTTGCTTCCTGCTCTACCTGGGCACCACCCGCCAGTATCCCCAGCTGCACCACCACACGCTGGTTGTGGGCGCCGACTACCGCGGCTTCATCGCCGACGTCACCCGCCGGCACCGGGTCTCGGAGGACCTCTCGCTCTATATCCACGCGCCGTCCAGGACCCAGCCCTCCATGGCCGCGCCGGGCGGCGAGTCGCTCTACGTCCTGCTCCCGGTCCCGAACCTCGCCTCCGGCGACGACTGGGCACTCCGCGGTCCGGAGCTGCGCGAGCGCGTGGTCCGTTTTCTCGAGCACGGCTTCGGGCTGGAAGATCTCTCCCGATCGATCGCCGTCGAGCGCATGTTCACGCCCGCGGAGTTCGCCAGCGAGCTCTGGGCGGCCGAGGGCAACGCGTTCGGGATCGAGCCGCTGCTGACGCAGTCGGCCTACTTCCGCCAGCCCAACCGCGACCGCACAGTGGCGGGGCTCTACCACGTGGGGGCCGGCACCCACCCCGGCGGCGGCATCCCTGGCGTGCTGCTCACGGCCGAGGTCACGGCGGGGGTGATCGCCGCGGACCTCCACGAGGGTCGCCTGGGGAGGGCGGCGGCGTGATCGCGCACGGTCGCTGGCTGTCCCGGACGGCGCCACGCACGGCCGGGCTGGACCCCGAGGTGGACGCCCGCGCCCGGGCGGTGATGCGCGACGCGGCACGCTCGTTCGACCTGGCCGCGCGCTTCCTGCCGGCGGACCTGCGGCGGGACGTCCGGCGCCTCTACCTGGTCCTGCGCACGCTGGATGACCTGGTGGACCACGCCGTGCCGGGGGCTGACGGCCGGCTCGCAATGGTGGAGGCGTGGGCCGTGGGCGGAGCCCCCAGGGGCCCGGAGGCCCCCATCCTCGAGGCGCTCGTCGCGGCACACCCCGACTTCCCGCGGGATGCAGTCGCCGACCTGTGCCTGGGGATGCGGACCGACCTGGCCGGTCCCCGCCACGCGACCGGCGCCGACCTCGACCGCTATTGCTACCAGGTCGCGGGGACCGTGGGCCGGATGATGGCTGCGATCCTGGGCGTGGCGCCGGGCCGGGAGGCCGAAGCGGACCTGGCCGCGCGGGCGCTAGGCGCCGCCATGCAGCGTACGAACATCCTGCGCGACCTCCGCGAGGACGCCGGCCGCGGGCGGACCTACCTGCCGGCCGATTGCCTGCTCGCGTCGGGGCTCGACCCGGATCCAGCAAGCGCCGGCGGTGGCGCGCTGGACGGGTGGGCGCCGACGGCCTGCGCCGCTGTTCTGCGCGAGCAGATCGCCCGCGCCGACCACGACTACGAGACGGGACTGGCCGGTATCCGTCACCTGCGCCGGGGACGCTGGGCGGTGGCCGCGGCGGCGCTCCTGTATCGCGAGATCCTCCGGGAGATCGAGCGGGGCGGGCTGCCCCCCGGGCCACGCCGTGCCGTCGTCTCGCGGCGGCGCAAGCTGGCGCTCCTGCTCACGCTCCCGCGCGCCCTCCCCTGACGCGCCCGCGCCCTCACGCCCCGTCGGCCGGGCCCTCCTCGGGCGGCTCCTGCGGCCCGCCGGGAGGCGCCGGCGGCAGCGCCGACTCGCCCGATGGCGGCAGCGCCACGGGCCGGAAGAGCTCGCGTCTGGGCAGGCCGGTCTCCGCCGCCACCCGTCGCGCCGCCTCCGACCGCGTGAGGCCCGTCGCCACCAGCACTCCGACTCGCAGCCGCGCCTGGACAATCACCTCGGGGACGGCGCGCCGGGGCCGGTCCGCGCCACCCGCACCTGCCGCCGCATCGCGTCCCTCCCCTGCCCTGGCGGCCCGGCCCGCGACCACCAGCGTCACCTCGCCGCGAGGCGGGTCCTGCTCGGCGCCGGACGCCAGCTCGCCCAGCGAACCGCGCCGGATCTCCTCGTGCAGCTTGGTCAGCTCGCGGCAGAGCGCCGCGGGCCGTGCCGCACCGCAGACCGCCGCCAGATCCCGCAGCATGGCGGCCGCGCGGCCCGGCGCCTCGAACAGGACCGTGGCCCGCTCATCGCCCGCAATCCGCGCCAGCCGCTCCCGACGTTCGCGGCCCGAGCGCGGGAGAAACCCCTCGAATGTCCAGCGCGGCGCCGGGATCCCGCTCGCCACCAGCGCGGCCAGGACCGCCGAGGGGCCGGGCACCGGAACCACCCGTCCGCCGGCAGCAGCCCATCGCGCCACCAGGCCCTCACCGGGATCGCTCACCAGCGGCGTGCCGGCGTCGGTGACCAGTGCCAGGTCAAGACCCCGGTCCAGCTGCTCGAGCAGCTCCGGCTCCCGGCGCGCCGCGTTCCGCGCGTGATAGCTGACCAGCCGCGTGCTGATCTCGTGCCGGGCCCAGAGCCGCCGCGTCATCCGGGTGTCCTCGGCCGCCACCAGCGCAACCGAGCGGAGAACCTCCAGCGCCCGCAGGGTGATGTCGCCCAGGTTGCCGATGGGCGTCGCGACCACGTAGAGCGTCCCGCGGGCGTCTGGACCGCCTCCACCCGGGTCCGCCGCGCCGGTCCTTTCCGCCATCAGGTTCCCGGCGCCGGCCGCCGGCGCGGATACAGGTAATCGACGCCCGAGGTGCGCGGCCCCAGCTTTGCGATGGGCGGCACCTGGCGCTTGAACTCGGCCCCCGCCACCATCCGGCCCACGCGCTCCACGAAGCGCGGGTCGAATCCCCGTTCCGCCAGCTCCTCGGGCGAACGCCGCCGGTCAACCATCCAGTAGAGCAGCCGGTCGAGCTCGGCATAGCTGAAACCGACTTCCGCCTCGTCGGTCTGCCCGGGCCAGAGGTCGGCCGAGGGGGGCTTCGCGATGATCTGCTCGGGAACGCCCAGGTCGACCGCCACCTGGCGGAGCTGGCTCTTGTACAGGTCCCCCACTGGGTCAAAGGCGCACGCGTCGTCCCCGAAGTGCGTGGTGTACCCGATCAGCACTTCGGTCTTGTTACCGGTCCCCACCACCAGGCCGCCCCAGCTGGCGGACAGGTCGTAGAGCACGGCCATCCGCACGCGGGCCATGAAGTTCCCGCGCCGAAGACCGGAGGCGCTGGCACCGTCTGGGCCCAGGGCCCCCGGCTCGCGCGGCTCCCTGGGCTCGGCCGCGCCGGCGGGCCCGAAGTAGGCGTCCACCATGCGCGAGATCTCCACCACCCGGCTGGCGCAACCCAGGCCCTCCACCACCAGCCGGGCGTCCGCCAGCGACTCCGAAGAAGAGGTGCGGTACGGCATCAGGACGCACAGGAGCCGCTCCGGCCCGATCGCCTCGGCGGCCAGGAACGCCACCACGGCCGAGTCGATGCCGCCCGAGAGCCCCAGCACGGCCCGCTCAAAGCCCGCCTGGCGCAGCTGCCCGCGGATGAACCCGACCATGATGCGGCGGGCCACCCGCGTATCGATGGCGAGCTCGGGCGGCAGTTCGAAGAGCGAGCCCGGGGCCGGGGCGGGCCCCACGGACGCCCCGGTCATCCGGCCGTTCCCCCCTCCGCCCGTTCGCGCAGGATCCGTTCCAGCTGCCGGTGCACCATCTCAGGCCGCTCGTCACGCAAGAGCGGCAGCACAATTCGTTCACGGCGGATATCGGCCAGGTCGATCTCGGCCGTGAAGACCCCCTCGTCGTGCAGCGGCGCCTGGAAGACCGGCTCGCCGTCGGGCCCGATGATCTCGCTGCCGCCCCAGAAGGTGACCGACTCGTCGACCCCGACGCGATTGCAGAAGACCACAAAACTGGTCGTGAGCATGGCGTAGGTGCGCATCAGGGTCCGCCAGCTGGTGGCCGTGCCCAGCCCGATCTCGTTGATCGCGGCGACGTCACGGCCCGGTGACGACGAGACGTTCACCAGCACCTGCGCCCCGTCAAGCGCCAGCAGGAGCGGCACGCTCAGGTGCCAGAAGTCCTCGCAGATCGCGAGCCCAAGGGGCGCCCCGAGCCGGCTGGGCGTGGCCCGAACGACCTGACCGGCGGCAAAGAAGCGCCGTTCGTCGAAGAGCCCGTAGGTGGGAAGGTAGATCTTGCGGTGGACGTGCCGCAGCAGTCCATCTTCGAAGAGGGCGGCGGCAATGAAGAGCCGGTGGTCCGGGGCCTCCTCCACGAACGAGACAATCGCCGCACAGCCCACCGTCCCGGCGGCGAGCTGTGCGAGGCGTGGATCGTCCAGGCCAATCGCCACCTCGGCGCTCAGGTCCTGGAGCTGGTAGCCGGTCAGACCGAGCTCTGGAAACACGACCAGGTCCGCACCCTCGGCACGGGCCCGCGAGAGCACGTCCAGGTGCGCCTCGAGGTTCTCGTCGAAGCGGCCCAGGCGAGGCGCGAGCTGTGCCAGCGCGATCCGGCGGCGGAACATGGGTGGAGTCTAGCGGGTCCGGGAACGCCAACGGAGGCCGGGCCGCCGCAGGGGTCGGAAACCGCCCGGCCCCCCGGGCTGGGCAAGCCCAGCAGTTGCGATCCGGGCCGTGGCGCCGGCTCAGCCGGCAGCGCACCTCACGCGCGAGCGCTCGGATCTGCGGGCCCCGGGTTCCAGGTGACGGACGGGCTCGACGCGCCGGCGGATCCCGCCGCCGCGGCCACGGGCGCTGCCGCCTCCGGCATGCTCTGCGTCCGGTCGGCAAAGTGACAGGCGGCGAAGTGCCCGGGGCGATACTCGGTCAGCGGCGGCGACACGGTCTCGCATTCCCTGGGATTCCCCAGCCGCTCGCGGAGCCAGCACCGCGTGTGAAAGTGGCAGCCGGGCGGCGGCGACGCGGGGTTCGGCACGTCACCCTTGAGGATGACCCGCCGACGGCGCGCCTCCAGGGCCGGGTCCGGCATCGGGATCGCCGACAGCAGCGCCACCGAGTACGGGTGGATGGGCCGCTCGTTGAGTTCCCGGGAGCCGGCCACCTCCACCAGCCGCCCCAGGTACATGACCGCGATCCGGTCGCTGATGTGGCGGACCACCGACAGGTCGTGGGCGATGAAGACGTAGGTCAGCCCGAACTGGGCCTGGAGCCGCTCGAGGAGGTTGATGATCTGGGCCTGGATGGAGACATCGAGCGCGCTGATCGGCTCGTCGGCCACAATCAGGTCCGGGTTCACCGCCAGTGCCCGGGCCACGCCGATCCGCTGCCGCTGGCCGCCGCTGAACTCGTGCGGATAACGCTCGCCGTACTCGGGATCGAGCCCCACCACCTCGAACAGCTCCCGGACGCGGCTGCGCCGCTCATCGCGGGTGCCGATGGCGTGGATATCCAGCGGCTCGCCCACGATGCCGGCCGCGGTCATGCGCGGATTGAGGCTCGCATAGGGATCCTGGAAGATCATCTGCATTCGCCGGCGCATCCGCCGGAGCGGCGATCCCTCGAGACGGGTGATGTCGATCCCATCGAAGACGATCCGTCCGCCGGTGGGCCGGTAGAGGCGCAGGATCGTGCGCCCGGCGGTGCTCTTGCCGCACCCTGACTCGCCCACCAGGCCCAGCGTCTCCCCCCGCCGCACGGCCAGCGAGATGCCGTCGACCGCCCGCACATCGCCCACGTGGTGGCTGAAGATCAGGCCCTGGGTGATCGGGAAATACATCTGCAGGTCGGTCACCTGGAGCAGCGCCCCGCTCGCATCCGGGGCCGCGCCGACTGCGCTGCCCGCTGGCGCCGCGGTCACCGCCGCACCAGGCGGCGGCTGGGCGGTCACCGCCGCACCTCCGTCCCGGGCGGTTCCGGCAGCCCGCGGGCCCCCGGCAGGGCGGTGAGCGGCTCGCCATCCGACTCAAAGACCACCAGGTCCTCCTCCGGGATCGCGCCCTCTGCAGCGCCGCCCCCCTCCTCGCCGAATGGCGGCGCCGGCACGAACCCTTCGCGCAGCGGCCTGCCGGCCGCCGCCTCGTCCGCGTTCGGCGGGTTCCAGCAGGCGATCCGGTGCACGGCCGCCGAGCCATTCTCCGGCCCGGTCGCACTGGCCACCGTCTCGAGGGCCGGATTGGTCCGCCAGCAGGCGGCCACCCGCCAGGCGCACCGCGGCGCAAAGGGGCAGCCCACGGGGGCCCGGCGCAGGTCGGGCGGAGTCCCTTCGATGGGGATCAGTGGCTCGCCTTCGGGGCTGTCCAGGCGGGGGATCGAGTGCAGCAGTCCCACCGTGTAGGGGTGGCGCGGGTGGGCGAAGAGCTCGGCTGTGGAGGCGGTCTCCACCACGTACCCGGCGTACATCACGTTGATCCGGCGGGTCATCCCGGCCACCACCCCCAGGTCATGCGTGATCAGGATCACGGCCGTACCCCGCTCCGCGGTCAGGCGCTGGAGCAACTCCAGGACCTGAGCCTGGATCGTCACGTCCAGCGCGGTGGTGGGTTCGTCGGCAATGAGCAGCTTCGGCTCGAGCGCCAGGGCCATCGCGATCATCACGCGCTGCCGCATCCCGCCCGAGAACTGGTGCGGGAAGCTCCTCAGGCCCTGCTCGGGATTTGGAATCCCCACCATCCGCAGCAGCTCGATCGCGCGCTCGCGGGCCTCGCGGGGCTCCACCGCCCGGTGGGCGCGGATCGTCTCAACCATCTGCTCCTCGATGGTGAGCACGGGGTTCAGGCTCGTCATGGGGTCCTGGAAGATCATGGCGATGTCGCGGCCGCGCAGCTCCCGCATCTGCGCCTCGCTCGCCTGGGTGAGGTCCATGTCGTCGAAGCGGATCTGGCCGCCCTCGATGTGGCCAGCCGGGTGAGGGAGCAGCCGCATGATGGCCAGATTGGTCACGCTCTTGCCGCAGCCGGACTCCCCCACCAGCCCCAGCGTCTCGCCCTCTTCCACGTCGAACGAGACCCCATTGACCGCGTAGACCGTGCCATCGTGGGTTCGGAACCGGACCACCAGGTCACGTACGGACAGCAGCGCCACAGCAGCCCCTACCGCTTCAGGCGCGGGTCGATCGACTCGCGCAGGCCGTCGCCCAGGAGGTTGAAGCCGATCGCGCTGATGGTGATCGCCGCGCCCGGGAAGAAGATCAGGTACGGGGCGTTCTGCAGGAAGCGCGAAGCATCGGTCAGCATCTCGCCCCACTCCGCGATCCGCGGGTCGCCGGGGCCCAGGCCCAGGAACCCCAGGCCGGCTACGTCGATGATCGCCGTGGCCAGCGCCAGGGTCGCCTGCACAATCATGGGCGTCAGGGCGTTGGGCATCATGTGGCGCAAGAGGATGCGCGGGGTGGAGGCGCCCATCGAGCGCGCCGCGGTCACGAAGTCGGCCTCCCGCAGCGCGAGCAGGCTGCCGCGCAGCAGCCGTGCGAACATCGGCGAGTAGGAGATGCCCACCGCCAGGATGATCTGGATCTCGCCGTGGCCAAGCCAGGCGACGATGGCGATCGCCAGCAGGATGCCGGGCACCGCCAGCAGCACGTCGATGATGCGCATCAGGACCGCGTCCAGGAGCCCACCGGCGCCGCCCGCCACGGCTCCCACGGTCATCCCCACCACAAGCCCGCAGAACACGGCCACGACCCCCACCGTGAGGCTGATGCGCGCGCCGTAGAGGACACGGCTGAACTCGTCGCGCCCGAGCAGGTCCGTGCCCATGAGGTGCGCCAGAGTGGGCCCATGCATGCTGTCCGAGAGGACCCCGACCGTGGGGTCGTAGGGTGCGATGAGCGGCGCAAACACCGCCCCGACCACGAAGATCGCGATCAGCACGAGCCCCACGATCGCCGGGCCGTTCCTGAGCAACCGGCTGAATGCGTCTCGCCACAGGCCCCGGCTCGCACGGGGCGCGGGGCGTACCAGCAGCGCTGTCTCTCGACTGGTCATCTCAGCCGTACCTGATCCGCGGGTTCAGGACGGCGTACCCGATATCCACGAGGAGGTTCACCGTCAGGAAGATGATCGCGAAGATCATGATGAGGGACTGGACCACGATCAGATCGTGGTTCTCGATGGCGGTGACCACCCACGACCCGACGCCGTTCCACGAGAAGACCGTCTCCGTGATCACCGCGCCGCCGAGCAGGCTGCCTACCTGCAGGCCGATCACCGTGGTCACCGGCAGCCAGGCGTTCCGCATGATGTGGCGATCGTCCACGCGGCTCTCGGTCAGGCCCTTGGCCCGCGCGGTGCGGACGTAGTCCTCGTTGCTCACGTCGATGACCGATGCACGCGTGATGCGGGTGACGATCGCGAGGGGGATCGATCCGAGCGCGATGGCAGGCAGGATGAGATGGGCCACCGCGTCTTCCACTGCGGCGAGGCGGCCCGAGAGGATCGCGTCAATGATCGCGAAATTCGTGACTGGGGTCACGTCCAGCCGCGGATCAATCTGGCCGACCGCAGGCAGCCAGTGGAGCTCGACCCCGAAGATGAACACGAGGGTGTAGCCGAGCACGAAGATCGGGATCGAGATCCCGAACAGAGACAGCACCGTCACTGCTCCATCGATCCAGCCGTTGGGATGCCGGGCAGCGAGCCTCCCGAGCGGGATGCCGAGGCCGACGGCAAAGATCAGGGCCCCGATCGTCAGCTCGACGGTGGCCGGGAAGCGGACCAGGAACGTGCTCGCCACGGACCGTCCATCGACGAAGCTGGCGCCGAAGTTGCCATGCAGGAGCCCCCAGACGTACTGCAGGTACTGGACGTACAGCGGCTTGTCGAGCCCCAGCGTGACATTGATCTGCGCGACGAGCTGCGGCGTGGCGTGCTGGCCGAGGATCGCCACGGCAGGGTTGCCGGGCAGGAGACGCAGGAACAGGAACAGGATGACCGAAAGCCCGAACAGGACCGGGATCGCGCTCAGAACCCGACGAACGATGAACCTCAGCACGAGACGGGGTGAAACCTCCGGGTAAACGGGCCCCCCGGGATCGCCGGACCCCGGGGGGCCGTGGTGGCGCTGCCTACAGCCCGCGCCCCCGACCGCGTGCCGGCCGGGAGCGGCGCAGGCGTGAGATCAGCAGCGCCGAAGTGTCAGTGGCGTCACTGCTGGAGCCAGACGCTGTTGAGGTACTCGAGCACGCCTCCCTGGGGCACGAACCCGTGCACCTTGGAGTCGTACGCGCCCGGCACCTTCGCGCTCGAGAGGGGGACTTCCGGCATGTCGGCGGCCAGGACGTCCTGGGCCTGACCCCAGTACTGGTTTGCCTGGTCGGCCGTCGGCGCCGCGAGCGCCTTCTGCATGTCCTCGTTCAGCGCGGCGCTGGCGTAGTGGAACTGCGGGTTCGGTTGGCCGTTCACATACCCGAACCAGGCCACGCTGAGGTAGTCGTCGGCACCCGCCCAGTCACACAGCCACCCGAACATGTACATCGGCAGCTTGCCGTTGGTGGCATCCGAGACGTAGCTGGTGCCCCAGTCCTCGGTCTTCAGGTTGATGGTGAAGCCGACCGCCTGCAGATCGCTGGCGATGGCTTCCGCCTCGTCCTTGGGATCCGGCATGTAGGGCCGGGTGACATTGGACGGGTAGTACAGGTCGACCTTCAGCTGGCTGGCCGGCACGCCCGACTGCTGGAGCAGCGACTTCGCCTTGGCCGGATCGTAGCCCGGCAGGTTCTCGGCCTTGTATCCAAGGGTGCCCAGCGGCAGGAAGCTCGTCGGGACGAGACCCTGGCCACCGAAGAACGCGTTGAGGTAGGCCGGCTTGTTGAGCGCCGACGCGATGGCCAGCCGCACGTCCTTGTTGGCGTAGATGGTCGGCTTGCCGCCCACGCTCTGGTTGAGGTCGAGGTTGAGCATATTGCAGGTCTGCTGCCCGCGATCGATGATCGTGAGCCCGCTGCTCTGCGCCGTCTTCACGTCCGTGGGCTGGATGGACACGGCGATGTCGATGCTGCCCGACTGGATCGCCTGGAGCCGCGCGGTCGAGTCGCCGATCGGCTTGAAGACGATCTGGTCCACGTGGGCCGCGGTGGCCGGATCCCAGTAGTTCGGGTTCTTGACCACCGTGATGTGGTCCTTGGGGACCCACTCCTTGAACGTGAACGGGCCCGTGCCGACCATGTCCTGGCCCTGGGGAAGCTCGCCCTGGGCGTACTTGTTGGACGAGAGGGGCGTCGCGTCCGCGTTGCCCTTCTGCAGCGCGGTGGGGCTCTGGATGCCGAACACCATGAGGGTCTGGCTGATCAGGAAGTTCGACTGGGGCGTCTTGAGATGGAAGATGACCGTCGTGTCGTTCGGCGCGTCGACCGAGACGATGTTCGAGGCGGAGCCGAAGCCCCCGAAGACGGCGCCGTAGTAGTACGCGTTGTCCTGGAGATCGCCCTTCGGGAAGTTCTTCCAGCGGTCGTAGTTGTACTTGACCGCGGCTGCGTTGAAGGGCGTGCCGTCCTGGAACTTGATGCCGGTTCGCAGCGTGAACGTGTACGTCCGGCCATCAGGGCTGACCGTGGGGAGGGATGCTGCCAGTACCGGGACGATGTCGCTCAGGGTGCCCGGCGCCAGGCCCACGAGTCCCTGGACCACCTGGTTCATGACGTACAACGAGTTCCCGTCGCTGACCAGCGACGGGTCGGCGAATGCCATGTCGCCCGGGAGGCCGACCACGAGCGTGCCGCCGTTGACCGGCGTGCCGGCGGCCGCAGCCGACGCGGGTGCCGCCGCTGATGCCGGTGCGGCGGCCGAAGCCGGCGCTGCCGCCGATGCCGCTGCGGACGCCGCCGGCGCAGGCGCCTGCGTGGCGGCTCCCGAACAGGCGCTGAAACCGATTGCTGCTACGCCGAGCAGCGCCAACAGTCTGGATCTCGCCATCCTCTCCTCCTGCAGAGTGCTCCGGGCCGACTGTAAACCAGCCGGCCCTGGGGCGGGATGCCACCCCACCACCATCTGTGACGGACCGCCGAGACGGACAGTCCACTTCGACCCGGGGCGCCGGTCCCTCCAGAGCGGCGCCAGCGCTTCCCCGGCGCATGCCGACGTCCCCACGAAGAGCACGCGTGCCCCGCACGTCGCGCAAGCCTAGCACCGGAGGGAAGCTGCCGGCACGCGTAATTCGCAGGAGTCGCCGGGAAGGCTATGCCGACGGACTTCCTCAGGCGCCAGCGACGACCGGAGCCGCAGCCTGCTCCCGCTCCTGCTCGATGCGGTCGGCGAAATGGCAGGCGGCCGCATGCGCTGGCCCCACCATCACCAGGCGGGGGTCCACGGTAGCGCAGATCTCCGGGTTGCCCAGCCGCTCGCGGAGCCAGCAGCGGGGGTGGAAGTGGCAGCCCGAGGGCGGGTTGACCGGCGAGGGGACGTCGCCCCGCAGGACGATCCGGCGCCGCTTGACCCGCGGATCCACCTGTGGTGCGGCCGAGAGCAAGGCCACCGTGTAGGGGTGCTGTGGGTGCGTGTAGAGCTCCTCCACCGGCGCCAGCTCCACCATCCGGCCCAGGTACATCACCCCCACCCGGTCGCTGATGTACTGCACCACCGAGAGGTTGTGGGCGATGAAGAGGTAGGTGAAGCCGAACTCGGCGCGCAGCTGCACCAGTAGGTTGAGGATCTGGCTCTGGATCGAGACATCCAGCGCCGAGACCGGCTCGTCGCAGACGATGAAGTCGGGACGCAGGGCCAGGGCGCGGGCGATCCCGATCCGCTGGCGCTGGCCGCCGCTGAACTCGTGGGGATACCGGCGGGTGTAGTCGCGCCGCAGCCCCACCGCCTCGAGCGAGTCCTCCACCCGCTTGATCCGCTCGCGGCTGTTCTTCAGCCCCTGCGCGAGGAGCCCCTCCCCGATGATGTCGAGGACCGGCATGCGCGGGTTGAGCGAGCCGTAGGGATCCTGGAAGATCAGCTGCATCCGCCCGCGCATCCGTTTCAGCGCCTGCCCCCGCAGCGCGAGCACGTCCTGGCCGTCAAAGCGGACGGTGCCACCGCTGGCTCGCTCGAGCCGCAGGATGGTCCGCCCAAGGGTGGTCTTGCCGCAGCCCGACTCCCCCACCAGGCCCAGGGTCTCGCCGCGCTGGATCGCCAGGCTCACGCCATCCACGGCGTAGACGTTGCCTACCTGCCGTCGGAGGATTCCGCCGAGTACCGGAAAGTAGGTCCGGAGGTCCTGGACCTCGAGCAGCGGCGCGCCATCCGTCACCGGGGGCACGGGGCCGGGCTCCGTGAGCATCGCGTTCACGACCCTGTCACGCCGCGGACCGTCGCCGCCGCGGCCCGCTCGTAGGCGTCCCGTCGGGCGGCAGTGGCCTCGTCCGAGTAGAGGAAGCAGCGGACGGTGCGGCCATCGCGCGTCCAGCGCTCGAGCGGCGGTTCGCTGGCGCGACAGCGCTCCCAGGCGAACGGACAGCGGGGCTCGAACTTGCAGCCGGGGGGCATCCGGAAGGGATTGGGCACCACCCCCTTGATCACCGACAGCTCCTGCCCGTGCTTCTGCCGGGCGGGGATCGAGTTCAGCAGCCCCTGCGTGTAGGGGTGCTTCGGGCCCAGGAGGACCTCTTCCACCGTACCCTGTTCCACGATCCGGCCGGCGTACATCACCGCGACGTGCTGGACCGTCTCCGCCACCACGCCCAGGTCGTGTGTGATCAGCAGGAGGGCCGTGGCGGTCTTCGCCTGGATCTCCTTGATCAGCTCCAGGATCTGGGCCTGGATGGTCACGTCGAGCGCGGTCGTGGGCTCGTCCGCGATCAGCAACTTGGGGTTGCACGAGAGCGCCATCGCGATCATCACACGCTGCCGCATTCCGCCGCTCAACTCGTGGGGATACTGCCGCACCCGCCGCTCTGGGGCCGGCACGCCAACCGAACGCAGTGACTCGATCGCGCGGTTGCGGGCTTCGGCCCCGCCGACGTGCTGGTGGAGCCGCACCGCCTCGGCGATCTGCTCCCCCACCGTGAAAACGGGATTGAGGCTCGTCATGGGCTCCTGGAAGATCATGGCGATCTCGTTGCCGCGGACGTCGCGCATCCGGCTTTCGTCCAGCTGCAGGAGGTCGCGCCCGTCGAACCAGACCTCGCCGTCCACGATCCTCCCGGGCGGACTGTCGATCAGGCGCATGATGCTGAGCGCGGTCACGCTCTTGCCGCAGCCGGACTCCCCCACCAGTCCCAGCGTCTGTCCACGTGCCAGCGAAAAGTCAACGCCGTCCACGGCCTTGACCACGCCGTCCATGACGTGGAAGTGCGTTCGGAGCCCCCGCACGTCCAGCAACGGTTCCTCGGAGCGATCCGGTGCCTCGGCCAGGAGCGACGCGGCGCCCGTCATTCCTTGGCCCTCGGGTCGAGCGCGTCACGGAGCCCGTCGCCCATGAAGTTGATGCCGAGCACGGTGACCACGATGGCCAGCCCCGGGAAGAGCGGCCACCACCAGTTGCCGAGCGGGATGAACGTCAGCGAGTTGGAGAGGACGTTTCCCCACGTGGGCTGCGTCACGTCCACGCCGAACCCGAGGAAGCTCACGAACGCCTCGCTGATGATCACGCTCGCCACGCCGAGGGTTGCCGCGACGATGATGGGGCTCATGGCGTTGGGGAGAATGTGCCGGAAGATGATCCGCAGGTCCCCCACGCCGGCCGCTCGTGCCGCGTCCACATAGTCCTCGCCGCGCAGGGAAAGGAAGAGGCTCCGCACCAGCCGCGAGATCCCTTGCCAGCTGAACAGGGCGAAGATGAGCATGATCAGGTACCAGCTGCCGCTGCCCAGGAACTTCGAGACCACCAGGATCACGAACAGGAGCGGCAGGCTGAGCATGATATCCACCAGGCGCATCAGGAGGTTGTCGGTCCAACCGCCGAAATAGCCGGCGATGCCGCCCACCACGGCCCCGATCGCCGCCCCCACCAGCGCGGCCCCGACCCCGATCAGCAGTGAGAGCCGGGCTCCGTTCACCACCAGGGTCAGCACGTCGCGCTGCAGGCCGCCGGTCTCTCCGAACGGATGCGCCAGGGAGGGTGGCCGTCCCGCGTAGACCAGCTTGTCCGGCGTCGGGACCGTATAGAAGTTGTAGGGCAGGACGAACGGGCCGAAGATGGCAACCGCACACATCCCGAAGAAGAGGATCGCGCCCACGATCGCCAGGCGGTGCCGCCGGAAGCGACGCCAGGCCAGCTGCCACTGGCTCAGGGATTGGAGCTGGACCTCGAAATCGGGGTGCTCGAGCTCGAGCGCCTCGAGCTCCGCCGGGGTCAGCTCGTTCGCGTGGACCGTCCCTGTCTCGCTCATCTCTCCGCCTAGTCGTACTTGACGCGGGGGTCCACCACCGCGTAGGTCAGGTCGGCAGCCAGGTTGGCGAAGACCGTCACCAGCGCGGTCACCGAAAGCAGGCCCATCAGCACCGGGTAGTCAAAGTTGGCGGTCGACTGGATGAACTGGTAGCCCATCCCGGGCCAGCTGAAGATCGTCTCGGTCACGAAGGCGCCGGTGAACAGGAACGGGATCTCCAGGCCAAGGTTGGTGATGACCGGGAGCAGCGCGTTGCGCAGCGCGTGTCGGAAGATCACCCCGCGCTCCGAAACGCCCTTCGCGCGCGCGGTCCGGATGTAGTCCTGGTTGAGGGCCTCAAGCATGCTCGAACGCACGAACCGTGAGTCGTAGGCAATGCTCACCACCACCAGCGTGAAGGCAGGCAGGATCAGGTGCCGCCCCAGGTCGGCCAGCGCCGTGAGTGGCTGCGCGCCGAAGAAGGTCCAGTATTCCGCGGTACCGAACGGCGGCACGGTCCGGGTGGTCCACATCCCTCCCGCCGGGAGCAGATGCAGCGTGCCGGCGAAGACGGTGATCAGCATGATGCCGAGCCAGAACGTGGGGAACGAAAAACCGATGTAGTTGAAGATGGTCAGCGCGGAATCGAAGAGGCTGTATCGCTTCACGGCCGCGTACACGCCGCTGATGAAGGCGATCACCACCCAGATGATCCAGGCAGTCCCCGCCAGGATCAGCGTGGCCGGCAATCGTTCCCCGATGATGGCCGTGACGGGCCGGCCGTCCACGGCGGAGAACCCGAAGTCTCCATGGAGGACACCGTTGTCGCCACCCGGCAGCTCAATTCGCAGACCGGCCAGCTCGATCGTCCCTCCCGGCAGCGCGTTGATCAGAAATGGCTTGTCGCCGCAGGCGCCCAGCCATCTGCAGTATTGGATGGGAATCGGCTGATCCAGACCCCACCGATGCCGGAACGCCGCGATCTGACTCTGCGTGATCCGCGGGTTCTGCGCGAACCGGGCCTCCGGGCCCCCGGGAGCAATCAGCAGGATCGCGTAGATCACCAGCGAGATGCCGATCAGGACGGGGATCGCCTGCAGGGTTCGTCGAACGGCGTACTTGATCACGGGACGGTGCCTGTCTGCCCTCTGTCTCGGTACGAAAAGGCTGCGGGGTCCCGCGCGGGCCCCGCAGCCCGAAGGGCGGCTCGATCGAGCCGGCCTGCGCCCTATGCGCGGAGCGCAGCGGCTACTCGATCCACCAGTCGCCGGTGTTCCACTGAGCCTCGTACTGGGTAGGATTGCCCACGAAATTGTGGAGCTTGGGGCTCACCAGCCAGACGTTCTTCCAGTTGAAAAGCGGCATCTCGACCAGGTCCTTGGTGTAGAGGTCCTGCCAGTCGTAGAGGGCCTGCTTGAGGACCACCGGATCCACGGTGGTCTTGATGGTGTCCCACACCTTGTCGACCGCCGGGTCATTGGTCCGGGTGGTGTTCTGGCCGTCGTGCGGGGGATTGTCCGGGATGCCGGACGAGTGATAGACGCTGTAGGCGTTCAGAGGATCCGGGCTGTACGACCATGCGAACTCCGCCAGGTCGTAGTTGCCTCGGTACAGGTTGCAGGGGGTGTCGGCGTTGACCTGGTTCCACCCGCCGAAGAAGTCCGGGTTCGCGGGGACCGGCTTGACATCGACCTTGATCCCGATCTGCTGCAGCCAGGAGGCCACCAGCGTCAGAGTGTCGATGCGGTACTGCCGCTGGGTGGTGCAGGCCGTGAGCTCGAGGGGAACCCCGTTCTTGGCACGGATGCCATCGGATCCCTTGGCCCACCCGGCCGCGTCCAGGAGGCTGTTGGCCTTGGCGAAGTCCTGGGTCACCGCGGGCTCGTCCTTGTAGTACCAGAGCAACGGGGAATAGGGGCTGTTGCTGGGCTTGACGGTACCGCCCAGGATCCGGTTGGCGATCTGGTTCTTGTCATAGGCGAGCGCGACTGCCTGCTTGATCGTGGGGACGTCGCCCGCCCCGAATTTCTTCGCCAGCGACGCGTTGTTGAGCTGGTTGAGCTCGTAGGTCAGGGCATCCTTGGCCACCACCTGGCTGCCCAGGTCCTGCACGGTCGGCAGGTCGGCATGGTTGAGGTCGTTCGCGACGTCGTACTCTCCGGCCCGGTAGCCTGCGACCATCGCGGTCGCGTCGCCGTAGTACTTGAAGATGAGCTTGTCAAGGTACGGCGCGTGCCCACCGATCGTGGCCCAGTTGGGGTTGGGGGCATACGTGATCTGGGCGTTGGTCTTGACTTCGGTGGGGATGTACGGACCGCTGTAGACGCCGGCCTTGACATTGTCGAAGGAATAGAGCTTCTTGGAAGCGTCGGCTACCGAGACGGTGCTGAGGTAGTGCGCCGGCAGGAGCGGCTCCACCAGCCCGAGGTAGCCCTCGTAGACCTTGTTGAAGTGCATCACGCAGCTGGTGCTGCCAGCGCCATCGATGCTGCCGATGTCCTCCCAGCCAATGGTGCCGCCGGACAGCCCGACCTGGGCCGGATCCATGATCCACTTCCAGGTCGCGATCAGGTCATCGCAGCTGATGGGCTGGCCGTCGGACCACTTCATGCCGTCCTTCAGGTTGACCTTGACGTCCATCTTGTCGCCATTGACGACAACCCCGCCGTTGGACTCCAGCGGCACGTCCTTGGTCAGATCGGCGTACCACTTGAAGTCCGGGGCAACACGCCAGAGGCCGTCGAACGCAGGCATCAGCGCCTCGACCGAGGTGACCGACGACTGGTAGTACTCCAGCAGGCTGTCCGGGAACTGCCACTCGGCCATCACGACCGTGCCGCCGGTCTTCGCGGCGGGCTCGGGATGATACGAGGTGCTGACCATGTCCACCGCGGAGGTGGCCGCGGACGGGGCCGCGATGCTCGCCGCCGGGGCCACACTGGCCTGGGGTGCCGAAGTCGTTGGCGCCTGCGTTGCGGCACCGCTGCATGCGCCGGCCAGGATGGCGGTCGTCGCCGCCAACGCAAGCCACCGTCGAGTCACGAGACGCATCCGATGGAGTCCTCCCTGTCACGCCGGCCCTTGGGCGGTGGGCCGCTCCTCCCTCGCACACTCCCGGCCTTTGCGGACGATTGGGCGCCACACGCGGGTCCCCCCGAGGAGTGTGCTGGCTGGCGCGATTATAGGTACCGCACTTGCCCGCATGTCAACGCTCGGCCTCGACATTGCATTCACATAGCAATGCGCAGCCCAAGCCCCGAGGTCGCGGCGAGTCACGCGCGATGGCCAGGGAGCCTCCGCCGGCCACGCCGCACAGGGCTGACCGCGGGTGCGGACTTCCTCAGGCGCCGACGACGACCGGGGCCGCAGCCTGCTCCCGCTCCTGCTCGATGCGGTCGGCGAAATGGCAGGCGGCCGCATGCGCTGGCCCCACCATCACCAGGCGGGGGTCCACGGTAGCGCAGATCTCCGGGTTGCCCAGCCGCTCGCGGAGCCAGCAGCGGGGGTGGAAGTGGCAGCCCGAGGGCGGGTTGACCGGCGAGGGGACGTCGCCCCGCAGGACGATCCGGCGCCGCTTGACCCGCGGATCCACCTGTGGTGCGGCCGAGAGCAAGGCCACCGTGTAGGGGTGCTGTGGGTGCGTGTAGAGCTCCTCCACCGGCGCCAGCTCCACCATCCGGCCCAGGTACATCACCCCCACCCGGTCGCTGATGTACTGCACCACCGAGAGGTTGTGGGCGATGAAGAGGTAGGTGAAGCCGAACTCGGCGCGCAGCTGCACCAGTAGGTTGAGGATCTGGCTCTGGATCGAGACATCCAGCGCCGAGACCGGCTCGTCGCAGACGATGAAGTCGGGACGCAGGGCCAGGGCGCGGGCGATCCCGATCCGCTGGCGCTGGCCGCCGCTGAACTCGTGGGGATACCGGCGGGTGTAGTCGCGCCGCAGCCCCACCGCCTCGAGCGAGTCCTCCACCCGCTTGATCCGCTCGCGGCTGTTCTTCAGCCCCTGCGCGAGGAGCCCCTCCCCGATGATGTCGAGGACCGGCATGCGCGGGTTGAGCGAGCCGTAGGGATCCTGGAAGATCAGCTGCATCCGCCCGCGCATCCGCCGCAGCGCTTCGGGCTTGAGCAGACTCAGGTCCTGCCCCTCGAGCACCACCCGCCCGGACGTGGGACGCTGCAGGTAGAGCAGGCTCCTCCCCAGGGTGGTCTTGCCGCAGCCCGACTCCCCCACCAGGCCGAAGACCTCGCCGCGGCGGATGGAGAAGGTCACCCCGTCCACGGCCTTGACGTCCGCCACGTGCCGCCGGAGGATCCCCCCCAGCACCGGGAAGTATTTGACGAGGTCGTGGACCTCCAGCAAGGGCGCGCCTTCACCGGGCGGCGTGGGCACTTCGTCGCGCGCGGGCGAGGAGGCCGCGGATCCGGGTGGGGAGACGGGGGAGCCGGCTGCGCTGCCCGCCCCCTGGCCCGACGCGGTCCCGTCGCCCGGCCCGGTGACCGTGAAATGCAGCACCGATGCAGAGGCCCCGCCCGCCACGCCGTCCGGCGCGTTCATCGCGCGGTCCCGGTGGCGGCCGCCGCCCGCGCCACCGGCAGCGGCGTCGCGGTCCCGTAGCGGGGTCGGTGCTCGACGCCGAAGGGGGGCCGCGTGTGCAGCCAGCAGGCGACCCGGCGGTCGCCGGAGCCCAGATCGTCCAGTGGGGGCTCATGGTCGCGGCAAGGATCGAACGCATACGGGCAGCGCGGCGCGAACCGGCATCCGGACGGCATCATGAACGGGTTGGGCACGCTGCCGCGGATCACGTTCAGGCGGGTGCCGCGCATCCCCTTCGAAGGGATGGAGGCGAGCAGTCCCTCCGTATACGGATGCTGGGGGTTCTGGAGGACCTCGTCCACCGCGCCCGTCTCCACGATCTTGCCGGCGTACATCACCACGATGCGCTGCACGGTCTCGGCGACCACCCCCAGGTCGTGGGTGATGAGCAGCAGCGCCGTGCCGGTCTCCTCCTGCACCCGCCGGATGAGTTCCAGGATCTGGGCCTGGATCGTCACGTCCAGGGCAGTGGTGGGCTCGTCGGCGATGAGCAGCTTGGGGTCGCAGGAGAGCGCCAGGGCGATCATGACCCGCTGGCGCATCCCGCCTGACATCTCGTGCGGATACTGCTTGACGCGCCGGGCTGCCTCCGGGATTCCCACCAGGCGCAGCATCTCGACGGCCCGGTCCCAGGCGGCCTTCTGGCTCACCTTCTTGTGCGCGAGCACCGCTTCCGCGATCTGGTCGCCGACCGTCAGCACGGGATTGAGGCTGGTCATGGGCTCCTGGAAGATCATCGCCATCTCAGCGCCGCGCACTTCCAGCATCTGGTTCGAGGAGAGTTGCAGCACGTCCCGCCCGTTGAACCAGATTTCACCCCCCACGATCTCGCCGGGCGGCGTTTCGATGAGCCGCATGATGGTGAGCGCGGTGACGCTCTTCCCGCAGCCTGACTCTCCCACCAGGCCCAGGGTCTCTCCGCGGTTCACCTGGAAGCTGACGCCGTCGACGGCCGGTACGGTCCCGTCCATCACCTTGAAATAGGTGCGCAGGTCACGCACGTCGAGCAGCACATCGGCAGGCGGCGCTATGCCCACGAAAATCTCCTCGTTTGGGCTCACTGGACGAAGACTGATCCGGACCGGCGCTGCACCCGGCTCACAGCCGGGTCCGCGGGTCAAGCGCGTCGCGCAGCCCGTCGCCGACGAAGTTGATGGACATGACGGTGACGGCGATCGCCATGCCGGGGAAGAACGCCCACCACCAGTTGCCCAGGCCGAGCGCGCTCTGGGCGTTGGCGAGCGCGTTGCCCCAGCTGGTCTGGTCGGCGCTGATGCCGAAATTGAGGTAGCTGACGAACGCCTCCAGCACGATGTTCGAGGCCATGATCAGGGTCATGGCCACGATGACCGGCCCGAGGGCGTTGGGCAGGATATGGCGGAAGGTGATGCGGCCGTCCTTGACCCCCACCGCCCGTGCCGCTTCCACGAAGTCCGCCTCACGCAGGGAGAGGAACTGGGCTCGCACCAGGCGCGCGATGAGCGGCCAGGAGAGAAGCCCGAAGATGATGATCAGGGAGGAAACCTGCCCCTGACCGAAGAAGCGCGCCGCCACCAGGATGACGAACAGCAGAGGGATCGCAAAGAACGTGTCCACGATGCGCATCAGGACGTTGTCGATCCAGCCACCGAAGTAGCCGGCGATGGCGCCCGCCGCCACGCCCACGAGCCCGGCGATCAGCATGCTGAAGGCGCCGATCGCCACCGAGATCCGTGCGCCGTTGACGACCATGGCGAAGACGTCGCGGCCCGTGTCGTCGGTCCCGAAGATGTGCTGCAGGCTGGGGGGTTCGCCCCCGGGGATGGTGGAGCCAGGGATGTTGAGCGGGCTGTACGGCAACACGATGGGGCCGAAGATGGCCACCAGGACCATGAACGAGAAAAAGCCGAGCCCGATGAGCGCCATGTGGTGGCGCTTGAACCGGCGCCAGGCAAGCTGCCACTGCCCGAGCGACTGGAGCGCAACCTCGACGTCGGCGGTTGCCACGTCGGCCGGCGCCCCGCCGGTGGGACCGGTGCTGCCGGCAAGGCCGCCGGCAACCGCGGTGGGATCGGTGGGAAGGGCCATCTCGACTCCGCCTCAGTCGTACCGGATGCGGGGGTCGGCGAACGCGTACGCGACGTCCGCCAGCAGGTTCATGAGTACCACGAGCACCGAGCCGATCAGCAGGATGCCCATCAGCAGGAAGTAGTCGCGGGCATTGACGCCATCGTAGTAGAGGCGTCCCATCCCCGGCCAGGAGAAGACCGTCTCGGTCACGATCGCGCCCGAGAAGAGGAACGCGATCTCCAGGGCCAGGTTGGTCAGGATCGGGAGCAGGGCGTTGCGCAGGGCATGCCGGACGATCACCTGGCGCTCCGAGATCCCCTTGGATCGAGCCGTCCGGACATAGTCCTGGTGCAGCGAGTCGAGCATCGCGGAACGGACGAAGCGGCTGTCACCGGCGATGCTCACCGCGATCAGGGTCGTCACGGGCAGCACCAGGTGCGCGGCGATGTCCCAGATGTTGGGGAGCGGGTTGGCCGCCAGGGAAGCCCAATAGGCCGAGGTGCCGAACGGCGCCACGGACTGGCGCACGTTGATGATCCCCTGCACGGGGAACCAGCGCAGCGTGACCCCGAAGACGAAGATCAGGATGAGCCCGAGCCAGAAGGTGGGCAGCGAGTAGAAGACGTAGCTGACGAACGTCACCGACTGGTCGAAGAAGCTGTAGCGCTTCACGGCCGCGATCACGCCGGCCAGGATCGCGATGCTCGCCCAGAGCACGAACGCCGTCCCCATCAGGATGGCCGTGGCCGGCAACCGCTGCAGGATCATGGAGAGAACGGGCTGTCCCGTGGAGATCGAGTAGCCGAAGTCGCCGTGCAGCACGCCGTTGGTGCCGCCGCCCAGGGCCGGCGGCAGGAAGTTGGGGAGACCGTGGGACGAGAGGAAACTGCCGCCGCTGCAGTTCCATACCCCCAGCCAGCCCAGGTACTCGCGCACCGTGTCGGCCAGCGTGGGCTGCCGGACCAGGCACCAGTCCTGGAGCCACTTGTTGATCTGCGCGGTGCTGATGTGCGGGTTCTGGTTGAACTGCGCGGCCGGGCCGCCCGGCGCCTGCAGCATGAGCACGAAGCTCACCACGGAGATCAGGAAGAGAACCGGGATGGCCTGGATGGTGCGTCGGACGATGTACTGGGTCATGGGGCTCAGAGGTCTCGGGTGGCGAGAGGCTAGCACAGGCGCGGCGGGCGCGGAACCGGATGGCCCGTGCCCGCCGCGCGCTCCCCGTCAGGGCCGGGAGCCCGCCACCTCGATCAGGGCTTGTAGTACCAGTCCTCGACGTCCCACGTGGGGCCCTGGGCACTCGGGTTGTAGCCCGGCCAGTTGCCCACGTGGACGCCGATGCCGGTCACCTCGCCGCGGTAGTAGAGCGGGATCTCGGGGATCCCGGACACGTACGCGTCCTGGACGGCACCTGCGTCCTGCTGCTGCGCAGTGAGCGAAACGTCGGTGGCCAGCTTGTTGAGCGCGGCATCCATCTCCGCACTCTTGAAGCGGGTGTCGTTGGCGCCGCTGTGGTCGCCCAGCTGCGGCCATTCGGTGGAGCTGTAGGTGGCGAAGTAGTCGCCGTACGGGCTCCCGGTGAGCACGTAGGCGAAGTCCGCGAGGTCGTAATTCCCGCGGTAGATGCTGCAGTCGGTGGTCGGCGTGGTGCCGCTCCAGCCGGCGAAGACAACGGAAGCCGCGTCCGCGGTCTTGATGTAGCTCTTGACGCCGACGGCCTTGAGGTCGGACTCGACGATCTGGAGCTCGGTCAGGCGCGTCGGGTTGCCCGACGTGGTGCAGAGCTCGAGGTTCATCTCCTTGCCACCCTTGGCCATGAAGCCGGCCGAGTCAAGGGAGTAGCCGGCCTTCAGCAGGGCGGCCTTGGCTGCCGCCGGGTCGTAGGGCGGGCACACTTCCTGCTTGGCGTACCAGACGCCGGGCGGGGTCGGTGAGCAGGCGATGGTCACGTTGGCGCCGGGGAAGTCGGTGCTGACGATCTTCGCCTTGTCGATCGCCTGGTAGACGGCCTTGCGCACGTTGACGTCCCACAGGTCGTTGACGCCACGCGTGTGGTTGGGATCCTGGTAGACGTCCAGGTGCTCGTACTCCCAGAGGGGATCCTGCTCGACCGTGCCCACGCTGGCGGGCACGTTCTTCATGGCCGGGTAGGAGTCGGTCTGGAGGTCGAACGCGAGGTCGAGCGCGCCGCTGTTGAAGGCCGCGATCTCGCCGTTCTTGTCGCCGAAGTACTGGAACTTGAGGCTGGAGAGATAGGGCTTGCCCTGGTGGGACGGCGCGACGCCGCCGTTCCAGTGCGGGTTCGGCGCGTAGTCGATCTCGGACGAGGACGCGTTGGTGATCACGAAGGGGCCGCTGAAGACGGCGTTCGAGACCGAGGAGTCGACCGGGTAGGACTTCTTGGCGGCGTCCTTCACCGCGATCGTGGACATGTAGTGCTGCGGCATGATCGCGCTGGTGAGCCAGCTGAGCCAGCCGCCGAAGAGCTGCTTGAAGTGGACGGTTGCCGTCAGGCCATCCGACGAGACGTCGATGGAGTCGATCAGCGGCCACGCGGTGCCCGGCCCGCACGAGGTGCAGCCGGACTGGTTGGGGTCGTTGGCCCACTGCCAGGTGTACTTGAGATCGTTCATCGTCAGCGGCTGCCCGTCGGACCACTCCAGGTTCGGCTTGAGCTTGAGCGTCATGGTGAACGTGTTGCCGCTGACCACGATCCCGCCGTTCGCCACCGACGGCAAACTGGCGCAGAGGTCCGGGATGTACTTGCCGTCCGAGCTGATCGTGGCGCAGCCGCGCAGCACGGGCAGGCTCGCCTCGATGTCCGCCTCGGACGTGGTGTAGTACGGGTTGAGCTGAACGGCCGCCTGCCACTCGCCCATCACCAGGGTGCCGCCCGGCTGGCCGGGTCCCGGGTTGTACTTGGTGCCGAAGACCGCCGCATCCACGCCGGTGAGCGGGGTCGCGCTCGCGGCCGGAGCCGTGGACGCGGCAGCCGCTGAGGCCGGCGCGGTGGTGGCCGCCGGGGCCGCGCTCGCAGGCGCGGCCGTGGGCGCGGTGGTGGCCCCCGAGCTGCAGGCGCCGAACACGATGCCGGCGACCGCAACGACGGCCAACATCTGTCGTCTGGTTGACACTCGGCTTCTCCTCCTCTGCCGCGCACCAGGAAGGGACGCTGTCCCGGGTGCACCCCGCGGCCGGGTGCCCCGGGCACTGAACGGTGAGCCGGCCGTCACGGACTCCACGCCGTGCTGTTCCAACCGCTCATCGGCGTTCCCATCATTCCGGGACGATCGCCGGGGCGACCGTCATCCTGGAGCCCCCGAACCGGTCCGGGGTCCCCGTGGCCATGAAGACGGCCAGGCCGTCCGGAAGCGGGCCGCGAGGCGGCACGGCGACCAGCAGGCCCGCCTCGCCATCCGCCTCGTCCTGGACCACGGCCGCACCCTCGCATGCCACCGGCGGGTCCTGCTCCGCCGCCGTGTCCGCGATTCGAAACGCCCGCTGCAGCGCGGCGTTGTGCTGGGGCCCGGGGACGGCCACCTGGGGCGCGGCCAGGGAGACCGCATCGGTTCCGGCCGGACCGGCCGGAACGGCCACGCGCGCCTCGCCGCCACCGCCCGCGAGCAGGCCGGCAACCAGCACCGCCAGCACCGCCGGGAGCGCCACCAGCCCGGCCACCGGAGCCTGCCGGAGGTGCCAGCGCGGCCGGCGCGGCGCCTCCTGGAGCCGCGCTGCCACGCGCGCCCACCCGGTCGCGTCCGGCTCGCTCCGCCGCGCGGCGGCGCCCAGCCGCCGCAACCCCGCGATCACCAGGGCGTACTCGCTCATCTCCCGCTGACAGGCGTCGCACCGGCCGAGGTGCTCCAGCGCCTCATCCACGTCCCGGCCCTGCGTTCGTCCGTCAAGCAGATCGAGAAGCACGGCGCGGTGGCGCGCACAGCCCCCCGCTTGGAGCTGCGCTCGGCCCGTCAGCGCCCGCCAGGAGATCATGATGCCGGTTCCTCGGACCCGCCCGAAAGACGCGGCGCCACGTCCGCGCCGAGGGACGGCTCGAACTCCTGCCGGAGGTCATCCCGCAACAGGCGCAGCGCGTTGTGGAGCCGGCTCTTGACCGTCCCGAGCGGGCAATCCAGCACCTCGGCGATGGAGGCGAGGCTGCTGTCCTGGACGAACCGGAGGATCACGACCGCCCGCATCTGGACGGGGAGCCGCTCGATCCCTCGGGCGAGGGCGGCCGTCAGCTCGCGCTGCTCCGCCGCGGACTCGGGGGCGATACCAGCCTCGTCGGGCCAGGGCTCCTGCTCCGGAATCGGTTCGAGGCCCAGCCGTCGGCGGCGCAGCCGGTTCAGGGCGAGGTTCACCGTCACACGCTGCAGCCACGGCAAGGGAGAGCGGCCCGGGTCGAGCCGATGCCACGCGCCGTGCGCGCGCAGAAACGTGTCGACGACCACCTCCTCGGCGGTCATCTGGTCGCGCAGCAGAGCCAGCGCGGTCCGGTAGACAGCGCCCTCCCACTGGCGATAGAAGGCCTCGAACGCCCTCGAATCGCCGTCCCCGCCGTCACCGACGACGGAGACGCCGTCCGGCCTGGCTTCGGCCACGCATCCTCCTCTGGCACGCGGTACACACGGCGGCGTACACCCCTAATACCACGGAAGCGTCCGAAAGGTTCACCCAGGATCCGTCACTGTCCCGCCGGGCGCAGCCCTTGTCTCGCTGGGCGCAACGGCCCGAGGCGCCGCTCCCGTCGCGACGGCGGCCCCTTCGCGACGGCCGGCCGACCCAGCAGCGGCCATCGGCGGCCAGTGGAGATCCGGCTGGCGGGCGGCGGCGGTCTCGTCGAGGCGCCGCACGGGCGCCGTGTGGGGCGCCGAGTGGACCACCTCGGGATCTCGATGGGCCTCCTCGGCGATCGCGAGCATCGCCTCGGCAAAGTCGTCCAGCGTCTCGAGCGCCTCGGTTTCCGTTGGCTCGATCAGCATCGCCTCCTCCACGATCAGGGGGAAGTAGACGGTGGGCGGATGGTGGCCGTGGTCGATCAGCCGCTTGGCGACGTCGAGCGTCCGGATCCCCGTCTCGCGCTTGAGGGTGGATGCGGATGCCACGAACTCGTGCTTGCAGACCCGGTCGTAGGGGATGTCGTAGGCGCCGCGCAGCCGGTGGCGCAGGTAGTTGGCCGCCAGGACCGCGTCCTCCGACACTTCCTCCAGGCCACGTCCTCCGTGGGCCCGCAGATAGGCGTAGGCACGGATCAGGACCCCGCTGCTCCCCACGAACGAGCGGACCCGCCCGATGCTGGTGGGCCGTTCCCCGGCACGCTCGAGCCGGAACGAGCCGTCCGGCTCCCGCAGCACCCGCGGCGTGGGCAGGAACGGCAGGAGCCGCTCCCCCACTGCCACCGGCCCGGCCCCCGGGCCGCCTCCACCGTGCGGCGTCGAGAAGGTCTTGTGGGTGTTGAAGTGCATGGCGTCGAAGCCGGCCGCTCCGGGCCGGAACTTGCCCAGCACCGCGTTGAGGTTGGCGCCGTCCATGTAGGCAAGCGCACCGACCGCATGCACCGCCTCGAGGATCTCGACCACCTGGTCCTCGAAGAGCCCGAGGGTCGAGGGGTTGGTCAGCATGAGGGCCGCGGTCCGGGGGCCGAGCGCGGCCCGCAGAGCCGCCAGGTCCACCCCGCCGCGCGCGTCGGAAGGAACCGTCACGGTCCGGTAGCCCGCCATGGAGGCCGTCGCGGGGTTGGTGCCGTGTGCGGAGTCCGGGACGATGATCTCGCTGCGCGCGCTGTCACCGCGGCTCCGGTGGTAGGCACGCACCATCAGGATGCCGGTGAGCTCGCCCTGCGCCCCGGCCGCGGGCTGCAGCGTGGCGGCTCGCATCCCGGCGATCTCGCAGATCCACTGCTCGAAGTCCCAGAGGAGCTCCAGGGCCCCCTGCGCGAGCGCGTCGGGCGCCAGCGGGTGCAGCTCCGTGAAGCCGGGGAGCCGGGCCGCCCACTCGTTGAGCTTGGGGTTCCACTTCATGGTGCAGGAGCCGAGCGGGTAGAAGCCGCTGTCCACCGCATAGTTCAGGTGCGAGAGGTTGACGAAATGGCGCACCGCGGTGGGCTCGTCGATCTCCGGCAGCGGCGGGAGCTGCATCCGGAGCTGCTCGGCCGGGATCCCGCGCAGCGCGTCCGCCGGGGCCTGCGGGATGCGGGTCACTCCCCGCCCGGGGCGTGACAGCTCGTCGAGGGTGGGCTGGAGGACCGGGCCGACGGCCGGACGGAGGCCCGAACCGGCGGGGCGTCCGCCGCCCTCGGCGGCGGACGCGGGTGCCGACGGCAGGCCGGCGGGCTCCCGCGGCTCGTTCATGCCGCGGCCTCCGCCAGCATGCCGGCCAGCGCCTCGCCGAAGGCGGCGATCTCAGCTGGCTGCGTCACCTCGGTGGCGCACACCAGCAGCGCGTCTCGCAGGACCGGGTCGTCCGGATACCACGCTGCGAGCGGCAGCCCCGCCAGGATGCCGTGATCGAGGAGCGCGGCGTGGACCCGCGGCGCATCCGGGACCCGCACTGCGAACTCGTTGAGATACGGCGCGCTGTGCACCCGCGGGGCGCCCGCCGCAGCCAGGGCCTGCTCCAGCTCGCGGGCCCGCGACGCGCCCAGGGCGGCCGCGTCGCGCAGGCCGCGCGGGCCCAGGGCCGCGAGGTAGACCGTGGCCGCCAGGGCACACAGGGCCTGGTTGGAGCAGATGTTGCTGGCCGCGCGCTCCCGGCGAATGTCCTGCTCCCGGGCGCGCAGCGTCATCACGAAGGCCCGCCGGCCGTCGGCGTCGGTGGTGCGGCCCACCAGGCGCCCGGGGACCTGGCGGGTCAGCGGCGCGGTGGCGGCCAGGATCCCGAGATAGGGGCCGCCGTAGCTGAGCGGCAGGCCCAGGGGCTGGCCCTCGCCGGCCGCGATGTCGGCCCCGTAGGCGCCGGGCGGCGCCAGGACCGCCAGGGAGACCGGCTCGATCACGGCCACCAGCAGCGCCCCGGCCGCATGGGCCAGGCGCGCGGCCTGCGCCATCGGCTCGAGGAGCCCCAGCACGTTCGGATGGGCCAGCAGGACGCCGGCCACCGGCCGCGCGGGGTCGCCCAGCAGCCGCTCCAGGGCCTCCAGGTCGGTCGTCCCATCGGGCCGGAGCGGGATCGTCTCGACCCCGAACCGGGTCCCGTCAAGATAGGTGTGCATGGTGGCCAGGTAGTGGGGATGGACCGCGGCACTCACCAGGACCCGGGCCCGCCCGGTGGCGCGCAGGCAGATCAGGGCCGCCTCCGCGGTGGCCGCGGCGCCATCGTAATGGGAGGCGGAGACGACATCGAGCCCGGTCAGCGCGGCCAGCAGCGACTGGTACTCGTAAATGGTCTGGAGGGTCCCCTGGCTCACCTCCGGCTGATAGGGCGTGTAGGCGGTGGCGAACTCGCCGCGCGAGACCAGTTGGTCCACGACAGGGGGGATGTAGTGGCGGTACGCGCCGGCCCCGAGAAAGCTCGCCAGGTCCACCCGGTTGCGCCCGGCCAGCGCCTGCAGCCGGCTCGCCAGCGCCATCTCCGGTTCGCCAGCGGGCAGATCCAGCCCCGGGGAGCGGACCGCCGCCGGGATGTCCTCGAAGAGCTCCTCGACCGAGCGCATCCCCAGGGCGGCCAGCATGCGCTCCCGGTCGGACCTGGTGTGCGGCCCGTAGGGCATCGCGTCAGGCCCCGATCATCGCGCGGTACGCGGCCGCATCCTTGAGCTCGGTGGTGGCTCCCTCGTCGGCGATCCGCAGCCGCACGATCCAGCCCTCGCCGTAGGGGTCGGTGTTGACGAGTTCCGGCCGTGCCCCGAGCGCCTCGTTCACCTCGGTCACCTGGCCGGGCACCGGCGAGAAGAGATCGCTCACCGCCTTGACCGACTCCACCGTCCCGAACGTTTCTGCCCGTTCCAGCGTGCGGCCCACCTGCGGCAACTCGACGAACACGATGTCGCCGAGCTGCTCGGCCGCGTAGGCCGTGATCCCGACCACGCCGGTCTCGCCCTCCACCCGCAGCCACTCGTGGTCGTCGGTGTAGAGAAGCCCATCCCTCACATCCACGTTCGTCTCCCTCTTCGCCCTGGACCGGACCACCCGCCCGTCATGCCGGGCGGCGGTAGAAGGGAAGCGCCACCACCTCCGCGGGCACACGCGCTTCCCGGATCGCAACTTCGAGCATCGTACCCACCTCCGCGTCGCGTGGCGGCACGTAGGCCATCGCGATCGGCTCGCCGAGGGTGGGCGATTGCGTCCCGCTGGTCACCGCGCCGCAGGGCGCCCCGGCACCCTGCTCGTGAACCGGGTAGCCGTGCCGCGCGATGCCCCGGCCCCGCACGACCAGTCCGACCAGGGCCTTGCTGCGGCCCCGATCCTGCGCCGCCGCCAGCGCTTCGCGCCCCACGAAGTCCCCGGCTTTGCCGAACTTGACCACTCGCCCCAGGCCGGCATCGAAGGGCGTGGTGTCGCGGCCGAGCTCGTTGCCATAGAGCGGCATCCCCGCCTCGAGACGGAGCGTGTCCCGCGCGCCCAGCCCGGCGGGGATCACGTCCTCGGCGGCGCCCGCCGCGAGCAGCGCGTCGAAGACAGCCGGGCCGTCCTCCCAGGGGACGAAGCACTCGAACCCGTCCTCGCCGGTGTAGCCGGTGCGCGCCACCAGGCCCGGGATCCCCGCCACGCGTCCCTCGCCGATCGCGTAGTAGCGCAGGGCGCCCGGGTCCACATCGGTGAGGGGTGCCAGGACGCCGAGCGCCCGGGGCCCCTGGATGGCGACCAGCGAAGTGCGCAGCGAGGCGTCATCGAGCGCGGCATCGAAGCCGGCCAGGCGGGCACGCAGCTCGTTGGCAACCACCTCGGCGTTGCCGGCGTTGGCCACCACCAGGAAGTGCTCCGGCGCGAGCCGATAGACGATCAGGTCGTCGATCACGCCGCCGTCGGGGGCGCAGATCATGCTGTAGTGGGCCCTGCCCACCGCCAGCGCGGGTGGATCCGTGACCAGGGCGTAGGCCAGCGCCGCCCCCGCCTGGGGCCCCCGGACATGCAGCTCACCCATGTGCGAGAGGTCGAAGACGCCGGCGCGCTGGCGGACGGCCCGGTGTTCCTCCAGGATCCCGCGGTACTGGACGGGCATCTCCCAGCCCGCAAACTCCACCATCCGCGCACCAAGCGCGCGATGTCGCTCGACCAGCGCTGTGGCACGCATGGGCGATGCCTCCCCGGCGGCGCGAGAATTCAGGCCGCGCCGCGCTCCTGGAGCGCGTCGATCGCGGGTCGCGCGCGTTCGACGATCTCGCGCTCGGTCTCAAAGCTCAGCAGATGGGCCGCCTCGTCCAGCGGGACCCAGCGGACCTCGTCGAACTCCGCATCGTGGTCCGCCAGGGTGCCCCCCGTGGCGACCATCAGGAAATGGTGCACCGTCTTCGCGATCCGCGTCCCCGCGCGCACGAAGGCGTAATGGATGGAGCCGACCGGCTGCACGATGCGGACCGCGAGTCCGGTCTCTTCCTGCACCTCGCGGAGCGCCGTCTCTTCCACCGACTCCCCTTCCGTGGGCGTGCCCTTGGGGAGCATCCAGGCGATCCCTTCGCCCTGGCGGCTGCGGCGGCCGAGCACGATCTCCGGTCCCTGGTCGGAGCGGCGCACAACCAGACCGCCAGCGGACATGGCGGTGGCATTCCGCCGCGGCCCAGCTGGCCGGTTGCCAGCCATGCCGTGCCTCAGCGATGCCACGGGGCCGCCTGCACCGGCGCCGGCACGCGGGCCCCGGAAGCGGACTCAGTCCAGTGCATCGCGGGTTCGCGGCGCAGCAGGCCGCTCACCTGGCGCCTGGGCGGGGCGACGTGCATGCCCCGCCAGTCGCGCAGCCCCATGCGCCGGCCGTCACCCGTCCGGTTTCCCATGCCGAGGGTCATCCCGGGCGTCATGCGATGCAGGCCCAGGCGCTCCTCGCGTCCCTGCGCGGACGGCGCGACAAAGCGCGGCATGAGCCGTGCGGAATGTCCGGGAGCGAGGCTGTGCTGCATGCCCCTATGGTACCCACTCGGCCAACCGCTGCTCAACCGCCGCGCCCCAGCAACGCCTCCAGTTCCACGGCCCGGTCGGGGGCGAGATCGCCGCGGGCCGCGGCAATCCGGACCGCGCGCATACCCAGTGCCGCGTACACGGGCAGGGCCTCCGGCGCGAAGCGGCGCAGCGCCGCAAGATGCGCACGCACGGTACCGATGTCGCCGCGGACGAACGGACCGGTCAGCGCGCCCGGCGGTCCAAATTGCTGCGCGTTGTCGATCCCCTGCCGAGCGAGGCCGAGATAGACATCCAGCGCGTCCCGGGGCGAGAGCCCGGCGGCGGCGCCGAGTCCGGCCACCACGTCCAGCAGCGACACCAGGCCCCCGGCGGCCAGCACGGCCGCCGCGTGGTGGAGTGGCTTGCCGCTCGCCGTGACGCGGACGGGCCGTGCCCCCAGCGCCACGGCGAGCTGCGCCAGCAGCGGCAGGAGCGCCTCGTCGCCCTCGATCGCGACCACTGAGCCCGGCAGCGCCGCGAGTGCCGCGTCAAGGTCCGCGAAGGCCACCAGCGGGTGGAAACTGCCGGCCTCGGTGCCCGCCGCCATGGCGGGGGCCAGGACGGACGCGGGCAGGACCCCGCTGGTGTGCACGATGGCCTGCCCGCTGTAGAGGCGCAGCTCGGCGACGACCGGGGCGATGGCGTCATCCGGCACCGTCAGCAGGAGCAGGTCGGCCTGGTCGAGGACGGCCTGCGGTTCGGCGAAGGCGCGTGCGCCCGGCACCAGCGCTGCGAGGCGGTCGCGCCGTCCGGCGTCCCGCGAGGCAACCGCCGTCACCGGCCAGCCGGCCCTGTGCAGCGCCACCGCCAGGGCGGTCCCCACGCGCCCCGCGCCCACAAAGCCAACTCGGGGCAGCCCGGCATCGGCAGTGGCCTCCGGCGGACCAGGCGCGCCTGGCTGGTCGGCGTTCGCAGACGGTGAGCCCACGTCCGCTGACATCTCCGGCCGCCCGTACACGGACCGCCGCCACAAGGGCACACCATCCTCCCCTGTCCCCGCCCGGAACCGCCCGGGCCCAGCGCCCTCTCATTGTCCGATCCGCAGCAAGGGTCCTCCGGTCAGCAGCGGTGGCCGACAACGGTCCTGCGGTTGCCGGCCCCACATCCGGCAGGCCGGTCGACGCAGCGCGGGTCCGGTCGACGCAGCGCCCCAACCGGGACGCCGGGCGGGATATACTCGTCCTCTTCGTACGTCTCGACCCGAGACGGGCGCTCCCGTCAGGTGCCGATGGTCCCGCGCCGGCCGGCGCGGCTGGAGGTTCGCGCACCATGTCGACCCGTCCTGTCACGCCCGATCCCTTCGCTGCACGCGCCTCGCTGGGGACCGGCCTGCCCGATTACTACCGCCTCGGCGCACTGGAGGGGTCCGGGTACCGGGCCGAACGCACGCCTCTGACCGTCAAGATCCTGCTGGAAAACGTGCTCCGGCACGCCGGCGAGGGGATTGTCAAGGAAGAGGAGGTCCGCACGCTGGCCGCTTGGCGGCCCGGCTCCGGGATCGAGACGGAGATCCCGTTCATGCCGGCCCGCGTGCTTCTGCAGGACTTCACGGGGGTCCCGGCCGTGGTGGACCTGGCGGCCATGCGCGACGCCATGGCCGAGCTGGGCGGCGACCCGGCTCGCATCAACCCACTGGTGCCGGCCGACTTGGTCATCGACCATTCGGTCCAGGTCGACCGGTACCGGCTGCCCGACTCGTTCACCTTCAACGTCGGACGCGAGTACGAGCGCAACGGCGAGCGCTACCAGCTCCTCCGCTGGGCTCAGACCGCCTTCCGGGACCTGCGCGTGGTCCCGCCGGGGACCGGGATCGTGCACCAGGTGAACCTGGAGTACCTGGCCACGGTGGTGACGCGTCGCCAGGGAGCGGATGGCCCGATGGCCTTCCCCGACACGCTGGTCGGCACCGACTCGCACACCACCATGGTCGACGCCCTGGGCGTCCTGGGCTACGGCGTGGGCGGCATCGAGGCGGAGGCCGTGCTGCTCGGCCAGCCGCTCTACCAGCCGATGCCGCGCGTGGTTGGCGTGCGTCTGTCGGGCACCCTGCCGCGCGGCAGCACCGCCACGGACCTGGTGCTGGCCGTGACCGAGATGCTGCGCCGAGAGGGCGTGGTGGGCTCTTTTGTGGAGTTCACCGGCGACAGCGTGGCCACGCTCTCGCTCCCCGACCGGGCCACCATCTCCAACATGTCGCCGGAGTTCGGCGCCACCGCGACCCTCTTCCCGATCGACGACGAGACTCTGGCGTACCTGCGCCTGACCGGGCGTGCGCCCGAGCAGGTCGCGCTGGTTGAACGGTACGCCCACGCCAACGGGCTGTGGCGTGAGCCCGGCTCGGTCCCCGACTTCGACGTGGTGCTGGACCTCGATCTCGCCTCGGTCGAGCCCAGCGTCGCCGGTCCGCGCCGCCCGCAGGACCGCGTGCCGCTCCGCACGCTCCGGGAGTCGTTCCGCGCCGCCTTCCCGCCGCAGAGCGGGGCGGCTCCCGGCGCGCAGGCTCCCGGCGCGCAGGCGCCGGGCAACCCGGATGCGCCGGCCGGGCGAGAGGTGCCGGGCGCCTCGCCCTATCCGGAGGTCGAGGTCGTGCTCGACGGGGCGCGGGCATCCGTCCGCACCGGATCGGTCGCCATCGCCGCCATCACCAGCTGCACCAACACGTCGAACCCCACGGTCATGGTGGGTGCCGGGCTCCTCGCGCGCAACGCGGTGGCCCACGGGCTGCGCGTGGGCCCCACGGTCAAGACCAGCCTGGCCCCCGGGTCTCGCGCGGTGACCGCCTACCTGCAGGCCGCGGGGCTCATGGGGCCCCTCCGGCAGCTCGGGTTCGAGCTGGTCGGTTACGGCTGCACCACCTGCATCGGCAACAGCGGTCCGCTCGACGCGCCCATCGCGCAGGCGATCGAGGGGCACAACCTGACCGTGGCCGCGGTCCTTTCCGGCAACCGCAACTTCGAGGGCCGCGTCCACCCGCTGGCCCGGGCCAGCTACCTGGCCTCGCCGCCGCTGGTGGTGGCCTTCGCGCTCGCGGGGCGGGTTGACATCGACCTGACGACCGAGCCGCTGGGCCGCGATCCCGACGGGCGGCCGGTGATGCTGGACGAGATCTGGCCGTCGGCCGAGGAGATCCGCTCGGTGATCGACACGGCGATCGACCCGGAGCTCTTCCGCCGCACCTACGCCAGCGTCTTCGAGGGCGACGACCGCTGGCGGGCGCTGCCGATCCCCTCCGGCGACCGGTACGCGTGGGATGGCGATTCAACCTACGTGGCGCGGCCGCCATTCTTCGAGGGGCTGGGTCCCCGGTCGGCACCCATCCGCGACATCGAGGGCGCCCGGGTGCTGGCGCTGCTGGGCGACTCCGTGACCACCGACCACATCTCGCCGGCCGGCACGATCGCGGCCTGGAGCCCCGCCGGAGCGTGGCTCCAGGCGCGCGGTGTGGCCCCGGTCGACTTCAACAGCTACGGCTCGCGGCGCGGCCACCACGAGGTGATGATGCGCGGCACCTTCGGCAACATCCGGCTGCGCAACCGGCTGGTGGACCGGGAGGGGCCCTACACAGAGCACCAGCCGTCCGGCGAGGTCCTGTTCATCTACGACGCGGCGATGCGCTACGCGGCCGAGGGCGTGCCGCTGCTGGTGATCGGCGGGCGCGAGTACGGCTCGGGGAGCTCCCGCGACTGGGCCGCCAAGGGCACCAACCTGCTGGGGGTGCGGGCGGTGCTCGCCCAGTCCTTCGAACGGATCCACCGCTCGAACCTGGTGGGGATGGGCGTCCTCCCGCTCCAGTTCCTGCCCGGGGAGAGTGCCGGGACGCTCGGGCTGACGGGGCGCGAGACGTACGCTGTCCGCGGGCTGGCCGCCGGGCTCCACCCTCGCCAGGAGGTCAGCGTGGAAATCGTCGGCGCGGACGCGAGCGTCCGGACCATCCGCGCGGTCGCCCGGCTGGACGGGCCGATCGAGGTCGACTACTACCGCGAGGGTGGGATCCTGCCGGCAGTGCTGCGGCGGCTCGCCCGGGAGGGCGCGGAACCGGACTGAGCGGCCGCGCTCGATCGAGAAACCGCCCGGGCACCCGGCGGCGTGGGGCCACCAGACGCGCGCAGACCCGGCGGCGCGGGGATGGGCCTCAGCCGGCCGGCGAGGGCGGCACGAACGATGGTCCCGGCGCCGCACTGGGAACGGGGGTGGCGGGCGCGACGGAGGACCCGTAGTAGGCGCCCAGCAGCGCCAGCCCGGCAATCACGAGCAGCGCGACCAGGGCCAGGATCAGCGCGTATTCGGCAACCCCCTGGCCCCGTCGCGCCGTTCCGGTTCCCCGCGCTGTGGTCATGCGTCCTCCGCTTCGGGCCTCCCGCCCCGGGCCGTGGGCCTCGGGCCTGCCGCAGGCCGCGAGCGTCGCGCCTTGGGCCGTAAGCCTTGGGCCGTGAGCCTCGGGCCGTGGGGCCCCACGCCTTGGCCCCAAGCCTCGGGCCTGCCGGCGGCGCCGTCAACCCCACCGCCCGGACGCTGCTGTCCCTCCCGGGAAGGAAGCTCGCGTCCGCGCGACAATGTCGGGACAATGTGCAGCGGACGCCGCGCGGCACGCCCGCTGAGCGCACTGGAGGTGTCGGCGTCGTCGCAGGAGGTCAGGCCGGTGAACCGTGAGGGCAAAGCAGAGGCCGCCCCGGTGGTGCGTGGTGCCAGGCAGACGCCCGGCACCCGCGGGCTGGCCGGCGCCGCGCCCCGGCACGGGGTCCAGTACAAGTGGGTCGCCCTCTCGGTGACCACCCTCGGCTCTGCCATGGCGGCAATTGATTCATCGATCGTCGTCCTCGCCCTGCCCACGATCATGACCCGGCTCCACTCGGACCTCGTGACCATGATCTGGGTGCTCATGGGCTACATCCTGATGAGCACCGTCTTCCTGATGCTCTTCGGCCGCCTGGCGGACATGTTCGGCCGCGTCCGCATGTACAACGCCGGGTTCGTGGTCTTCACCGTCGGCTCGCTGCTGTGTGCGTTCGCCGGCAGCGGGGCCGAGCTGGTCCTGTTCCGGCTGGTGCAGGGCGTGGGCGGCGCCATGCTGATGGCGAATGCGATGGCCATCATCACCGAGGCGTTCCCGCCCGGCGAGCGGGGACGCGCCATGGGGATCAACTCCATCACGTGGGCCATCGGCAGCATCGTGGGACCGGTGGCCGGCGGGCTGATCCTGGCCTTTCTCTCCTGGGAGTGGATCTTCCTGGTGAACGTGCCGATCGGCATCCTCGGCACCCTGTGGGGCTACCTGGCGCTCCACGAGGTCGGCGAGCCGAAGCGCGGCGAACGGTTCGACGTGCTGGGAATGATCCTCTTCTCGGGCGGCATCTCCTGCCTGCTGATCACGCTCTCCCAGGGGATCTCCTGGGGATGGTTCTCGGCCCCCACGCTCGGCCTCTTCGCCGCATTCCTCGTCCTGGAGGCGCTCTTTGCCGTCCACGAGCGTGGCGGTGGCTCCCACTTCATCGACCCGTCCCTCTTCCGCTCCCGGATCCTCGCCTTCGGGACGGCGGCCGCCACGCTGCAGAGCCTCAGCATGTTCGCGGTCAACTTCCTGCTCGTCTTCTACCTGCAGGGCGTCAAAGGCACAACGCCGCTCCAGGCGGCGCTGATGATCCTGCCGCTCTCGCTGGTCCAGTCGGTGGTGGGCCCCGTCGGCGGACTGATCTCCGACCAGGTGGGGGCACGGATCCCGGCCAGCATCGGGCTGGTCCTGCAGGCCGCCGGCTGTCTCCTGCTGGCGCAGCTCACGGCTGGATCCGCGTACGGCACCTTGCTCCTGGGCCTCCTGGTCCTGGGCGTGGGCGGCGGCCTCTTCTGGTCACCCAACACCAGCGCCGTGATGGGCGCCGCCCCGGTCCAGCGGCTCGGAGTGGCGAGCGCCACACTGGCCACGTTCCGCCAGACCGGGATGGTCACGAGCTTCGCCCTCGCGCTCGCCGTCGCGGCCGCGGCGATACCGCCTCGCCTGGTGGGCGCCATCTTCCTGGGGACGTCGGTACAGCTGGGCGCTCCCACCATGGCGGCGTTCAGCGTGGGCATGAGCCACGCGCTCCTGGTCTCGGCCCTGATCGTGCTGGCCGCCAGCACCATGGTGGTCATCGCCGGGGACACGGCCCGCACGCGGCGGGCGGGCGCGCAATGAGCGCCCCGCAGCGGGTTGCCGCACTCGACATCGGGAGCGACACCGTCCACGTACTGATCGTCCGGGCCAGCCTCGGTCCGGACGGGCCCACCATCGCCGCCCTGGAACAGCACGGCGCCCTGCTCGAACTGGGACGCCAGGTGGCCACGAAGGGTCGGGTGGGGCGGCGCACCGCGGATGCGCTCGAGACGGTGGTGGCACGCTTCGCCCGGATGGCACGGCGCCAGGACGCAGAGCTCCTCATCGGCGCGACCGAGGCGATCCGCCAGGCCAGCGATGGGGCGGTCGTGGTACAGCGCCTGGAGCAGCGGCTGGGCCAGCCGGTGCACGTGCTCTCCGGCGCCCGGGAAGCAGCCCTGGGCCTGGCCGGTGTCCGGGACCGGCTGGATCCGGCCGGGACGCAGCTGGTGGTCGACTCGGGCGGGGCGTCCACCGAGCTGACCGTCGTGGAGGGCCGGCGGCCTGTCGCAAGCGCCTCGCTGCCCGTGGGTGCGGCGGCCCTTGGCGCGAGCCTGCGGGAGGACCCGCCGGGGGCGCTCCAATGGGCACTGGGCGCCGTGCAGGTGGGTCGCGCCTTGGCGCTGGCGCCTGACGGAAGCCCGCGGCGAGCGTGGGCCACCGGGGGTTCCGCGCACAACCTGGCGGGCCTGGAGCGGACCCGGGGGCGGGAAGGGCCACAGCGCCTGACGATCGTCAACCTGTCAACGCTGGCAGCGGACCTGCTGGCGCACGCCTCCCGCCGGATCGCCCGGCGCAGCGGCGAAGACCCTGCCCGCGTGCGGCTCCTGCCGCCGGGCCTCCTGATCATCGCGGCCGTGCTGGCCCACTACCGCCTCACCGAGATCACGGTGGTGCCCGAAGGGCTGCGGCAGGGGATGGTGGCGGCGTTCCTGGAACAGGGCGACGACTGGTGGCGCGACGGGCCGGGGATAGCGTGATGCCCGCGCCACCCCCGCTCCCGGCACCCGACCGCCTCTTCGCGCCCGACCCGGCCCAGCGCCGGGTTGCCCGCGAGCTGTACGTGTCGGTCGCCGGTCTCCCCATCGTCAGCCCGCATGGCCATGTGGATCCCTGGCTGCTGGCCGACGAGACGGCGACGTTCGGAACGCCCACCGACCTGTTCATCATCCCCGACCACTACGTCTTCCGCATGCTCCACTCCTCGGGCGTCCCGCTGGAGGCGTTGGGCGTGCCGCGGCGCGACGGAACGCCCTCCGCCGCCGACCACCGGGAGATCTGGCAGCTCTTCGCCGACCGCTTCCACCTGTTCCGGGGCACGCCCACCGGCATCTGGCTCGCGCAGGAACTGCAGGAGGTGTTCGGAGTCCCGGAACCGCTGACCGGGGCCAACGCGCAAGCCGTCTATGACGAGATCAGCGACCGGCTGACCAGGCCGGAGTTCCGACCGCGCGCCCTCTTCGAGCGGTTCAACATCCAGACCCTATGCACCACCGACGACGCGGCCGACCCGCTGGCCGCCCACCGGGCGCTCCGGGCCTCGGGCTGGCCGGGTGACGTGCGGCCGACCTTCCGGCCCGACGCCTTGCTGGACGTCGCCGCCCCCGACTGGCCACAACGGCTCGAGATGGTGGGCCAGGCCTGCGGTCGTGAGATCAGCTCCTGTGCCGGCCTCGTCACGGCCCTGGAGGAGCGGCGGGCCTACTTCCGGAGCATGGGTGCCACCGCCACGGATCACGGCGTGGAATCGGCCTATGCGGCCCCTCTGGAGCCGCTCGAGGCCGAGACGATCTTCGCCCGGGCCCTGCGCGGGCAGGCCAGCGCCGACGACGGGCACCGCTTCACGGGGCACCTGCTGTTCGAGGAGGCCCGCCTGAGCGTCGAGGACGGCCTGGTCATGCAGCTGCACGTGGGTGCGCTCCGGAACCACGACCGCCCGCTCTTCGCTCGCTTCGGACCCGACAAGGGTGCCGACATCCCGGTGGCGTGCGAGTTCACCCGCAACCTGCGCCCGCTGCTGGAGCGCTTCGGGAACGATCCGCGTTTCACGCTCGTCCTGTTCACCCTCGACGAGAGTGCCTACGCGCGCGAGCTCGCCCCGCTGGCCGGCTACTACCCGGCAGTGCGCCTGGGCTCGCCCTGGTGGTTCCACGACAGCCCGAACGGGATGGCCCGCTACTTCGACCAGGTGATGGAAACTGCCGGGCTGGCGAACACGGTCGGCTTCACCGACGACACCCGCGCCTTCCTCTCCATCCCGGCCCGCCACGACGTATGGCGGCGCGTCAGCGCGAACTGGCTGGCGGGGCTGGTGGTGCGCGGCATCGTCGATGCGGAGGCGGCCGCGGAGATGGCCGCCGACATGGCCGTGGGCCTCGCGCGGCGCGCCTACCGGCTGGAGCCGGCCCCGGGTTCCTGATCCCGGACCGGGCCGCTTCCCGGACCGGAACGGTTCCCGCCGGGATCGCCATCCCGGGCGGCCGGGACGGAGTCCGCGCGGCGGCCCCTATACTTCGGCCTCGTGGGTGCCTTCCTGCCGAACTTCCTCCGACTCCTTTTTCTGGCCCTCTACGTGCTGATCCTGGGACGGGTCCTGATGAGCTGGGTCGACCCCCGCTATGACTCGTCCCTGGGCCGATTTCTCTTCGAGACCACCGAGCCGATCCTGGCGCCCATCCGCCGGGCGTTGCCCTCGACCGGGATGATCGACTTCTCGCCGATCGTGGCGTTCCTGCTGCTGTCGGTGCTGGCCGCAGCGTTCCACATCGGCTGAGCGGCGGCAGGGGCAGCCCGGATGGGTCGACCTCGCCGTGGCGCCGTACCGCCCGCCTCCGTTCCCGGCAGGCAGGCGGCCACCTCTGCCCAGCCTGCCAGCCCTGTCCGAACCGGGACCACGGCCCGGTCCGGCGTCACGACCCACCTCGCGGTGCGGCTGCGGCCCCGGGCCGCTGCCGATCTCGTGGAGGCACCCGGGACGGCAGCGGAGCTGGAGGTGCACGTTCGCGCGGCTCCCGTGGACGGGGCAGCCAACGAAGCGCTCCTGCGCCTGCTGGCCGAGGCGCTGGACCTGCCGCGCTCGGCGGTGCGGCTGGTTGCCGGCGCGCGAGGCCGGCACAAGCTGCTCGAGGCCGACGGGGTCACGCGCGACGAGGTGCTCGCCCGTCTGACCGCGCGCGCATCGGGGCCGGGCGCGGGGCGTCCGGGCGCAGACCGTCCGGGCCATCGCGGCGGTTCGCGTTGACGGCTACCCGTCGGCCAGCGGATAATCCCGTCGCGGCCAGGCCGCGTGTCTCGGGGGCGATTGGCTCAGTCGGTTAGAGCGCACGGTTCACATCCGTGAGGTCACTGGTTCGAATCCAGTATCGCCCACCAGAGTGACCTCGAGCGAGGCCGGGAGGGCGAGGACCAGACCTCGCCGCTCGGCCTCTTCCGTTGTCTCGACGCTCACGATGCGGTGCGACCCGGGCCGCGGTCCCGAGACCACACCGAGGCGGGCGAACGTGGCCACCGCGAGGCGCCGGCGGCCTTCGTCGGTTGTCTCCCGCCAGAGCTTCCCGAGCGAGTTCAGCCACTCGAGCACCTCCTCAGGATCGACGCCATCGTCGTCGATCGGGCTGGCGGCGAGCAGCCGTCGCTCGCTGCGGGTGGCCTCAAGCTCGGCCACGATCTCGGCCGTGCTCCGCCGCGGCTCGGCCGCCGGGGGCAGGCCTGGGCCACCCGCTGCGGCGCGCTGCGGGCGGAAGAGAGCGCCCCGGCTGCGGGCGCACACCGCACGCGGGCACCAGATCGAGGATCCCACGGCCGCGGAGCTCTGTGCGCTGCTGGCGGAACTCGGTGCGGCGAACACGTTCTTGGTCATCGATCGCTGCGACGCGCCCGAGGGCACCGTCTACGCCCAGGCGCTCCGACGTGCACCTCGTCGAGCGGATCCTGGTGGGCTGGGCGCTGGCGCTCCCGGGCTGGCGCGACGGGCTGACCTGGCGGCTGCTCATCCAGCAGGCCCGCCAACGCGACCGGGGGTCAGTGCCCGGTTCGCCTGCCCGACCGTGAGGGCCGCCATGCCGAGGGGATGGCCCGCTCGAAGCTCGCGCATCCCGAGAGCACCCCATGGCGCCCCCCGCTGCTCTCCTTTGGCATCGAGCGCCATGGCGGCATGCCGGCGGGTTCGACCCGGGGCAGGCCGCAGGACTGGACCATCAACCTCGAGGAGGCCACCGCAGTGGTGGCGGAGCGGGGCGCCCACCAGGTGATCCCCCGCGCCCCTGCGCTGCAGGTCTGACCGAGGACTCCGCTGGGCCGGCGAGCGAGATGACCCGGTAGTACGTGGGTGGCGAGTTCTCGTCGATCTTGGGAGAGCGGCAGGCGGTCGTCACGAACGGGCCCGCCGTCGGGGCGAGCGCCCACCTGCGTCTCGAGGCGGAGACCACCCCGCCTCGAGACGCAGGGCCCCGAGGTCGGGTGACCGACCGAGATGCACCGCAGCCAAGCGCCGCGTCGCATGCGCGACGCACGTGTCTACCAGTCCACGGGCCACGAGCGGGTTCGATGCCCAGTGGGCATGGACGTACGAAGCGAGCGTATTCCCGACGCGATAGCCTTCCCGGAACAAGGCACCGTCGCGGTGGCGACGGACCGTGTAGACCTGGTCGACATCGGTTTCGAGCTGAAAGTCCGAATACCGGAACTGATGGCCCCGGAAATGCGATCCAGGTGGCCCAAGCACCGTGGCATCCAAGGTGACCACTTCCACATAGCCGAGCGCATGGAGATCAACACGCATCCGGGCTACTCCCGGGATGATTCCAACCATTGAATGCAGCCGCCCGTCGGTTGTCCGGATGGCGTTGCAGAGGTACATGAGGCCGCCGCACTCGCCGTAGATCGGACCTCCGTTCGCAGCGAACGCCGCAATGGCCCCGAGCATGCCGGTGTTCCGAGACAGCGCCTCTGCGTGGACCTCGGGGTAGCCGCCACCGAAGTAGAGACCGTCGACGTCGGGAAGCCGCGGGTCGTGGACCGGCGAGAAGGGCACCAGCTCCGCCCCGAGGCCCTCGAGGCGACGGAGGTTGTCGTCGTAGTAGAAGTGAAAGGCCTCATCGAGGGCGAGTCCGATGCGGGCGCGTGGGCCGCCCTGGTCGGTCCGGTCCTCGGCCGGAACCTCCGGGAGCGGTCCAGCGGCTCGTGCGATCGCCAGGATCGTGTCGACGTCGAGCCACTCGGCAGCCCGCTCGGCCCAGGCGGTAAACACGCGTTGCGGTACCGCCGCTCGGTCGGCAGTGCGAAGCCCCAGGTGTCGCTCCGGGAAGACCAGCGCACGTACTTCGGGAAGCCCCCCTACCATTGGGAGTAAGTTCCCAATGCCTTCGCGCAGGAGGTCCAGGTGCCCGCGGCTCCCGACCCGGTTGCAGACGAGCCCGGCGACATGGAGGTCGGCGTCGAACGTCGCAAAACCGCGGGCAAGAGCTTGAACACTGCGGGCCATGCCGGAGGCGTCGCAGACGAGCAGGACCGGGGCGCGCAGCCACTTCGCGATCTCGGCGGTCGACCCGTCTTCGCCCGTCGGTGACGCGCCGTCGAAGAGGCCCATCACGCCTTCGATGAGGGCGACGTCGGCCCCCTGCGAGGCGCGCTGGAACGTGGCGACCACCCCCTCGCGCCCCATCATCCAGCCGTCGAGATTGTGGCAGGGCGCGTCGGCGGCCCGCATGTGATATGTCGGATCGAGGTAGTCCGGTCCGCACTTGAAAGCGGCGACCCGCAGCCCGCGCTTGCGCAGGGCCCCGGCGAGGCCGACCGTCACGGTTGTCTTTCCTACGCCGCTCGACGTGCCTGCGATGACGATGCGCGGGGTCATCGACCGTCGGGCGTGGGCCGGGCACTGTGGGCGCAGGGAGTTCGCGACCTCGACGGCCGAGACCACCGAAGACAGCAGTGGTCCTGGGTTGTCCCCGTCCGCCCGGACCACCCGCCGCGCCGCGCCGCCATCTCAACCACGCTGCGTCTCCGCAGCCAGCTGCTTCATGTCGACCGCCAGCCCCGCAACGACGAGGTAGACCTCGTCCGCCCGGGCAGCGACCACCTGGTTGAGTCTGCCGAGGAGGTCCCGGTACGCTCGCCCGAGCTCGGTCGGCGGCACGATGCCGAAGCCCACCTCGTTCGTTACGAGAAGGAGATCCCACGCGGCGGCCAGTGCGGTCGTGACGAGCAGGTCGAGCTCCTGCGTCAGGCCGCGTTCGAGGGTAGCCACCTGGTCCCACCACCCCTCCCTGGCCGGCTCCCCGATCGCCAAGAGCCGATTCGCGGCCCAGACGGCGAGACAGTCGACGAGGACGACCTCGATCCCGGAGGCCACCGCAGCGAGACTCGCCCCGATGTCGAGGGGTGCCTCCAGGGTCACCCAGCCGGCCGGTCGCCGCGCCCGGTGGCGGGCAATCCGCTCCTCCATCTCGGCATCGCCGACCGTCGCCGTCGCGAGATAGACGACGCGCTCGCCACGCCGCGCTGCGAGCGTCTCGGCGAAGGCGCTCTTGCCGCTTCGGGCACCGCCGGTCACCAGCACGATCCTGCCCACCGCCTACTCCGCGGACCGAATGAGACGACGAATGGCCCCCAGGTCGAGGTTCGCCCGGACCGCGCCGGCCAGCAGGTCATACTCGGTATCGGGCGACGCGACGGCTCCGGCCGTCAGCGCCAGGCCCCGACGCGCCCCGAGCCACTCGATCAGCGCGCGCCTGGGGGCGGAACCCCCGAAGAGGCCGTGAAGGTATGTTCCGGCGACGGTCCCGCCGAGGGCGACGCACCCATCCAGACGCTCTTCCTCCCCATCGCTTTCGACCCGGAAGAGCGGCGTGCCGTCGGCGGTCGTCGAACCCATGTGGATCTCGTAGCCCTCGACGGTCGTATCGAACAGGCCACCGAAGAACCCTTCACGCGTGACCACCCTCGCCCGCACCCGACGGGTTCGCTTCTCTGGATGGAAGGTGGTATGCACCGGCAGGAGCCCGAGACCGCTCGTCTCGGGCGTCGAAGACTCGACGCCCCGGGGATCCCACAGTGAGAGCCCGAGCATCTGGTAGCCGGCGCAGACGCCAAGGACGGGCGTGCCCGACCGGGCGAGTGCGACGATCCGCTCGGCCAGCCCGGTCGCGCGCAGGAAGCCGAGGTCGGCAACCGTCGTCTTGCTCCCGGGCAGGATCACGAGGTCCGTCGCTTCGAGTTCCTCCGGCCGCTCGACGTAGCGTAGGTGGACCGCTGGCTCGGCGGCGAGGAGATCGAAGTCGTCGAAATTGGCGATCCGGGGGAGCCGCACGACGGCGATCTCGAGACGGGGGTCGGACGACGGCGGCTCCGCACGGACGGTTGCGACGCGGTGACGCGTCACCGGCTCGCGGTCGCCCGTCGGCCGGCGGTGTTCCAGGGCCACCGAATCCTCATCGGCGATCCGCAGGTTGACCAGGTACGGGACCACGCCGAGAACGGGCTTACCAGTGTGCCGGACCAGGAACTCCAGCCCTGGTTCGAGGAGGCGGCGGTCGCCGCGGAACTTGTTGATCACGAGTCCCGCGACCAGGGCTCGCTCGTCCGGCTCGAGCAGCGCCAGCGTCCCCACCAGCGCGGCGAAGACTCCACCCCGATCGATATCGGCGACGAGGAGTACGGGTGCCCCGGAGTACCGGGCGACCCGCATGTTGACGATGTCGGCGGCCTTCAGGTTCACCTCGGCCGGACTGCCCGCTCCCTCGACGACGACCAGGTCGTACGCTGCGCGCAGACGGTCGAGCGCACCGACGACCACCTCCCAGAGCGCCGCCCGGCGCGCGTAGTAGTCGCGGGCAGAGAGGCTCGTCACCGGGCGTCCGAGCACGACCAGCTGCGACCGAGCGTCTGCCTCGGGCTTGAGAAGGATCGGGTTCATGTCCACGCTCGGCTCGATCCGGGCGGCCGCGGCCTGGACGGCCTGCGCCCGGCCGATCTCGTATCCGTCCGCGGTGGCGGCGGAGTTGAGGGACATGTTCTGGGCCTTGAACGGGGCGACCCGGTACCCGTCCTGACGGAAGATGCGGCACAGGGCCGCCACGAGGACGCTCTTGCCGACCGACGAGGCGGTGCCCTGGACCATCAGGACCCTGGCGACCATGCTGCCTCCGGGTGGGCCGCGGGCCGCCGTGCCGATGTGGCGGGGAACGCCGACCGAGCACTCATCGACCGGTGGTCCAGCGACGCACGAGCTGGCAGCGCCCGTCGACGGCCAGCTCCAGGACCTCGCCGGGCCCGACGATCGCGCCGGCCGACGGGGCCGCGTCTCCAAGAGCGAGTTCGAGCGCGACGCCGATCGGGCCCCCATGGGATACGACGATGCCGACATCGAACGGCGCATCGAGTAGATCGCTCCACGCCGACGCGACGCGTGCCCGCAGCTCGTGCCACGGCTCGCCGCCCGGCCAGTCGATCCTCCGCTCGCCGCGCAGCAACCGCTCGGCGAGGGCCGGCCATGATGCGGCCAACTCGTTGAACGTCGCCCCCTCGGCGGCCCCGAAATGGACCTCCCGCCAGCGGGGGTCGACGACGAGCGTCGCGCGACAGGCCTCCGCGATGCACTGCGCGGCCTCGCGCGCGCGGACGAGCGGGCTCGAGACGATGGCCACGTGGCCGTTGATCCGGAGAGCCAGCTCGGCGGCGTTTGCGGCCGCCTGCCGCCAACCTGCGGGGCTCAGCGGAACGTCGGTTCGTCCCGCGTACCGAACGCCTGACCACGCGGTCGCCGGGTGACGGATGAGATAGACGGTCGCCACGCGCGCGATGGGTGCCGGGGAGCCGAAGGTCCGCCCCGGGCCGGCCGGGGCGAGCTTGTCGACGGGGCCGAATCGGCGAAGAGGCCGGCCGTTCATGAGCGCGAAGACTCCATCAGGGCGGGCAGAATCGCGTCGAGCGCGTCGAACAGACGCGCCTGTTCGGCCGGAGGCCGGACAGCGACGCGCACGTGTTCCGGCAATCCGAAGCTGGCGCACCAGCGGATGCCGATGCGCCGCCGGGCCGCTCGCGCCACGAGGGCTTCGGCAGCGGATCCGACCTCGACCAAGAGGTAGTTCGCGTCGGACGGACACGGTCGGAGTCCGCGCGTCCTGAGCGCGTCGGCGAGCGCCTGTCGCCATGCCTGAAGCTCCCGCTTCGCCGCAGGATCGAGCGTCCAGCTCGCCGCGGACGCCGCAGCGATCGCATGAGCGCCGACCGACCAGGGGTCCCGGACCGCCCGCAGCCGCGCGAGGAGGCGGGGCGAACCCAGGAGGTAGCCCACGCGAAGGCCGGGACTTGACAGGAGTTTCGTGAGTGAGCGGACCAGGACGACGCGACCGGCGGCGAGGAGCTCTGCTGCCGACGGCCGGGCTGTGGCAAATGGTCCGAACGACTGATCAATGACGAGGAGCCGCGGGCCGCGATCCGTGGACTGTTCGAAGGCCGCTATCAGCCGGTGCAGATCCCCGCCGGCGATGCTTCGCCCGGTGGGGTTGTTGGGGTCGCAGATGAAAGCGATCACCGGATCCGGGCGGCGCAGCTCGCGCTCCAGTGCGTCGATCGGCGGATCGAAGGCTGGGGCCGTGGCGCGAATCTCCTCCACGGCGGCTCCTTGCTGGGCGGCCAGTCGCCCGTACTCGCCGTAGGTCGGGCCGGCAATCAGGGCCCGCACACCTGGCTGAAGCAGGGCTGTCGCGATCAGCCGGAGAGCTTCGCTGGCACCCGCCGTCAATAGGACGCGGGAAGGAGGGACCCGGGCGTCGGCGGCCAGGCGCCGCGCGGCCGCTGACGGATCCAGGTCGGCGTAGCGGTCGAACCGGACGCCAGTGAGCGCGCGATGGACGGGCTCGGGGACGCCGAACGGGTTCAGGTTCACGCCGACGTCGAGCCAGCCGGCGGGGGCCCCGCCGTGCGGCACCTGCCCGGCACCCAGGCGCCTACCCATGGCTCAGCTCGATGCCGACAAAGAGAGCTGTGGTCAGGGCGGCTGCGGTCAGGACGAGACGTCTCGCCCGCGCGCCATCACCGACCGCCGGGCTCCGTCCGCCATCGCCGAGCCGGTAGGCACTCGGCTTCTCGAGCCAGAGCCCGAGCGCCCCGGCCGCGGTCGCCATCGGCCAGCCGGCGTTCGGGCTCTCGGTGCGCCCGTGATCGCGCCGCCCGACCAGCAGCGCACGTCGGGCGTCCTCGCCCACGAGCGGAGCGGCGAACACGAGGGCCGCCGCGGTCAGCCGAGCCGGAACGATGTTGACGAGATCGTCGAGACGGGCTGCGGCCTTGCCGAGGTGCTCGTATGCCCCGTGATAGCCGACCATTGCATCGGCCGTATTGATGACGCGATACGTCAGCGCGGCGGGCAGGCCACCGACCGCGAACCAGCAAAGCGGCGCAACGTACGCGTCGCTCAGGTTCTCGGCGAGCGACTCGACGATCGCGGAGATCACGTGACCCTCGTCGAGCTCCTCGACCGGCCGGCTGACGAGCGACCGGAGCTCCGCGCGCGCGGCACTCAGCTCGCGGCCCACCGCGAGCTGCTCGACCCGTGCGCCCGCCTCGAGGAGGGCCCTGAGCGCGAACGAGGACTTGAGCAGCCAGGCGGTGCAGGCGAGGCGCAGCCAGCTCGGACGGATCCGCTCGACGAGCCATCCCAGAACGGCCGCGAGGCCGGCCGGCACAACTACCAGCAGGGCGCCGCGCCCAACGGCAGCGCGACGGCTCGCGGGACCGGAGGAACATCCATCCTCGAGCGCGCGGATCAGCCGACCCGCGACGACCACCGGGTGGACCGCCGAGGGCGGCTCACCCGCGACGACGTCGACCCCAAGTGCCACGAGCCAGAGCAGCGGCCGTCTCACGGCTGCTCGCCCACCGTCCGGGCCCCTGTGCGGGCCACGACCGCGTTGACCGCGGCGCTCATGATGCGGCCCGCGAGCTCGCCGAGCCCGGTCGACGCACCCGCATGCCGGATCTCCGGACCGCGCGTCTGGCGCCAGAGGATGGCGACCGCGTCGGTGCTGGTCCCGCTCGCCCGACGCCCAGACGTCGTGACCAGGCCAGATTCGACCATCGCCGCCGCCTTGGCTTCGGCGATGAGCATCGCGAGCTCGACCGCCGCCGGATCGCGGAGCCGCATCGCGCACAAGAAGACCGCATTGACGGTGCCCGGCGTGCCTACCGCCGGATCGCCCGGACGGCTCGCGTTCCGCAGCCCGGCTGTGATGACGGCTCGGACAGCCGTCTCGCCGACCTGGCCCGCAAAGACCTGGGCCTCGGCGAGGTCGACCGCGGTCATCATGCCGACGACGGGCCCGGGAAGCTCGAGCGCCCGGGCCGCCTCGCGCAGATCTCGCTCCGGGTGCATGTTTCGATACGCAGGCGAAACATGAAGGTTGAGGACGGCGCGTGCGTGTCGCCGTCCACCGCCGAGGACGGCGCTGCTCAACACCTGCCATGGCGCGTCGAGACGAAGGACGATCGATCGATCGCGGCGCTCGTACACGACACCCGAGAGCAGTTCCTGGCGCTCGCGGACGGCGCCCACCGCGCCATCGTCGTTCACCATCAGCTGGCCACCGCCTGTGCGACGAGCGATGCCGCGAAGGCGACCTCGATCGCGGCCCCGAACGTGTCGCCGCCGGCGACACCGAAGCGACGGACCAACACGACGAGCACCACCAGCCCGCCGATCAGGCCCGCGAGCACGCCGAGCTTCGGTGAGGTACCTGGCAGCAGGAGGGCCAGCGCGAGGCTGGTCAGGACGACAGCAGCAGCGCCGCCGCGCCCCGACGCTGCGGCGAACCAGGCCCCGAACCCATGGTCCGGACGGGGGACCCACGGCGCGGCGAGTGCGGGAATGGCTCGTGACACGGCACCGGCGACCACGACCGCGGACGCGGCGTTCGGGCTCCGAACAGCCGCGAGTGCTGCCGCGTCGAGCATCAGAACGAGGACCACCGCCGCCGCGCCGGCCGCGCCGATGGCCGGATCGCGTCGGGCGCGCTCCGCGGTGGTCGGATCGGAGGCGGCCAGGGCATCTGCGGTATCGGCGAGGCCGTCGAGATGGAGCGCCCCCGTGACAAGGGTCAGGAGCCCGATGGCGACCACCGCGGCAAGCGGTCGGTGGGCGTCGCCGAATGCCACGATCGGCGTCGCTGCGAGCAGGCCCAGCCCCGCGCCGACCAGCGCGAACGCGGCCGATCCAGTCCGCGCCGTGCCCCCCGCCTCCGTGACCGGGAACCGGGTCAGGAGGCCGGTCGCCGACCGGATCTCGCGCAGAACGGTCCGTGGCCCGTGCCGATGTGCGCCGCACCATTCACGCACGTGCCACCTCAGAACTCGATCCCGAGCTGGGCACGAATGCCCCGCTGGTAGGGGTGCTTGATGAGCCGCACCTCGCTGACGAGGTCGGCGCGCTCGATGACGCTGGCGGGCGCCCCACGTCCCGTAAGGACGACGTGGACGGCTGGGTGGCGGGCGTCGAGGAGGCCGTGGATGTCAGACTCCTCGATGAAGCCGGCTGAAACGGCACCGAAGATCTCGTCGAGGATCACGAGATCGCGTTCACCCGAGCTGACGTGCTCGTGTGCTCGGGCGAGCCCGTGGCGAGCGGCCGCGGCGTGCTCGCTGAGCGAGATACGCGGATCGCGCAGCTGCTCGAGTGCGAAGCCGCGACCGGTTCGCTCGGTCACGATCGGCAGATCGGCACGCTCGAGCGCCCGGATCTCGCCGGTCCGCCAGGAGCCCTTGATGAACTGGACGATGGCGACCCGAAGACCGTCTCCTGCGGCCCGCAGGGCCTGACCGAACGCTGAGGTGGTCTTGCCCTTCCCGTCCCCGGTCAGGACGATCACCAGTGGTGTCCGCGGAGGGCTCATTGCACGCCCCAGAGGTCCTGCGTGATCACCCGGCGCCGCCCGTCGAGGGCGACTTCGGCGAGACGAACTCCGAGCCGGTGGCCGAGGACGTCGAGTGCAACGGAGGCGACGGGTTCGTCCAGCACGATCCGTCCGGCGTCCACGAGGACGAGCCGGTCGGCTATGGCGAGTGCCGCGTCCAGATCGTGCAGGACGATCGCGACGCCCCGGCCGGCAGTGGCCCACGAGCGGACCGTCTGAAGGCTCTCGATCGCGTGCGGCGGGTCGAGATGGCTTGTCGGCTCGTCGAGCAGGACGTACGCGGTTTCCTGTGCGAGGAGGCCGGCCAGCCAGACGCGTTGGCGTTCGCCATCCGAGAGGGTCTCGAGTCGACGCTCGACGAAGGCATCGAGCCCGAGGCCAGCGATCGCCGTAGCGACGGTGACGTCGTCGGCACCCGTGGCGCGCCACCAGCTGTGATGGCCGAACCGCATGAGACCGACGACCTGGCGCACTGTGAAGCCCGCCGGGACCGGCAACCGAGAAGGGGCCAGGAACCCGAGCCGTTGCGCCCGTTCGCGGGCCGAGTATGCGCGGAGGGGCCTGCCGGCCAGGGCCACCTCGCCTCGGCTCGGCCGGAGCAGGCCAGCCAGCAGGCGAAGGAGCGTGCTCTTCCCGGCGCCGTTGCGCCCGACGATCGCAACGAGCTCACCCGGCCGCAGTTGCAGCTCGACTCCGCTCAGCAGTGTTCGACCTCCGATCACGACGCTGGCGCTGCGGATGGTGATACCAGGCTCGATCACCCCAACCGACCCCGCTTCGACCACAGGAGCGCAAGGAAGAACGGACCTCCGACGGCCGCCGTCACGACGCCAACAGGCAGGTCTCCTTCCGGCAGGACGGTCCGGGCCACGAGATCTGCCAGCACCATGAAGGCCGCGCCGCCGAGGGCGGACAGGAGGAGGAGCGGTCGGTGTTCCGCCCCGACAAGCATCCGAACGACATGTGGGGTCACCAGGCCGACGAACGCGATCAGCCCGGCCGCCGAGACGGCAGCCCCCGTGGTGAGCGCGGCGCACACGACCACCGCGAGCTTCGTGCGCTCGGTGCGTAGCCCGAGCGCCGTCGCGGCGTCTTCGTCGAGCTGCAGGAGATCGAGGGAAGGCCCGAGCGCGACAAGCCCGATCGTACCTGCAAGCACGGGCAGGGCAATGCGGCCAAGCAGTGCCCAGTCGGACACGTTGAAGGATCCGAGCAGCCAGGCATAGGCGGCGAAGAGCCGGTCACCGCTCGCGAAGAGCAGGTACGAGCTCGCGGCCCCGCCGATCGCCGTCACGGCGACGCCGGCGAGGAGGAGGGAGGGCACAGACGTTCGGCCGCCCACTCGGGCCAAGAGGAGCGCGACACCGACGGCCACGACCGCGCCGACGAACGCCGCGAGCTGCACCGCTCCGGCCGCGTACAGGGGGGGTGGCAGTGCGACCGTCATCGTCAGGAGCGCGCCGACGCTGGCCCCGGATGCGACCCCCACCAAGTACGGGTCAGCGAGTGGGTTGCGGAAGAGGCCCTGCAGCGCCGCCCCGGCTGTTGCCAGCGCGGCGCCGGTGATGGCTGCAAGGAGGACGCGCGGCAGCCGGATATCAAGGAGAATCGACGCGAGGCGCGGATCGACGGCCACAGCATGATCGTCGAGACGGGAAGCGAGGATCGCCAGCTCGTCCGCCGTCGATATGTGCACCGGTCCAGATCCGATGGCCAGGATCATGCTCGCGACCAGCAGTAGTCCCAGGCCCACAGACGCGGCGTACACGCGGCGGCGGGACGACGCCACAGCCCGGAGGTGCGAGACGCCCGTCACGGCACGCGGTCGGGATGGAGAAAGTGGGCGACCTGCTCGAGCGCGTCGACGATCCTGGGGCCGGGCCGCTCGGCAATGTCGGGATCGATGGCGAAGATTCGGTTCGACACGACCGCGCTTACCTGCGACCAGCCTTGACGCGAGCGCACCACCGCCGGAGACACGCCAGCGGCTCCGTCCGCGAGGATGATCACTTCAGGATCGGCGTTGACGATTTGCTCTTGGCTCAGCTGCGGGTATGCCGTGGTCGCGCCCGCAGCAATGTTCGTGCCTCCAGCGCGACGGATGACATCATCGATGAACGTTCCGGGGCCGGCCGTGTACAGCATGGGGTCGATCTCGTAGAACGTGCGAACAGGCGTCGCACCGGCCACTGCCTGCTCGACCCGGGCGACCCGCGCCCGGAGCTGGTCGACCAGCGTCTCGGCTTGCGCAAGCCGCCCAGTAATCTGACCCAGCAGTTCGAGATCTGCGAAGACGCCGTCGATGCTCTTGGCGCTCAGGACCACCGTCCGAATGTGGCGCGCCTCGAGGGCCGGCACGAGCTTCGCAAGATCGACGTCAGTGACCAAGACGAGGTCCGGATTTGCTCCGACGATCGCCTCAAGATCAGGATCAATGTAGTTGCCGATCGAGGGCTTCGACGCTGCCTGGGGCGGGTAGTTCGAATACTTGTCGACCGCGACCACCTCGTCTCCGAGACCAAGGGCGAAGGCGAGCTCGGTCGCGCTCGGCGCTGCCGTGACGATCCGTTGGGGTGTCGTCTCAAAGGTGACAACCCGCCCGGCGTCGTCGTGGATGGTGAGCGGAGCCGCGGCAAGGGTCGCAGCGGACGCCGCACTCGACGACGGAACCGGCGGTACCTGGGAGGGGCTCGCCGGAACGGCGCCTGCGCAGGCCCCGACGACGAGAGTGAGAGCGAGAAACAGTGAGCGGACGCTCGAGCGCATGCGTACCTCCTCGGGTAACGGCCTGGCGGGTTGCAGCCAACGAGGAGGACCGGGGCCAACAGAAAACCCCCGTCCATTGGGATAGGGCGAGGGGGATCGGGACGGCGCCCGAGCGAGCCTACGCCTCTCTCTCGAAGAGCTGCGGCTGAGTTCGGCAGAGGCCGGCGATCTGGCTCCCATCCGTTCCGGATGGATACAGTTGCGGGACAGCGCCGGCATCGCACCGGCTTCCCCGTTTGAACCTGGTCCTCACGCGGGGGACAAGGCTACCTCTGTCGCTATTGGAGCTTGTAAGCAAGACCATATCACGGATAGGGCTGTGCGGGTGGCCCGCCGCAGGCTTGCCACTGCCGTCGGGGACACTGATATGGAAGGACCTGTCAAGGATGGCGCAGGACGTGATCGAGGTCAGGTTCTGGCGACGATGGTCACTCTGATATGCGCGGGTCGGCTGGGCCGTTGCCGCATGACAGTGAGCCGTCACCGAGCTGCCTCGAACTAGCAGCGCGAGTTCACGATCGCATAGTGCCCGACGAGGACTCTCGCCCACGCTGCCACGCTCGATCACGTCCTGCCTGGTCGGGTCGTCAGGCGGCGACCGGCCGCGCGAGGAGCTGGCCGAGCGCCCAGACGAAGCCGGCCAGTTCGCGAGCGATGGCCGTGACGGCCTTGTTCACCCCGATCCGGCCGGCGAGATGCCGGTAGCGCGCGTGGAGCCGGGCCTGGGCCCGGCGATCGAGATCGGCGACGGCCGGCGGCACCAGGCTCTGGCGGGCGCGCAGCGCGCTGCTCACGTTCGGCCGGTAGCGCGCGTTGTGGGCGGCCTGGCCCAGGACATGGCGGATCAGCCGGTTGCCGGTCTTGGTGATCCGGCCCCGGTGCCGCACCGTGCCGCTGGAGTACTCCGAAGGCACCAGACCGACGTACGCCATGCACTGCCGGGCAGTCGGGAAGCGGCGCAGGTCGCCCGCCTCGGCGACGATCGTGACCGCCGAGAGGAACCCGATCCCGCGGATCGCCTGGAGGGCGGCGAGCACCGGGGCGTGGGGGCTCTCCGCGGCGCAGGCGACGAGGGCAGCCTCGAGCCG
>JBMFSS010000004.1:0-123165 GCA_049967415.1 Candidatus Limnocylindrales bacterium
TGACGGGCGCGAGGATGCCGCGCTGTTACACCACGTCCTGGGACTTGACCCTGCACCGGGCGCCCCAGCCGGCCAAACTAACCGGAGCGGCGCCGCTCGATCCGCCCGCGAGGCCACTGACCGATTCGGGATACCCACCGCCTGTGCCGCACAGGCGCCGCCGGGCAACTGAGCATCTGTATACGAAAGCCGGGCCGCACCCCTCGGACGTGATCCGAACGCACGGCTCTTGACCCGCGGGCGAAGCGGAACGATCGTCGTTCTGTGCGGGGATCGGCGATCGTTCTGGCCAGTGCGTGCATCGTCGTCGCTGCCGGCTGCGCCGGAGCGTCGGCGACCGTCTCGCCGTCTTCCGCGCGGGCTGCCTATGAGTGCAACGCCGTGAAGGCCCTGCAAGCGGGCGACACGAAGGCCACGCAGCTCGCAACCGCTCTTCGGGGCGGAAACGACCGCTCGATCGTCTTGGCCGCGAACGCCGTGCTTCTGGAGGTTCTGCCGTCAGCCGCGGCGGACTCGACGGACCCAAACCCAGCCGACACGCTCGACCCCCTCGTCGGCGCGGCGCTTTGGGACCTCGTGCAGACAGCCATTCACGTCGAGCACACCTTTCTCGCAACGCCGCCGCCCGCCCCAGAGCCCGCAACCGCAGACGAGGCCCTGGCCGAGCTCGCTATGGCCCGCCAGGCCGTTCATGCGGCGGTGCATGAGCGCGATCGGCTGGTGGCCGAGGGAGCGCTTCGCTGCCCCTGACCTATACGCGCCCCAGCATGTGGTCGAGCGCCGCGACTTCCATCCAGGCCTTCGCGCTCTCCTTCGTCTGCTCGAAGCAGCGCGACAGGCGTCGCCAGCGTCCGAGCTGCGCGAAGGCGTGCTCGACCTTCACGAGGGGCACGATCGGCGAGAACGTGTGCCCGGGTGGCGGCGGCGGCGGGATCTTGATGTGGAGCTGGGCCGAGTGCTTCGCGGTCGCCTTCCACAGGCCGGTGTAGCCGCGGTCGGCGAGCACGTCGCGCACGGTCGCAGGCCGGGCAGCACCTCGTGGATGAGCTTGCGGCCCTCGCTCACGTCGTGGGGCTTGGCCGACTCGACGCGAGCGGCGATCGGCAACCCCAGGATCTCGACGAGTACGGTGCGTTTCGCGCCGAACGTGTGGCCGCCGCGACCACCGGCCTGGTGGAACGTCGGTCCGGCGCGCCCGCCCTTCACGGTCTGGGCGTCGATCATCACCATCGAGGGTATCGGCTTGCGCCCGTGCTGGACCCTGCTCTCCATCGCCAGGCGGCTCATGGCGCGCTCCCAGACACCGTTGGCGCGCCAGCGCAGCCACTGCTGCCAGACCGCACCCCAGGGCCCGTAGTGGGCCGGCAGGTAGCGCCACTGGCAGCCGGTGCGGGTGAGGAACGGCATGGCATCTACCATCTGGCGACGCGGGATGCGCGCCGGCGCCCCGCGCCGACCGGGCGGGTCGAAGAGGTCGGCGACGAGGCTCCCCTGCGCATCCGAGAGCTCGATGACAAAGGCCACGAGAGCAAGGCTGCCAGCCCCGCGTGCCACGTTCTATGGCACGGATCGGTCAGGACGATCGGGGATTTTCATACACAGGGCCTCACAGGCCTCGAGGTACCACTCCGGCAAGCTCCTGCTTCAACGCCTTCCACTGCGCCTGTGAGGTGACCGTTGCCTGACCGTTGACCTTCACGAACTGCCAGGTTCGCCTCAGCTCCGCCGATGACACCAACCTGGCAACGGCCCCCGGAAGACGCTCGGCGTAGTACGCGTCGGCGTGGGTGATGATGTTTTGGTAGTGGTCCCAGTCGAATGCGATCGCGGAAAGCAGCGAGAGCACGTCAGCCTCATCCTTGTCGCCTTTGGGTCGGCCTGACCGGTCGATCCAGGCGCAGAGTTTCATCGCCAAGAGTCCTTCCGGGCTCATGACTCGAAAACCCATGCGCTGCTGCGTCGGCTCGATGAGGTGCTCGACCGGAATCCCGGCATTCGAGAAGTGCACCACGAGGATGTCCACCTCCACGCCGTCCGCCTTCAACTCGTACTTCCGCAGGTTGTTGTTCTTTGAGATCTGGCCGGGAAAGGCTCGCTGGAGTCGACTAAAGCTCTCGAAGTCGACGGCGATGTCGACGTCGCTCGATCGTTGGCCCTGCGCATACAGATACACGGCCCACCCGCCGAGGATGACGGCGGACGGAACAAGCTGCTGGAGCTTGGCCAGCATCGTCTGGGCTCCGCGGACCTGATCATCTCGATAGAACTCGCTCACAGCCGAAGCCTCCCCTCGAGCACCCTCAGATAGTCCGAGGCAAAGAAGTCGGCCTCGCTCCAGAGGTCCACGAACATCTGAGCCGGACTCACGATCTCGGGAAAGTGCTGCGCCATCTGCGCATCGGCCGAATACACGACGATCGTGGCCTGGCCGGTTGGTACTGGTGAGAATCTGCGTTCAAGCTCGGACAGGACGTCGTTGTCTCCCGGGCGCGCATATCCACGGATCACGGCGAACGGCGCGGGCTCCTCGTGATACCGCGCGATGAAGCCGGCGTAGGAGGTGAGCGCGAGACCGGGCGGGAGAAGCCGGATGGTGCTGCGAGCCGGTTCGAGCGACGCATAGGCTGCAACTGGTGGTTCCGGCGACCGCCTGGCCGCCCACAGCATCAGGATCTTCTTGACGTCTCGAACGACCAGGTTCTTGCCAACAACCTCGACTGCCCCGATCGCCCGCAATGGTTCCAGGGCAAGGTTGACGTTGCCTAACGACATGCCCAGTTCGGCCGCCAAGGTCGTTTGATGGAAACTAGGCCTCTGACTCGTCAGAACGTCATCAGCAAGCTGTCGCCATACGAGTTCCCGCTTGAGCATCTTCATCGTTCCGACTGAAGTTCTGAATGATCTTCACTATACGCTGTACGTTCATTGCTACCACTGAACATCAGCACGATCTTCATTGTATGCTGAAGATACTCGGCGGTCAAGTGGTCAAGTCCCAGGATGTGGTGTGCCTCGTGAATAGCGGCTCAGGCGCTGGCTGGTGAGAGGGCCACCTGGTAACCAAGGGCCTCGATCCGGTGGACGAGTCGCCGCGTTACGCGCTGGCGGTCGCGCTGGTCGTAGGAGTTGGGGCCGAGGTCGCGGAAGCGGGTGGCCGGATCGGCGAGCAGGTGGGAGGCGACGACGAGGATGGTGTGGCCGACCGCGACCGCGGCGCGCTTGGCGCCCCGTCGCGCGGCGAGGCGGTGGAACTGCGCCCCCAGATAGGTCTGCGTCCGCCCTGCCGCATGGGCGGCCTCCACGAGGGCACCTCGGAGCCAGGGGCTGCCCTTGCGCGTACGGCCCGAGCGGCGCTTGCCCGCGGACTCGTCGTTGCCCGGGCACATGCCGGCCGGAGGACGCGGGGTGGCGCGCCGAGGGGAAGCGGGTCATGTCGGTGCCGATCTCGGCGATGACGACCTCGGCCAGGCGCCGCCCGATGCCGGGGATCGACTCGAGGGCGACGAGCCCGTCTTCCTTCGGCTGCAGGCGCGCCGCGATCTCGGCGCTGACTTCGTCGATGCGCTGATCGAGCTCGCCTGAGATGGCGCAGCATCACCCCCAGGACGAAGCGCTGGTGGGCCCCGATCGATCCTGTGAGGGCGGCCGCGAGCGCCGCGCGCTTCTCGCGCAGCCGTCCCCGGGCAAGCTCGGCCATCGCCGCGGCATCGGTCTCCCCCGCCACGAGCGCAGCGAGGATCGCGCGGCTCGAGGCGCCGCCCACCGAGGCCACCGAGGCGAGCTTGCTGTTCGCCCCCTCCAGCACCTTGGCGATGCGGTTCAGCTCGTTCGTGCGCTCCCGCACGAGCGACGCGCGATACCGCACGAGTTCTCGCAGGTCCCGCTCGGCACGCGCAGGCACGAAGCTCGCCCGGATCAGGCCGTGGCGCAGCAGGTCGGCGATCCACTCGGCGTCGCGCACGTCGGTCTTGCGGCCCGGGACCGCGTTGAGGTCGCGGGCGTCGGCCACGAGGAGCGTGAAGCGGCCCTCGAGCACGTTGTACACGGGTTTCCAGAACGAGCCTGTCGACTCCATCGCGACGTCGGTGACGCCGTGGGCGGCGAGCCAGGCGGACAGCTCGAGCAGCTCGGCGGTGAGGGTGCCGAACGTGCGCAGCTCGCGGCCGACGGGTGTGATGGCGCACGCCACGACGGTCTTCTTGTGCACGTCGAGCCCGGCGCAGTACGGATGCAGGACTTCCATCGGGTGTTCCTCCAGGACACGTGATCGGTCGACGCGATCCCGCCGGGAGGGTGCTCCCATGCGCAGAGTGTGCCTCGCGTGCTCTCCGCTCCTGGCGGAGGCGACAAACGGTGATGCCTGCGAGCACCCAGGTCCAAGTAACAGACGGGCTCTCGGCACCAACACCACACGACCTTCCGGCTACCGGCGAGATGTCGCCATGCTCATGCGTCGGTGACGCCGGGGCGCGGCATGACCAAGTAACAGCGCGGGTGGCCGAGACAGCGAACGGCCACCGCGGCATCCTCGCGTCGTTGGAGTAAGCAACCGACGACACGGGCCTGGTCGACGAAGCGGACCCCGGCGGCATGCAGGAGGCGAATGGCGAGGGTCAACTGGATGGGCCGCAGGGGAACCCGGGAGCCCGAGGCCAGCAGCACCACGGTGCCCGTGGCATCGAGCTTCGCGTGGAGGATGGCGAGGAGGTTCGTGAGGTCGGCCGTGCGCAGCAGCGCCAGCTCGAGGCGCGGGTGCCCGGCCACCGTGCGGACGGGATCCTCCGGGGCCGCCAGGATCCGCTGCCCCGCGAGCCTGCCGACGAGGACGAGCGATGCCTTGGGGCGCACCACGAGCGCGGGCGGGAGCGCGGAGCCATAGGTCAGGTCACGCTGCTCACTGCGGACGGCAGGCGTGGCAGGGCCGGGCGCAAGGGACGCAGGGGCGCCTTGGGGAGCGCGCCTGTCAGGTCGAGTGTGCCATTGCGCTCGGCCCAGGCGGGCCAGGGCCACCAGCACCCCCAGGGGCGCCACAGGGTTGGTGGCCGGATCAGGCGTCCCTGGATCGGCCACTGCGAAGGCCGCGGCCGCCGCCCGCAGGTCCGACTCCTGCGCGATTCCACCGCCGGGCAGCCGCACCGTCCCCAAGCGCGGCAGCGTCGTCATGGCGCCGGTGAGCTGGGCCGCGGTCAAGGCCGGGAGCGTCACGCCCTCGGCCGCCTCGCCGGGCAGGGCCTCCAGCACCACCAGGGCCCCCAGGCCGGCGGCGCCCAGCAGCAGCTGGCGGCGGGAGAGGCGAGGGGAGGCGGAGGTCGATGTCGGGCTCGCGGGATCGCAGGGTGCCATCGGGCCAGAACCCTCCGCGCGTCCCCCCGTCTGATGGTGAGCGCTGCCAGCGTACCCCGCCTGACCGCGCCGTCAACGGGATGCTTACGCCGATGTCGTGCGGGCCGCCGAGTATCCGCCAGAGGGCGTACTGTGGCTCGCATGGGCGTAAAGAAAGCGAGCAAGCGCAAGGCCGAACGCGAGGCCGCCCAGCGCGAGCGCGCCGAAGAGCGCGAACGCCAACGGCGGGCGGCCCGTGACGCGGCGGAGGCGGCGGCGTCACCCGCGGAGCCAGGGGGACCGACCCGGTAGGGCGAGGCGGGTGGCCCGCTGTCACTGCGGCCGGTACCATCGTTCGCGCCCCGGTCGCCGAGGGTGTTCGCCCGCGGGGGTCAGGCGGCCCGTGCCCTCGCCCAGGCGTCCGGCCTACCCTCGATGCATGAACGGCACCACCCTGGCCGATCGTGTCGTCCGCGTGCGTCGGCGGATCGAAGACGATGTGCCGTACCGCCCGGATTGGGCCGCGGCAATTGCGGAGCTCGAGGAGCTCGAGGAGGTCGAGGCCGCCCTCGCCGCCGAGCGTGCGGCGACCGTCACGCGGGACCTGCGACCCCGCACCGATATCGAGGCCACCGCGGCCTGAGGGACCGGACTGCGACGCCCGGCCTACCCGGTCGGGCGGCCTCCCTCGGGCCGTTCGGCTGCGGCGTGATCGCTGGGGGCCTGGCTAGGCTGGCGGGGGATGTGGACCCCGGGTGCACCCTCCCTGCGCCTGGGTCCCGGGAGGCAGCGAGAACCCCTGGCCGGTACGGGCCGGGGGTTCCCGTGAGGCCAGCACGGCCCGCGCCGCTCACAGGTGGCCCAGGACCCGAGGGAACGCGCGCGGCGACGGTGGCGGGCAGGGATGCGCCGAGCCGCGACCATCCCGGGCGATGGCGGATCCCGTCGCACCGCTCCCGCGGCCCGAGTCCGCGGCCCGCATGCGCGCCGACGAGGGGGATCGGCGGGAGACCGCGAACGAGCAGAGGCGGCCCCGGCCGCATGGGCGCGCCGGATGCGGACTACAGGGTCGCGGCAACGGGATGCCGGGCCCGTCCGTGGCCGCGCGACGCCGCGGCGCGGCGCGCCTCGGGCCGAGGCTCATGGCAGCGCCTGCCGGACCAGCCCCGCGAGGTAGCGCGGGAGGCGGGGCCGCCGCCGGAAGCGAAGGCGCCTTGGCCCCCCTCGTCGCGCCGTTCAGCCGGCAGCCACGCCCTGCTCGAGCGTGCCGAGGAGCGCGGGCAGGTCCTCGGCCGTGATGTGGCCGACCCGCGCGATGGTGGCGGCCAGGGCGCGCAGCGCGGGTTCCTGTTGCGCGAGGATCTGCCGCGCTCGCGCGCGCTCGTCTCCGGTGACCGCGGCGACCGCGGCGTAGAGCAGCCCGGGGTCCGCGTGGCCGTCGCGGCGGAACTCGCCCGGCGGCAGCGCCGGCCAGCCGGGGAGCTGCCCGTTGGCCGCGAGGTTCTCGGCCGCGTCCCAGGCGGCCCAGACGTCGGCGCTCGAGAGCAGCGCGGGCTCGCCCAGCACGAGCGCCTCCGCCTCCATGCCGGCATAGGCGGTGGCGATGCGGGCCCGCGCCTCGCGCACCGTCATGGGCGGCCGATCCTCGTGCTCGAGGCGGGTCTCGCCGTCGGCCACGTGCACCACGGCGAGGGCGACCGGGAGCTCGAGCGCCCAGGCCACCAGGGCGTGGCCCGCCTCATGCAAACTCGAGCGCTCCACCGGGACGGGATGCTCGCGCCGGGCGCGCCCGTTGGCGGCGATCGCGTCCTCGAGCTGGTCCCAGCGGACGAGCGGGTCGTCCGGGTCGGCCGCGATCGCCCGGGCGATGGCCTCCTCGACCACCTGGACCAGCCGCGCCGGGGTATCCCCGTCGGTGAGTCGCGCGGCCGGGCGCAGGTCGAGCCGCGCGCTCCGCGTGCGGGCGAGGTAGTGGCCGAGGATCGCCGCCCGCTCCGAGAGATCCGGGAGCGGGCACTCGATGTGGAGCTCGAGCCGGCCGGGCCGCGTGAGCGCCCCGTCGAGGCTCCGGCCGGGCGCCGTGTTGGACGCCGCGATCCAGAGGACGCGGCGCTGCGTGGGCGCGATGCCGTCCATCACCGAGAGCGCCACGAGGAGCTGCTGGCTGCGCGCCTGCGGTGCCGCCGGATTGACCCGTGCCAGGGAGTCGATCTCGTCGAGGTAGAGCACCGCCACCGGCGCGTCGGGCCCGCGGCGCTCGATCCAGGCGCGCAGGTCGTCCCAGCGGCTCACGCTGAGCACCCCCGCGGGGATGCCGTACAGCGCGACCCCGGGACGGTCGGCCAGTTCCGAGGCGAAGGCCCGCCAGATGAGGCTCTTGCCGGTCCCGGGCGCGCCGTACAGGAGGATGTCCGAGGGGATGCGCCCGCCCATGCGCGCGAGCTGCTCGCCGTGGCGCAGGCGCGCGGCCACCCCGAGCAGGGCCCGTTTCTGGGGCTCCAGGCCCACCACGTCGTCGGCGAGCGACACCCCGCGGATGGTGGTTCGGTAGGGCGTCAGCCACCCTGGTTCGTCGGTCATGCGTTCACGCTCTCGTGAACGGGGCCGAAATGCAAGAGGGCCAGGGGAGGGGAAGGTCGCTCCTGACGCATCGCGGAAGGGCGCCGGCGGCCGACACGAAGGAGGGCGGCCGCCGCCGCGGTACCTCTCGGGGCTGCCATTTCAGGCACCACCATTAGCACCACCAGTCGGGCGGAATCCGGGCCTTCCGGCGGTCGTTCACGGGCGACGGCGAATGGGGAGGCGGGGCCCTTGACAGGCCCTGAGAAGGCCTCTCGTCGAAATGGGGTTCAAGAGGTCCCGCGTTCGAATCGCGGCGCCCCGACCAGGATCCGAGCACGAAATGGCCCCCGGAGATGACTCCGGGGGCGTTGGTTATGGCGCGTACCGGCAACCACAGCGTGATGTCGGCGGCCCTTCAGGCCAAACGGAGCGCGCAACGTGCGCCGGGGGCTGCTCTGCGCGACGGCCTGCCGAAACCGCCATAGCCGGCCAGGGTCTAGAGGGCGACCCAGCCACGCGACTGCCTTGGCCGGGGCGGCCGGGAACGGCAGGTCGTCGGCGTACTTCCAGCGCCGACCCAGATCGGCGCCTCACAGAGCTCGCGGCACCGCGCCCGTCGTGCGGGCCGATGCCCACGCAGCAGCTGGTCGGGCTCTTGCCGGCGCTCTCCGCGCCGACCGTCCCCGAAGACGGGGTGATCCCCGCCGGCCATCTCGACCCGCTGACCTGGCCAACATGGGACGCTTCCCGCCGGTGCGGAGAGGTGCCGGGCAGGTCCCCCCCGACGCGGGTCAGGCAGCGGTGGCGAGGCGGCGCTCGCGGATGGCGGCGTGGTGGGCAGCGTCGAACGCCTGGTGCAGCCCGGGAAAGACGGGCCGGTCGTCCCGCGGAATCCAGCCGCGGCGGACTTCGGCATCGGTGGCAACGACAAAGGCGCGCTCAGCGTTGTCGAGCTGGACCTGGATCGCTGCGAACCGGCCGCTCGTGAGCCGAGCCTGGTCGGTCTTCAGGCGAAGACGGTTGGCGGGTCCTGGACGAAGGAGTGGATCGTACGACATGGGGTGTGCTCCTCGCGTGGCGGCATCCGAGCCGCCGTCGTCGGTTGGTTGCTTGATCGGTTAAGAAGCGTTGCCGCCATCATACTGCAGGTGCGACTGGATCGGTCAAGAAGAGAGCTGGGGGCCGCCTGTGGCTGACGACGAGGTCGGGTGACCGCTGGCCCGCCGTTCGCATGCGCCTCGGACCCCGCGCGCTCGTGTTGGTCGTAGGCTGTGGCGCATGTCCAGGCGCGCGCGGAGGCAGGCTCGGCGGTGACCCAGGCGATCCTCGGCAGGCCTCGGGAACTGGAACAGATCGACCGGTTCCTCGACCGCGTGGTGGGAGCCTCCGGGATCCTCCTTGTCGAAGGCGCGCCAGGGGTCGGCAAGACCACGCTTTGGCTGGCCGGGATGGAGGGGGCACGCGCACGCGGCTGGCGCACCTTGTTGGCGCGGCCGACGGATGCCGAAGCCACCTTTGTCTACGCGGGCATCGCCGACCTGCTGGAGCCTGTGCTCGACGACGCGCTCACGGCGCTCCCCGGCCCCCAGCGGCGGGCGCTCCGGGTCGCCCTCCGGTACGAGGAGCCCGGTCACGCGGCGCCCGACGCCAGGACCGTGGCGGTCGCCTTCCTCAACGCCCTGCGTGGTCTCGCTGCCGCGGGGCCGGTGATCGTGGCCGTGGACGACATCCAGTGGCTTGACGCGCCGTCCGCCCTGGCGATCGGCTACGCGATCCGTCGCCTGCAGGAGGAACCGGTCGGCTTCCTCCTGACCCTCCGCCAGGAAGAGCGTCCGCGCTGGGCACTGGACCTGGACCGCGCGCCTGCCGCCGACCGTCTTGCGCGCATGGTCGTGGGGCCGCTCGAAAGTGAGCCGCTCCGGCAACTCCTGCGGGCCCGGCTGGAGGTCCCGCTCCCGCCCGCGATGCTGCATCGAATCGAGATGGTGTCGGCCGGCAATCCGTTCTACGCACTCGAGATTGGCCGGGCCCTCGGCCGCGGGGACGGACACCCGGCGATGCCCGAGGACCTGCCCGTGCCCGACTCCCTCGCAGCGCTCGTCGGCGTGCGGGTCGAAGCGCTCCCGGCCCCGACCCGGGAGCTCCTGGCGATTGCGGCCCTCACGGCACACCCCACCGTGCGGCTCCTCGCCGCGGTGTGGGGCGAGCCGGTGGAGGCGTTGCTGGGTCCTGCCCTCGATGCCCACGTCGTCGAGGTGGACCTCGGAACCGTCCGGTTCACCCACCCGCTCCTGGCGGCCGTGACCAGGTCCCAGATCGACCCGGGACACCGGCGCGAGCTGCATTCCCGACTCGCGCAGCACGTCGCCGACCCGGAAGAGCGCGCATCGCACCTCGCCCTCGCGGCGGACGCGCCGGACGAGACGGTGGCCCTGGCCCTGGAGCAGGCAGCGCACCGTGCACGCGCCCGTGGGGCGCCGGATGCGGCCAGCGATCTGGCAGCGCTGGCCCGGCGCAGCACCCCCTCGGGCGACGCTTCGGCAGTTCGACGGCGGGCGCTGCTCGAGGCCGAGTATGCCATGATCGCCGGGGACGCCGGACGAGCTCGGAGCATCGGCGAGGACGTGCTGGCGAACGCGCCGCCGGGACCTGCCCGTGCGGAGGCTCTGGTGCTGCTCGCTCAGGTTGCCGTCTTCGGGCTGGACCTGCGGGCCGCCGTGCAGGTGCTCCGTGAGGCGCTGGCCGAAGTGGGTGACGACGACCGCCTGCGGATGCGCTGCGAGGGGCTCCTCACGGCCGCTATCGACCGCCTGGGGGATGACGTGCCGGCTGCCCTCGTGCACGGGCGCGCGGAACTCCGGCTTGCGGAGCGCCTGGGCGATGCCGTTCACCTCGCGACGGCACTTCGAGGTCTGGCCCGGAATGAGCAGCGCCACACGGGACAGGTGCCGGAGGATCTCATCGGCCGGGCACTGCAGATGGAGCCCCTGGTACGGCCCGTCCGCTCCGTGATCGAGTGGCCGAGCGTCTGCCATGCCGAGATGCTCTCGTGGACGGACGATCTGGAGGCTGGGCTGCGTACCTGGGAGTGGCTTCGGGGCCAAGCCGTCGAGCGCGGCGAAGAGCACTCGCTGGCCCTGATCCTGGAGCGCCTGAGCCTGTTTGAGACGGTGGCCGCCCGATGGACGCAGGCGCGAGCCCACGCCGACGAGGGGCGGCGCCTGGCGGTTGCGGGCGGGCAGGTGGCAAGTGAGGCCGCGCTGGTGGCGGACATGGCGCTGGCGGAAGCCCACCTGGGGGATGAAGCGGCCACCCGCCGCGACGCGGCCGGGGCCATGCGGCTGGCCGGTGTGTCCGGCGCGAACGACGCGGAGCGGACCGCACGATGGGCCATGGGCCTGCTCGACCTCTCCCGCGGGGACCCGTCCGGAGCCGCCGCGTGGCTGATGCCGGTGGTCCGCGGGGCCCGCGCCGCCGGCATCGCCGAGCCGGGGGCGCTGCGCTTCGTCCCGGACGCGATCGAGGCGCTCATCGGGACCGGCGCACTCGCGGATGCCGAAGATCTCCTGGTCTGGTACGAAGCCGCTGCTGAGGCGAGCGGTCGGGCCCATGCCCGGGCGGCCGCTTCGCGCTGTGGCGGACTGCTCCTGGCCGCAGGCGGCCGGCGGGAAGCCGGTTTCCTCCGACTCGAGCAGGCGCGGGCACAGTACGAGGCCATGAATGAGCCGTTCGGCCGGGCGAGGACGCTGCTCGCGCTGGGATCGATGCGTCGCCGGGCCCTGGACCGCCGCGCGGCACGCACGCTGCTGGAGAGCGCCGGCCGGGAGTTCGAGTCGCTCTCGGCCGCACGCTGGGCAGCGCTTGCCAAACGCGAACTCGCCCGGGTCAGCGGGCGCCGCACGGCCGGTTTGGAGCTGACGCCGGCCGAGCGTGAGGTCGCGACGCTGGTCGCCGCCGGCCGCACGAACCGCGAGGTGGCGGCGGCGCTCTTCCTCGCCGAACGGACCGTGGAGGGTCACCTCTCGAGCGTGTACGGGAAACTGGGGATCCGCTCGCGCACCGAGCTCGCCCGGACGTTCGGGACGGGCGAGGAGCGCTGAGGGGCCGGGCCCGGACCGGATTTCCGGGGCCTTGATTCAGCGATTGATCGAGCACGATCCAAAATCGGTGGACTTCCACGTGTGCTGGAGGAGCGCCGCCGCGTAGGTTGATGCTGGCTCGTGGCACGGTCGTCACGGGAGGCCGGACTGGCTCCGACCAGGAGGCACGCCCATGTTCACAGTCGTCGCCGGTCTGGCAAGCACACTGCCGCTGATCGCGCTCGTCGCGATCCCGATCCTCCTCATCCGCGCGCTCGGCCCGGTCGACCTTTCGGCGCTCTTCCGGGCGCCGTCGCTCGATGCCTGGCCTCGCGGAGTGCAGGAAGAGGAGCCGCGCCCCTGGCGGCTGGCGGTGGCGCGTTCGCTGCCAGGCCGCGGTCCGGCCGCGGTCCGCGGCGCCGGACCCGCGTTGCCGTCCGCCCACCGCCGACCGAGGTGGCCCCTGGCGCTCGGCGAGCGACACTGAGCGCACGGGCGGGCAGGTCTCGCTGCCGAGCCTCGGGCCCCATCGCGAGGCCACTGCGCGCGCGATGCCGGCCAACGATCGCGGACCTGATCTTGCGCCGCGGTCGACAATAGCCGAACCGGGTGGCGCTCTATGCGTGGCTGGCCCGCCCCGGCAGCAGGAGGGCTGAGCGGCCATGGCGACGATCCTGATCACGGGCGGCGGACGCGGGCTGGGCCGGGTCACCGCGGAGAAACTGGCCGCTGCCGGCCACCGCGTCCTCCTCGTTGCCCGCACCTCCGGAGCCGCGACCGTCGCGGCAGACCAGATTCGCCAGGCGCATCCGGGCGTCTCTGTGGAGCCCCGCGCCGTGGACCTCTCGTCTCTCGCGCAGGTGCGTGCGTTCGCGGCCGCCGAGCTTGGGCGCGGGGAGGCGATCGACGTGCTCTTTCACGTCGCCGGGGTGATGCAGACCAGCGCCACCCGTCGCCTGACGGTCGATGGCTACGAGGAGACGCTGGCCGTCAACGCGCTGGCGCCGTTCCTGATGACGAACCTGCTCCTTCCTGCGCTCCAGGCCTCAGCCTCGGCCCGCGTCATCTCCGTGAGCTCCCGGCTTCACCTTCCGGGCTCGCGCGGTGCGCCCGTCGAGTTCGACTTCGACGACCCGCAACTCGAGCGCGGCTACCACCCGGATCGCGCGTACAAGAACTCCAAGCTCGCGGTCCTCTGGTTCACCTACGAACTGCAGCGTCGTGTGGCGCCCCGGCCCATCACCGCCAATGCCGTCTGCCCGGGCTTTGTCCCCGCGACCGTGGCGGCCAGTACGCACGGCGCGATGCGGTTCGCGATGCGGCACGTGCTGCCGCACATGCGCTTCGCCACCACGGTGGACGCGGCGACCGACTCTTTCGTGTTCATGGCGACGGATCCCTCACTGGAGGGTGTGGGTGGCAAGTTCTTCGGAGAGCAGCGTCCGATCGAGTCGAGCCCTGCGTCGCGGGACCCGGATCGGGCCCGCCGCTTCTGGGATCTCGCGAGCCGGTTGACGGGCCTCGGTTGAGCAGCGTGGCGGCCTCTGGCCTGCCGCCGGGCTGGTTCCGGTACCGGGCGGACGTGTATCCTCGGGAAGCATGACCTCGATCGAGAAGCTCATGGTCTCCTGGCCCGATCTGGACCGCCTCGTCGACAGGCTGGCGCAGCAGGTCGGCGATGACTACGACGTCCTTCTGGCGATCACCCGAGGGGCCCTGGTGCCGGCCGGGATGCTTGCCTATCGACTGGGGTTGCGCAACATCGTGGTGGCCGCGGTCGCGTTCTACGATGAGGCCGGCCAGCCCGCCGAGCGCCCGTCCTTCCTGCAGTTCCCGTCCGATCCGCTGCTGCACGGCCGGCGCGTGTTGATCTTGGACGAGGTCTGGGACACGGGGTCGACGATCCAGGCGGTCATCGACCGCGTCCGCCTCGCCGGGGGGCGCCCGACCACCGCGGTGCTGCACTACAAGCCCACGCACTCGCGCGTGCCATCGAGGCCCGACCACTACGTGGTGGAGACGGATGCGTGGGTGGTCTATCCGTTCAAGGCAGGGCGCTGACAGGTTCGCCCCGGTCGACCTCGCCCCATGGTACCGGCTGGTACCTTCTGGGGCCTTTTCTCTCGACGGATGGCTCGTACTCTGCAGGACGATGTTCGGGACCAGCGACCACTACGCGGTGCTGCAGGTCGATCCGCGGGCGGATGGCGACGTGATCCAGGCGGCATACCGCACCCTGGCCCGCAAGTACCACCCCGATGTCCCGGGAGGTTCCCACGAGCGGATGCTCGCCATCAACGACGCCTGGACCGTGCTGCGCAACCCCGATACGCGAGCCGAGTACGATCGCACCCGCGGCCGCGGCGCAGAAGCGCCGCCGGCCCCTGCACGTCCGCCCGAGGCCTGGGAGCGCAGTGCCGCGGCGACACCGCCGGGCACCCCCAGCGGCAGCGTGCTCGACTTCGGCCGCTATGCCGGCTGGTCCCTGGGCCAGATTGCCCGCCACGACCCCGACTTCCTGGAGTGGTTTGCGCGGACACCGATCGGCCGCCGATACCAGGCGGAGATCGAGGCGCTGCTTCGGTCCCCGGGCCGGCTCGCGACGGCCGTGGTTCCCGGCCGACGATACGGTCGCTTCCGGCGCTGAGGCCTCGCGCGGCCCGGGGGCTGCGACGGCCGCCCCGCAGCTGCGCGGCGTGCCTTGCCCCGGCCCCGGCTCCTGCTGAGGGCGTGCGCGGCGGTAGCATGGCGCGAGCGAAGGAGGTGGCGGGATGCGCTTCGCGAACGGGATCGTGGCCGTGGACGCGCACGCGGGGGGAGAACCCGGGCGGGTGATCATCGGCGGCGTGCTCGACGTGCCGGGCGCGACGATGTTCGAGAAGATGCTCGCCTTCCGCGAGCGCCACGACGACGTCCGGCTGCGGATGCTGCGCGAACCGCGGGGCTACCCGGCCGCCAACTGCAACCTGCTCCTCCCGCCCACTGATCCGCGCGCATCCGCCGGCTACATCATCATGGAGCAGGTCGAGTATCCGCCCATGTCGGGCACCAACACCATCTGCGTGGCCACCGTCCTGATCGAGATGGGGATGGTGCCCGTTCGGGAGCCGGTCACGGAGTTCGTGCTGGAGTCGCCGGCGGGCCTGGTCGCGATCCGGGCCGAGGTGGTCGACGGCAAGGCCCGGAAGATCACCTTTGAGAACGTGCCATCGTTTGTCTTTGCCCTGGACGCCCCGGTGGAAGTCCCGGGGCTGGGCACGGTGCGGGTGGACGTGGCCTACGGCGGCATGATCTATGCGATCGCCGACGCCACGGCGCTGGGTCTTCGGCTCACCCCCGACGAGGGGCGCGACATCGTGCGGATCGGGGAGATGATCAAGGCGGCGACCCGCGAGCAGCGTCCCTTCGCACACCCCGAGAACCCGGCGATCGTGGGACCGACGATCGCGGAGCTCTCCGGCCCGCCCAGCGGCCCCGAGGCCGACCTGCGCAATGCCGTGGTCGTCTCGACCGGCCAGCTCGACTGGGACCGGCCGGACACCTGGACGGGGGCCCTCGACCGCTCTCCGTGCGGGACCGGGACCTGCGCGAAGATGGCGACCCTGCACGCGCGTGGGCGGTTGCCGCTGGGCCGGGACTTCCGCCACGAAGGGATCCTGGACACGATCTTCACGGGCCGGCTGATCCGCGAGACCAGCGTGGGCGGCCGCCCGGCGGTGGTGCCCACCATTGGCGGGGAGGCCTGGATCACCGGGTTCGCGACCTACGTGGTGGACCCGGAGGACCCGTTCCCGGCCGGCTTCGCGGTGGGCGACATCTGGGGGGCCGGGACGGCCGCGATTGGGCCTGCCGGGGCAGCCGATCCGGAACGGACAGCCCCCGGCCCCGGCGCCTGAACCGACGTGCTGGTCGTCGGCACCGTCCCGGCCACGCTCGCCGAGGCGGGCGACCTGGCCCGGGACTGGGGCCCGGCGCGGTCGGCGTTGAAGCGCGCACGCGGCTCGATTGCCGCTGGCCGAGGCTCTCCGGGTGGCAGGGCCGGCGTCCGCGGTCGCTCAGGTGAAGAGTGAGATCAGCTCGCCTGCCGGACCCAGCGACTCGGGGGTCCGCAAGGTCGGGTTGCGGAAGATGAAGCCCCGGAAGCCCGCGTCCATGTAGGGTTGGAGTGCTTCCGCCGCCTGGGCTGGCGTCAGAGCCCTGGGAACCGCCCCCGGCCCCGACGCGAAACCCTCCGGCGCGTCCGCCGCCTCCCGAGGATCCGCCACCAGTACAAAGGGTGCCATCACGGTGCGCAGGATGGTGGACGGGTCACGGCCCTCGGCCTCGCAGTGCCGTTCAAGGACCTCTGTCTTGTGGCGCAGCTCGTCGAGCGTGCCGAACCAGTTGGTCATGTCGGCGTAGCGCGCCGCCAGGCGCAGGGTGCGCCGCTCACCGCCCCCGCCCACCAGAATGCGCGGACCCCTGGGCTGGATCGGCCGGGGGACGTTGAGGGCAGCATCGATCCGATAGTGCCGGCCCTCGAAGCTGGGCCGCTGCTCGATGAACATCCGATGGCAGATCGCGAGTGCCTCGTCCAGCCGGTCCATTCGCTCGCCAATCGGCGGAAACTCGAACCCGTATCCCCGGTGTTCCGCCTCGTTCCAGCCGGCGCCGATCCCGAGCACGGCCCGGCCCCCGGAAAGGACGTCGAGGGTGGTGACCATCTTCGCCAACAGCGCCGGGTTGCGGTAGGTCACGCTGGTCACCATGGCGCCCAGACCGACGTGCTGCGTGCGGGCCGCCAGGGCTCCCAGCGTCGTGTAGGCCTCCAGCATCGGCTCGTCCTCGTTCCCCACGCCGCCGATCTGGTAGAAGTGGTCCATCACGGTGACCAGGTCGAAGCCTGCCGACTCGGCCGCCTGGGCGAGTTCGATCACGCGTGACGCCAGCCCCGCGGGTGGTACGCCCGGGTACGAGAAGCTGGGCATGTGGTAGCCAAAGAGGGGACGCATCGCAGATCCTCCTGTGTCCGGGCCGTCCGGCGGCCCGCCAGCCCGACGGTTCACGCCTCGGCGGTCGGCGCCAAACGCCAGGCCCACCGGTACGTACCGGGACCCAGGAGGTACTCCGGAAGCGTGTCGGGCCCGCAGCTCGCGGTGCCCAGACCCCGGTGGGCTGCATCGAAATGAATGATCGTCTCCGCTCGCTGCACGACCTCCACGTCATGGGTGGCGGCCGCGAGGTCCTCGGGACGCAGGTGCAGCACGGAGACCTGCCGCGGCCGGTCGAAGCGCAGCGCGATTGCCCGGCCTGCACCGTCGCCCAGCCGCAGCCAGCGCACAGCAGCGTGGCCGCCGTTCTCCTGGGGACGCACGTAGGGGACGTACTGCTGTGAGACGGTGGACCGCCAGCGGCCCACCGCGCCGCCGCGACGCCGGTCCGGATACGTCTCGTGTGGGCCCGTGCCGAACCACGCGAGCTGCTCAAGGCCGGCGACCAGGGTCAACCGGGTGCCCACCCGGGGCAGGTCCTCGAGCGCGGCGGGGATCACCGCCTCTTCCTCCACCTCGAACCCGCCGCCCTCGATCGTCCGGACGCGCTGTCGATGGACGATGCGGTGCCCCGCTCCGGTCCGGTACTCGGCGCGGATCACCGCCCCGCCGTCTCCATGGTCGATCCCGACCAGGTGTCGCTCCAACCGATCCAGGCCCCACACCTGCCAGCGCCCGGCCATGCCGCCGATCCGGTCGTTGTCCGTGGGGGCCCGCCAGAGTGCCAGCTCCGGCGGGGCGGCCAGCAGCGGATGGAGCAGGCGGCCCTCCGTATCGAGCGGAATCGGCCGCCGCTCAGGTGCCGCCGGCACCCAGCCGGACGTATCGCCGTCCAGCGGCAGCTGCGCCCAGCAGACCTCGGACCCTTCCCCGGCCCAGGGCTCGTCAGCCGCGGCCACGAAGTGCAGCGTGAGCCAGCGTTCCCGCCCGGCGACAGCCGATGGCAGGCGCCATCCCGGCAGCGCGACCGAGCCCGAGTCGCCAGGGCCCAGTGCCGGCAGCTCGAAGGGCCCGCCCGCCACCGGCTCGCCGTCGAGCGCGAGCTCCCAGCGCCCGCGCAACCAGCGCAGGTCGCGCGCATCCTGCCAGTTCTCGAGCGTGACGCGTCCGGACCGCACCTCCTCGAGTGTCCCTGCGAGCCGGACCGGCGCGGCCAGCTGCCGGTGCTCCCAGAGGACCGGCTTCGGCGTCCGGTCCGGGAAGACCACCCCGTCAAGGCAGAAGTTGCCGTCATTGGGGGTGTCGCCGAAGTCGCCACCGTATGCCCAGCGGAGCCGTCCATCCGGCAGGCGCTGCTCCAGCCCGTGGTCCCACCACTCCCAGACAAAGCCGCCCTGCAGCCCGGGCGTGCGCTCAATCACATCCCAGTACTCGGCAAGCGTGCCATTGCTGTTGCCCATCGCGTGGGAGTACTCGCACATGATCAGCGGGTGCCGCTGCAGCCCCGAGGCGGCGTGATCGGTGAGGGTCGCGATCGGGGGGTACATGGGGCTGGTGAGGTCGCTGACGTCCTGGTCCGACGACCAGTCGTAGCGGATCGCGCCCTCGTAGTGGAGCGGCCGGCTCGGGTCGTAGCGGCGCAGCCAGGCGGCCGCCGCCTCGTGGTTGGCGCCATACCCGGACTCGTTCCCGAGAGACCAGATGATCACCGAAGGGTGGTTCTTGTCGCGCAGCGCCATGCGCGAGACCCGGTCCACCCAGGTGGCCAGGTAGCGCGGGTCGTCGCACAGCGAGCCGTAGAAGGCGTGGGCCTCGATGTCGGCCTCGGCGATCACCCAGAGCCCGTACTGGTCGCACAGATCAAGGAGCGCAGGATCGTTGGGGTAGTGGGAGGTGCGCAGCGCGTTGAAGCCGAACCGCTTCATCTGCAGCACGTCCTCGCGCAGGTCCTGCTCGGCCACCACGCGTCCGGTGTGGCGGTCGAAGTCGTGGCGGTTGATCCCGCGCAGGAAGACCCTCCGGCCGTTCAGCAGCAGGTCCAGGCCGCGGATCTCGACCCGGCGGAACCCGATCCGCAGAGAGGCCGTCTCCACCGCCTCGCCGGAGGGCGAACGCAAGGTGACGCTGAGCGGGTAGAGCCGCGGGATCTCGGCCGACCAGGCCTCCACCCGGGGAAACGCCGCGCGCAGGTCAACCCGGCCGTCCGGCGGCCGGACCTGCCTGGCGTACAGGGCGGGCCATGTCTCGTCCCGTTCCACGTCGGCGAGCGGGGAGCCGGCGGCCCGGCGGCTGACCAGTTCCTGGGGGTACACGTGCGGCACCGCCAGGTCCGCGCGGCTCTCGTGGTCGTCCACCCCGTGGTCACCGACCAGCGCCTCCCCCCGCAGGATCGCGCCCAGGCCCTCGATCTGCGCCTCCACGCTCCAGCCGCGCTGCGGCGGGCCGGAGAACCCCACGTCAGCCTGGAGGTGGAGCGTGCCGGTGGTGAGATCGTCCGTCAGCCCGGCCTCCACCCGAAGGTCCGCCAGGTAGGTCGGGCCGGTGGCGTACAGGTACACGGGGCGCGTGATCCCGCCGTGCCACCACTGGTCCTGGTCCTCCACGTAACTCGCGTCGGACCACTTCACCACGCGCAGGCGCAACGTATTCGCGCCGGGACGCAGCAGGGCGGTGACGTCGAACTCGGACGCCAGGTGCGAGTCCTTGCCGATGCCCACATCCCGCCCGTTGAGGTGCGCCAGCAGGACGCTCTCGGCCGCGCCCACGTGGAGCACCACTCGCCGGCCAGCCCACGCCTCGGGAATCTCGAAGTCGCGCTCGTAGACGCCGGTGGGGTTGCGTTCGGGGACCCGCGGCGGGATCGCGTCGAACGGCATCACCACGTTCGTGTAGTGCGGCCGGTCGTCGAAGCCCTGCATGGTCCAGCAGCCCGGGACCTCGGCCTCGCCCCACCGGTCGCCGGGGGCATCTTCCGCGTGCGCGAGCAGCTGGAAGCGCCACTGGCCGTCCAGCGAGAGCCGTTCGGGGTGCGGGACGGCGTGCATGGGCAACCGGTTGAGGCCGGTGAGCTCGGGGTTCGTCCAGGGAGAGAGCGTGGCGTCCATGGCGGTCCAGCCTACCTCGCCCGCACCCCGACGCGCGGGTGACTAGACTCAGGCGATGAGCGCCACACCCCCCGACTCTGCCTCTCCGTCGGTCCCGGCCAACGCGGGCCCCGGCGACGCGCTGCGTGCCGCGTTCGGAGGGCTGGACGCTGCCCAGGCCTCGGCGCACGGTGACATGGACCCGGTCACCTTTCGCCGCGCCGCCCACGCGGTGGCCGATATGATGGCGGACTACCTCGCCGGCGTGGAGCGCTACCCGGTGCTGCCGGACCTGGAGCCCGGCGAGCTGCGCGCCCGCTTCCCCGCCGATCCGCCGGAGCGGCCCGAGCCGCTGGGAGACGTGCTGGCAGACTACCGCGCCCTCGTCGAGCCGAACGTCACCCACTGGCAGCACCCGGCGTTCTTCGCCTACTTCGCCAGCAGCGGCTCGGCGCCCGGGATCCTGGGTGAGATGCTGATGGCGACCCTGGTGGGCAACGCGATGCTCTGGCGGACCTCGCCGGTGGCGACTGAACTCGAGGAGGTGACGGTCGGCTGGCTGCGCCGCGGACTTGGGCTGCCGCCCGAGTTCGACGGCTTCTTCACCGACACCGCTTCCACCAGCAGCCTGATCGGGCTGGCCGGCGCCCGCCAGGCGCTTCCGGGCTTCGATGCCGCCGCGGACGGGCTGGCCGGTCGGCCGGGGCTCCGGATCTACGCGTCCGCCGAGGCGCACAGCTCCATCGAGAAGGCGGCCATGACGCTGGGGATCGGACGAGCGGGCACGCGGCGGATCCCGGTGGACGACGTTTACCGGATGGACGCACGGGCCCTGGAGGCCGCCATCCGGGAGGACCGGGCGGCCGGGCACGTTCCCTGTGCGGTGGTGGCCACCATCGGGACCACGGGGTCCACCTCGATCGATCCGACTCTGGAAATCGCGGACGTGGCCGAGCGCGAGGGGCTCTGGCTCCACGTCGACGCCGCCTACGCCGGTACCACCGCGCTGCTGCCGGAGCGACGCGGGCCGTTCGCCGGCTGGGAGCGTGCCGACTCGATCGTGATCAACCCCCACAAGTGGCTCTTCACGCCGCTCGACGCGTCGCTCTTCCTGACACGGCGCCCGGAGGTGATTCGGGGTGCCTTCAGCCTGGTCCCCGAGTACCTGCGAACGCTGGACCGGGAGGGCGCCGTGCACGACTACAACGAGTACACGCCGCAGCTCGGGCGTCGGTTCCGGGCCCTCAAGATGTGGATGCTGCTGCGTTACTTCGGCCTGGAAGGGCTGCGGGCGCGCCTGCGCGAGCACATCGCGCTGGCCCAGGAGTTCGCCGGCTGGGTGGATGCCGAGCCGGACGCAGAACGGCTCGCGCCGACGCCGTTTTCCACGGTCTGTTTCCGCTGGCGTCCGCGGCGCTACGCCGGACGGGAGGATGACCCGGCGGTGCGCGCGGAGCTGGACCGGCTGAACACGGCGCTGCTCGAAGCGGTGAACCGGGAGGGCCGGGTCTTCCTCTCCCACACGCGGCTTCGAGACCGAATGACGTTGCGCCTGGCGGTCGGCAGCGTCCGCACCGAGCCACGCCACGTCGCCCTGGCCTGGGACCAGATCCGGGAGCATGCCGCTCGGCTTGACCAGCCGCCCGACGCAGGGCGTGGCGTGTAGGGATTCCGCTGTGGCGCCGTCCCCGGCCACGGCCGGGGACCCACCTGGCGGGCGCCGTTCCGGGCGTGGCGGAGCATCGGTACCTGCGAGCGCAAAGCCGCGTAATCTGCGCAGTGCGCCGCTCCCGGCCATGAGGCCGGCCGGACGCCATAGCCGGGTCGGCGTATCTGCACCGGAGGTCCCCCGAAGCGTGCCCTGGCTCATCCGGATCGAGTGCTTCTCCTGGGCCCGGGCTGCGGCTCGCCGCCGCGGAGCCCGCTAGAGGTGGCAGCCGGGTACCGCGCGGGCGCCGAGGTCGGCCGCCTCCCGCCGGCGGGCCGCCTGGCAGCGATTCCCCGGGCACTGGGCGCCCTCGGAACCGCGCTGACCATCCTCGGCCTGGGGGTGCTGGGACTCTTCACGCCCCCGTACCTGCACGCTGCGCTCCGGATCTCGGGCAGCGCCGGTCTCCTCGGTATGAGCCAGCCCGCGACGCAGGCCGTTTCGGACCGCACCATCCGCGAACTGGTCTTCGGCCCGGCCACCTTCGATTTCCCGGTGACGCCCGGCGGCCCACGCTTTTATGACGCGGCCGAGGCCGCCCACCTGCGGGACGCTGCCAGCCTGCTGCATGCCTTCCTGATCGTGGTGGCTCTCGGGGCACTGGCGCTCCTGCTGGTCCTGGTCCCCGGCCGCCGCGACCCGCGGACGTGGCGGGCGGTCGCCGGGGGGGCCGCCGTTCTCGGGGGCTTGGTGGTGATCGCGGGCCTCTGCTTCGCGGTTGCCTTCGACGCCGCGTTCACGCTCTTCCACGAGATCTTCTTCCCGCAGGGCGACTGGTCGTTCAACCCGCTCACCGAACGGATGGTCCAGCTCTACCCGACTCCGTTCTGGGAACTCCTCTCCATGACGCTGGCCCTGGTGGTCCTCCTCCTCTGCGCGGTGGTGTGGGGGGTGGCCACGAGGCGGGCGGGGGCGCTGGATCGGGAGCTTGCGCGGGCAGCCGGAACGGTCCGAGCGGCCTCGCTTTCCGCACCGGGGGGCCGGGCGTGACGCGGCGGCACCGGGGGTGACAACCGTGGGCAACGGGCGGCTGTTGGGAGTCGAGGAGGCGCTGGACCGCGTGCTCAGGGCGGTGCAGCCGCTGCCGCCCGAGACGGTGACAATCGAGGAGGCCGCCGGGCTTGTCCTGGCCGCGCCGGTGGTCGCCGGGACCTCGCTGCCCCCCTGGGACAACAGCGCGATGGACGGGTATGCGGTCCGCTGGAGGGACGTGGCGGCGGCCTCGCCGGCGACACCCACCGAGCTGCGCGTCGTGGGCGAGTCGGCGGCCGGGCACGTGCCCGAGCCGGCGGGGGAGCCCGGGACGGCGCTGCGCATCACTACCGGGGCCATGGTCCCGGTGGGCGCGGACGCCGTGGTGCCCGTGGAGGCGACCGACACGCCGCCCGGGGTGGTCAGGTTGCCGGTCCGGGTGCAGGTCCGCGCGCCCGTGGCCCCGGGCGCCAACATCCGGCGCGCCGGCGAGGACGTCCGGGAAGGGGCGCTGGTTCTGGAGGCCGGCCGAGTCCTTGGCCCGGCCGCGATCGCACTGGCGGCGGCCTGCGGCAACGCGCGTCTCCTGGTCCACCGCAGGCCGCGCGTGGGCGTCCTGGCCACCGGCGATGAACTCACGCCGCCGGGGACCGCGCTTCCGCCGGCCCACATCTACGACAGCAGCACACTTTCATTGCTGGCCCAGGCGCGGGCCGCCGGCGCGATCGCGACCTCGTTCGGCATTGCCCCCGACGAGCCGTCCGAGCTCCGGGAGCGGCTGGGTGCCGCGGTGGCGGCCTCGGACGTGGTTGTGCTGTCGGGCGGCGTGTCCGTGGGGGCCCACGACCATGTCAGGGAGGCCCTGGGAGCCATGGGGGAAGTCGAGTTCTGGCGCGTCGCCGTGCAGCCGGGCAAGCCGCTGGCCTTCGGCCGCGTGCCCGCGGCCCGCCCCGAGGTCCCGGGCGGGGAGGTCCGGCCGGTGGCGGTCTTCGGGCTGCCCGGCAACCCCGTCAGCAGCTTCGTCACCTTCGAGCTCTTCGTCCGCCCGCTCCTGCGCCGCCTCGCCGGCCGGGCGCCGGGCACCGGGCGACGGGAGGTGACGGCCGAACTGTCGGAAGCCGTGCGCAAGGACCCGGAGCGCCGCGCGTTCCTCCGCGTCCGCCTGGAGCCGGACCCGGCTCGTCCCGGGAGACTCCTGGCGCGCCCGGCCGGGGGGCAGGGTTCTCACGTGCTCTCCGCGCTGGCTGCGGCGAACGGCCTGGCGGTGGTCCCGGAAGGGGTGCCCGGGCTCCCGGCAGGTCAACCGGTGACGGTCTGGGAACTGGAGGACGAGCATGACTGAGGAGCGGGCAGGGCGCGTGGGGAGCGGAGGCGCGGGCGCATGAATGAGTCGGGGGCACCGCGGGAGGCGCGCCGCCGGCTGACCCACGTGGATCGCGCCGGCCGGCCCCGCATGGTCGACGTGAGCGCCAAGCCACCCACCGCCCGGCGGGCCGTTGCCGAGGCCGAGGTGGCGGTGTCACAGGCGACGCTGAGCCTGATCATCGACGGGGACGTCCCGAAGGGCGACGTCTTCACCGTCGCCGAGGTCGCGGGCGTGCTGGGGGGAAAGCGGACCTCCGAGCTGGTGCCGCTCTGCCATCCCATTCCCCTCACCGACCTGGTGGTGGAAATCACGCCGGAGCGGGCCTCATCGACGCTCCGCGTGCGGGCCACGGCCGCCACCATTGCCCAGACAGGAGTGGAGATGGAGGCGCTGACGGCGGTCTCGATCGCTGCCCTGACCGTGTACGACATGGTGAAGGGCGTGGAGCGGGGCACCGAGATCCGGCACGTGCGGCTGCTCGAGAAATCGGGGGGAGCCTCTGGCGTGTGGCGGCGCACAGCTGCGCCGCCCGGCACCCCGGGGGTCCCAGCCGGGGGCGCAGGCAGGCGCTTGCCGCCGGGGATCCGCGGGCCCCGTCGGACCGGCCGCCGGGAGGGCTGACGTGGCGCGCGCGTTCGTCCTCACGGTCAGCGACCGCTCGGCGCGTGGCGAGCGTGCCGACGAGACCGGCCCGCTGCTGCTCGCACGGCTGCGGGAGCTGGGCCACGAACCCGACCTGGGCCTGGTGCCGGACGATCCGCCCGCCATTGCCGCCGCCGTGCGTGCCGCCGCCGCGGCCTGCAGCCTGGTGCTTGTGGCGGGAGGGACCGGCCTCGGGCCCCGCGATGTGACGCCCGAGACGGTCGGGCCGCTGCTCGACCGGGTGGTGCCCGGGCTCGGTGAGCTGATGCGAGCCGAGGGGCGCCGCTCGACACCCCTGGCGGCACTGTCCCGCTCGCTCGGCGGGGTGGCGGGGCGGACCCTGGTGCTGGTCGTGCCCGGCAGCCCGCGCGGCGCCCTTGAGTCCCTGGAGGCGGTTGTCCCGGTCCTCGACCACGCCCTGCAGATGCTTGCCGGGGCGGACCACCCCGCGGTTCGATGACCTCCGAGGTCCCGCTCTACCCGCTCGCTCCGCTCATCTTTCTGCTCGCGGCGGTCGTGTTCGCTCTGCGCATGGCCCGCCACCTGCGGGTCTTTGCGGCAGCCAGGCCGTCCACGGTAGCGGACCGTCCGGCGCAACGGCTGCGCTCGATGGCGGTCTTCGCCCTTGCCCAGGTGCGGATGTTCCGCGAGGCCCGGGTGGGGACCATGCATGCGGCCATCTTCTGGGGCTTCGTGATCCTGACCATCGCCACCGCCAACCGCGTCACCGGCGGCCTGGTGGAGGCGGTCCTGGCCTGGCCCTTGGACGGGTGGCTCTGGCGGGTGGTGCTGGCAGCCGGCAACCTCCTGGCGGTGGCCGTGCTGCTGGCTGTCGTGTATGCGGTATTCCGCCGGATCGTCACGCGGCCGGCCCGGATCACGCTCTCGCGTGACGCCCTGGCGGTCCTGCTGCTGATCGGCGGGATCGTGGCGGCTGAGCTGATCGCCGAGGCGTTCCGCCTGGCGCGCTATGGCGACCCGTACGCGCGCGCCGAGCTGGTCTCGTGGCCGCTGGGCCAGTGGCTCGCCGCTCCGCTCTCGCCGGCCGTCCAGCAGGCGGTCTTTGCCCTCGCCTGGTGGGCCAACATCCTGCTCGTCTCGGCATTTCTCGTCTACCTCCCGGGCTCGAAGCACCTCCACGTGGCGACCGCCATCTTCAACACCGCGTTTCGCAAGCTGCAGCCGAGGGGCGAGCTCCCCGCCATGGACCTCGAGGCGGACACCGGCACCTTCGGCGTCCGAGCGGTGGTCGACCTGGGCTGGAAGGATCTTCTGGACGCCTTCACCTGCACCGAGTGCGGTCGCTGCCAGTCCCAGTGCCCCGCCTGGGCCACCGGGAAACCGCTCAACCCCAAGACCTTCATCATGGGACTCCGCCAGATGGCCATCGATGCCGAGGCGGGGGTACCCCTGCTGCCCGGACTGCGACAGCTGCCGTGGGGACGCCCGTCCGTCGGCGAACCCCTGCAGGCCAAGGCGCTGGCGCGCCCGGTGGTGGACGCCGCGATCCCATACGACGCCGTCTGGGACTGTGTCACCTGTGGTGCCTGCGTGGAGGCCTGCCCGGTCACCATCGAACACGTCGACAAGATCGTCGGACTGCGCCGCAACCTGGTGCTGGAGGAAAGCCGATTTCCGTCCGAGGTGACCGCGGCATTCACCAACCTCGAGCGGCACGGCAACCCATGGGGCCAGCCTCGCAGTGCGCGGCTCGATTGGGCCAGGGGGCTCCCGTTCGAGGTCGCGGTGGCGGCCGATGGTCAGCCGTTCGAGGTGCTCTACTGGGTCGGCTGCGCGGCGGCTTTCGACGAGCGCAACCGGCGCGTCGCGCGGGCCGTGACAACCTGCCTGCATGCCGCTGGAGTCCGTTTTGCGGTCCTGGGGGAGGAAGAGAGCTGCTCCGGAGACCCGGCCCGCCGGATGGGCAACGAGTACCTTTTCCAGGTCCTGGCGCAGGCGAACGTGGAGACGCTGAACCGCTACCGGCCGCCGCTCATCCTGACCTCCTGCCCTCACTGCTACAACACGCTGGCCAACGAATACCCGCAGTTCGGAGGCAACTACCAGGTGGTGCACCACAGCGTCTACCTGGCCCAGCTGATCGCCGAGGGGCGCCTGCGAACGGTCGCGGCGCAAGCTGCAGCGACGGGGACAGCCGGCACGGTGCAGGTGACGCGGCACGATCCGATCCCTGCGACCCGCCCGGTCACGTACCACGACTCCTGTTACCTCGCCCGCTACAACGGGGTGGTCGCGGCGCCCCGGGCCGTGCTCGCCGCGGTGCCCGGACTGCAGCTCCTGGAGATGGAGCGGCACGGGAAGCAGAGCTTCTGCTGCGGTGCGGGCGGGGGGCGCATGTGGATGGAGGAGCGGCGCGGGATCCGGATCAACGCAGAGCGAACCCGCCAGGCCCTCGAGACGGGTGCGGACGCGGTTGCCACCGCCTGCCCGTTCTGCCTGGTCATGCTGCGCGACGGGGTGGCTGACGCGGCCAGTGCCGGAGACGGCGGCCGGGAGGTCGAGACGCTGGACATCGCCGAGCTGCTCGCCGCGAGCCTGGCGCCAGAGGTCAGGCAGGAGGACACCAGGCCATGAGCAACCGGCTCTCGGACGAACAGGTCGAGTTGCGCGCAGCCGTGCGAGAGCTGGCCCGCGCACGCATCGCCCCGCGGGCGGCCGAGATCGACCAGTCCGCGGCCTTCCCGCGCGACGTGGTTGAGCTTTTCGCCCGACACGACGTCTTCGCCTTGATCTACCCGACCGAGTACGGTGGCCTCGGGGGGACCCTCCTGACCAACTGCCTGATGATCGAGGAGGTGAGTCGGGTCTGCGCAACCAGCGGGCTGATCCTGGCGGTCCAGGCACTGGGCTCGCTCCCCTTGCAACTGGCCGGCACCGACGAGCAGAAGCGACGCTGGATGCCGGATCTCTCGAGCGGCCGGTTGCTGAACGCCTTCGCTCTCACCGAAGCCCAGGCTGGATCGGACTCCGCGGGGATCCGGACCCGCGCGGTGCGGGAGGGGGACAGCTGGCGGATCGAAGGCACCAAGCGCTTCATCAGCCAGGGTAACGAAGCGGACCTGGTCGCGGTGGTGGCCGTCACCGACCCGGAGGCTGGCCGCCACCGAGACCTGAGCGTCTTCTACGTGGAGCGGGGCACGCCGGGCTTTCAGGTGGCGCGCCTCGAGCACAAGATGGGGATCCGGGGCTCCTCCACGGCCGAGCTTCTCTTTGACGGTGTCCGGGTACCCGATGCCAACCGCGTCGGGGCCGTGGGGGAGGGGTTCCGGATCGCGATGCGGACGCTGAACCGCAGCCGTCCCGGGGTGGCCGCCCAGGCGGTGGGGATCGCGCAGGGTGCCACGGACGTGGCGGTCGACTACGCCCGGCAGCGCGTGCAGTTCGGCAAGCCGATCGGCGAACACCAGATGGTGGGAGCCATGCTGGCCGACATGGCCACTCGCACCGAAGCCGCCCGGCAGCTGCTCTACGAAGCCTGCGAGCGGATCGAGGACGGCGCGGCCGACGCCGCTCGCTGGGCCGCGATGTGTAAACTCTTCGCTGGCGACACGGCGATGGCGGTCACCACCGACGCCGTGCAGGTCCTGGGCGGCTATGGCTACATCACGGAGTACCCGGTCGAGCGGATGATGCGGGACGCGAAGATCACCCAGCTCTACGAGGGAACCCAGCAGATCCAGCGGCTCGTGATCGCCCGCGCGCTCCTGTCGGCACAATGAGCCACCCGGCGCAATGACCGACCTGGCCGGAGGGTCTCCGCGGGGCAACCGCCGGTGGCTGGCTCGCGGGGGCGAGGGGAGGTAGGGGTGCGCATCGTCGTTCTGCTGAAGGCCGTGCCGGTGGTCGGCACGGAGCGGCTGACCGATGCGTGGTGCCTGGACCGCAGCTCCGGCCTGGAGGCCAACGGCAACGACGAGTACGTGCTGGAAGCCGCCCTCAAACTGGTGGAGGCGCACGGCGGCGAGGTGCTGACGCTCTCGATGGGGCCGGCCGCGTCGACAGAGGCGATCCGCAAGGCGCTGGCGATGGGTGCCGCGCGTGCTGTCCACGTTGTGGACCCGGCGCTCGCCGGCTCGGACGCCCTGGCGACCGGTCGCGTGCTGGCGGCTGCGCTGGCCAGGCTTTCCTTCGACCTGGTGGTGGCCGGCGCCGACACGTCCGACGGGCAGGGCGGCGTGGTTGGCGCGGCCGTGGCCACGCGCCTGGGGCTGCCATACCTTTCCTACGCCGCCGCCATCGAGCCCGACCCTGGGGCCGGCACGGTGCGCGTGCGACGCCTCGGTCCGGGCGGCTACGACGTCATCGAGGCACCCATGCCCGCCCTGGTCGCGGGGACTCAGCTCCTGGGCGAGCCCCGCTACCCGTCCCTTCGCGGCATCATGCAGGCGCGCTCCAGGGAGATCGCCATCTGGTCGTTGGCGGATCTCGGCATCGACCCGGCCACCGTCGGGAGCCTGGCGTCCGGAACGGTCGTGCTGGAGGCGACACCGCCGCCCCAGCGGGCCGGAGCCATCGTGGTGCGTGAAGCTCCCGACGTGGCGGCGCAGCGGATCGTGGAGTTCATGGAATCCCGGAGGCTGCTCTAGTGGCCGGCGCGATCTGGGCAATCGCCGAGGCTCCGGACGGGGCCCCCACGCGGCTCTCGCGCGAGCTCGCCACGCTCGCCTGGAAACTGGGGCAGGCGGCGGGGCGGCCCGCGCAGACGATCGTGGCGGGACCGGGCGCGCTTGCGACCGCCCAGGGGCTGGCCATCTACGGGCCGGACGTGCTGACGGCAGAGGTGGACCCGGGGGATCGCCCCGTGGCGGCGGTCGTGGCGGAACGAGTAGCGGCCCTGGTGGAGCAACGGACCCCCGCGTACCTGCTGCTGGGCGCCTCGAACGACGGCCGCGACGTGGCCGGGATCCTGCAGGCCCTCCTCGGGTGGAGCGTGTTGGCGAACACGTCGGCAGTGCAGTGGGTGGATGGCGGACCGCGGGCGGAGATGAGCGTCTTCGGTGGACGGCTCGTGACCGAGAGCCGCTTTGCCGGCGACCACGGACTGGTGATCGTGCGACCGGGCTCCGTGGCGGTGGAGGCTGTACCCCAGCCGGGCTCGGTGGAGGCCGTGGAGGTGGCGCCGGCGGTTGCGTTGCCGGAGGTCCGGATCGTGGATCGGGTCGCCGAGGTATCGGCAGCGGTCTCGATCGAGGAGGCCAGCGCCATCGTCGCCGGCGGCCGCGGCGTGGGTGGCCCGGAGGGGTTCGGGGTCGTGCGCGAGCTGGCTGACGCCCTCGGCGCAGCGGTGGGGGCGACGCGGGCCGTGGTCGACGCGGGATGGATCCCGTATGCGCATCAGATCGGCCAGACCGGCAAGACCGTGAAACCCCAGCTGTACATCGCAGCGGGGATCAGCGGGGCGATCCAGCACAAGGTCGGGATGCAGACGTCCGGGACCATCGTGGCTATTGACCGCGACCCGGACGCGCCCATTGCGGAGTTCGCCGACCTGATGGTCGTAGGCGACCTCTTCGAGATCCTCCCGCGTGTGAGCGCCGCCGTGCGGGCACGTCGGGGCTAGGCCAGGAGCGACTGCCGATGGAGCCTGCCGTCGTCCTGCCCCTGCTGCTGGCGGCCCTGGTTGCGCTTGTCCTGACGCTCTTCCTGCGGCGCGCATCCGGCGCGTTGCGGGTCACCCGCCAGGTGGAACGCTTCCAGGAAGATGCGGCCGCCCTCGGGGTGCGCCTGGACGCCCTGCTGGAAGCCACCATCGCGCAGGTGGATGCCATGCGCCGCGGGGCGACCGACGCCGCTGCCATCGGCGGCGATCTTGCATCCGCCGCGGAGTCGCTCGAACAGGCAATGGCGCAGGCGGCGTCGCTGGCCGCGCCGCCTGCGCTGCTGGGCGCCCGTGAGGCGATCGTGGCCGACATTGCCCACGCGGAGCGCGCGCTCGACATGGTCCAGCACGGCTGCGCGCTGGCTGCCGGGCCCCGCGCGCGCAGCCGCAGCATGGAGGCGCAGATTTCCGTGAAGCGCGGCTACCTCAACCTGCTGCACGCTCGCGAGGCGCTGGCGCGTCACGTGGCGGACCTGGCCGAAGCGCGAGACGTCGCCCAGGCTGCCTGGCGCACGTTCCGCGCCTAGTGCCCCGGGCTCCCGGGGGACCGGCTGCGACGAGCGGCGCCCTCGGCGGTCGCTGGACCGGGTACGGTGGTACGCTCCGGCGCGGAACCGGTGTTCCCGATCTAATTGGATGAGACGAGGTCCCCATGCGCTGCCCGGCCTGCGGCGAACGAGACACTCGCGTGGTCGACTCGCGCGACCTCGACGACGGCGGGACCATCCGCCGGCGACGCGAATGCATGCGCTGCGGCGCGCGCTTCACGACCTACGAACGGGTGGAGGCCGCCCGGCTGGTGGTGGTCAAGCGGGACGGCAGCCGAGAGGAGTTCGACCGCGAGAAGCTGGCCGCCGGGCTGCAGAAGGCGCTCACGCGCCGGCCGGTCCCCGACCGCGCTGCAGCGCTGGCCGCCGAGTCGATCGAGGCCGAACTCCGGTCTGGCGGGGTGAGCGAGGTGCCCTCCGAGAGGATCGGCACATTGGCCATGGAGCGGCTTCGGCAGCTGGACCAGATCGCCTACATCCGGTTCGCCAGCGTCTACCAGTCGTTCGAGGACATCGAGCAGCTGAAGCGCGAGGTGGACGCCCTCCTCTCGGCGCGGGCAGTGGCCGGTCCCGCAGGCAAGGGCGCCTGAGCATGGGCGTGCTGTCGGACCGCGACATCCGGGCTGCGCTGGAAGCCCGCCGGATCCGGATCGATCCCTACGACCCCGAGTGCCTCCAGCCGTCCTCGGTGGACCTGCACCTGGATCGCGAGTTCCGCGTCTTCCGGAGCAGCCGGTACGCCTACATCGACGTGCGGGTCCCGCAGCCGGACCTCACGGAGCTCCTTCGGATCGACGACGACGCCCCGTTCATCCTGCATCCCGGGGAGTTCGTGCTGGGCCAGACACTCGAGTGGGTGGAGCTGCCGGACGACCTGGTGGCGCGTCTGGAGGGCAAGTCGAGCCTGGGGCGCCTGGGACTGCTGATCCACTCGACGGCCGGCTACGTGGATCCCGGCTGGAAGGGGACGCTCACGCTCGAGCTCTCCAACGTGGCGAACCTGCCGATCACCCTCTACTGCGGCATGAAGATCGGGCAGATCAGCTTCTTCCGCATGACCAGCCCGGTGGAACGGCCGTACGGCAGCCCCGCCCTCAAGTCCAAGTACCAGGGCCAGCAGACACCCACCGCATCCGAGTTCTACCGGGACTTCGAGCGCGACCGGCGCCTGGGGCCGCGCGAGCCACGCTGAGCCGCCCGGGCAGTGAAGCGTCCCGCAGGGACCGGCACCCAGCAGGGGAGGTGACATGGCAATCCGCGGCGCAGTCGATTGGTCGGCCGACCTCGGGGGCGGCACCCGGATCGCCCTGGTCCAGGCCGGCACGTTCCGCTCCGATGCCGGCACGCTCTTCGGACCCGTGCCGCGGGTCCTCTGGGAGCGCCTGGTGGCGGACGAGATCAGCCCTGGGGGAGCTCTGCTGCAGGCACTCAACTGCCTGCTTGTGGAGACGCCGGGCGGCCGGGTCCTGATCGAGACCGGGATCGGCGAACGCTCCGACGAGAAGACGCGCCGCCAGCGCGAAATCGAGGGGCTGCCGATCCTGGCGGCACTCCGGGCTTCCGGATTTGACCCCGCGAGCATTGACGTGGTGGCCCTCAGCCACCTCCACTTCGACCACGCGGGAGGCCTGCTGGCGCGCGACGGATCGGCTGCCTTCCCGCGTGCCCGGATCGCGGCGCAGCGCCTGGAGTGGGAATTCGCGCTGGGCGACAACCCGCGATTGCAGGCGAGCTACGAGCAGGGTGAGCTGCGCCTGGTGGAACAGGCCGGCTGGGCTGGGGCGGTTGACGGCGAAGCCGAACTGATCCCGGGCGTCACGGCGATGCGGACCGGCGGTCACTCGGGGGGCCACCAGGCAGTCCTGATCCGCGGCCGGACGCGCACGGTCGCCTTCTTCGGCGACCTCTGCATGCGGCCGTGGAGCGCGAACCCCCGCTGGGTCACCTCGTTCGACGATTTCCCGCTCACCAGTGTCGAGGTGAAGGCCTCCCTCTTCCGGCGGGCCGTGGAGGAGAACTGGACGGTGGTCCTTTCTCACGAGCCACGCACGCCGGTGGGTCGCCTCGTGGCGGACCGCGACCGCTACCGTTTCGAGCCGCTGTAGCGGCCTGGCGCCGATCGCCTCACGCCGGCGACTACAATCTGCTGGCACGCCCCCGTAGCTCAGTGGATAGAGCGAGGCCGTCCTAAGGCCTGCGTCGGCGGTTCGAGTCCGTCCGGGGGCGCTTGTTCATGCCCGAATCCGTGAGCATGGGCGAAACGGTCCAGGCGTCAAGGAAGGGCAGCCTTTCCGCATGGCACGGGCTGCTGCGGCACGCGACTGCTCCGCTTCTCGACCTTCCGGCCACCGATGTCGAAGCGACCGGCAGAAGGGCAGGGGACCGGCGTCGGTGAGGCCCGCTCAGGAAGCGCCACGGGCCAGCCGCTGCGGAGTCGACCAGCGGGATCGAGGGCGAGGATCTCATCGTGCCCGGCCTGGAGCGTGCCCACCTGGTGGAGCAGGTACACGGTGCCGTCCGGGCCGATCACGGGTGGCGTGGCGCCGGGCCCGCCTCCGGTCGCTACGCTGAAACCACCCCGCGCGAGCGTGATCGCGTACGGCCAGCCCGTCTTCACGCGCCCGGAAGGGTCGAGGGCGAAGACGAGGTCGCCCGTGCCATTCGCGGTCTCGCCCCAGGTTCCTTTCGAGGCCACGGCATAGACCGTTCCGTCGGCCCCCACCGTGGGGGGCTGCGGAAACACCATGTCCATGCCCTCGCTCGTCCAGGTTGCGGTGGCACTCGTTCCTGCCGGCAGCGTGAAGGGCCAGCCAGACGCAGGTGACCCGTCGGGCCGCAGGGCGATGACCGTGTGCACGCGCTCCTGCGCCGCGGCGATGCCGGGGTAGCCCACCTGGAAACCGCTCGCGAGGTACACCGTGCCGCCGGGGCCGAAGGAGGGATCCGACAGGGGAACATCGGAGACGTACGGCCAGCCGCTGCGCGGCAGCCCCGAAGGATCGAGGGCCGCGAGGTACGAGGCGTGCCAGATTGCGGCCCAGCTGCTCCCTGGCCGCGCGGTCTCCTCCTGCGCGACGAGATACACCGTCCCATCGGGCGCCCGCAGGGGGCCACCCCGCAGCCCGGCCTCCGAACGCACAGCCATGAGACCGGCTGATCCGAAGACGAACAGCCGCCCGCTCGTGAACGTGTGCCTCGGGTTCATCACCCAGACGTAGACACTGCCGCTGCCACCCACGACCGGGGTGCTGGGCGCATCGCACGCTGCGAACGTGTACGTCCAGGCCGAGCTCCCGGCACTGGTCGTGCGCGCGGTGAGTGTGGACTGCGCGTCGCCCGCCCGGTCCCAGCCATTCCGCAGGGTGTAGCTGACGCCGCCCGTGCCTCCAACGGTGGTCGTGCGGATCGCCTGATCGGATGGCCCGGACACCTGCACCGGGCAGGCGCCTGTGCGCCGCCAGGAGGCGATGGACGAGGGCGACAGGCCCGCGGCATGGGTCGCGGTGGCGGGCACCGATGCGCGCACCGACAGGTACGCCGGTTGGTCGTACGCGACGGTGTAGTACGCGGTGCCGCTGGCATCGGCAGTCACCGCCGCGACGTGGCGGAAGTCCACCGGGTAGTCGCGGTCGCTCGCCAGCATGTCGATCGGAGCCCCGGCGAGCGTGCTTCCGCCCGCGAACCGCCAGGTGACCGACTGCCCGAGGGCCGGGATCTTCGTGGCGTGCGTGAACGGACACGCGTGACTCGCGCCGAGGGCGGAGCCGACGGCGATCGAGATGGGCGCCGGCGACCCTGGCGGGGACGTCGAGATCGGAGTCGAAGGCGCAGCCGCCGAGGGTGGCCGCGGCGAAGCAGAGCATGACGTCGACGGCGGCCGGGGTGCCTGGGACGGACGCACCAGTAGCACGCCGACGGCGACCGCGACAACGACCACCGTGACGGCCGCCGCGCCTCTCCTGGAACGTATCTTCACGGCACCTTGCGGGCGCCAGCCGTGGTGCTATCATCGCTATCAGGGAGGTGGCGACAACGAAACAGTTGATCGTGCGCAACGTGGACGAGGGTGTCGTCCGTGCCCTGAAGCGGCGGGCCGCCAGGCATGGCCACTCTGCGGAGGCGGAGCACCGCGAGATCCTCCGGACGGCCCTGCGCGGTGACCTCGAGCGCGCGTCGTTCAAGCAAGCGCTGGCCTCCATGCCCGACGTCGGCTCCGACGACGACTTCGCCCCTGTCCGCGACCTGCCCCGGGACGTCGCGTGAGCTGGCTCCTGGACACGAACATCGTCTCCGAGCTCAGGAAGGGCGAGCGGGCGAACCCCGGTCTCAGGGCGTGGTTCGCAGAGGCAGCCGAGGAGTCGCTCTTCACGAGCGTCCTCGTCGTCGGTGAGCTGCGCCGCGGGATCGAGTCGATCCGCCGGCGCGACGTGCCTTCCGCGCTCGCGCTCGACCAGTGGCTTGCCGGGATCACGGACGCCTTCGCCGACCGGATCCTACCCGTGGACCGCGCGGTGGCGGAGCAGTGGGGGAGTCTCAACGTCCCTGATCCGGTTCCCACCGTCGACGGGCTTCTCGCGGCGACCGCGCTCGTGCACCGCCTCACGCTCGTCACGCGGAACACACGTGACGTCGCGCGCACCGGGGTGCCGCTCTTCGATCCGACAGCCTGACCCGCGAGGGCCGCCGAGGCCGCCAAAGTCCTCCGATCAAGCCGACGCGTACCACGCGAGTGGGTCCGGCGATTTGCTTCGTGGGCCCCCGAGTCCGTCCGGGGGCGCCAGAAGCGCTTCTGCGTACGCGCCGCCGGCCTGCCACGAGGCGCCCCCTCGGCCGCATCCTTCGGTCGCGCATCCCAGCCCCTGAGCCACGCCCGGCGCGTCGCTGGCCCTGCCGCAGCGGCCCGTTGTCCCCGTGGACTGACCGCTATACTGCCGGTCGAATAACGCTCCCCGGCGGACACGGTCCGAGGGCGGAGGGTCCGGGTGAGTGTCAGGGGAGGAGGACCAGGTGCGCGAGATTCGCCCGGCGCAGCACATCTGGCTCCAGGACGGGGGCGTCCCCTTCTTCGGTGGGGGCGTGCGCGAACTCCTGGTCCGGACCGAGCGCACCGGCTCGCTGCATCAGGCCGCAGCCGAGATGGGGATGGCCTACAGCAAGGCCTGGGGGATCGTGCACCGGGCCGAGGAGCACCTGGGCCTCATCCTGCTGGAGCGCCGGGCGGGCGGGGTCCGGGGAGGCGGTTCGACCCTCTCGGACGACGGACGCTGGATGGTGGAGGCGTTCGGTGCGTTCCGCGAGGAAGCGGCGGCGGCCCTGGCCGAGCTGTACGGACGCCACTTCGGTGATCGGTTCAACCGGTTCGATGGGCCGAGTGCCCATCTGCCGGACCCATCGCCGGCGGACAGCGCAGCACCCGGGCAAGCAGCCCCATCGGGGCAGGAGGAGACACGGTGAGACCCTGGCTCGGCGTCCTGATCGCGAGCGCCGTGCTGGTGGGGAGCGCGTGCACGGCGCCTGCGTCGCCGTCGGCGTCCGCATTCCCGTCGGCACCCGCATCCCCGTCGGCACCCGCGGCCCCGGGTTCAGCCCAGGTGCCCGGCGCCACGACGTCGCGCGCCGCGGGCGGGACCGGCGGCCCCATCGCCGTCACCGACGCCCTTGGGCGGCAGGTCACGTTTCCGGCGGCCCCCCGGCGGATCGTGATCGCCGGCAAGACCGACTTTGTCATCGCCGACGCCGCCTTCCTCTTCCCTGAGGCGCGGTCGAGGGTCGTGGCCATCGGACGTCCCGGCCAAAACTGGCTCCGGTTCCTGCCCGTCATCGACCCACAGTCGGCGCAGATCACGATTCTAGACACGGGGGCCGGCCCGGAGCAGATCGCGGCCAGCCACCCCGACGCGGTCCTGATGACCAGCAGCAACGCCCGGACACTGGGCGGCCCACTCGCGGCCCTTGGTGTGCCGGTGGTGTACGTCGATTTCGAGACCCCGTCGGACTACACGCGGGACCTGGGGATCCTGGGGACGGTCTTCACGGACCCTGCGCGTGCCCAGCAGCTGGTCGCCTTCTTCCAGGGGCAGGTGGCGCGCGTGACCGGCCCGCTGGCAGGACTCGGGGAGAGCCAGAAACCGAGCATCCTGCTCCTCTACTACAACGACGCCAACGGCGCGGTCTCGTTCAACGTGCCGCCGCTCAGCTTCATCCAGAGCAGCGAGGCGCAGCTGGCGGGCGGGCGGCTGGCATGGAAGGACGCGGAGCTGGGCCAGGGCTGGACCACGGTCTCCTTCGAGCAGATCGCCGCCTGGAACCCCGACCAGATCTACCTGATCGCCTACTTCAACAGCGCGACCGAGGTGGTGCGCAGCCTCAAGGCCAACCCGCAGTGGGCGGCCCTTCACGCGGTGCAGCAGGGGCAGATCTACGCCTTTCCGGGCGACTACATCAGCTGGGACGAGCCGGACCCGCGCTGGGTCCTGGGACTCACCTGGCTGGCCACGAAGATGCATCCCGACGCCTTCACGGGGCTCGATATGACCGCGGAGATCCGCACCTTCTATCGCGACCTCTATGGCCTGGACGCCGCCGCCTACGCGAGTCAGATCGCGCCCCGGCTGACGGGTGACCTGCCCTGAGCACATCAGGCGCGACGGGAGGCCGGTGGCCGGGCGTCGCACGCCTGGGTTCGGCCAGCCCAGGTCAGCGGCTCGCGGTCATCGCGGTGCTACTGCTGGCGGCGCTCGTGCTGTCGCTCTTCCTGGGCCGATACCCGGGGCCCGGACTGATGACGCCCGGGCAGCTGGCGGGAGACGAGCTGGCCCAGCGGCTGGTCTTCAGCCTGCGCCTGCCCCGGATCCTGACGGCGCTGCTGCTGGGGATGAGCCTGTCCGCCGCCGGCGCCGTGCTCCAGCAGCTCTTCGGGAACCCGCTGGTGGAGCCCGGGTTCCTGGGTGTCTCGCAGGGGGCCGCGCTGGGCGCGTCGCTCGCGATCGTCCTGTGGGGCAGCGCCGGGTGGCTGGTGCAGGGCTCGGCGGCGTGCTTCGCGCTCGCCGGCCTTGCCCTCTCGTACGTGCTGGCGCGGCGCGGGCGGTTCGGCGGCTCGATCCTGCGCCTGCTGCTTGCCGGAATCGCGATCTCGGCGCTCTTTTCGGCCGGTGTCGGGGCGCTGCAGTACGTGGCGGACCCGCTCAACCAGCTCCCGGAGATCACCTTCTGGCTCCTCGGCGGGCTCTCCGGCATCACCTGGGGACGGCTCTGGTCGATCGCGCCGGTCGTGCTCGTCAGCCTCGGCGTGATCTACCGGATGCGCTGGCGGCTCAACCTGCTCTCGCTGGACGACTCGACGGCGTTCTCCATGGGGGCCGCTCCGGGGCGCGAGCGGGCGCTTCTCCTGGCGGCCGCGGTTGCCGCCACGGCGGCCGTGGTCTCCGTCTGCGGCATGGTGGGCTGGGTGGGGCTCATCGTGCCGCAGATATCACGGCGGCTCTTCGGCGCAGACGGGCGACGCTCCCTGCCGGCTGCCCTCCTGATCGGCGGCCTCTTCGGCGTCCTCTGCGACGATCTTGCCCGCACGCTGCTCCCGGGTGAGATCCCGATCGGTATCGTCACCTCACTGCTGGGTGCCCTTTTCTTCCTCGGGATCCTGACCAGCTACGGGCAGGTCACGGCCCAGCGATGAGCGCCCTGCTGGCTTTCAACGACGTCAGCTTCGGGTACGGGCCGCGCGGTTCGGCGGTGCTGGAGCACCTCTCGCTCGCGATCGAGCCGGGGACGGCCACCGCGATCCTGGGCCCCAACGGGGCCGGCAAGAGCACGCTGCTGCAGCTGGCCACGGGCTGGCTCCGGCCCCGGGGCGGCCAGGTGCTTCTGGACGGCCAACCGATGCAGGGCCTGCCGCGCCGCCTGCTGGGCCGCTCGGTCTCCCTGGTGCCCCAAGGGGAGCATGCACCGTTCGACTACTCGGTCCTGGAGTACGTCCTGCTGGCCCGTGCCCCCCATCTGGCCCCACTGGCCATGCCGGGGCCTGAGGACGAGCGGACCGCACTCGCGGCCATCCGGGATGTCGGGCTGGGCCGGCTCGCGCATCGCGCTGTCACCACGCTGAGCGGCGGGGAGCGGCAGCTCGCACTGGTCGCCCGGGCGCTCGCACAGGAGCCCCGCCTGCTGCTCCTGGACGAGCCGACCTCGCAGCTCGATCTGGCCCACAAGGCGCAGCTGGTCCGGCTCCTGCGAGAGCTCCTGGCCCGGGGGATCACCCTGCTGGCCGCAACCCACGAACCCGACGTGGCCGCCGCCCTCGCCACGCACCTGGTGCTCATGCGCGAGGGTTGCGTCTACCGAGCCGGCGATTTCGCCGAAGTCTTCACGCCCGAACTGCTCAGCGCCACCTATGGGGTGCCGGTGCGGATCGCCTGCGTCGACGGGAGACAGGTCGTGGTCTGGTCGTGAGCAACCCACCCGTGTCGCCGTGCGCACGCTGGTTCTCCTGACCGGTGCGCCGGGCAGCGGCAAGACCACCGCCTGTGCCCGGCTGGCCGACCAGGCGGAGCGCCGCGGACGGACGTGCGAGGGGCTTCTTTCGCCGGCCCGTTTCTCGCGCGGCCGCAAGTCCGGGATCGACGTGGTGGAGCTGCGTACCGGCGTGCGCCGCCGCCTGGCCGAGGTTGCGGCTTGCACCACCGGCCCGTCTGATCTCGCCCAGGGGCCCGCCGCGGGCCGCTACCAGTTCCACGCCGGGGCCCTGGCGTGGGCCGCGCGGCGGCTGAACGAGATCGGCGCCTGCGACGTGCTCATCGTGGACGAGATCGGGCCGCTGGAGCTGGAGCGCGGCGAGGGCTGGGCCAATGCCATCCAGGTCCTCCGCGCGGGGCACTATCGCCTCGCAGTGGCCACCGTCCGCCCAGCCCTGGTGCAGTCCCTGAGAGCGGCGCTCGGCGACCTGCCGGGCACGGCCCTGGTGGAGGAGACCGTCCTGCCGGAGCATGACGTCGTGGCCGGACTGCTCGCGCTCGCATGACGGCCGGAGTCCGGCGATCTCGGTACTATGTCCTCGTCGGGTGCGCGCAGGCCGGATTAGGCAAGCCGTCGTCGCCTCACGCGGGACGTCGCGCGAGCGAGAGATCCGCCGCCACAGCGCAGCGAGACAGGCAAAGCACGGAGGTCGCCATGACCCGGGTCGTCGTTGTGAACCACGATCCCGCAACGGCTGGCCAGGAGGCGGCGATGTTGCGCGCCGCGGGATACGAGGTCAGGCAGTGCGGCGGACCGCTCGAGGAACACTGTCCGGTCCTCTCGGAGCTGCCCTGCGCGCTCGCGGACTGGGCGGACGTGCTGGTCTACGACGCCTGGGCGGCCGGCGACAGCGATGGCGGAAGGCAGCTCGTCGCGCACGTGCGGGAGGTGTATGCGGACCTTCCCATGGTTCTCACCGCGGTGGACGACCGGCTTGACTGGGTCGAGACCGAGGGTCCGCTGCGCGTCACGCCCCTAGTCGGTCAGCCTGCCCTGGAGGACCTGCGCAAGGCCATCGAGACGGCGCTCCAGGACCAGGGAATGGCCGTCTGACCCCCGGGGGGAGCTGCGGCCGTCACCGTCCCGGGGGCGTGCCGCGACCGGGAGAGGCTCGGCGCCGGGCCGCGCCGGCAGATAGACTGACCCCGTCATGAGCGGCGAGCGCGATTCCCAGGCGCCCGGCCCCGACACGGTCGCGGAGGCGTCGTCGGCCCCGCCCGGCCAGCCGGCCCGGTCGCCGGTCCCATCGAGCTGGCTGCCGCCCGATCTCCCGCCTGCGCGGCCCGCCTCGCGACGGCGGCGGGTGGTCGCCGCGGCGATCATCGTGCTGCTCGCGGCCGCCCTCGTCCTTCCGCTGCAGGTCCTCGAGCTTGGGCCGGGCCCCACCCCGAGCTCGGGCACTGCGCCGGCGCTCCAGCACGGCACGGGCAGCGTCCGGATCGCGGGGTCGACGCCCGCGACCTGGGACCCGTCACAGCAGGGGGACTCGGGCACGGCCGCGGTGCTGGCCCAGCTCTTCGAGGGGCTCACCTCGGTGGGCGCCTCGTTGCGGGTGGAGCCGGCGCTCGCGCAGTCATGGACCGTTGACCCGGGCGGCCTGCGGGTCAGTTTCCAGCTGCGCCCTGGTCTTGTCTTTTCGGACGGCTCACCTCTCACCGCCGGGGACGTCGTGGCCAGCTGGTTGCGCATCCTCGATCCCGCCCATCCAGGACCACTGGCCTCGCTGCTGGACGACGTGGCCGGTGCGGTCGCCTACCGACAGGGCCACGGGCCGGAGTCCGCGGTCGGAATCCGCGCGGTCGGGGACACGGTGGTGATCAGCCTGCTCAAGCCAGCGGCCTACTTCCCGGCCATCGCCGCGAACCCCGCGCTGGCCGTGGCGCCGGGATCCGAAGCGGGGGAGCTGGCCGGGATCCGGCCGCCCAGCCCGTTCGTGGGGTCGGGCGCCTACACGGTGGTCGGAGACGGCGCCAGCGGCATCACGCTGCAGGCGAACCCGCGCTACTGGGCCGGCCCGCCTGCGATCGGATCGGTGACCGTGGTGACCGACTTCAATGACCAGGGCCCGGTGGCCGCCTTCACCGCCGGGACGGTCGACTACACGCCGGTCGACCAGGCGGATGCGAACTGGATCCGATATGACCCGCAGCTGGGGCCGCAGCTCCGGGAGGAACCGTCGCTGTCGGTCACCTACTACGGGTTCAACACGCGCCGCGCGCCGTTCGACGACGTGCGCGTGCGCCGGGCATTCGCCTGGGCGGTGGACTGGCGGCGGATCGCGTTGCTCGCCGATGGGCCCGGCTCGGTCGCCACCTCCATGGTGCCGCCCGGGATTCCCGGGCGACCCACGGGCGACTACCTGCCAATGTTCGATCCGGCTGCGGCGCGCGCCGAACTGGCCGCGGCGGGCTACCCCGGCGGGCGAGACCTGCCGCCCATCACCATGGTCACCTCCGGGACCACCTACGATGCCGCGGTCATCGAGCAGATCGCGCAGCACCTGGGCATCACGGTCTCCCTGGAGACCATGGCGCCCGACGCCTACATGGCACGCCTGGCGGACGACGCGCCCGCGATCTGGAGCATGTCCTGGATCGCGGACTACGCGGCGCCCGGTGATTTCCTGGGAATCCTGCTCCAGAGCGACGCGACGTCGAACTACGGCGGCTGGGCGAACGCGGGGTTTGACGCCGCCCTGGACGCCGCCGGGCGGACCGGCGACCCGGCAGCCCAGGCACGCGCCTACGGCGCGGCGGAGGCGATCGTCCGGGACCAGGTCCCGGTGGTGCCGCTTAGCTACGCGGCTCCGGGCGCGCAGGGGGACGTTTCCTGGGCGCTCAGCCGGACTGGTCTGCTGGGCGCCACCACCGGTGCGCTCGGCATTCCGCGCTTTGCGGGGCTGGCATGGTCGCGATGAACCGGATGATCGCCGTCGCCCTGCTGCTCGGGGCGCTCCTGGTGGCCGGGACGGCCGGCCCGGCGACGCTGGCAGCCGGGGACTCGGCAGCCATGCCGGCAGCCACATCGGTGGCCTTGCCCGCGGCGACCGCGCCGGGGATCGCCTTCGGCGCGCCCAGCGCCACCGCCGTGCTGGGCCAGCCGCTGACCTTCAGGAACACCTTCCGGACCGCGACGCGTCCGACCCGGGTGGAGGCGCTGATCTCCACCCCGTACGTGCCGGGCACCAGCGTGCTCGATGCCGCCGCCACCCAGGTGGCGGACGGCTCCTGGCGCGCGTCGGTCTCCGAACCGGACCCCGGATCCGTGAACACGGTCTACCGGTTCGCCTTCCGGGTGACACTCCCGGGCCGGAGCACGGTGACCGGGCCGGCCGGTTCGGTCACCGTGGTCGACCCGCGCTTCGGGTGGCAGGCCATCTCTGGGCCGACCATCACGCTGCACTGGTACGGCCAGAGCCGGAGCACCGCGCAGGGGTGGCTGAACGCCGGCGAGTCGGCGGTCACCCGGGACGAGGCGGCGTTCGGGGTGACCAGCGTGCCGCACCTGGACTTCTTCATCTACGCGGACTCGGCGTCCTTCTTCGGCGCGATCGGTGCAGGCGCCAACGCGGATGCCGCGGGGGTCTACATCGCCGACACGCACACCGCGTTCGGCACCGTCCTTCCATCCGACCTGGGTTCGAGTTTTCCCGACCAGGAAATTGCCCACGAGACCACCCACCACGTGTTTGAGAGCGCCACCCGCAATCCGTATCACCCCCCGCCGCTCTGGCTCGACGAGGGGATCGCGGTCTACTTCTCGGAGGGGGCCGGTCCGCGCCGCCCGGACCTGGAGCAGGGGATCGCGGCCGGACGGATTGTTCCGCTCGACGGCCTGACCGGCGCGTTTCCTCCGGCCACGGACGCCTTCGTGCTCTCCTACGCGGAGGCCGTCTCGGCGGTCGACTTCCTGCTGCGCTCACACGGGCAGGCGGCCCTGCAACGGCTGGTCAGAGCGTACCGTCAGGGCTCCACCGATGACCAGGCGTTCCAGGCGGCCACCGGCTCCGACGCAGCGGCATTCAACGCAGCCTGGCTTGCCTCGATCGGCGTCCGCTCGGTGCCCACCTACGGTCCACGGCCGGCCCCGGCGGGGCCGCTGCCCCCGGATTGGCGGCCGTCGGCCCTTCCGGGCCTTGCCGCCGGGGTGGCGCCCTCGCCCGCGCCCCTGGCCCACGCGACATGGCGTCGCGGGCCAGCCCGCACCGCCATGTCGGGCATTGCCCCGGAGCGCCTCCCGGCGTGAACGCGCTGCTCGCCCGCGTTCGACGCGTGCCCAGCTGGCAGGTGACACTGGCCATTGCGCTCTGCCTGCTGGGCTTCCTGATGGTCGCGCAGGCGGGAGCGCAGCCGGCCGTGGTCCAGTACACCACGCAGGAGCGCCCGCCGCTGGTGGCCACGGCCACCGACCTGCAGCAACGGCAGGACGACCTCAAGTCCCAGATCCTCGCCCTGCGCGCGCAGATCGCCCAGCTGGAATCCTCCTCGGCCGGCAACAACACGGTCGTGACCAGCCTCAACCAGAGCCTGGACCAGGCGCGCCTGGCCGCCGGGCTGGTCGCGCTCCAGGGCCCCGGGGTGGTCGTCCAGCTGGAAGACTCCACCCAGACCGTGCCCCCGGGGGCCGCGCCCGGCGATTACCTGGTCAGCGCCAGCGACATCCTGGCGGTGGTCAACGAACTCTGGCTGGACGGCGCGGAGGCGATCGCGGTCAACGGAGAACGGATCACCGTGACCACCGCGATGACTGACATCGGCTCCTCCGTGCTGCTGAACGGGGCCTACCTGCAGCCGCCCTACCAGATCGTCGCGATCGGCCCGAAGGACCTGTATGACCGGCTCACCAGCTCGGCCAACTTCGCCGCCTTTGTCAAGGCACGCGTGGAGGGCTTCGGGATCCGGCTCGGGGCCGGCGCGCTGGACAAGGCCGTGGTCCCTGCCTATGCGGGTGCCGTCGCCCTGACCTACGCCCAGGCGGTTCCGTCCGGCAGCGCGGCGGCGTCACCGTCTGCGGGGAACGGGCCGTGAACACCGGCATCCGCTCCCGGCGCGCCCAGCTGACGCTCGGATTCGTGGCGCTGGTGCTGGGCTTCCTGGCGATCGTCCAGCTCCAGGCCCAGGCGGGAGGCGCGGGTCTTGCGAATCTGTCGGCACAGGACCTCACCACCCTGATCGCCAACCTCAACCAGCGCAACGTCCAGCTCTCCAGCGAGGTGGCCACGCTGCAGGCACAGGCCCGCGACCTCCAGGAGGCACACGCCCTGGGCATCTCGGCGGTGGGGGGGCTGCGCGCCGATCTGACCAACATCCGGCTCTGGGCTGGGCTGGACCCGGTCACCGGGCGCGGCGTGGTGGTGGAGTGTTCGGGCCCCATGTCCGCACAGGCCACCAACGACCTGCTCAATGAGCTCCGGCTGGCCGGCGCGGAGGCGCTCGCGATCGACAACGTCCGCGTCGTCACGGGGACGGTGGTGGCGGGGCCGCCGGGCAGCCTCTCGGTGGAGAACGTGGCGCTGCGCTCGCCGTTCCGCGTCTCGGCGATCGGCAACAGCGTCAACCTCACCGCGGCCCTCACGCGGATCGGGGGGATCATCAGCCGCCTTCAGGTGACCAGCCCAAACGTCCAGCTCGCGGTCACCCCGGAAAACAGCCTGATCCTCCCTGCCACCGACCGCTCGCTGATACCCGCAGATGCCCAGCCGCACCTGTAGGCTCTGGTAGGCTGTCGGCGATGGACCATCTGAGCGATCGCGCGCTGCAGGTTGCCACCCTGCGCGGGGCCACGCACGCCGACGTGCGAACCGTGCACCGACTCGAGCAACGGATCGCGGTGCGAACCGGCCAGGTGGCCGGCGTCTCCAACCGGGAGGACAGCGGGTTCGGGGTGCGCGTGCTGGTCGACGGAGCCTGGGGCTTCGCGAGCTCCTGGCGGCTGACGGCCGCCGAAGCCGAACGGGTGGCCGCGGAGGCCGTTCGGATCGCGCGTGCCTCCGCTCGGACGCTGCGGCGGCCGGTGGTACTGGACGAGCAGCCGGCGCAGCGCGGGCGCTACGAAACGCCGGTCGAGATCGACCCGTTCGCGGTTCCCCTGGAGGCCAAGGTAGGCGATCTGCTGGCCGCCGACGCGGCCATGCGCGAGACCGAGAACCTGGCCTTCACAGACTGCACCTTCCGGGCTCACCGGGAGTGGAAGACGTACTGCGACAACCACGGCACGGACGTGGAGCAGGTTCTCACGCAGGCCGGTGCCTCGATCGAGGCGAACGCGGTGGACGGTGACGAGCACCAGCGTCGCAGCTACCCCGACTCGGATGGTGGCATGCGGGGCGGCGGCTACGAACACGTGCGCAACCTGGACCTGGCCGCCCATGCGGCCCCGCTGGCCCAGGAGGCGGTCGCGCTCCTCTCCGCGCCCCAGTGTCCTCCGGGGCGCCGCACCATCGTCCTGGACCCCTCGCAGCTCTTCCTGCAGGTCCACGAGAGCGCCGGGCACCCCACCGAACTGGATCGCGTTTTTGGCACCGAGGCGTCGTATGCCGGCACCAGTTTCCTGACCCCCGACCTGCTGGCGTCCGGGTTCCGCTACGGCTCCGAGCTGGTGGACATCGTCGCCGACGCCACCGCGGAGGGCGGGCTGGGCACCTTCGGATGGGACGACGAAGGCGTGCCTGCCCAGTCGGTCCCACTGGTCCGGGAAGGCATCTTCGTGGGGTACCTGTCCAGTCGCGAGACGGCACCTCGGATCGGGCGACGCAGCAGTGGCGCCATGCGGGCCGACGGCTGGAACCGGATACCGCTGATCCGCATGACCAACATCAACCTGTTGCCCAGACCGGGGATGAGCCTCGAGGAGATCATCGCGGACACCGATGACGGTCTGTACCTGGTGGCCAACCGCAGCTGGAGCATCGACGACCGGCGCCTGAACTTCCAGTTCGCGACCGAGCTCGCCTACGAGATCCGGCACGGCAAGCTGGGACGACTGCTCCGGAACCCGACCTACACGGGGGTCACCCCTTCGTTCTGGCGTTCCTGCGACGCGGTGGCCGACGCGCGAAGCTACCGGATGCTGGGGACACCGAACTGCGGGAAGGGCGAGCCTCCCCAGGGCGGCGCGGTGGGCCACGGGTGCTCTGGAGCACGGTTCCGCGACGTGCAGGTGGGAGTCGGGCGGTGGTGACCGCACGATCCGGGGGCCGCCGCTGATGCCGGCCCGGGAGCAGCATCTGCCCCTCGCGGAGCGCCTGCTGGAGCTGGCCCTGGCACAGGGGGCCACAGAGGCCGAGGTCGTGATCCTGGCCACGGACGCGGCGCTCACGCGCTTTGCCAGCAGCGAGATCCACCAGAACGTCGCCGAAACCAACGTGGCGGCCAACCTCCGCTTCGTGGATGGTCGGCGTTCCGGGGTGGCCTCTGGCAATCGCCTGGACGAGGCCGGCCTCCGCGAGCTCGCGGCGACGGCGGCGCGGATCGCCCGGGTCCAGCCCGAGCAGCCGGACCCGGTGGCGCTCCCGGATCCGAGCGCGCCCAACGAGCTGCTGCGGGCGTGGAGCGAGCGGACGGCGCAGGCCACGCCCGAAGCGCGCGCCTCCGCGGTCGGCGCGGTGATCGCTGCCGCAGAGGACGCAGGGGTCATGGCGTTCGGCTCGTTCGCGACCTCCAGCGACGGTCTGGCCGTGGCCAACACCCGCGGGGTCCGTGCCGAGCAGCTCACCAGCCGGGCGCGGCTGGTCACTATCTGCATGGGGCCGGATGGGGAGGCCGGCTATGCAGAGGCCCTGGCCGTGGATCTGGACCGAATCGATCCCGAAGCGATCGGGCGCGAAGCTGCGAGCAGGGCCGTCCACTCGCGCGGGCCGGTCTCCCTGGCGCCGGGTGCGTATCCCGTGGTGCTGGAGCCGTACGCGGTGGTGGACCTGCTCGACTGGATCGGCGGCCTGGGTTTCTCTGCCCTGGCGGTGGAGGAGGGACGCAGCTTTTACGCGCCGGGCCGGCGCATCGCCAGCGAGCTGGTCTCCACCTGGGACGATGCGACCGACCCGGACGGGACCCCCTCGGCGATCGACGAAGAGGGCGCCACGAAGCGGCGCGTATCGCTGATCGACCGCGGCGTCTGCGCCGAGCTTGTGTACGATGCGGCGACCGCGGCACGGGCGGGACGGCCCTCGACCGGCCACGGATTCCTGGCCCCCAACCCGTACGGCCCGGCCCCCTCCAACCAGTTCATGGCGCCCGGGGCCGCCTCCCGCGAGGAACTCATCGCGGGGCTCGATCACGGCCTGCTCATCACCCGTTTCAACTACACCAACGCGGTGCATCCGAAGCGGGCCATCGTGACCGGGATGACCCGGGACGGGTCGTTCCTCGTGGAGCACGGCGAGATCGTCGGGCCCGTGCGCAACCTGCGCTTCACGCAGAGTTACCTGGAGGCCCTGGCGGCCGTCGAGGCCGTCGGCCGGGAGCGCCGACTGCTGGCCGGGGAGCTCGGCACCTGCGTGGTGCCCGGTCTGCGGATCGGGAGCTGGGACTTCACCGGTTCCTCCGAGCTCTGAGCCAGCGCGCATGGCCGACCGTCCGGTGGTTGCGTTCCGGCTCCAGGACCGGGTTCAACTGCGAAAACCGCATCCCTGTGGTGCCACCACCTGGCGGGTGACCCGGGTGGGCGCCGACATCGGGCTGGTGTGCGATGGCTGTGGGCGCCGCGTCCTTCTTGAGCGCCGGCAGCTCGAGCGGCGCCTGGTCGCGTTTCTCGAACGCGGGCCGGAGCCAACGGAAAGGCAGGTGACTGGCCGGTGACGCGCGCCGGGCAGCCCGAGGACCGCACGGTCCCCGCCGCGGGAACTCCGGCCGGGACCGGGGCACCGGTTCCGATCACGGCCGCCGTCCCCGATGGATCCCCTGCGCCGGAACCGTCCGGCCTCGGAGTCCTGGCGAACCGCCGCTTTCTGTCACTGTGGCTGGCCCAGGCCTCCACGCAGATCGGCGGCAACATGGTCATCTACGGGCTGACCATCATCGTCTACGGTCTGACGGGGTCCAACTCGGCAGTCAGCCTGCTCATCCTGACCTTCCTGGCCCCGGCCGTCGTGTTCAGCGCGGTGGCGGGCGTCTACGTGGACCGGATCGACCGGCGTCTGATCCTGGTCACCACCAACCTGCTGCGCGGCAGCGCGTTCCTGGCCATGGTGCTGGTCAGCCACCAGCTGCTGCTGGTCTACGTGCTCAACATCCTGGTCTCCACGGCCACCACGCTGTTCGCGCCCGCCGAGGCCGCCATGATCCCGGTCCTGGTGGAGCGGGATCAGCTGATGCAGGCCACCGGGCTGTTCAACTTCACCATGAACGCGTCGTTTGCGGTCGGGTTCGCGCTGCTCGGACCGCTGGTGGTCAACCTGGCCGGTGGGCCGGCCCTGCTGCTGCTCGTGGCGGTGCTCTACTTCGTGGCGGCCGCTTTGTGCGTCACCCTTCCGGGCACGAGCCCCGATGTCGAGGCACAGGAGCCCGCGCTCGGGGACGCCGAGCGAGCCGTGGCCTCCCTGGTGGCGCAACTTCGCGAGGGACTCGCGTACATCCGCTCGAACCCGCGCATCTTCTGGTCGCTGGCCTATCTCGCGGTGACGGCCTCGCTGATCGGGGTGCTGGGGGTGCTGGGGCCCGGGTTCGCCACCAAGGCGCTGGGGCTGCGCGAGCAGGACTTCGTGGTGGTCATCCTCCCCTTGGGCGGGGGGATCGTGACGGGCATCCTGCTCCTGAACCGGTACGGCCGCTACCTGCCCCGCCGCCGCGTGATCGAAGGCGGGCTCCTGGTCCTCTCGCTGTCCCTGGTGGTGCTGTCCATCGCCGGCCCGCTCTCGCGCTTCCTTCAGGAGAGCGCCAGACACCAGCCAGTGGCCAGCCTGAACGGGTTGGTCTCGCTCCTCTCCATCGTCATCTCCCTGGCCTTCGTGGCCGGGGCGGCCTACGCTTTCGTGGCGATCCCCGCCCAAACCCAGCTCCAGGAGGAGCTCCCCGAGGAGGTGCGGGGACGGGTCTTCGGGGTGCTCAACATGCTGGTGAGCATCTCGAGTTTCCTGCCCATCGTGGTGGTGGGCCCGGTTGCGGACCTGGTGGGCACGCCCGTCGTCCTGGTTGCGGCGGCCCTGCTGGTGGGCGCGGTGGGGTTGGGCTCCATCCTGGTGGTCACGGCCGAGCGCCCGGCAGCCGCCATTCCAGCGTTCCATGCCGCGCCGGTGGACCCGGTGGCGGTCACCACGGCGGTGCGCCCGATGGACGATGTGCCTCGGCGAGATCGCCACGAGGCTCCACGCACGGACCGCGATCTGCCGGGCCCGGGCGGCGTCTCGTGAATCAGTGGTGAACGGCACGCCGGTTGCCTGGCGCCTGGTCGCGCTGGCCGTCCTGGCCGGTTCGATCGCGCTCGGCCTTGCCCTGGTCCTGGTGGTTCCGCTTCTCCTGCTCACGGGGCTCTGCCTCGTCTTCGCTGCGATCACGCTGACGCTGGCGCCCGCCAGCCGCCGACCGCCGCTCGCCCCGCTCTCGGACGCCGAGATCGCCCGCCTGGGTCCTCTGCCCACCGCGACCGTGCTGATCGCCGGCCGCGACGAAGCGGCCGTGGTCGCGCACCTGGTCGCGGACCTCGCAGCCCAGGACCACGTCGACCCGGACGGCACGCCGCGCTTCGAGATCCTGGTGATCGACGATCGCTCCACCGACGCCACTGGCAAGGTGGCGACCGAGGCCGCTGCTCGGGCCGGCATCGGCGGCATCACCCGCTTGATCCGGCGAGGTTTGCCGCCCAGCCAGCGCCCGCTCCCCGGAGCCCCGCCGTTGTTCGATGGCAAGGGCGCTGCTCTCAGCGCCACCGCGCCAGCCGAGTACAGCGGCACCTTCGTCGCCGTCCTCGACGCTGACGCGCGGATCGGCCCTGATTACCTGCGCCGGGCGGCCAGCTACTTTGCGCGTGGTGCGGCCGCTATGACGGCCCGTCGGCGAACGCTCCGGCACAGGCCGCCCGGATGGGCGCGTTGCCAGCTGGAAGCGGCTCAGGCCGACGAGCAGGACGCCGACGGCGAGATTCAGCGCGGGCGGTGGAGCAGCGGTGGATGCAGCGAGTTCCGAGGCAATGGGATCCTGATCCGTCGCGACCTGCTGGCGGCGGTGGGCGGCTGGCATCCGCACGCGCTGTGCGAGGACCTGGACCTCTCCACGCGCCTGGCCATCCTCGGCGAGCGCGTGGGCTGGGCGCTGGACGTCGTGGCGTGGGAGGAGCCGGTGCTCGAGCTGGCGGGACTGCGCCGGCAGCGACTCCGGTGGGGGACGGGAATCATCCGGCGGGAGCTCGAGCTGACCCTTCCCCTGCTCACCAGCCGCCGCCTTGCACGCTGGGCCAAGCTCGACTACCTGGCCTATTCCGCCCAGACCGTGCTGCCGGTCTCGCTCGGCGCCGCGTTCCTGGCCGGCGCGCTGACCGGGGCATGGCCGGCCCTGGGGCTGCTCTTTGGGACGTACCTGATCCCTGGTGCGGCCCTGGCAGCCGATGCCCTGCGCTGGGAAGGCCTGCATGGCCTGGGTTCCGTACCGTGGCGCGTGCTGCGGGCCGCGCGCCTGCTGGCGTTCTCCGCGCTCTGGATCCCCGTCTTCGCGGCCGCCTGGCCGCTGGTTGCGTTCGGCAGCGGGGCGCTCCGCTACGAGAAGACGGCACACACAGGCGCGCCCGCCGGGTTCCGGCCGGGAACCGGCGGGCGCGCCGATTGAACCATCGATCTCAGCGGGCCGGGACCGCCCGTTCCGGCTTGGCCGCTGCCTCCACGCCGGCGCCCGACGCGGCCCCGCCCGGCACCGCCCCTCGCGGGATAATCCGCGCCGAGCCTGCCGCCGGCCAGAAGCTGCTCTCTCGCCCGTCGTCCCAGCGCACCCGGTAGTGCGGACCGGACGGCGACTCGATCACCTGCAGGATCTCGCCCTCGCGGGCCGGCATCCCAACCCGCTCGGTCTCGACCACGATGCGGTCTCCAATCTTTGCGTCCATGCTCGCCCTCCTGCCCCTGGATTCTCCCCCCGGAAGGCAAACCCGGAAGGGCAGGAGGTCACGAAACAGGGCCGTGCCATGCGGCCCGGCCCGCCCGGGGGCACGGATGCGCCGGTGGCCCCACGGAGGTCCGCCGGACCCGCCAGAATCCTCCCCATGATCCGGACGCCCAATCACCTGTATCGCGGCTACATCCTGGACCTGGACGGCACCGTCTATCTGGGCGAGCGCCTGTTGCCGACCGCCGGCGAGACAATCGCCCGGTTGCGCGAGCTCGGGAGCCGGACGGTCTTTCTTTCCAACAATCCGACCCACGCCCGCGCCGCGTACGCCGACAAGCTGACCTCCCTGGGACTGCCCACGCCGGCAGCGGACATCCTGACCTCCTCGCAGGTCCTGGTGGAATTCCTGCGCGCGCGCCTGCCCGGGGCACGCCTCTTCGTGCTCGGTGAGCAGCCACTGATGGATGAACTGGCGGCGGCGGGTTTTCGCCTGGTGGGGGCGGCACGGGAGACCGACGCGGTCATCGCCAGCTTCGACCGCACCTTCGTCTACGGCAAGCTGCAGGTCGCGTTCGACGCCATCCGGTCCGGGGCACGCTTCTTTGCCACCAACCCGGACCGGTACTGTCCGGTCCCCGGTGGCGGCCAGCCGGACGCCGCTTCCATCATCGCCGCCATCGAGGCCTGCACCGGCGTCACCTGCGAGGCGGTTGTCGGCAAGCCATCCACGCACATGGTCAGAGCGGCCTTGCGGCTTGTCGGTCTCCCGGCGCAAGACTGCCTGATGACAGGAGACCGCCTGGAGACCGACGTCCGCATGGGCCTCGAGGCCGGCATGGACGCGGCGCTCGTCCTGACGGGAGCCACCGCCGAGGCCGCGCTGAGCGGGTCGGCGTGGCAGCCGACGTACGTGCTGCGACACCTCGCCGACCTGCTCCCGGACGACGTCGGCTGGGGCCGGACCATCCGTGCCCCGGAAACCCGGGCCGAAGGGGAGCCGCGCCCATGAAGGATTGCCTGCTGGGGATCGATCAGGGCACCAGCGGCAGCCGCGCCCTGGTGCTGGACCGCGAGGGAACCGTGCTGGGCTACGGCTACCGGCCTTTGGCTCGCCTCTACCCGCGCGGGGAGTGGGTGGAGCAGGACCCCCGGGCAGTCGCAGATGGGGTCCGGCTCGCCGTCGAGGAGGCGCTGGCGCGGGCTGGATGCCGGGCGTCGCAGGTGGACGGCTGCGGGATCGCGTCGCAGCGCGACACCGACTTCGTCTGGGACGCGCGCAGCGGGGCGGCACTGGCCAACGCCATCAGCTGGCAGGATCTGCGCACGCTCCCGCTTGAACGGGCACTTGACGCCTGGCCGCAGTCCCGCGAATGCCGGGCGCGCCTCGGTTACTGGCCCGGGCCGTGGAGTTCGGCGCTGCACCTGCAATGGCGAATGGCAAACGATCCGATGGTGGCCGGCGCGGCGCGAGCCGGGACGCTGCGCACCGGACTTTCCGCGCTCTGGGTGCTCAACGCCCTGGGGCAAGCCGACGGGCACCGAGCGGACATCTCGCTCACCCAGAGCATGTGCCTGTATGACTTCCGGGCGGGCGACTACTGGACCGACTGGCTGGACTACCTGCAGGTGCCCCGCTCGGCGCTGCCGGACGTGACGGACACCGTGGCGGACTTCGGCTGGCTCAAGATCGACGGCGCGCGCGTCCCCGTGCGGGCGATGATCGGGGACCAGCAGGGGGCGCTCTTCGGCTACGACTGCCGGCGGGCGGGGGACGCCGAGTGCACGCACGGGACGGCTTCCTTCGTGGATGTTTGCCTGGGCCCCGCTTCGCCGGTGCTCGACACGATCAAGGTCTACCTGGCCTGGCGGCTGAACGGCCAGCCCACCTACTGCCTCGAGGCCGACACGACCGTCACGGGGGCGGCGGTCCGCTGGATGCGGGAGGCCGCTCGCCTGCTTGACCGCGACGACGAGCTGGGGCCCCTCGCCGCGTCGGTATCGGACGCGGGAGGCCTGGTCTTTGTTCCTGCCTTCACCGGGCTCAACGTGCCCTACGCCGTGCACGAGGCGCGCGGCACGCTCCTCGGGCTCACCCTGGGCCACACCCGGGCCCATGTCGCCCGCGCCTTCCTCGACTCCATCGGGTTCCAGCTGCGGGCGATCCTGGACGAGATCAGCGGCAAGACCGGCGTGCCGGTCGCACAGCTCAAGGTGGGCGGCGGGTTATCGGCCAGTGACGAGGCCTGCGCCATCCAGGCCGACTGGCTGGGGATCCCGCTGGTTCGCTCGCCGTTCACCGAGACCACCGCGCGGGCCGCGGCGCTGCTGGCGGGGATCGGGGCGGGGTTCTGGCCCGGGGAGAGCACATTGCCGCCGCTGCCCGGCACACCGGACCGCTTCGAGCCCCGGACCTCCGCCGATCAGCGCGATGCCGGGTACGCCACCTGGCAGCGGGCGGTCGAGACTGTGACCGCGTGGTCTCGTCCCTGAGCGGCCGTCCGGGTGCCGGGGGACAGGGACGATCGCGGGATGGGCGACCCAGTACCAACGGCGGCCCCGCGTGGTTCCTTTTGCGTATCCAATCGGGTCCGGCTTGGCGCTATGGTGCGCGCATGAACCAGATCGAGACTCTGAGTGCCGTCAGGACGCAACTGGAGGGGAGAGATGACGTCCTGGCCCGCAACCTGGAACTGCTGGAACGCGAGCGCGAGATCGTCCGCCGCGAGATCGACGTCGTCGCCGAGCTGATCGGACTGGAGGAGCAGCGGGTCGCTGCGGAGGTGGAACCCGCAGTGGCTCCCGGTCCGCGCGCCGATCGTGCGCCGGTCTCGGAACAGGTATCGCCCACGACCAGCGCCTCGTCTGCCGACGGGCAGGAGTCCCAACCAGCATCGCCGGCCGTGCCGGACCCTGAGCTGTGGTCTGGCCCGGCGGTCGCGGTCGCCGAAGCGGGGGTGGACCAGATGCCCGCCGCGCCGCCTGAGCCCGAGCGGCCCGTCCCGGCCACGGCGGAGCCTGCGTCGGCCATGACCCCCGAGCCCGAGCCCGCCACGGCGGAGCCTGACCGGGGTCGGTTCGAGCCCGGTCAGGCCATCCTCGAGCCGCGTGACACCGAGATGCTGGGTCGCATCGAGCAGCTCCGGCGCCTCCGGGCGAGTCTGGTGATGGGCAGCCCGGCGGCCTCGAGCGGCCGGGGCGACTGACGACCAGCCCGGGTGAGCGCTTGGGCCGTCCACCATCGTGGGGCGGCCGGGACCAGGTCGCCCTGATCGATCGACAGGGGAGCAACGGTGGGACGAGACCCCAAGAAACTTGCGCGACTCGCAGACTCGATTGAGCTCGATCTCGAACGTCTGCTGGCCCTGACCGAGCAGCTCAGCGCGGCCCCCAGGCCCCCGGCACGTCGCTCGATCCATGAGCCCGCCGCGAGGCCTGACGCCGACCTGGCCGGCGTGATTGCGGCGCTCGATGCGCAGACGGCGGCTCTCGAGTCCCTGGCGCGCTCCACGGCAGGCCTCACCGAGGCCCAGTACCGTCTCAATGACGCCGTTACCCGGCTGGTGGCCGCGCTCTCGGCGGTGCTCGCGACTCCGATCCCGCCCCCCGCTGACGGGGGCCCTGGCTGAGGCCCGCGCCGGTTCTTGGCGCCCTTTGGTGGGTCGGGGTGCGCAGACGGCCGGGCCCGGCAACCGCAGGCCGGGCCGGGCACCGCCCGGGATGCGGTACCATAGCGCGAACCGGGCGGTTGGCTCAGTCGGTTAGAGCGCGTGCTTGACATGCACGAGGTCACAGGTTCGATTCCTGTACCGCCCACCAGAACCGCAACGCGTCGAGCGGGACGCGCGAGCGGGCAGGGCGCTCCAGAGAGCCCGGGCGGTCGCTGAGAGCCAGGGCGCAACCCCACCCGTGACGTACCACCCGTGAGCGGCCGGCGAACCGGCCCGGGCACCGCCCGTTAGCGCGGTCACGAGAGCGCGCACGGCGTTTGCCGTGTCGCGAAGACGGGTGGAACCGCGGGAGGCACGACCTCTCGTCCTGTTGGGGACGAGGGGTCGTTTCGATTCGCTGGAGGCGCGAGCATGGACGGGCAAAGGACGGCGAAAGTGGCGGCTGAGAGCGGCGCCGCTGCGGCAGCAGGAGCTGACGCGGTGCCCGAATCGACGGAGGACCTGGCCCTGGAGGCGCCCACGCGCGGGTCCGCCGAGGAGCTTCTCGACGCCCACGCGGGGGACCCGCTGGATCCCCTGCGTCATTCCACGGCCCACGTCATGGCCGAGGCCGTGCTGGCACTCTTTCCAGACGCCAAGCTCGGGATCGGGCCGGCCATCCGTGACGGCTTCTACTACGATTTCGAACTGCCCCGGCCGCTCACCCCGGAGGACCTGGCCGCCATCGAGGACCGGATGCGGGCTTCCATCGCGGCGGACCGGCCTTTCGTCCGTGCCGAGCTCGACCCGGACCAGGGTCGACGCTTCTTCGCCGACCGCGGCCAGCCCTACAAGGTCGAGATCCTCGACGACCTCCGCGCGGCTGCCCGCGCGGCCGGCCAACCGGAGCCGGTGGTCTCCACCTACCAGCACGGCGACTTCATCGACCTCTGCCGCGGGCCTCACGTCGCGTCCACCGGGCAGATCGGGCCGTTCAAGCTGCTCGCGGTGGCCGGTGCGTACTGGAGAGGCGACGAACACCGCCCCATGCTGCAGCGGATCTACGGCACGGTCTGGACCACGCAGGAGGAGCTCGATCGGTTCCTCTGGCGGCGCGAGGAGGCGAAGCGCCGGGACCATCGGCGGCTCGGAGTCCAGCTCGACCTTTTCAGCTTCCACGACGTCAGCCCCGGCTCGGCTTTCTGGCACCCCAAGGGCATGCGCCTCTGGCGGACGCTGGAGACGGCCATGCGCGAGCTGCAGGAGCGCCGCGGCTACCAGGAGGTCGGAACGCCGATCCTGGTCCACCAGAAGCTCTGGGAGCAGTCCGGGCACTGGGACCACTACGCGGACGACATGTTCACGCTGCAGGTGGAGGGCCAGACGTTCAGCCTGAAGCCCATGAACTGTCCCGAGAGCAGCTACATCTACCGGAGCCACGTGCGCTCGTACCGCGACCTGCCGCTGCGGCTTTCCGAGTACGGACGACTGCACCGCAATGAGCGCTCCGGCGTGCTCCACGGGTTGACCCGAGTGCGCCACTTCGTGCAGGACGACGCGCACGTCTTCGTCCGCCCCGACCAGATCGGGTCCGAGATCGAGGCGCTGCTTGGCGAGGTGACCGAGACCTACAGCTGGTTCGGGCTGGAGCCCCGTTTCACGTTCGGCACGCGGCCCGACAAGGCCCTGGGCGACCCCGCGCTCTGGGAGCGGGCCGAGGGGTTGATGAGCGAGGCCCTGGAGCGTTCCGGCGTGCAGTACCGCGTGAAACCCGGCGACGGGGCCTTCTACGCCCCCAAGATCGACATCCAGATCGAGGACGCGCTGGGCCGCGAATGGCAGACGGCCACCATCCAGGCCGACCTGGTGATGCTTCCGGAGCGCTTCGACCTCACCTACATCGACCAGGACGGCCAGGCTCGCCGGCCGATCGCCATCCACCGCGCCATCTACGGCTCCCTGGAACGCTTCATCGGCGTCATCACGGAGCACTTCGCGGGCGCTTTCCCCTTCTGGTGCGCCCCAGTCCAAGCCGTGGTGGTGCCCATCGCGTCCCGCCATAACGAGGCGGCCGCTGCACTGGCGGCGGTCCTGCGGGGGCGGGGGATCCGGGTGGAGGTGGACGACTCGGACAGCCGCATGCAGAACAAGATCCGGCTCGCACAGGAGCAGAAGGTGCCGTACATGCTGGTGCTCGGCGACCGGGAAGTCGCGGCGCGTTCGGTCGCGGTGCGCACCAGGGCCGGCGAGCAGGAGCCCCCCATCGCGTGGGACGCGCTGGCGGAGCGGCTGGCCGAGGAAGCTGCTGCGCGCCGGCCGTGAGGCCCGGCCAGGAGGGTTCCCGGCCGATGGCTTGCCGGCCTCTCCGCCCCGCCTGGGCGGCAGGTCCTGCCGGTCGCCCCCGGCTGGCGCGCTTCCGGTTTGCCGCGGGGAAAAGGTCCGTGCTATAGTCCGGCAGGCGACCGGACCGGTCGGACGCTGTGGCGTCTGGCGCGTCGGCCGCTGTTCATTCCATCAGTCAGCGCCGAGGGGATAGAGCCTGAGCCGAGACCTGCGCGTCAACCAGATGATCCGCGTGCCCACTGTACGGGTGGTGGACGAAGAGGGTGCCCAGCTGGGCGTGCTGCCCACGCTGGAGGCGCTCCGGCTCGCGCAGGAACGGGGATACGACCTCGTGGAGGTCGCTCCCATGGCTGTCCCGCCGGTTGTGCGCCTGCTCGACTACGGCCAGTACAAGTACGAGGCCGCCAAGAAGGAGAAGGAGGCCCGCCGGCACCAGCGCTCGGTGGATTTCAAGGAGATCCGCCTCAAGCCGAAGATCGGCCAGGGGGACTTCGACACCAAGGTTCGTCGAGCCATCCAGTTTCTGGAGGACGGCGACCGGGTGAAGGTGGCCTGCCAGTTTCGAGGTCGCGAGCTCACGCACGCGAACCTGGGACGGGACCTCCTCTCCAAGTTCGCCGAGCAGATGAAGGACTACGGGACCGTGGAGCGGCAGCCACTGCTCGAGGGCAAGTCGATGTCGATCGTGATCGCGTCGAACTACAAGCCCAAGTCGCAGCCAGGGTCCGAGGCCCGGGCGGGGGAGGACGCCGAGCCGGCCGCCCGTGGGGCTGTGACGGCACCGGCGCAGGCCGCTGCCCCACAGGCCGGAGCCCCCGCCGGGGTGGCCACGGCAGCGGCCGCGCCTGCAGCCGGGGCTCCGCTTGCCCCCGCAGCCGCCACCGAAACCGACGTCGTGCCGGGGTCGGCGGAGGTTCACGGCGCAACCGGCCATACGACCGCCTCCAGGGCAACTGCGAGGAGACCCGCCGGGAGCACCACACCCGGATCGGCAGGAGAGTAACGTGCCCAAGTTGAAGAGCCATAAGGCGACCCAGAAGCGCTTCGGGGTGACCGGCAACGGCAGGATCGTCCGGGTCAAGGCGTGGAAGGGCCACCACCTCGAGATCAAGTCATCGCGCCGCACCCGGCGCTATGCAGGCAAGGCGATCCTGGGCGGCCGCGACGCCAACCATGTCCGCCGCCTGCTCCCGTACCTGTAGGAGCCGCATCCCATGGCACGTGTCAAGCGCGGCGTCACCGCCCACCAGCGACACAAGCGACTGCTCAACGCGGCGGAGGGCCGACGTGGCACGCGGTCGCGCCTGATCCGCCCGGCGCACGAGGCCCTGCTGCACGCCATGGCCTACGCCTACGTGGGCCGCAAGCAGCGCAAGCGGCAGATGCGCGCGCTCTGGATCGTGCGTCTCAACGCGGCAGCCCGCCAGAACGGCCTCACTTACGGGCGGCTCATCAGCGGTCTCAGGACGGCCGGCGTGACCCTCGACCGGAAGGTACTCGCCGACATCGCGGTCCGCGACGCGGCGACCTTCGCCCGCATCGCAGAGGTCGCGCGCGCCAGCTAGCCGCGGGCCCGGAGACCCCACATGGACCTGGAGACCATAGCCGCGCGTCTCTCCGCCCTCCAGGAGGCCGGCCTCGCCGCGATCGGCCGTGCCGGTGAGCCTGACGCGCTGGATGCCGTCCACGTCGATTACCTCGGCCGGCGCGGAGAGCTCAAGACGCTCCTGGCCGGGATCGGTGCGCTGCCTCCGGCCGACCGGCCGGTGGTGGGGGCCATCGGTAACCGGGTTCGTGAGGTGCTGGAGGAGGCCCTCAGCGCACGGCGGGCCGAGCTGGAGGCGTCTGCCCTGGACGCACGGCTGGCACGGGAGACGCTGGACGTCACGCTCCCCGGTCGACCCTTGCCACGCGGGTCGCTTCACCCCCTGATCGAGACCAACCGGGAGATCGCCCGGGTCTTCGGGCAGTTCGGTTTCGTGGTGTACGAGGGACCGGAGGTCGAGACTGACGTCCGCAATTTCCAGGCCCTGAACATGCCGCCTGACCATCCCGCGCGTGATCTGTGGGACACCCTGTACACCGACGTGCCCGGCTACCTGCTGAGAACCCACACGTCCCCGGGACAGATCCAGGTCATGCAGCAGACGGCGCCGCCCATTCGCGCCCTGCTCCCCGGCCGCTGCTTCCGCTATGAGGCGGTGGACGCCAGCCATGGGTTCGAGTTCTTCCAGGTCGAGGGGCTGATGGTGGACGAGGGGACCACCATGGCGGATCTGCGCGGTCTCCTCGACGCCTTTGCCCACGCCCTGTTCGGCGGCCAGCGGCCCACCCGCTTCCGGCCCGGCTACTACCCGTTCACGGAGCCGTCGGTGGCTTTCGACGTGCAGTGCGTGGTCTGCAACGGGGTGGGGTGCCCGTCCTGCAAACGCACCGGCTGGATGACGATCCTGGGCGCGGGGATGGTCCACCCGGTGGTGCTGCGCAACGGGGGCTTGGACCCCGAGCGCTACCAGGGGTTCGCCTTCGGCCTGGGGACGGACCGGATCGCGATCCTCCGCTACGGGATCGACGACATCCGCATGTTTCTCGAGAACGACCTGCGCTTCCTGGAGCAGTTCTGATGCGCGTCCCCCTCTCCTGGCTGCGCGACTACGTGGACTTCGACCTGCCCCCTGAGGCACTCGCGGAGCGTCTCACCCTGCTGGGCATGGAAGTGCAGGCGGTGGAGCGGCGCGGCGACGACTGGCAGCGGGTGGTGGTCGGCGAGCTGCTTTCCGTCGAGCCACACCCTGAGTCGGACCACCTGCTGATCACCACCGTCCGCACCGGGCCTGCCGAGCCGGTGCTGACGGTACTGACCGGGGCGTCGAACGTCTCGACCGGCCAGCGGGTGCCGGTCGCGGTGCCTGGCGCCGTGCTGCCGGGCGGACGCCGGATCGAGATCACGCGGATGGCGGGCCGCGAGAGCCAGGGCATGCTCTGCTCCGGTGACGAACTGGGCCTGACCACCGACGCGGAGGGGATCCTGATCCTTCCGCCGGACACACCGGTGGGCGCGCGAATGGCCGACGTGTACGGCGATGTCATTCTGGACGTGGACGTGAAGCCCAACCGGGGCGACGCCCTCTCGCTGCTCGGCCTGGCCCGCGAGGTTGCCGCCGCCACCGGGTCGCCGGTGCGATGGCCGACGATCACGGTCACCGAAACCGGGACACCCATCCATGAGCGGCTCTCCGTGGACGTCGAGGACCCGCTGCTCTGCCCACGGTTCGTGGCCCGCTACGTGCATGGGTTTGCCGTGGGACCGTCACCGCTGGCGGTCCAGGTGCGGCTGACCGCGGCAGGAATGCGCCCCGTCTCGAACGTGGTGGACGCGTCCAACTACGTGATGCTCGAGCTGGGCAAACCAACCCACACGTTTGACGCCGCGGCGATTGCCAACGGCCGCCTGCTGGTGCGCCTTGCGCGCGCCGGCGAAGCGCTGGAGACCCTCGACCACGTCCAGCGGACGCTGGCGCCAGATACCCTGCTGATCGCCGACGCCCGTGGCCCGCTGGGGCTCGCCGGGGTGATGGGCGGGGCCGAGAGCGAGGTCGGCGAGACCACCTCCGCCGTGGTGATCGAGTCGGCGGTCTTCGACCCGATCAGCATCCGCCGTACGGCCCAGCGCTATGGCCTCCGCAGCGAGGCGAGTCTCCGCTTCGAGAAGGGCCAGGAGACCCGGCTGGCGCGCATCGGGGCCGACCGCGTGGCGCAGCTCGTGACGGCCTGGGCGGGAGGCTGGGTGGCGCCCGGCCGGCTGGACACGCAGCCGATCGAGCCGGTTCCCGCCCGGCTGCCCTTCCGGCCGGCGAGAATTGCTCGCCTCCTGGGGAGCCCGATCGGGCCCGACGAGATGTGCGCCCTGCTGGCGCGCGTGGAGGTGGCAACCGAGCCGGCGCGACCCGGCGACGCGCTCCCGATCGTGGCCGGAGAGCCACCGCTGCCACTCGACGAGGACGCGGCCCGGGAGGCACTGGTGGCGCTCGTCCCCACCCACCGCCGTGACCTCGAAATCGAGGCTGACCTGGCCGAGGAAGTGGCGCGGGTACGTGGCTACGACCGGATCGAGGGCCGCCTGCCGGAGACCCCCATGCCGGGGTACCGGCCCGATCCACGGCGTCAGGTGGATGCGGTTCGCGACGCACTGGCGGGCCGCGGACTCAACGAGATCGTGGCACACGCGCTGATCGGGCCGCTCGACCACGCACGGCTGGGCGTGGAGGCGGACGACCCGGCGACGGTGCGCGTGACCAACCCCATCTCGGTCGAGCATTCGCAGCTGCGTCGCTCCCTGCTGCCCGGCCTGCTGCGCGTCCTGGTGGACAACGAGCGCCAGCGGCGGGCGGACCTGGCCCTTTTCGAAGTCGGCCATGTCCACTGGCTGGAGAACGGCAGTCCCCGGGAGGCGGCCATGCTGGGGCTCCTGCTGGCGGGCGATCAGTCCGGCGCAGCGTGGAACCAGCCTCCGCGGCCGGCCGACCTGTGGGAGGTGCGCGGGCTGGTTGACGCCCTTTGCGCGCGGTTTGGCGCCGACCTCCCGGAGGCTGCGGCTCCCGGGCCGGTTGCCCCGTACGAGCATCCGGGCCGGACTGCCGCGCTTCGGATCAATGCCCCGGACGGCGCCCGGCTCGAACTGGGCCGGATCTTTGAGCCGCACCCCCGGTACCTGGAGGCCGTGGGGGCACGAGCCGTGCACGTGGCGGTTGGGCTCCTTTCGCTGGAGGCGCTGGAGCGGGCTGTGCCCGCGGCGCGCCGATACGCGCCGGTGCCGCGCGTCCCGGCGGTGGAGCGGGACCTGGCCGTGGTGGTCGGAAGGGGAGTGTCGGCCGGCTCGGTGGACGCTGTCATCCGGGAGGCTGCGGGGCCGCTCCTCCGAGCCCTGCGCCTCTTCGACGTCTACCGTGGGGTGCCCCTGGGTCCCGAGGAGCGGAGCCTGGCCTACCGGCTCACCCTCCAGGCGGCGGATCGAACGCTCACGGACGAAGAGATCGACGCTGTCATGGCGCGCACCGTGGACCTGCTCGCCCGGCGGCTGGGTGCCCGGATCCGGGCTTGAGCGGATTGGCCTGCGCCGGCAGCCGCACTGTCTTCCTCCGGCGAGCGGCCCTCTACGCCGCGATCACCGTCTGCTACGCTAGCCCAGCGGGACGTACAGGAGAGAGGCCGTGGACCTGGCGGGGATCATCGGGAGCCTGACGCTGACCGATGCGGTGCTGGTGGTGCTCTTCGCGATCGCCTTTTTCGTCGGCTACACGCAGGGCGTCGTGCGCCAGGTCCTCGGGGTAGGGGCTTTTCTGGTCGCCTTCGTGGGCGGCGCCTACCTTCGCGCCCCGGTGGGTTCCTGGCTCGCCTCGAACTGGACGTGGCTGCCGGCCGAGTTCTCGGAGATGATCGCCTTCACGGCCAGTTTCCTGGTCCTGCTGGGCGTGCTGACGCTGGCCGTGCAGGCGTACTACCAGCGGGTGGTGCTGGGGGCCCGGTACGCGGTGGTGGACGAGATCGCGGGCGGGATCCTGGCCCTCCTGATCGCGGTGCTGGTGGTCTCCGTGCTGGTGCTGAACGGCGACGCGTACTACCACGGGGTGGGTGTCCAGCCGCCGGCTGGCGACGTGGGATGGCTGCGCAGCGTGTACGGCGACCTGGACGGCTCCGAGATCGTCCACGCCATACGGTCCGGGCTGCTCCCCGGGCTGCTGGCGGTGCTCGGGCCCCTGCTGCCGGCGGCCGTCCGCTCCCTGCCCGCGTAGCCGAAGCCCGGGCCCGTGCATCTCCCGCCGGCGCTGCCGCGCGCTTTCAGTGCCCGCTCGCCCCTGGACCTCGCGCCGGCACTGATCGGCACGCTGCTCTGTCACCTCGTCGACGGGACCCTGGTGGCCGCCCTGATCGTGGAGACCGAGGCCTACCTCGGGCCGGAGGACCGGGCCAGCCACGCGCGAGCCGGTCGCACCGCGCGGACCCAGCCAATGTTCGGCCCGCCGGGGCACGCCTACGTGTACCGCCTGTACGGCATGCACTGGGCGTTCAACGTGGTGGGGCACACCGACCAGGATCCAGCCGGGGCCGTCCTGATCCGGGCCGCACTGCCCGTGGCCGGACTTGACGCGCAGCGGCGCTTGCGCGGGCGCCCGTCCGATCCGGTCCCACGCCTGGCCGCGGGTCCGGCGAGGCTCTGCCAGGCCCTGGGGATTGTCGGCGCCGACTCGGGCCGAGACCTGACCATGGGGCCACCGCTCTGGCTCGCCGCCATGCCCTCCGAGCCGCCCGAGGAGTGGGCTGACGCCGGGCTCGCGCCCGGCAACGGGCCGGAATATGGGCCGGACGCGTCTCCCGGCCCCCTCCGGACCCCACCGCTCCTGCAGGGGCCCCGCGTGAACGTCGACTATGCCGGCGAGCCCTGGACCGAACGTCCGTACCGGTTCGGCCTGGCCGGCAGTCCGGCGCTCTCCCGCCCCTTTCCCGGCCCCGGCGGGAGACGGGACGTCTGATGGACCGGAAGTCGCAGCAGGTCCTAGAGTTTCCCGCCGTCCGGGCACGATTGGCCGACCAGACCAACTTCCCGCCGTCGCGGCGCCTGGCCGAGGCACTGGAACCCTCGGACGACCCGGTGATCGTCGGCCGCGGACTGCAGGAGACCGACGAAGCCCGTGCCTTCGCGAGCGAGCACCCGGGTGCCGGGATCGGCGGAGCCCACGACATCCACGATGCGGTGGAACGCGCGGCGCGCGGCGGGCGCCTGGAGACCGGTCAGTTGCTCCAGATCCGGGACACGCTCGAGGCGGCCGCCGGCCTGGCCGACGCGCTGGCCGAAGAACGGCGCCCGCTCCTGCGCGAGCTCGGCCGCGCGCTGCAGCCGCTGCCCGGGCTGCGGGCCACCCTGGAGCGGAGCATCGACCCGTCGGGCGAGCTCCTGGACGGCGCCTCGCCGGCGCTCGGGTCGCTCCGCCGGGCGGTCCGCGTCGCCTACGACCGGCTCCGCACGCGCCTCGACGAGCTGGTCCACGGGGGCGAGCTCGCCGGCGCGCTGCAGGAGCCCATCATCACGCTGCGCAACGGGCGCTACGTGGTGCCGGTCCGCAACGACGCGCGGGGCAAGGTCCGCGGCATCGTTCACGACCAGTCCGGGAGCGGGCAGACGCTCTTCGTGGAGCCGCTGGTGGCCGTCGAACTCGGGAACGCCTGGCGGGAGGCGCAGCTGGCCGAGCAGGCAGAGGTGGAGCGGATCCTCGACCACCTCTCGGGGCTGGTCGGCACACAGGCCAACGCGCTGCGCGCCACCCTCGAAGCGCTCGCGCGCTTCGATTTCTGGTCCGCCAAGGCGCGCCTGGCCGCCACCATGGACGCCACCCGTGCCGCCACCACGTCGGAAAGCCTGGTCGAACTGCTGGGCGCGCGGCACCCGGGGCTGCAGGGGCGCGTGGTCCCCATCGACATCCGGCTGGGAGGCGAGTTCACGGCGCTGGTCATCACGGGCCCCAACACCGGCGGCAAGAGCGTCACACTGCGCACCCTGGGACTGCTCAGCCTGATGCACCAGGCCGGGCTCCACGTCCCCGCCCAGCCGGGCAGTCGGCTGCCGGTCTTTCGCGACATCTTTGCCGACATCGGCGACGAGCAATCGGTGGCCCAGTCGCTCTCCACGTTCAGCGGCCACATGGACTCGATCGTTCGGATCGTGGAGGCCGCCGGATCCGGGACGCTGGTGCTGCTCGACGAGCTGGGCGCGGGCACGGACCCCACCGAGGGGTCTGCGCTGGCGCAGGCGCTGCTGGACCACTTTGTCCGCTCGGGGGCGCTGGTGGCCGCCACCACCCACTATGCCGAACTCAAGGCCTACGCGCACAACACCCCGGCCGCCATGAATGCCTCGGTCGATTTCGACCTCCAGACCCTGAGTCCAACCTACCACCTGACCATCGGGCTTCCCGGAACGAGCCAGGCATTCGCCATCGCCGAACGGCTGGGCCTGCCGGCAACCATCGTGGCCGACGCGCGCTCACGGGTCACGCGGGCCCAGGCGGAGTTCGAGGAGACGCTGGCCGCGATCCGGCGACAGCGCGCGGAGACGGCCGAGGCCCTGGAACGCGCCCGGCTTGCCGAGGTGCGTGCCAGGGACGCGCAACGGGCCGCCGAACAGGAGCGCGCCCGGGTCCGCCGCGCCGAGGCGGAACGCTCGGCGCAGGTCCGCGAAGAGGCGGAACGGCTGGTGGCCGATCTGCAGACTGACCTGCGTGCCGCGCGCCGGGCGCTGGAGCGCGAGACCCTCACCGAGGGGCGCCTCGATGCGCTTGCCGACGCACTCGCGGAACGGCTGGCCCGCATTCCCGCTCCGGAACGCGCGGCCGCCGCCGAACCACTCCCGGTGCGCTGGCAGGTTGGCATGGAAGCCCAGCACGTGCGCGGTGGCTGGACCGGGCACATCGCGGCCCTGGACGAGGAACGCGGCCGCGCCACGCTCGAAACCGGGCACCTGCGCGTGGATGCGGACCTCGCCGATCTGGCGCGCCCAGGCACGGTCCGCGTGGAGACCGGAGCACTCGCGGGCAGCACGCCTCGCTCGGGGCGTCGCGGCGCGCTCGGCGAGGAGCCAGCCGCGCGCCGCCGGACCGCATCCGGGTCCCGCAGCGAGGGCATCGCTCCCCCCGCCGCGGGGCGACGGCTGGTCCCCACCTCGCTGGACGTGCGGGGGGCGCGCGTGGAGGAGGCGCTCGAGCTGCTGGACCGGTACCTGGACGACGCCTCGCTGGCAAGCGTGGAGCAGGTGACGGTGGTACACGGACACGGGTCCGGGGCGCTGCGCGACGCCGTTCGAGCGATGCTCTCCGGGCACCCGCTGGTGCAGTCCTGGCGCCCGGGGCAGCGTGCCGAGGGCGGCGACGGCGCCACCATCGTCACGCTCTGAGAAGTTCGGCTAGGTCTGCAGCACCACCTGGGAGCCGCGGATCGCCGGGGATCCCGCGGTGGGCGACTGCGCGATCACGACCCGCCCCCGGCCGGAGATGACCGGCACGAAGCCATCTGCCAGCAGCTGCTGCGCGGCGGCCTGCACCGGCTGACCCACCACGTCCGGTACCACCGCCGCCGGCACCGCCGAGGCGCCCGGGCTCCCGGGCGGGAGAGGCCCGGCGCTGCTGCCGGGTGCCGGCGACCCGAAGACCGGGGCGGGAGATGGTTGCGCGGTGCAGGTGGCGGTGGGCGGGAAGGGGGCGCCCCACGTCTGCCCGTACGGCTCGTAGACCAGATTGTAGAAATAGGTCGTCCGGGTGTGGGAGGGGCCGGAGACGCCGGGACCCCTGGCAGCTCGGGCCGCCCATGCCAGGTCTGCGGCGTGCCAGTTCGGGTAGTTCGTCTCGATGTTCGAGAAGTCCAGGAAGCCCAGCGTCTGCGGCGCCGGCGTGTTGCCACAGGCTGGGTTCCAGAGCAGGTAGCGTTTCGGGTTCGTCGGATCCGGGATCACCTGCAACGGCTGGCGCAGGTTGTCGGCCTGCTGGGGCTGCGTCCCGTTGATGAAGAGCTCGGGCACCGTGCGGGTGGTGAACGGACCGGGGCGCAGGCCGCTGTAGGCGTCCACGGACATGGTGGTGATCCCGGCCGGCTCGGTGAAATCGTTGATCGGCCAGTTGCGCGTCACGTCGTTGAGGAACCCTTGCCACACGTACGTTGGCACGTCCAGCGACTGGAGGGGCGACTGCGGCGTGCTGACCGGGCTGTTGTCGCTGTTGCCGTTCCAGGCGACCACCGCCAGCGCGTATTCTCCGGCGGCGCGCTCAGCGGCCGTGGGTGGCGCGATGTAGCCGGCCGCGATCAGGTCGTTGGTGTCATTGTTGGTCCCGGTCTTGAGGGTGGCCGGCCGCAGCCTGCCGCTCGCGTCGGTCACCTTGAACGCGCCCCAGTAGGGGTTCACTGCGGGGTTCGTGTTCCCCTTCAGGATGTCCGTGATGATGTAGGCCGCACGGGGATCCACCACCTGCTCTCCGGCCGGCGGCTGATACGGGCTGATCAGGTCCTTGCCGTCCGGGCCAATCACGCGGAGGATCGTGGTGCGGCCCAGGTAGAGCCCCCCATCGGCCATGGTCGCGTAGCCCGTGGCCAGGTCAACCGGGTGGATCACCTCGGTCCCCAGGGTCAGCGAGAGGCCTGCGGTCGGGGTGGTGGTCTGGAACTGCAGGCCGAACTTCTCGGCCATGTTGAAGACGTGGTCGACCCCGTTCATCTGGAGCGCCTTGACCGCCGGGATGTTCAGCGAGAACTGGAGCGCCTGGCGCAGGCGTACCGGGCCCCGCTCCAGCAGGTCGGCGTCGGTGGGCGTGTACCCGCCCCCGAAATCGGTGGTCACATCCATGAACATGGTGGCCGCGGTCATGGTCCCGTCGTTGATCCCGGTCACATAGTTGAACGGCTTGAACGACGACCCCACCTGGCGCCAGCCGTCCGCGAGCACGTCAAACTGGGGCTGGAACTGCGGGGTGGCGTTGGCCGCGTAGTAGTTCGCGCTCCCCACGTAGGCGATCACCTCGCCGGTCTGATAATCGACGGCGGCCAGGGCGCCGTTGTGCACGTTGCGTCCGACCAGGTTCTGCATCCAAGGCTGCAGGGTCAGGCCCAGCTTCTTCGCAGCCGCCGCCGGGTCCTTGGCCTGCGGCACGATCGCCGCCGCCTGCACCCACTTCTCGGCCAGCTTCTGGACCTTGTAATCGAGCGTGGTGTAGATCCTGAGCCCGCCACGCTCCAGGACCGGACAGGTGGGTATCCCCACGCCGCACAGCTTGTCGGTCAGCTCCTGGCGGACCTGCCAGACGAACTGGGGCGCCTTCCAGGCGGGCGCCTTCTGTGAGACCAGTACCACCGGCGCCTGGATGGCCGCCTGGAAGTCGGCCGCCGTGTACTGGTTGCCGGTCAAGGGGAGGGGCAGCCGTTCTTCCATCAGCTGCAGGTAGTAGTTCCGGCGCTGGACGATGGGGCTGTCGGCGGGAACCACCAGGGTCCCGTTGGGCTGCAGGACCGCGTTCCGGACCAGGTCGTAGTCGCTGGGTGACTGCGGGATGGCGGCCAGGATCACCGCCTGGGCCAGCGTCAGCTTCTTCAGATCCGTGACGCCGAAGTAGCTGCGGGCCGCCGCCGCCACCCCGTAGCTGTTGTTCCCGTAGAAGCTGCTGTTGAGGTAGTCCTGCATGATCTGCTGCTTGCTCAGCGTCTGCGTCAGGCGGATCGACTGGATGATCTCCTTGATCTTCCGTTCGACCTTCTTGTTGGGATCGGCCACCAGGGCCGGGTCGAGCAGGCGCTGGCGGACCAGCTGCTGCGTGATGGTCGAGGCACCCCGCTGGGTGCCGGTCAGGGTGTCGCGAACGGCCGCCAGGATCCCCAGCGGGTCGAAGCCGCTGTTGGTCCAGAAGGTCTTGTCCTCGATGCTGGTGGTGGCATCCACCAGGATTGCGGGCACCTGGGCGAACTGGACCACTTCGCGCTGCTGACTGCCGAAGCGGGCGAGTTCCACGCCGTTGCGGTCGTAGATCACCGACTCCTGGTTGAGCTGCAGGTTGTCGAGGGTGCGGGGGTCGGTCAGGCCCTGGCTGAAGTACCCGTAGGCGGCCAGGGCGCCCAGGAACCCCACGAAACCGACGATCAGCAGAGCCCCGAAGAGGAGGAGGGGCAACGCCAGAGCGACGCCGGACGCCTTCCCCCCGTTGTGCCCACGCCGGCCGCCGTTGAGACGCCGGACCTGGCGGCGCGTGACGCTGGTCTGCATGTCGCCGGGCACTCTAGCATACTCAATCGCGTCCCCAGCCCAAGCCGAAATCCGTTGCAGGTGATCAGCGCCCATGCCCCAGACGATCGATTTCCTGGCCGAGCTGCGATGGCGCGGCATGCTCCACGAGATGACCGAGGGCCTGGAGGCCCGGCTCGCCCGCGGCCCCATCTCTGCCTACGTGGGGTTCGATCCGACCGGGGATTCGCTGCATGCCGGGCACCTGATCCCGATCTTCGGCCTGCTCCACCTACAGCGGGCAGGCGGCCGGCCGGTGGCCGTGCTCGGCGGCGGGACCGGCATGGTCGGCGACCCCTCGGGCCGCAGCACCGAGCGCAACCTGCTCGACGACGCGACGCTGGCGTTCAACATGGCGGCGATCCGGGGCCAGCTGGAACGCTTCCTCGACTTCTCGCCCGGTGAGCACGGCGCCCGCCTGGTCGACAACCGCGAGTGGCTGGGGCGGTATGGCCTCCTCGAGTTTCTGCGCGACATCGGGAAGCACTTCAGCCTCGGCTACATGCTGGGCAAGGACTCGGTCCAGCTCCGCATGGCGAGCGGGATCTCATTCACCGAGTTCAGCTACATGACGCTGCAGGCCACCGACTTTCTGCACCTCTACCGGGACCAGGGCGTGGAGCTGCAGATGGGGGGCGCCGACCAGTTCGGCAACATCACCGCCGGCCTGGAACTGATCCGGCGCGTCCTCGGAGCGGCCCCTGACGGCGGGCCGAGGGCCTACGGGCTCTCGTTTCCCCTGCTCACGGCGCCGAGCGGCAAGAAGTTCGGCAAGAGCGAGGGAGGCGAGACGGTCTTCTTGTCCCGCCACCGCACCTCGCCCTACGCCTTCTACCAGTACTGGCTGAACAGCGACGACCGTGATGTGAGCCTCTTCCTGCACACGCTGACGCTCTACGAGCGCCACGAGGTGGAGACGCTAGAGGCCGCGCAGGCCGAACAGCCGGAGCGACGGCCTGCCCAGCGTGCCCTGGCCTTCGACCTCACCGCTCGCGTGCACGGTCCGGAGGAGGCCGAGTTGCAGCGGCGCGTCTCCGAAACGGCTTTCTCCGGCCAGCCGCTGCGGGACCCGGACGTGCTGCGGGTCCTGCACGAGGACGCGGGCGGTTTCGACTTCGGCCCCGAAGTCCGGACCGCGTTCGACCTGGCCATGGCCAGCGGGCTCTTTGCCTCGAAGGGCGACCTGCGGCGGGCCATCGCGCAGGGCGGGGTCAGCGTGGACGGAACGCGCCTGGCAGACGCTGTCTCGCCCGTCGGCCCGGCCGTCGCTGGCCGGTATCACGTGGTGCGGCACGGGCGCAGGCGGATCTCGGTGGGCGGCCGGCGGGCCTGAGCGAGCTGGCAGGCGAGGACGCGCCGGCGCCTGGCCGCGAGCGGAGGCCGCTCAGTGGGCGGCCGCGTCCTCCTTCTTGTGCGCCTCGATCACCTTTTGGGCAATGTGGGCCGGCACTTCCTCGTAGTGGTCGAGGGTGGCGGAGAAGGTGCCGCGGCCGGCGGTGATCGCGCGGAGCTCGGTTGCATAGGCGGCCAGCTCCGCCTGGGGCACCTGTGCCCGCACCACCTGCATGCCGTCCCCCGCGCTGTCCATCCCCAGCACGCGGCCGCGGCGGGTGTTGAGGTCCCGGTTGACGTCCCCCATGTACGCCTCGGGGACCCGGATCTCGACCTCCATGATCGGCTCCAGGAGCACCGGGTTCGACTCCAGCAGACCTTTGCGCGTGGCCACAGAGGCGGCCAGCCGGAAGGACAGCTCGTCCGAATCGACCGGATGGAACGAACCGTCGTAGAGGGTCGCCTTGAAGTCGACCACCGGGTAACCGGCGATCACGCCCTTGGAGGCCACGTCCCGCACGCCCTTCTCGACGCCGGGGAAGAACTGCTTGGGGACCACCCCGCCCACGACCCGTTCATTGAACTCCACCCCGCCGCCCGGGTTGGGCTCGATCTCGATCCAGACGTGGCCGAACTGGCCGTGTCCACCGGTCTGTTTCTTGTGGCGCCCCTCAACCTGGGTGCGGCTGTGGATCGTCTCGCGGTATGGGATCCGCGGGGGATGCGTGAGCACCGCAGCGCCGAACTTGCGCTTGAGCCGCTCCACCAGGACCTGGATCTGGTTCTCACCAACCGCCCACAGGAGCTGCTCGCCGGTTTCTACCTGCCGCTCGATCCTGACCGTTGGTTCTTCCTCGATCAGGCGCCCGAGCGCCTGACCCATCTTGTCCATGTCGGCCTTGGTCTGCGGCTCGATCGCAACGGCCAGCGTGGGGGCCGGGAACTGGAGCGGCGGCAGTGTCAGCGGGCGCTCGCGCGTGGTCAGCGTGTCGCCGGTGAGGGTGGCGGTCAGCTTGGCCACGGCCCCGATCTCGCCGGCCCTCAGCTCCCCCACGGCCTCCTGCTCCTTGCCGTGGAGCGCCAGCACCTGGCCAATGCGCTCGTCCTCGCCGCGGACCGGGTTCCAGACGTGGTCGTGGCTGCGCAGCGTCCCCGCATGGACGCGGAAAAACGTGAGCCGGCCCACGAACGGATCCGCGGTGGTGCGGAAGACGTGGAGCAGCAAGGGCGCGGCAGGGTCCGGGGCCACCTCCACCGGATTGCCGGAGCTGTCCAGGGCCGTGATCGGTCCGCGTTCGACTGGGGAGGGGAGGTAGGCCACGATGGCGTCGAGGAGCCCGGCGACCCCGATCCCGCGGGCGGCCGAGGTGACCACCACCGGCGCGATGAGGCTCCGGCGCACGGCCTCTGCCACGCAGGCTTCCAGCTCGGCATCGGTCAGTTCCTCGCCCTCGAGGTACTTGTTCATGACTTCGTCCGAGGCCTCCGAGGCAGCCTCCACGAGCTGCTCGCGCCGTCGGGCCACCTCGTCGGCCAGGTCGTCCGGCACCGGGCCCTGGGTCACCTGATCGCCCTGCCAGGTGTACGCAACGCGATGCACGAGGTCCACGTAGCCGCGGAACGAGTCGGCCGCCCCGATCGCCACCTGGAGCGGCGCGATCTTCTGGCCGAAGCTGTGGCGCAGCCGGTCCAGCGCGGCGGCCGGATCGGCGTTCTCGCGCTCGCATCGGGTGAGCACCACGAGTGCCGCCAGGCCGGTCTGACGCCCGAGCTGCACGGCCTTCTCGGTCCCCGCCTCCACCGGGCCCGCGGCGTCCATGGCGAGCAGGGCTGCATCGGCGGCCGCGAACCCCTGGATCACCTCGCCCACAAAGTCGGCATATCCGGGGGTGTCGATGATCGTGATGCGGTGCTCCAGGTGCTCGAGCGAGGCGACCGCCAGCGCCAGCGACAGGTGGCGCTTCTGCTCCTCGGGCTCGAAGTCGAGGCTGGCGGTACCGTCGTCGACTCGGCCCAGCCGGCCGATGGCCCCGGCGCTGTGCAGCAGGTGCTCGGCCAGCGTCGTCTTCCCGCAGCCGGCGTGGCCGGCCAGGACAACGTTCCGGAGTCGGGTCGGTTCGACACTCTTCATGCGCGGCAGCCCTTCATATGCATGGACGTGGACGAAGACCGGGGGCGCGGCCCGGTCATTCTAGTAGAATGGCGGCGATGTCCGGACACTCCAAGTGGTCACAGATCAAACGCCAGAAGGGCGTCAACGACGCGAAGCGCGGAGCCGCCTTTACCAAGGTCGCGCGCGACATCGCGATTGCCGCTCGTGCGGGCGGCGGCGATCCCGACGGGAACTTCAAGCTGCGTCTCGCGATTGAGAAGGCGCGGGCCGTCAACATGCCGGCCGAGAACATCAAGCGCGCGATCGAGCGCGGGGCCGGCGGGGGCGAGAACGAGCAGTTCGAGGAGATCCTGTACGAGGGGTACGGGCCTGGAGGCGTGGCGATCATCGTCGAGGCGGCCACTGACAACAAGAACCGGACGGCGGCCGACGTGCGGGCGATCTTCACCAAGCACGGCGGTCAGCTGGCAGGCTCGGGAGCCGTTGCCTGGCAGTTCGAGCAGCGAGGGCTGATCTCGATCCCGCTCGCCGGACAGAACGCAGACGAGATCGCACTGCTCGCGATCGACGCGGGTGCCGACGACGTGGACATGGAGTCGGATCCGCTCGAGATCTACACCGCGCCCACCGAACTCGAGGCCGTGCGGCGAAAGCTCGAGGGCGCCGGGGTCGGGATCGAGGTGGCCGAGCTCACCATGCAGGCGAAGAACACCATCGAGGTCGACGCCGCGAAGGCGCGTGCGAACCTCCGGCTGATCGAGCACCTCGAGGACCACGACGACGTGCAACGTGTCACGGCGAACTTCGAGATCCCGGACGAGGTGATGGCCGAGGCGGCCAGCGCTTGATCGTCCTGGGAATCGACCCGGGCACGGCGCTGACCGGTTACGGTGTCGTGGAACGGACCGGTTCCCGGATCCACGCCCTCGACTACGGCTGCATCCAGACCGCGGCAGACCGGCCGCTGCCGGAGCGGCTCCTGGAGATCCGGGCGGCCATTGCGGACCTGATCGGCATGCACGAGCCCTCGCTGGTGGCCGTGGAGCGGCTCTTCTTCAACCGCAACGTGCGGACCGCCTTTGCCGTTGGACAGGCACGCGGCGCGGTGCTCCTGACGGCGGCCGAGCACGGACTCCCGGTCTTCGAGTTCACCCCGAACGAGGTCAAGATCGCGGTCACCGGGTACGGCCGGGCTCCCAAGGCGCAGGTGCAGCGGATGGTCCAGATGGTGCTCGATCTTCCGGAGCTGCCGCGCCCCGACGATGCCGCCGACGCGCTCGCCATTGCGATCTGCCTGGCGCACAGCCAGCCGGTCGCCGCCTGAACGATGCCGCAGATCCGCACGGGCTCCCGGACATCCGCCGCCGGGCCCACAGCCGGCCGGGCGCGGCCTGACACGCCGTGATCGCCGCGCTGCGTGGAACGGTCGATGCGGTCTTTGCCGACTCGCTGATCCTGGAGGTGGGCGGGGTCGGATACCGCGTCTTCGCCGGTCCAGGGACGCTGGCTGCGGCGCGGCCGGGGGAGCCCCTGAAGCTCCACACCCATCACCTGGTGCGTGAGGACCTGCAGGCGCTGTATGGATTCCGCAGCATCGAGGAGCTGGGCTTCTTCACCCTGCTCCTGACGGTCACCGGCGTGGGTCCCCGGGTCGCGCTGGCCATTGTCTCTTCCCGGCCCGTCGCCGATCTGCAGCTCGCCGTGATGCAGGGAGACGAGGCGGTGCTGACCGGCGTCTCGGGCGTGGGGAAACGGCTGGCCGCACGGATCGTGCTGGAGCTGCGCGAAAAGGTTGCCGCGGCGAGCGTTGCCGCGGCCGTGCCGGGCCGGGCCTCCCAGGCAGGAGCGGGCGAGTCGGAAGTGGCCGCGGCTCTGCAGGCGCTGGGATACTCGGCGGCGGAGGCCCGTGACGGCGCGCGTGGCGCGGCCGCAGACATGCCGGCGGGGGCGCCCCTGGAGGAGTGGGTCAAAGCTGCCCTGCGGCGGCTGAGCCGCGAGTAGCGGGCCGGGAGCAGGCCCTGGGCCCGGCGCGGCAGAGGGCCCGGCGCGCCCGCCGGGGCGGGCGCCGCCTTCATTGCCCATCGCCTCGCCGGCGTCGCGCTGCGAACAGACGTTCCAGATGGGGCGTCGGTTTCGCCGTACCTGCTAGACTCGCGCCCGAGATGGATGTTGCCCCCCGCGTCGTGGGATCCGCCGCGCTGGCCGTCGAGGAAGCGGTCGTCGAGACGAGCCTCCGGCCGCGCCTCCTCGATGAGTACGTGGGCCAGCTCCAGGTCAAGCGGAACCTGGGGACCCTGCTCGAGGCGGCCCGGCGGCGCGGCGAAGCGGCCGATCACGTCCTCCTCTACGGCCCGCCCGGGCTTGGCAAGACCACGCTGGCGAACATCGTGGCGCGCGAGCTCGGGGTCAACATCCACACCACCAGCGGGCCCGCCATCGAACGCGCCGGCGACCTGGCCGCGATCCTCACCAACCTGGAGGAGCGCGACGTCCTCTTCATCGATGAGATCCACCGCCTGAACCGCTCCGTGGAGGAGATCCTCTACCCGGCCATGGAGGATTTCCTGATCGACGTGATGATCGGGCGCGGCCCCAGCGCGCGGAGCCTGCGGCTCTCCCTGAAGCCGTTCACGGTGGTGGGCGCCACCACTCGCGCCGGGCGGGTCGGCGGCCCGCTCCGCGACCGCTTCGGGGCCATCTACCGGCTCGACTACTACGGCGTGGACGATCTTGCCGCCATCGTGCGGCGCTCGGCCCTGATCCTGGGCGTGGCCATCGACGACGCCGCGGTCGAGGTGCTGGCGCGGCGTGGGCGGGGTACCCCGCGGATCGTCAACCGACTGCTCAGGCGCGTGCGCGATCACGCCGAAGTGCGGGGTCAGGAACGCATCACGGCACCCCAGGCCGAGGCCGCGATGCTCGAGATGGAGATCGACGACGAGGGCCTGGACGCGACCGACCGGCGCCTCCTCCTCGCCATCGTCCAGAAGTTCGCCTCCGGGCCGGTGGGCGGGGCGGCCCTGGCGGCTGTCATCGGCGAAGAGGTCGAGACGGTCGAGGACGTCTACGAGCCGTATCTTCTCCAGCTGGGCTTTCTCGATCGCACCCCGCAGGGGAGGGTCGCCACCCAGCGGGCCCGCGATCATCTCCGCCGCCTCGGCTTTGACGTCCCGCAGCCGCGGCGGGCCGAGCGCACGGACATCGGGCTCTGGGATGGGATGACCAGCGAAGGCGCCCCGGAGACGGCCGACCAAGCCGCGGGGACCCGCTCGTGATCGCCCCGTCCGCACCGGATCAGCAGCCCCGGCAACCCGCCGAGCCCGGCCCATCGTCTCCGGGAGCGCCGGCCGGCGCCACCATCGCGGTGGCTACCCGGGGGCTGGCCAAGTCGTACGGCACCACGCCCGCGCTGCAGGGGCTGGATCTCTCGGTCCCGGCCGGCGTCGTCTACGGCTTCCTGGGCCCCAACGGGGCCGGCAAGACCACCACCATCCGCTGCCTGCTCGGGTTGATCCGGCCCGACGGCGGACAGATGGAGCTGTTCGGCCGGCCGTACAGCTGGCGCGATCGCCACCAGATCGCGCGGATCGGGTCGCTGGTCGAGTCCCCCTCGTTCTACCCGTATCTCTCGGCCCGCGACAACCTCCGCGTCATCGCGTCCACCGGCGCTCAGCCACCCAGGGGACGGGTCGACGAGCTGCTGGAACTGGTGGGGCTCTCGGGGCGGGCCGGCGACCGGGTGAGCGACTATTCCCTGGGAATGCGCCAGCGGCTCGGGATCGCGGCGGCCCTCCTCTCGGACCCGGAGGTGCTGGTGCTCGACGAGCCCGCCAACGGCCTCGACCCGGCGGGGATCGTGGCCATGCGCGAGACGCTCCGGTACCTGGCGGGGCAGGGCAAGACCGTCTTTGTCTCGAGCCACATCCTGCCCGAGGTGGAGCAGCTGGCCGACGTGGTGGGGATCGTCGACCACGGGCGGGTGGTCCGCCAGGGCGCCCTGGGCGACCTGCTCCACCAGACGGGGCACGTTCGCGTGCGCGTGGCGGCGGCCGACGCGCCGGCGGCCCGGGCGCTCCTGGACCGGCTCGCCGGTTCCGACTCGGTCTGGGAGGAAAGCGGCCAGGAGGGGAGTGATGACTGGATCACCGTGCGCGTCGATCCGGACCGCGCCGGCGAAGTGAACCGCATTCTGGCGGAGGCCGGCATCTTCGCGACGGGTCTTGAGTCCGGCAGCGACCTCGAGGCACTCTTCCTCTCGGTCACGGGAGTCGCCTGATGCGCCTGCTGCAGGGTGAACTGCGCAAACTGCTCAAGCGTCCGGCCACCTTCATCACGCTGGGCGTCTTTCTTGCCGTCCTGCTCCTCCTCTTCCTGGCGGTCGGGGCCAGTTACCACACCGTGGCCGAACTCCCGGCCAACCAGGGCGGTGGTGCGCAGTCGCAGGCGGCGATCCGGACGCTGCTCACCTTCCCCGGGGCCTACACCGGGCTGTCCAGCTTCCTGGCCAGCATCGGCGGCCTCTTCGCCATCGCCTACGGCGCGGCGGCGGCCGGCGCCGACTGGGGCTGGGGGATGATCAAGGTGACCGTCGCGCGCGGCGAGAGCCGCAGCCGCTACATCCTGGTGAAGCTGCTGGCGGTCTTCCTGATGCTGATCCCGGGGACCCTGATCGCGTTTGCGGTGGGAGTGGCGGCGGTGGCGCTCGCCGCGACGCTGGCCGGGCTGGGCACCGCCGGCATGAACGACGCCAGCGCGCTGCAGGGGCTGCCCTGGCTGCTGGCCCGCAGCTGGCTGGCGCTGGGCGAGCAGGCCGCCATCGGCTTCGCCATCGCCACCCTGGCGCGCAGCCAGCTGGCCGGGCTGGGGGTGGGCATCGGGATCTACTTCGTGGAGTCGTTTGCCGTCAGCTTCTGGCCGGAGTACGTGCGCTACCTGCCTTTCAGCGTGGTGAGCTCGCTGCTGCGCGACCCCGCCGACCTGGCCGGGGGGACGGCGCTCGGCCGCTACACAATCGACCAGGCCAGCGCGCTGGTCCTGGTGTTGGGCTACATCGTGGCCTCGGCGATCATCTCGGCGATCGCCCTGGAACGCGCCGAGATCACGGGGTGACCCGCGCCGTCGAACGCGAGCGATACCCTGGCCCGCCGGCCCCCGGAGCCTCGGTCTGGGCGCCACGGGACCGGCCGATACGGTTCGACGTGCTGGTCCAGGACCCCGACCCGCTCACCCGGGCCCGTCGCGGCCAGCTCACGCTGTCCCACGGCGTGGTGGAGACCCCCACCTTCATGCCGGTCGGGACCAACGCCACCATCAAGGCCCTCGATCCCGACGACATCCGCGAGGTCGGCGCGCGGATGATCCTCGCCAACACCTACCACCTCTACCTGCGACCCGGCCACGAGCGGATCGCCCGGCTGGGCGGTCTGCATCGGTTCATGGCCTGGGACGGCCCGATCCTCACCGACAGCGGGGGATTCCAGCTGGTGAGCCTGGCGGACCTGCGCGAGATCGATGATGGCGGGGTGACGTTCCGTTCCCACCTGGACGGGTCGCTGCACCGGTTCACGCCGGAAGATGCGATCCGCGTGCAGGAAGCGCTCGGTTCGGACGTGGCGGTGGCCCTGGATCATCCGGTCCCGCCCCATGCCTCCGGTCGCGAGCAGGTGCTGGATGCCATGCGCCGGACCCATGCCTGGGCCGGGCGATCGCTGGCGGCCCACCGACGCCCGGACCAGGCGCTTTTCGGGATCGTGCAGGGCGGGCTCGAGGCGGACCTGCGTGCGGAGTCCACGCGCGCGATCGCGGCGCTTCCCTTCGACGGGATCTGCATCGGCGGCCTTGCCGGCGACGAGACCCCCGCCCAGCGGCGCGCGGCCCTCGACGTGGCGGTGCCGCTGCTGGCTGACGATCCGCGTCCCCGTTACCTGATGGGGCTCGGGTCGCCGCTGGACATGCTCGAGGCCGTGGACCGGGGGATCGACCTGTTCGATTCGGTCCTCCCTGCCCGGGTGGCACGCAACGGGACGCTCTGGGTCCCCGGCGGCCGGCTGAACATCCGGAACGCGCGCTTCCTCGACGATCCGCGGCCGGTGCTCGAGGGCTGTCCGTGCCGGCTCTGCCGGACGTTCTCGCGGGCCTACCTGGCACATCTCTTCCGTGCCGAGGAGCTGCTCGCCTATCGGCTTGCCACCCTCCACAACCTGACCTTCACGCTGGACTTCATGGCCCGGATCCGGCTGGCCATCGAAGCCGGCACGTTCCCCCAGTTCCGGCGCGAGGCGTCCTCCCGCGAGGTGGCAGAGGCACTCGAGGCGGCTCCGGAAAGATCCGAGACGGCCGGCGGGCGCGACAGGTAAGCTGTCACAAAGACGTGGTGAAGTCGCAGTCGATGTGCGTTGCCTACGCTGGCGGCGCACCGCGGAGGTGGAGGCATGGGATCCAAGAATCGTCCACACCGCGAGGTCAAGAAGAAGCCGAAGGAGACGGTCTCCAAGGCGCACCTTCAGCCGTTGCTCGACGCCCCGCCGCAAAACGTTGAGGTCATCAAGCCCCGGCGCAAGCCACGCGACGAGGAGACGGAGGAAGAGGCCTAGGCCCGTTTTCGGCCCCACGGGAGAAGCGCGCATGGTCATCACGGGATCCGGAGCGGCACCCGACGCAACGCGCGGCGGCCCCGCAGAGCGCCCCCAGGCGGAGCGCAGCAACGCGCAGGCGGAGCGAGCCAACGGAGAGCGCGTGCGCGCCGTGGATGCCGCCATCCTTGCCATCGAGAAGCAGTTCGGGCGCGGCTCCATCATGCGGCTCGGGTCCCGGGAGCGCCAGCAGGTCGATTCCATTCCCACGGGGTCCATCGCCCTGGACCTCGCGGTGGGCGTGGGAGGCGTCCCCCGCGGGCGGATCACCGAGGTCTTCGGCCCGGAGTCCTCGGGGAAGACCACGCTCTGCCAGCACGTGCTGGCAGAGGCGCAGCGCCGTGGCGGCGTGGTGGCGTTCATCGACGTGGAACACGCCCTGGACCCGAAGTACGCCAAGGCCTGCGGGGTCAACGTGGACGAACTCCTGGTCAGCCAGCCCGATACGGGGGAGCAGGCGCTGGAGATCACCGAGACCCTGATCCGCTCCGGCGGTATCGACTGCGTGGTGGTCGACTCGGTGGCGGCGCTCGTGCCGCGGGCCGAGATCGAGGGCGAGATGGGCGACTCGTTCGTGGGGATCCAGGCGCGCCTGATGAGCCAGGCCCTGCGCAAGCTGACCGGCGCCGTGAGCCGCTCCAACACAGCCCTCGTCTTCACCAACCAGCTGCGCGAGAAGATCGGGGTCATGTTCGGCAACCCGGAAACCACGCCGGGCGGCCGGGCGCTCAAGTTCTACGCCAGCGTCCGGCTCGACATGCGGCGTATCGAGACCATCAAGCAGGGGACCGACGCGGTCGGCAGCCGGATCCGCGTGAAGGTCGTGAAGAACAAGGTGGCGCCGCCCTTCCGGGTCGCCGAGTTCGACGTGATGTACGGGACCGGCATCTCTCGCGAAGGCGGCCTGCTCGACGTGGGTGTGGCCAGCGGGATCGTGGGGAAGACCGGCGCCTGGTTCACCTACGGCGATACGCGCCTGGGCCAGGGGCGCGAGGCCGCCAAGGAGTTCCTGCGCCAGAATTCGGACGTTTCGCAGCGACTGGAGACCGAGATCCGGGCCAAGGTCGCCAGCATCGAGCTGCCGGTCGAAGGGATCGCGGAGGCGGAATGAGGCGACGGCGGGCGAGGTGGCCGTCGCGCGGTGCCGTGCACGCCACCTGACGGGCGCTGGCCCATGAGTCGGCGATCCACGCCTGCCGCTCGCGCCGAGGCACGGGAGCGCCGTGCGGCACTCGCAGATCCGGCGCCCGTCATGGACGCCGCCGCCCGCTATCTCGAGGCACGCCCCCGGAGCATCGCCGAGACACGCGCTCGGCTGACCGAAGCGGGCTACCCTGGGCCGCTCGTCGATCAGGTGCTGCAGCGCATGGTCGAGCTGGGCTACCTGGACGACCTGGCCTTCGCCCGCGCCTGGGTCGAGAGCCGCGACCGGGCGCATCCTCGGGGCGAGCCGGGACTCCGCCGGGAGCTGGAGCGCAAGGGCGTTGCGCGCGAGGTGACGGAGACCGTCCTGGCGGAGCGGCGCGCCGCGGCGCCCGGGCGGGAGCCCGGCCTGGGGCGGGGCCGGGATCTCGCCGAAGGCAGCCTCGCCGCACACGATCGCGCCGCGGACCGGGATCGCGCCCTGGACAACGGTGCGTGGAACCCGGACGCAGCGGCGGCCCGGCGCGTGCTGGATCGCCGCGCTGCCGGACTGTTGCACGAGACCGACCCGCGGCGGCGGGCCAGCCGGGCATTCGCCCTGCTGGCCCGCCATGGGTTCGACCCGGAGACGTGCCGCGCCGCAATCCGGGACTGGCTGGCCGAGCTCCCACCCACCGCGCCCGGCCGCACCACGCTCGGCGGCACTGGGCGCACTGCCGCCGAGCCGCCGGCCGATCCCCCGGACCGTCGCCTGGATTCGTCACCCCCCACCGTTTGACGGGACGTCGGGGGCGCGTATAGGCTTCGCGGCGGATCGATGATGCGGCGCGCGTGAATCAACGGCCGGGAGGCTCGGCCCGCGAGCACGACGACGCGTGTTCTGGCCCAAGCGACCCGTGCGTCCAGGTGGGAGCGCGCGGCACCACTGCAGGACTATTCCACCTTCCAGCCTGCGGGCTGGTCGGGAGGCGCGCATGCCGAATACCGCCCTCCTCGAGGCGGCGGTGGCCATCGTCATCGTCGCTGGCGGGGCCGTTCTCGGATTCCTGGCCCGCGGCTTCTGGGCTACCCAGGCGGTGCACGCGGCGCAAGAGAAAGCTGGGCGCATTGTCGCCGAGGCACGCGCCCAGCAGAAGGACTTGATCCTCCAGGCAAAGGAGGAACAGGTTCGCCTGCAGCGGGAGACCGCCGAGGAAGAGCGCTCGAAGCGGACCGAGCTGCTGGCCCTGGAACGGCGGCTTCTCCAGCGAGATGAGCAGCTCGACCAGCGCTCGGACATGCTCGAGCAGCGCGACCGCAAGCTCCTGGAGCGGGAGCGCGAGCTGGAGACGCAGCGCGAAGCCCTCGGGCGGGCGCGGCAGGAGCAGATCGCCGCCCTGGAACAGGTCAGCGCGATGAGCGCGGAGCAGGCCAAGGCCGTCCTGCTCGAGCAGGTGCGCGACGAGGCCGAGCACGACGCGGTCCGGGTCGCGCGCGCGATCGAGCGGCAGGCTCGGGAAGAGGCCGAGGACAGGGCCCGGGAAATCGTCGTCACCGCCATCCAGCGGGTGATGGCGGACCACACGGCCGAGATGACCGTGTCGGTGGTGCCACTGCCGTCGGAGGAGATGAAGGGCCGCATCATCGGTCGCGAGGGCCGCAACATCCGGGCCCTCGAGCAGGCCACCGGCGTCGACCTGATCATCGACGACACCCCCGAGTCCGTGCTGATCAGCGGCTTCGACCCCGTGCGACGGGAAGTCGCTCGGCTCGCCCTCACCAAGCTGATCCAGGACGGCCGCATCCACCCGGGTCGGATCGAAGAGGTGGTGGCCAAGGCTCGGGCGGAGGTGGACGTCATCATGCGACAGGCCGGCGAGCAGGCCGCCTACGACGCCGGCGTCCCGGGGCTCCCGCCCGAGATCATCAAACTGCTCGGACGGCTGAAGTACCGCACCAGCTACGGGCAGAACGTGCTGCAGCACGCGGTTGAGACAAGCCGGCTGGCGGCGATCGTGGCGGCCGAACTGGGCGCGGACGTCCAGGTGGCCAAGATGGGCGGCCTCCTGCACGACATCGGCAAGGCGGTGGACCACGAGGTGGAGGGTCCGCACGCGGCCATCGGAGCCCAGATCGCGCAGCGCAATGGACTGCCGCCACGGGTCGCCAACGCCATCGCGGCCCACCACCAGGAGGTCGAGTACGGCTGCATCGAGGCGCCCATCGTCCAGATCGCGGACGCCATCAGCGCCAGCCGCCCGGGCGCCCGGGGCGAGTCCACCGACGCCTACGTGAAGCGCCTGGAGGACCTGCAGGCCATCGCCGACGGCTTCCCCGGCGTGGAACGCTCGTTTGCGGTCCAGGCAGGGCGGGAGGTGCGGATCCTGGTGCGCCCCGACGAGATCGACGACCTGGCGTCCATGCGCCTGGCGCGGGACATCGTCAGGAAGATCGAGGAGTCGCTGACGTATCCCGGGCAGATCAAGGTCACCGTGATCCGCGAGACCCGCGCGGTCGAGTACGCGAAGTAGCCGCCGATGCGTCACGAAGTCGCCGAGGTCCAGGCCGCCGACCGGCTGGTCCCTGCGCCGCGGCATCCGGCCGGGGGAACCGTTCGGGTCCTGATGATCGGGGACGTGATCGGCAAGCCCGGACGAGCCGCGGTCGAGGCACTCCTGCCGGGACTCCGTGCCGAGCGCAGCCTGGATTTCGTGACCGCCAACGGCGAGAACGTGGCCGGGGGGATGGGCCTGACGGCCTCCACCGCGCAGGCGCTCTTCGCGGCCGGGGTGGACGTGCTCACCAGCGGCAACCACATCTGGGACAAGCGCGAGATCTACCCGGAGCTGGAGCGAGAGGAACGGATCCTGCGCCCGCTCAACTACGGGCACGACAGCGTGCCGGGCCGGGGCTGGGGCGTCTTTCACGCCGCCGACGGCAGCGAGATCGCGGTGGTGAACGCCCAGGGGCGCACGTACATGCAGCCGATCGACAACCCGTTCACGGTGGTGCGGGCCCTCTTCGAGGAAGGCGCCGACGAGCTGCCTCCGGTCCGGCTGGTGGACTTCCACTGCGAGGTGACCAGCGAGAAGAACGCTTTCGGGATCCATCTGGACGGCCTGGCCAGCGCGGTCTGCGGGACGCACACGCACGTGGCGACGGGGGACGAGCGGATCCTGCCGCACGGCACCGCCTACCTGTCGGACATCGGCATGACCGGCCCCGTGTACAGCGTGATCGGGTTCGACCCACGCACGGTTCTTCCACGCTTCCTGAACGGTCTGCCGACCCGGTTCGAGGTGGGTTCCGGACCGGTGGTCTTCAACGCCGTCCAGATCGATATCGACAGCGCCACCGGCAGGGCGCTCCACATCGAGCGGCTCAGCCAGGTGGTCGAGGGATGACAACGCCTCGGCGCACGCGCATCGACCTGCACTGTCACACGGCGCGCTCGGATGCTGTCCTGGCGCCTCCCCAGCTGCTCGCCGCCATGCGCGACTGGGGGATCGCCCTGGCCAGGCAGCGACGGCTGCGGGCCGCGCTCAGGCTCCCGCGCCCCGCCTCGCTCGGGGCGCCATCGCTCGCCGTGCAGCAGTCAGCGGCTGGCCCTGGTTCCACCGGATGACGCTTCGCAAGCTGGCGGTCCTGGAGAGCCCCGATTGGGCGCCGCACCGGGCCCCGCGCCGCCCAGTGCCGGCCGCCGGACCGCTTCGCGAATTCGCCACGGAGGACGTGGCGCTGCCGAGCTTCCACGTCTGGACCCTGGGCTGCCAGATGAACCAGTCCGACTCGGAGGAGATGGCGGGGGCGCTGCTGGCAGCCGGCTGCGCCGAGGCGGAATCGATGGATTCGGCCGACCTGATCGTGATCAACAGCTGCGCGATCCGGGAGGCGGCGGAGGCCAGGATCATCGGCCGACAGGGTCAACTGGCGAAGCTCAAAGCGGCCAATCCAGGTCTGCGCGTGGTCCTCACCGGTTGCGCGGTGCGCACCGACAACCGTGATCGGCTGGCCCGGCGCTTTCCGGCGGTCGACCTGTTCCTGCGCCCTGACGAGGAAGGGGAGCTGGTCCCCCGGCTCGGGCTGGCCAGTCCCACCGCGCCCGGCCTGCTGGCGTCGTCTCTGGCGTCGTCTCCCGAGCGCGCAGCCGCCACCGATGTGCCGTCCAGCCCCGTCAGCGCCACGCCAGCGGGTCATCCGTCTCCGGCCGCGGGTGGCAAGGAGCAGGCCGCCCGGCCTGCCGTCCCGCTAGGGGCCCGTGCCCTGGCGGTGCGAGCCGGCCAGGTTGCCCGCCGGAGCCGCGTGCATGCCTGGCTCCCCATCATCTACGGCTGCGACAAGATGTGCACCTACTGCATCGTCCCGTTCAGTCGGGGCCCCGAACGGAGCCGCCCTTTCGACGATGTACTGGCCGAGGCACGCCGGCTGGCGGAAGACGGCTACCGGGAGGTCACCCTCCTCGGGCAGAACGTGAACTCCTACGGCCACGATCTGCCGGCCGAGCCCCGCTTCGAGCACGTGCATGGAGGCCGCGACATGGGCCGCCAGATCCCACTGGACGGGCGTCCCGACATCGCCGAGCTGATCCGCGCCATCGACGCGATCCGAACGTCCGAGGGTGCGCCGGCCATCCCGCGCCTGCGATTCATCACCTCCCACCCCTGGGACCTGGGCGAGCGTCTGATCTCGGCGATGGCCGAGTGCCCCTCCCTGTGCGAGCACCTGCATCTGCCCGTGCAATCCGGGTCCGACCCCGTGCTCCGCCGGATGGGCCGCCAGTACACGGTGGCCTCCTACCTCGAGCTCGTCGATCGGCTGCGCCAGGCGGTGCCCGGGATCTGCCTCACCACGGACGTGATCGTGGGGTTCTGCGGCGAGACCGAGGCGCAGTTCAGCGAGACCCTGGCGCTCCTGGAGCGGGTCCGTTTCGACACCGTCTTCGCGGCCGCCTTCTCGCCCCGTCCCGGGACGCCCGCCGCGCGCCTCCCCGACGACGTGCCGCCGGGCGAGAAACGCCGCCGGCTCAACCAGCTCCTGGCGCTGCAGGAGACCATCGGCTGGGAGCGCAACCGGGCCTGGCTCGGGCGCGTCACGGAGGTCCTGGTCGACGGGATCGACCGCGGCGGCGAGCCCGGACTTTCGGCCCTTCGCCTCAGCGGGCGCAACCGGGAGAACAAGCTGGTGCACTGCAACGGCCCGGCGGAGCTCCTGGGGCAGCTCGTCCACGTCCGGGTTGAGCACGCGGGCCCGTATTCCCTGGCCGGGTCGCTGGTGGAAGCCGAGGCGTAGCCGATGCCCGCCCCGACGGCCGCCTTCGATGCGGCGCGCGCAGGGAGCCAGCTCCACCCGGTTCTTCCCACCCTGATCGTCATTGCCGGGGCCACGGCGACCGGCAAGACCCAGCTTTCGCTGCGCCTTGCCGAAGCCTTGCGCGATGCCGAAATCATCTCGGCCGATTCCCGGCAGGTCTACCGGGGCATGGACATCGGAACGGCCAAGGTCTCGCCGCGCGAACGCTCCCTGGTCCCGCACCACGGACTGGACCTGGTGAACCCCGACCAGCCGTTCAGCGTGTCGCTCTACCAGCGGCATGCGCTGGACGCCCTGGCCGAAATTGCAGGCCACCGCCGAGTGGCCCTCCTGGTCGGGGGGACCGGGCTCTACATCCGTGCGGTCGCGCGCGGCGTCCCCCTGACCGAGGCTCCGCACGATCCCGAGCTGCGCGCACGGCTCGAGACCGAGCTGGCCGAGAGGGGCCCGGCCGCGCTCGCGGCCCGACTGGCCGCCCGGGCGCCCCTGGTCGCGGCTCACACCGACCTGGCCAACCCGCGCCGGGTGGTACGGGCCCTGGAACGCATCGAGATCGAGGGCGACCGGCTGCCGCCCGAGCCACTCGGGTATCCGGCGCCGGTCCTCTGGCTGGGGCTCTGGGTGGCCCACGCGGAGCATCGCCAATGGATCGCGCACCGGGCCGCCGGCCAGTATGCCGGCGGGCTCCTGCGCGAAGCGGCCACCCTGGCTCAGCACTACGACCCGGCGCTGCCCGCCCTCAGCGCGATTGGGTACCGCGAGGCAATCGAGGTGGTGCAGGGCCGGCGCACCGCGGACGATGCCCTGGCCGAGACGATCGTGCGCACCCGCGCGTATGCGCGGCGGCAGCGCACGTGGTTCCGGGCGGAGCCCGGCATCCTGTGGCTGGACGCAACCCATGACCCGTACCCGGCCGCGCTGCGGGAGATCCGCCGCTTCCTGGAGCAGTACAGTGCACACGGCACCTGACCAACGGAGGACCATGCCCCGACTGATCGAACTCGAGCCGCCCCAGGAACGTGCCTTCCTCGTGGCGGTGGACACCGGGGAGGAACCCGGATGGACCGCCGAGGAGTCCGTGAACGAGCTGGCAGCCCTGGCCGACACCGCCGGTGCCGAGGTGGTGGGTGCCGAGTGGCAGAACCGGCGCCATCCCGACCCCGACTGGTACGTTGGCAAAGGCAAGGCGCAGGAGCTGGTCCAGGCGCGTTCTGAGACCGGGTTCACGGTGCTGATCGCGGACGACGAGCTGACGGCCAACCAGCAGCGCGCGCTCGAGGGCCTGCTGGGCTGCAAGGTGCTCGACCGGAGCGGCCTCATCCTCGACATCTTCGCTCAGCACGCCCACACGCACGAGGGTCGACTCCAGGTGGAACTGGCCCAGCTCGAATACCAGCTGCCACGCCTGACCCGACTCTGGACCCACCTCTCGCGGACCGGTGGCGGCATCGGCACCCGTGGCCCCGGCGAGTCGCAGCTCGAGACCGACCGGCGCCTGATCCGCGAGCGGATCAGGCGACTCCGCGAACGCCTGGGGGACGTCCGTCAGCAGCGCGAAATCGCATCCCGCTCGCGCGATCGCCGGCTGATCCCGACGGTGGCGATCGTGGGGTATACCAACGCCGGCAAGTCAACCCTGCTGAACGCGCTGGTCGGATCCGAAGCCGCCCGTGCAGAGGATCGTCTCTTCGCCACCCTGGACCCCACCAGCCGGGCCGTGCGCCTCGGCGAGGGCCAGTCGGCGATCCTGACCGACACGGTGGGGTTCATCCACAAGCTCCCCCACCAGCTCGTGAACGCGTTCCGCGCCACCCTCGAGGAGGTGACGCGGGCGGACCTGCTGCTGGAGATCGTGGACGCCTTCGATCCCCACGTTTCCGAACACCGCGCCACGGTGCAGCGAGTCCTTGAGGAGCTCGAGGCGGCGGCGAAACCCCGGCTGGTCGCGTACAACAAGGCCGACCTGCTCGAGTCCGGCGCCCACGACCAGGCGAGCCCCGCCCCGATCATCGGCGACGCCGTGCTGATCTCGGCGCTCACCGGGTACGGCCTCGAGACCCTGCGGACGCGGCTCTCCGCGCTCCTTGCCGACCTCTGGGAAGAGGTGGACGCCCTGGTGCCGTACACCGCTGGCGAGCTGATCGCGCGGATCCGGGAACGGGGCACGGTCGAGATCGAATATCGCGGCATGGACGTCCGGATCCGCGGGCACGTGGCGCCGCAGCTCGCCGCGGAACTGCGTGCGGCAGCCCCCGCGTCCGCCGACCGGGGCTGACCCGGTGGGCGTTATGGCCCTGAGCAACAGGATCTTCCGCCCTTTCCCGCGGACCTCCTGCCGGGCGGTACTGAGGGAGCAAATCCGACCGTGGCACTCCGAATTGCTGCGGTCGCCCGCCAGGAGGGCAGGAGCAACGTGAGTTCTGCGCAGGGGAGGGAGATGGGCCGCCGCAACTCGGAGGAATCGACCGGGCACGAGGCCATGCAGATCGAGCTGGCCGACCTGCCGGCCGGCGCGCACGGCGTGGTGTCCGGGTTGCGGGGAGGCACCGGCTTCCTGAGCCGGATGACCGCGCTTGGGTTCACCGTGGGCGCGCCGATCCGGGTGATGCAGAACTACGGCCGTGGGCCCCTGATCGCGCTGGTACGGGACAGCCGAATCGCCCTGGGACGGCGCGAGGCCGGTCGTGTGCTGGTGCAGGCCGCCCTTTCCGCGGCCCCGGACGAGAACGAGGACACGGCCGCCGAGGTTCAGGAGCCCGCATGAGCGTCTCGCAGCCGCCCGCCGCGAGGCAGGCCAGGACGCGCGTCATCTCCGTGGCGCTGGCAGGTCAGCCCAACGTGGGGAAGTCGACCGTCTTCAACCTGCTGACCGGTCTCAGCCAGCATGTCGGTAACTGGCCAGGCAAGACGGTCGAACAGAAGACCGGCAGCTACCACCTCCAGGGCGACACGGAGGAGATCGAGCTGCGACTGGTCGACCTGCCGGGCACCTACAGCCTGACCGCGGACTCGCCCGAGGAACGCATCGCACGCGACTTCATCATCCGCGACCGGCCCGACCTGGTGGTGCTGATCGTCAACGTCGCGGCGCTGGAGCGCAACCTCTACCTCCTCGCCGAGCTGCTGGCACTCCCGGTCCCGATCGTGGTTGCCCTCAACATGCTCGACGTGGCGGAGCAGCGGGGCATCCAGGTGGATCCCGGCGTGCTCGGGGCGGCTCTGCACCTGCCGGTGGTTCCCATGGTCGCCGTGAAGAACCAGGGCGTGCGGGAACTGGTGCAGACCATCGTGGCGGCCGCGGACGGCGCGCCCGCCTATGCTCCCACGCGTCCGCAGTTGGACCCCGAGCACCGGGAAGTCGCTCGAGAGATCGAGAAGCTCGTCACCGCGGCGGTCCCCGCCCCCTACCCGCCCGACTGGGTGGCGCTGAAGCTGCTCGAGGGCGACACGGAAATCTCTCAGCTCCTCCGCGAGCGGCTTTCGCCGGCGGAATGGGAACAGGTGGACGCGATTCTTTCGCGCCACGAGGACGCCATTCTCGCCATCGCCAGCAGCCGATACGAGTGGATCGCCCGGATGGTGCGGGCGGCCGTTTCCCGGCCGCGTGCCGGTCAGCTGGTGCTGACCGACGAGATCGACCGGGTGGCGACGCACCCCTTCTGGGGGCTCCTCCTCCTGCTCGCCATCCTGGGTGGCGTCTTCTGGATGACCTACGCCATCGGCGGGCCGCTGCAGCGCCTTCTCGACGCCTACCTGGTGGACGGCGGCGCAACCTGGCTGCGAGCGGCGCTGGCCGGGGCGCCGTGGTGGCTGACGGGCGTGCTGGCGGATGGGGTCGTGGCGGGGGCCGGGACGGTCCTCACGTTCCTCCCGATCCTGGTCATCTTCTTCGCCGTTCTCGCCCTCCTCGAGGACGTCGGCTACATGGCCCGCATCGCGTACGTCATGGATCGGTACATGCACCTGATGGGCCTCCACGGACGCTCGTTCTTCCCGCTGCTGCTCGGCTTCGGGTGCAACGTCCCGGCGGTGCTGGGCACCCGGATCATCGACTCGCCGAGGGCACGCCTCCTCACGATCCTCCTCGCGCCCATGGTGCCGTGCACGGCCCGGATGGCGGTGGTCACGGTCCTGGCGCCGATCTTCTTCGGCTCCGGCGCCTTCTGGGTCATGTGGGGGCTGATCGGGCTCAGCCTGGGGACGCTGGCCGTCACGGGCGTGATCCTCCACCGGCTCGCGTTCGGCGGCCGCCAGGCCGCGTTCATCATGGAGCTGCCCCTGTATCACCGCCCCAACGTCCGCACCATCGCACTGGCGGTCTGGCAACGGACCGTCGCGTTCCTGCAGAAGGCGGGCGGCATCATCGTGGTCTTCTCGGTGGTGGTCTGGCTGCTGGCGACGTTCCCAACGCGCCAGATGGACAGCAGCTACCTGGCCGAGTTCGGCAGGCTCTTTGTGCCGCTGGGCTCCCAGATGGGACTCAACTGGCAGATGATCGTGGCCCTGCTGACCAGTTTTGTGGCCAAGGAGAACACCATCGCCACGCTCGGGATCCTCTTCGGGTCAGGACCGGGGGGCAGCGACCTGGCCGCCAACCTGGCGCCGGTCGTGACGCCCGCGGCCGGGCTCGCGTTCCTGGTGGTGCAGATGCTCTTCGTTCCCTGTGTCGCCACCCTGGCGGTCATCCGGCAGGAAACCGGGGGCTGGAAATGGGCGCTCGCGGACCTCGGGCTCCTGCTGGTGATTTCGCTGTCCGTGGCCACGGTGGTCTACCACGCCGCGGGGTGGCTGCATGTCGCGTAGATCGAGCCCGGCCGACTGCCACCCACCGAGCCGGGACCCCCTGCACCGGCAGGCGGCCAGCGCTGCGTGTCCCGACCGGGGCACCCTCGACGATGGCTGATCCGGACACAGGCGGCACCTCCACGGGCATCCTGGACGCGCTGCTGGGCCGGCTCGAGGCCGGTGGCGTGCGGACCCCGGCCGACCTGGCCCGGGAGCTCGGCATCAGCCCGGCCCTGGTGGACGCCATGATCCTGGACCTTGAGCGGCGAGGCTACCTGCGGCCTGTGACCGCGGCCTGCGATGCCGCCTGTGCCGGGTGCCCCCTGGCCGGCACCTGCTCGCTGGCCGGCCAGGGCCGTGGCTGGACGCTCGACCGACCGTCCCTGCGCGGCCGGCCGCGGAGCCCGGAGCGTCACCCATGAACGTGGCGGGGGCCGGGAACGCCCTGGCTGCATGCTCGGGGGTGCTGCCGGCAGGGCTCGCGGTGCCCTGACCGGCCCGGTCATCGGCCGGGCGGCACGCGCATGCCTGGCGCGCCGCGCGGCCCGGCCGCCACGCTGTGTGCCACGCCAGCCATCTCCCGCATGAAGCGGGTGGCGAGCAGCCGCCCCAGGTCGCCCAGGGCGGTTTCGTAGAGGGCGTCGTAGCCGACGGAGCCAAGCAGGGGCAGGCCGCCCACCGGCAGCCGTCCCATCACCGAGGGCTCGTCATCGCGCCGCATGTTTTCAACGAGCCCGACCACCGGCAGGTCAAGCCGGCGCAACAGCTCCAGGGCCTTGCCCACTGTCTCGAGTACCAGCGGGGACGGCGTGGCGACCACCACGTACTCGGCGCGCGGCAGAAGGCGCACCACGTCCAGCAGCGCGTCTCCAAAACCGGGCGGCATGTCCACTACCAGAGCATCCAGCCGCCCCCAGTTGGTAACCGCTAGTAGTTCCAGGACTGCGTTGGAGATGTCCTCGCCACGCAGGGGCGCCGCGCGCTCTCCCACGATTGCGGCGACCGAGAGGAAACGCAGCCCGGCCGCCAGCATCGGGACCAGCCCGGCATCCTCGGTCAAGGTCGGCCGCTCGACGCCCAGGATCACGTGGTCCGAGGGTCCCGTGAGGTCCAGATCGAGGAGCCCCACGCGCGCCCCTTCACCCGCCAGCCCAAGGGCCAGTCCGACCGACACCGAGCTCTTGCCGATCCCGCCCTTGCCGCCGGTGACCGCAAGGATGCGCCCGACACGCGCCAGGCGACGCGCCACCACCGCCGGCCGCGGGTCCACCTCCCGGCCCCCCGCTAGCTGACGGACACGAGCGAGACGCCCCGCCCGGCCAGGACCTCGAAGTCCGGGCTTGCGCAGGCCGGACAGGTCACGTAGAGGTGCACCGCCTCCGGCAGGAGGTGAATCGCCTCGCGATCCTCCTCCGAAAGCCCCGATACCGACTCCGCCAGGTACCAGGCGTGGCCGCAGCGCCGGCAGCGCAGCTCGGCTGGCTCCGAAGCGAGCGCAAACACCGCGCCCGTCAGCCGCGGATACTCGGACCTGAGCAGCCCAAGCCCGAACTCGAAGCTGTCACGGTCGATCGCCTGCAGCTCGCCAATGCGCAGCTCCACGCGAGAGACAGATGCCAGCCCGTTCTGCTCCGCCACCTCGGAAGCCTTGACGATCACCGCCTCGGCCAGCGCCCACTCGTGCATCGGCCCATCCTACCGGGCCTGGGCAGAGGCAGCATTCGATTGAGGCGCCAGCGGATATCGTAGTTACTGCTACAATCTCCGCATGCAGTCCAACCCAACGCCATCCGCTGGTCTCGAATCGGGGATCGGCTTCCGCCTGGGGCGTGCCCATCGCCGGCTGCGTTCCGCGTGGGAGTCCCAGATCGCCGACCTCGGCCTCACCAGCGCCCAGGGCGCGGTGGTGCGGGCGGTGGCTGAATGCCCCGGCAGCGGGCTTCGCGAGCTCGCCCGGCGCCTGCACGCGGACCCCATGAACGTCAAGCGGATGGCGGACTGCCTCGAGCAGGCGGGGCTCGTCCACTCCACCTCGGACCCGGCCGATCGCCGGCGCCGCGTGCTCGAGCCGACCCCGCGCGGCGCGGCGGTCGGTGCCCAGCTTGCCGACCGCGCCCGGGCCTGGAGCGCGCAGCTCGAGCAGGTACTCGGGCCCACCGACTTGCAGCTGCTGCAGTCCCTGCTCGATCGCCTGGAGGCCGGCCTGGCCGGGTACCCGCCGACAGAGTCAACCCGGGGCCGCCGCAAACCGGAACCACCATCAGGCGGCGTCGTTGCCGAGGGGCACCTCGCGCCGGCCCGCCCAGGAGAGAATCATGACTGAACTTGAACCACGAGACGGCCGCCACGGCCACTGCGGTGGCCACGGCGGGCGCGGCCAGCACCTGCACGGCTCCCAAGGGAGCGAGCCATGGATGCCCAACCAGCCCGACTCCGGGCTGGTGGAGCTCGCCGGCGCGCTGCAGCCCGGACGGGCGCTCGACCTGGGTGCCGGCCAGGGGCGCAACAGCATCTGGCTGGCCCGACAGGGCTGGCAGGTCACGGCCGTGGACCAGTCCGAAGCGTCGCTTGCCAGCCTGGACCTTGTCTCCCGTCGCGAGCACCTCGGCATCACCACGGTGGTTGCCGACATGCACGCGTATCTCGGCCGGTCGGAGCCGTTCGACCTGATCGTGATCGCGCACATTCATCCGCCCACGCCCGAGCGCGCTCAGCTGCTGGCCGAGGCAGCCCGGGCGCTTGCCCCCGGCGGCCACCTCTTCGTCGTCGGTCACCACGTGGACGCGCTCGGCATCGCCGGCCCACCGGACCCCGAGCGCCTCTACACGGAGGAAGGGCTGGCGTCGGCATTCCCGGGCCTGACGCTCCTGCGCCTCGATCGACGGGAACACCCGACCGGCCCCGGCCGGCCGGCCCTGGTCGAGGTCGTAGCCTGGGCGACCCGGCCGTTCAGCAGTGAGGATGCACCCGCGTGAACCGACGTCCCGAGCCCGCCCGCCGTGCTCCCGGCGCCACGCCGCCAGGTCAGCCGGCGCGCCCTTCGCCCGGCGCAGGCAGCCGGCTGCCCCGCGCGTTCCAGGTCGGCGCGTTCCGCTGGTACTGGAGCAGTCAGCTCGTATCGGGGATCGGAACCTGGGCGCAGGCGGTCGCCCAGAGCTGGCTCGTACTGGAGCTCACGCACTCAGCGGTGATGCTCGGCACGGTCACCATGCTGCAGTTCCTGCCCATGCTGATCTTCCCGCTCCTGGGCGGCGTGATCGCCGACCGGCTCCCCCGCCGTCGGATGCTGATCGCGACGCAGAGCGCGGCGATGCTGCAGGCGCTGCTCCTCGGCACGCTGGTGGCCACCCACACGGTCCAGCTCTGGGAGGTGGCCGCCCTGGCTCTCATGCTCGGGCTGACCAATGCCTTCAATAACCCTGCCGCCCAGGCCTTTGTCCCGGAGCTCGTCGGGGGCGACCTGGTCGCCGACGCCGTCGCCATCAACAGCATCCAGTTCAACCTCGCGCGGATGGTCGGGGGTGCGGTGGGTGGCGTGGCGGTCGCCTGGTGGGGGATCCCGGGCGCGCTCTTCCTGAACACGGCCAGTTACCTGCCTGCGGTGCTGGTGCTGGCACGGATCCGGCCCCTGCATGTCACCGTACGCCAGGCGCGCGGTGACACCCACGTGGTACGCGAAGTGACGGAGGGGCTCCGATACGCGCTCACCACCCCGCCGGTGCGCCGCGTGGTGCTGCTCTTCGGGGTCGTGGGGCTCCTCGGGTTCAACTGGCAGGTGGCACTGCCGTTGCTGGCAGTGACGCTCCACGGCGGCGTGACTGGCTTCGGAACGCTCATGTCGGCGCTGGGCGCCGGGTCTCTGGTGGCGGGCGCCGTGCTGGCGCGCAATCGGCGACCCAGCGAGCGGCGACTGGCCCTGGGCGGGCTCGGGCTGGGCGCCGCGCTGGTGTTGCTCGGCGCGTCACCCTGGTACGGCGCCAGCCTGGTGCTCATGGTGGTGGCTGGGTTCGTGGGCGTCCTGGCGTCGGTCACGGCCAACACGCTCCTGCAGATCCGCACGCCCGATACGCTGCGTGGACGAGTCATGAGCATCTACGTGCTGCTGATGGGAGGCACCACTCCGGTCGGGGCGTTCCTGCTGGGGACGATCGCCGGTGGATGGGGGATCCGGGTGGGGTTGCTGGCCTTCGGGGCGCTCGCCATCGTGGCCATCGGCGGGATCCAGCTGCGCGGCGGACCCGTGCCGATCGATGCCCGGCCGCTGGGAGATGCGGGCGGCCAGCCTCCAGCGGGGACCGACGCCCTTGCCCCGGTGGCAGCCGCCTCGGCCGTCACACCGGCGGCGCGAGCCGGCGGGTCCGACTGAGAGGCGCCCCTCGAGGCATCTCCCGGCTGAGGACTTGCCCTCACGGGCCACAGGTGCAGAATCACCCCAGCGATGTCAGAGATCGAACTGTTGCGCGTGCGAACCGTTCCGAAGCCACCCTGCGAGTGCGATCGCGGGGAGTGGGGCGGAATCTGTCCCGTCTGCGGCCAGCGCCTGCCACCGCGCCCGGGACCGCTCTCCTCCTGGCACGCCGAACGGGCGACCGACCGGCTTCGCTCGGAGCAGGCGCGTGCGGCCTCCCACGGGGCCCCGCTCCGGCGCTGGCATCTCTGAGCCCACCGGAAACAGCGCCGGCATCTCGATGGCGTGCCATGCAAGCTGGCACGCCGGCCGGGCATGATGGCACGGTTTCGCGAGCCCGGGGCTCGCGGAGTCCCCGGCCGCGAGGCGCCATATCGCCGGGCTGACCACCTGCCGTGGCGCCCAACCTGGAGGCAGGCCACGTGATCCACCAGCTACCGGACCAGGGCCGCCGGCCGAGCGCGCTCACCGACGAGCAGCGGCGCATCGTCGAGTGGGAGGACGGCCCGCTGGTGGTGGTGGCCGGAGCCGGCACCGGCAAGACCCGGGTCATCGTCGAGCGGGTGCGCCGCCTGCTCGAGACGAAGGGCAGGGCGAACGGCGTGGGCGGCGACCCGCTGCGCCTGCCGCCCGAGGCCGGTGCCGTCAACCGCGAGGACCCCTTCGCGGGGCCGCTGCTGCCCGAGCAGATCCTCGTCCTGACCTACAACGTGAAGGCCGCGCGCGAGCTCGGCGAGCGCCTGGAGGCGGCCCTCGGGCCGGCGGTGCGCGCGCGCCTGGCGGTCAGCAACTTCCATGCCTTCTGCCATCGGATCCTGGTCGAATCGGCGCCCGACGCGGGGCTCCCCGCGACCCCCGACGTCCTCGACGGGGTGGGCCAGGTGCTGCTGCTGCGCGAGATCCGCCCGGCGCTCCCGCTCCGCTACCACGCCGGCGCCAACCCGAATTGGGGGCTCGAGCGCTTCGTGGCCTTCATCAATCGGGCCAAGGACGAGCTCGTGCGGCCGGCCGAGTGCGACGCCTACGTGGCCGCCGAGCGGGCCGCCTTCGAGGCGCGCTTCGGGCCCTACCCGCGGGCCCTCGAGCGCCTGGAGACCCTGGGCGCGTTCGACCGCGGGCGGACAGACACGCGCGGCGCCTATGCCCGCTTCCGCGCCGCCGAGCGCGCGGCCGAGGCGGGCGAGCCGGACGCCGACCCCGACCTCGCGGCGGTGGAGAAGGTCGCCGACCGGGAGGCCCGCCGGAGGGTCTGGGGGACCGGCGCCGCGGTCCCGCGACCGTGGCTCTCCGACGCGCAGGCCGCGCAGGTCGACGGGCTCGCCGCCACATATGTCGCGGACGGCGCCGCCCTCGAGGTGCTGCGCCTCTCCGAGCTCGCCCTCGTCTACCACGCCTACGAGGCGGAGCGGGAGCGGCGCGGGGCGCTTGACTTCGGCGAGCAGATCGCCGCGGTGATCCGCCTCTTCCGCGCGCGGCCCAACGTCCTGCGGGCCTGGCAGCGCCGGTTCCGCTATCTCCTGGTCGACGAGTTTCAGGACGCCAACATCGCCCAGATCGAGCTCGTGGAGCTCCTGGGACGCACCCCCGACCGGCCGGACAACGTGCTGGTGGTGGGTGACGACGACCAGTCGATCTACCGCTTCCGGGGCGCGTCCTACGCCGCCTTCGTGGAGTTCGAGCGGCGCTTCTCCGGGCCCCCGGCGCACGACCCCGACGCGCCGCCGCCCGGGCCGCCGGCACGCCTGCGCCTCGAGGCGAACTTCCGCTCGCGGCCACCCATCCTCGTCGTGGCCAACCGGCTCATCGCGCACAACGCGCTGCGCTACGCGTCCGACAAGCGCCTGGCACCGCACCGAGCGGGGGAGGGGGCGCCCGCGGTCGAGCTGGTCGCCTGCGCCGGGCCCGACGACGAGGCGGCCGCCATCGTCGCGCGCATCCGCGCGCTCGCGGGCTGGGACCCCGCGACGGGCGGGGAGCCCGCGGTCCCCTGGGGCGCGTTCGCGGTCCTGTACCGCAAGCACAAGCATCGCGACGCCATCCTGGATCGCCTGCGCGAGGAGGGGATCCCGGCCACCGTGTCGGGCGGGCTCTCGCTCTTCGCGGCACCCGAGATCCGCGATCTCGAGCAGGCCCTGCGCGCCATCGCGGACCCCTTTGACGACCTCGCCCTGGCGCGCGTTCTGACCGCGGGGCCCTGGCGGCTCGACGCGCTCGAGCTGCTCGCGATCACCCGGGCCGCGAAGCGCGCCGGGTGCCACCTCCTCGAGCTCGTGCGGGACGCCGCGGGCACGGGCGCGGTGACGCTCGATGCGCTGCCCGCGGCCAACGGGGACGGCTCGGACGGGGACGCCCGGGCACCCTCCGCCACGCCCAGCGCCGAGCGGCCCGAGCGGGTGCTCGCGCTCGCCCCCGCCACGCGCGCCAGGCTGCGCCGCCTGCTCGACACGCTCGACGAGCTCGTGCCGGCCGCCATCCGGGAGGGCCCCTTCACGATCCTGGAGCGCTTTGTGGAGCGGACCGGGATGCTGCTCGATCGATTGGCCAGCCCGAGCGTCGAGCAGCAGCGCGAGATCGCCGAGATCGCCGCGCTCCTGCGCTTCGCCGCCGACTGGCAGCACGAGCATCCCGCCCGCGCCCTGGCCGACTTCCTCGAGTACCTCGACGCGTACCAGAGCGCCGGCGGCGAGCTGCCGACCGGCGTCGAACTCGCGGAGGACGTCGCGGGGGTGCGCCTCATGACCCTCTACCAGGCCAAGGGGCTCGAGTTCCCCCACGTCTTCGTGCCGTACCTCCTCGACGGCGAGTGGCCGGTGCACGAGCAGGGCGGGAGCCTCTTCCCGCGCGAGCTGCTGCGCGAGCCGGTCCCCGGGGGCGACATCCACACCGAAGAAGAGCGGCGGCTCCTGTACGTCGCGATGACCCGGGCGCGGGAGACCCTCACCCTCACCACCCACCGGGGGCCCACGGTCGAGCGCGACGAGAGCGGCTTCCTCGCGGAACTGCGCGCCGGCGCCGGGCCCGAGCTGCAGGAGGACGACCGCACGGCAGCGCCGCCGGCGCCGGCGGTGGAGGCGGTTTCCGGCGAGGAAGCCAGGACCGACGGGCGGGGGGATGCGACCCGGCGCGCGGACCACACCGCGGGCACCTTCGAGCGGATCGTGGCGCTGCCCAGCCCGCGCGAGCGGCGGACCGCGCTCCGCCTGCGGGCCGAGGAGCTCCTCTCGCTGCTCGAGGGCGTCGCCCCCGATGCGCCCGATGCGCCGGCCGCACGCGCGGCGCTGGTCGCGCAGCTCGCCGCGGTGGGCGAGGCGATCGTCGCGGGGGCCGATGCGGCCCGCTCTGCGGGCCTCGACCCCCTCACCCTGCGCAGCGTGGCCGCCGATGCCGGGGCCGGGGCCAACCTGCTCGCGCTGGCCCCGCTCCCCGATGCGTTCAGCTACAGCCAGTTCGACACCTACGAGCGCTGCCCGCTGCGCTACGCCCTCCAGCACGTGTACCAGGTCCCCGCCGAGGCGACGGTGGCCGCGTTCACCTTCGGGACCACCGCGCATGCCGCCTTCGAGGCCTTCACCCGCGAGCGCCGCGAGCGGGCGGCCCGCGGGGACCCCGCGCCCACGCGCGCGGACCTCGAGCGGCTCTTCGCGGCCGCCTGGACGCCGGCGGGGTTCCCGGACCGCACGAGCGAGGCCACTTACCGCCGCCGGGTTGGGACGCTGCTCGACCACTTCTGGGAGGGCGAGCTCGCGAGCGCCGGCGAGGCGCTCCACGAGGAGCTGGGCTTTGTGCTGCGCCTCGACCCTGCCGACGGGAGCCCGCCCGTGCGCATCAACGGCGTGATCGACCGGATCGACCGGCTCCCCTCGGGCGGGATCGAGGTGATCGACTACAAGACCGGGCGCCCGGGCAGCCAGAAAGGGGTCGACGAGAACCTGCAGCTCTCGATCTACGCCCTGGCCTGCCGGGACGCCCTGGGCCTGGGTCCCCCGGAGCGGGTGACCCTCTACTTCACCGAGGCCGCGCTCCGCCTGAGCGCCACGCGCTCCGACGCCCAGCTCGACGCGGCCCGCGAGGAGCTCCTGGCCCGCGCCGCGCGCATCCGCGCCGGTGACTTCCATGCCACCCCCTCGCGCGACGCATGCGGCTGGTGCGACTACCGGGCAATCTGCCCGAGCCGGGCGGAGTGAGGGGCGGCTGGGGCCCTGCCCCAGTGGCTCTTGCCGTGCGCGGGAGTATAGGGGTGCCGGATCGGATCGGATGGAACGGAGGACAGGATGCGCGTCCTGCTGGTGCAACCGGATCAGAATCGGACCCTGGGCCTGCAGCAGTTGGCCCGGGTCGAGCCGCTCGGCCTCGAGATGCTCGCGGGTGCCCTGCGCGGTGCGCACGAGGTGGTCCTCTTCGACCAGCGACTCGATCCCGAGGGGCTGCCGGGGGCGCTGGCCGACGTGCGGCCCGAACTCCTCGGGATCACCTCCAGCTTCACCATCGATCTGCCCCGCACCCTCGCCATCGCCCGGGCCGCGAAAGCCGCCGATCCGCGCACCTTCGTGGTGGTGGGCGGGCACCACGTCTCGCTGCGCCCGATCGACGCGGCGGACCCGGCCATCGACGCGATCGCGGTGGGGGAGGGGGAGGCCACCCTGCGCGAGCTGGCCGACTGCCTGGCCGCCGGGGAGGACCCCCGGGGCGTCCCGGGGCTCGTCCTCAACCGGGCGGACGGCCAGCAGCCCACCGCGCCACGGCCCCTGCTGCGCGACCTCGACGCGCTGCCCTGGCCGGACCGCACCCTGACCCGCGCCGGGCGCGCCCACTACTATGCCGCCCTCGCCCAGCCGCTCGCCTCGGTCGAGTCGGCCCGTGGCTGCCCCTATCGCTGCACCTTCTGCTCGGTCTGGCGCTTCTACGAGGGGCGCGTCCGGTTCAAGAGCGCAGCCCGGGTGGCCGAGGAGGTGGCGGCCGTCGACGAGGCGACCGTCCTCTTCGCCGACGACAACTTCCTGGCCAGCCCCCGCCGGGCGGCTGAGATCGCCCGCCTGATCCGGGAGCGGGGCCTGCGCAAGGACTACAACCTGCAGGCCCGCAGCGACACCATCGTCCGCCACCCGGAGCTGCTCGCGGCCTGGCGCGAGATCGGGCTCACCACCGTGGTGATCGGCTTCGAGAAACCCGATCAGGGGGCGCTCGAAGGAGTCAACAAGCACAACTCGGTGGCCAACAACGAGCAGGCGCTCGCGATCCTGCGCGGCCTTGGGATCGAGCCCGTCACCTCCTTCATCGTGGACCCGGACGCCCAGCCTGCCGACTTCGCGGCCCTGCGCGCGTACGTGCGCAAGCTGCACCTGCAGCTGCCGCTCTTCGCCGTCCTGACCCCCCTGCCCGGCACCGAGCTCTTCGCGAGCGAGGAGGCGCGCCTCACCACCGACGACTACGGGCGCTTCGACCTGGTCCATGCGGTGGTCCCCACCGCGCTGCCGGCGGCCGAGTTCTACACCGAGCTGGCCGGCCTCTGGCGGGCTGCCTATCCGCGTCCCAAGATCACCCTGGCCTGGCTCGCGCTGGCCGCCCGCGACCTGGTCCGGCGCGCCCCCGCGCCCCATCGCGAGGCCTGGCAGACCGCCCTCGCCGAGATCCTGCGCTTCGGCGACCCCCGCGCCTATCGGCCCGAGACCGGGACACTCGCGGGTCGCGCGGCGCGCCCGTCCTGATCCGCAGGGCGCCGCGGATCCGCCTGGTCACTTGACTGATACGATGGCGCGTCACGGACCGGCCAGGGGCGCTGACGGCCGCGGCCGGCAGGTACGTTGACGGAAGTCGTCTCGGGCACACGGAACTTTTCGGGGGGATCGCCTTGCGCACGCTACTGCTCTGGCTCGCCCGCAGCACCTGGCTCCGGGACAGGATCCCCCGGCTCCCGTTCGCCCGCCGCGCGGTGCGTCGGTTCATGCCCGGCGAGGCGATGGAGGCCGCGCTCGACGCGGCCGCGGGGTTCCGCGCCCAGCGGATCGGCGTGATCTTCACCCGCCTGGGCGAGAACGTCACGCGGGACGAGGAGGCGGACGCGACCGCTGACCACTACCTGACGTTGCTCGATGCCGCCTCCGGACGAGAGATGCGCGCGGAGCTGTCGGTGAAGCTCACCCAGCTTGGCCTGGACCTGGACGAGGATCGAACGTTCGCGCGCCTCACGCGGCTGGCCGAGAGCGCTCGTCGCGACGGTGGCGTCCTCTGGATCGACATGGAGGGCAGCGCGTACACCGAGCGCACGGTTGCCCTGTACGAGCGCCTGGTCCGGGCGGGGCAGACGAACGTGGGGCTGTGCCTCCAGGCCTATCTGCGCCGCACCGCCGGCGACGTGCAACGCCTGCTCCCGCTCCGGCCGGCCATCCGGCTCGTCAAGGGCGCGTACGACGAGCCACCGTCGATCGCGTACCGCACAAGGCGCTCGGTGGACGCGAACTACGCGGCGCTCGCCACGACGTTGCTGGGGGCCCGCGCCGCAGGGCAGCAACTGCGGATTGCGCTGGCAACGCACGACGTCGACCTGGTCGAGCAGCTTGCCGGCCAGGCTGCCGCGCTCGGCCTGATGCGCGATGCCTTCGAGGTGCAGATGCTCTACGGCATCCGCCCCGACCAGCAGCGGCGCCTTGCGAGGGACGGATTCGTGGTGCGCGTCCTGATCGCCTACGGGCCCGCCTGGTACGCCTGGTATCTCCGCCGGCTTGCGGAGCGCCCGGCGAACGTCGTTCTGGCGCTCCGCCAGATGGTGCCGTGACCGCCCGGCCAGCGACCGCCCAGCCGCGGCTCGGTGCGCAGGCCGGTCGAGCTTGCGCACCGCCGCATTGATGTCATCGGAGGCTGCGATGCTCCTGATCTCGTCGGAACGTCTTCGCCAGCTCGTGCCGGTGGAATCGGCGATCAAGGCCGTCCGGCAGGCGTACCTCGACTCGTCTGGGGGGCTGATCGAGCAGCCCGTCAGACTGGCCGTCGGAGGCGGTGATGGCCTCGCCATGCTCGGTCGTGACGTCTCGAGCGCAGACATGGTGCTCAAGGCGATCACGGTCCGGACAGCGAACCCGGCGGCCGGCAGACCCGCGGTGCAGGCGTTCGTCCTCTGGTTCGACGGCGAGACCGGCTCGGCACAAGCCCTGATCGAGGGCACCGCGCTGACCGCGCTGCGGACCGGCGCCGCAAGCGGTGTGGCGACCGATCTGCTCGCGCCGCCCGATGCCCGGGTACTCGCCGTATTCGGGGCGGGCGGCCAGGCGACCGACCAAGTGCGGTCGGTGTGCGCAGTCCGCCCGATCCGCGAGGTGCGGCTCGTCGACGTCCTGCCCGACCGCGCGGCCCGTTTGGCGGAACGCCTGGCGGCCAGCATCCCATCCGTGCGTTTCCGCGCCGTGCAGGGCGCCGAGGCCGCGCTCCGGGGCGCCGATGTGGTCTGCACAGTGACGACTTCGACCGAGCCGCTCCTGCGCCTCGATCAGCTGCCGCCCGAGGTGCACGTCAACGCGATCGGGGCCTACACGCCGGCCATGTGCGAGTTGCCGGCGGACCTGTTTGGCACAGCTTCGCTCGTCGTCGTTGACCGGCGCGACGCGGCGATGGCCGAGGCCGGGGACCTGATCCGCGCCGTGCGTGCGGATCCGTCGCTCGAGCGCCGGCTGGTCGAGATCGGAGAGCTTCTGGCCACCGGCCGGCCAGTCGAGCGGTCGGGTCGGACCGTGTTCAAATCCGTCGGTATCGCGGCGCAGGACCTGGCTGTTGCACGGCTGGCGGTCGAGCGTGCGAAGGGATCGCCGGCGGCCATTCCTGCGTTCGACTTCTGATTGCCCGGCGCACGCCCTCGCGGCCGCGTTCGTCGAGACCGGATCCCGGGGACGAGGCGCCGCATCCCGGGGACGGGCCGCAGGCTGCTCGCCTCCCGCGCCCGGTCCGGGAGGTGAGCGGTCAGGCCCCGCCGAATCGCTCGGCGGCGTCGACCACCACGATCTGGCCAGTCACGGACTTGGTGGCGACGAGCGTCACTCCGATCTGCACCACGTCCTCGACGCGCACAAAGCGGTGGGGTCGGACCCGCTCGTCGGCGGGGTAGTAGTGGTCGTACCAGGTCGTCTCCATGGAACCAGGAGCGACCGCGTTGACCTGGACGTGCGGAGCGCATCTTCGAGCCAGGGCCTTCGTCATCGTCTCGACGGCGCCCTTCGACACGATGTACGCCGTGGATGAGCCATCCAGCGAGGGTACGGCGACGGAGCTCACGTTGAGGATGGATCCGTCGCGACGCCCCATCATCCCCGGCAGCGCCTCCCGGGTGCAGTTCCAGACCGCATTGACGTTGACCTCCACGATCCGCCGCCAGTCGTCCATCCCGAGGTAGGCCTCACCCTCGAACCGGGTGATCCCGGCGTTGTTGACGAGGACCTGGAGCGGGCCGATCTCGCGCTCGATGGATGCCATCATCCCGGCCACGGCGCGCGCATCGGTCACGTCCGCGACGAAGGCGCGCGCCGTCCCGCCGGCCCCTGCGATCGTCTGCACGGTCCCCTCCGCGGCGGCCGTGTCGACGTCGTTCACTGCCACGGACGCCCCGCGGCGCGCAAACTCGAGCGCGAAGGCCCTGCCCAGCCCTCCACCGGCACCCGTCACCAGGACAACCGAGTGGGTCAGATCGGCCAGCTGCGACGCCACCGTTCGCTCCTTTCGTTCACCGTTCGGCCTGACCTCGACGGCGTGCCGTCGCCGCCATCCAGGGGGGATCCCACCCTCGGTCGGCGTCGTTCAGCACGGCGCCGGGTGGGACGATCTCGTCAATCCGGTCGAGAACGGATCCGTCGAGCCTGATCGCGGTCAGCGGGAGGAGTTCCTCGAGCTGCGGGAGGGTGCGAGGCCCAATGAGCACGGAGGAGACTGCCGGGTGGCTCCCGGCGAACGCCAGCGCGAGCCCCGCGAGCGGCAGGCCGGCCTCCGCGGCCAGTGCAGCGAGCTGATCGACGGCCCGGGCCTTTACCTGGTTCGTGGGGGCGGCGAGGTCGTAGCGCTCGACCAGGCGTGCGTTTCCGGGGTCGAACTCGCTGCCGCGAGCGGCCCGCGATCCGCGCGGGGCGGCCCCAGCGCGGTACTTCCCGGTGAGCCAGCCGCCTGCCAGTGGGCTCCATGCCATGATCCCCATGCCGAACCGGCGGGCGACCGGGAAGACGTCCCACTCGGCGCCCCGGACGAGGATCGAGTACGGCGGCTGCTCGCAGCGCAGGGGCGCGAGTCCGCTGGCCGAGGTGATGCATCGGCTCTCGGCGATCTGCCACGCCGGGAACGTCGAACAGCCTGCCAGCCGGACTTTCCCTGCCCGGACGAGCTCGTCGAGCGCCCCAAGGGATTCCTCGAGGGGCGTCGATGGGTCGGGCCGGTGCAGGAAGTAGACGTCGAGGTAGTCGGTCCGCAGGCGCCGCAGCGAGCCCTCGACGCCGTCCACGATCCAGCGCCGGGACAGCCCGCCGCTGCCCGGCTGGCCGGCGATCGGGTAGCCCACCTTGCTGGCGAGCACGATCTCTGTTCGGCGCCCCTCGATCGCCGCCCCGACGATGGTCTCCGCCTCGCCGGACGAGTAGGCGTCGGCAGTGTCGATGAGGTTGATCCCGGCGTCCAGCGCAGCGTGCACCATTTTCGTGCACTCGCCGGCGTCCCGGTTCCCCTCCCGGCCGAACATCCACGTGCCGAGGCCATACGCGCTGACGCGCACGTCCGTACTGCCGAGCTGGCGGTACTCCACGCCTGCGCTCCCTCCGATGGCCCGCCCCGGGCCCCGAGCATGCTTACCCCTGAAGGCGCGGCCCGAATCGCCGCGCTGCCCAATATAGGCCCGGCCGCCGCGGCGCGCTCGGAGCCGGCCAACCCACGGATGCCGCCCCGATCCCACATCACCCCGAAGCGATGCCCATACCCTTGGGCACGCCGGCAGCATTCCGGCACCCGGGCATGCCGGCCGCTCGGACCGGACCCCGCCAGCGCCAGCCGGCCCGAGTGGACGAGGCGGCGATCACGCCCGCGCTGTGAAGAGCGGCGCGCCGAGCGTGCGCTCCTCGACCTCGATCCCCAACCCCGGCCCCGTGGGGACGGGGCCACGCCCATCGCGGGACCGCGGTGTGTATCCCGCGACGTGCTCCATCGTCCAGTCGTTCATGAACGAGACGGCAAACAGAGAGTCCGGCGGCGTACCGGCCGCCAGGTGGCTCACGGCTGCCGTCACGATGTCGCCGCCCCAGGTGTCCTCGATCATCAGGCGGATGCCGAGCTCGACCGCGGCATCCCGGATGGCGCGCGCCCGGGTCAGCCCCCCGACCCGGCTGATCTTCAGGTTGACCTGGTCCATCGCGTCCTCGCTGACGCCCCGCACGAGCGCGGGCAGGTCGGTGATCACCTCGTCGAGCACCATCGGGAGCGAGCACTGCCGGCGAATTGCAAGGCACTCCTCGAACGTCGGGCAGGGCTGTTCCAGCCGGACACGCGGCGAGCGCTCGAGCAGGCGAGCGGCGATCAGGGCATCCTGCCTGCGCCAGCCGCCGTTCGCGTCCGCCACCACCGCGTCCTCCGGGCCGGTGGCCTCGACCACGGCCGCGACGCGGGCCGCATCGCGCTCCGGGTCGTCGCCAAGCTTGAGCTGGAAGCGGTGGACGCCGTTGCGGCGCTCTTCCACGACGAACGCCGCCATCTCCGCGGGCGGGCCCATCGGTACCGCCACGTACAGCGGGAGGTCAGGTTGCAGGATCCCGCCCAGGAGCATCGCCACCGGCTGGCCAGCGGCCCGGCCCAGGACGTCCCAGCAGGCCACGTCGACCGCGCTCTTCGCGGACGGCTGCCCGCGGAGGGTCTCGTCCATCCGGGCTGAGACCGCGCCCAGGTTCGCCGCGTCGACGCCGAGGAGCGCAGGGGCCAATTCCCGGAGCGCCGCGCGCGCGCCTTCGGCAAAGGCGGGGAGATACGTCGCGCCGAGCGGGCACGTCTCACCGTAGCCCTGGAGCCCACCGCGCGTCGTGACCCGGACGACCGTGCTGGGAAGGCGGTTGACGACGCGGCCGCCCGACATGACGTAGTCGCCGTGCGCGTACGTGAGTTCGTACCCGAAGACGTCGACGCGCTCGATCAGAGTGTCCCGGGCGCCCATCCACGCTCCTCCAAAGGCGAGTCTGCTGTTTGCTCGAATGAACTCGAATGATAAGACCCATCAGGCCGAGTGCAGTCGCAACGCACGCCCGAAACCAAGTCCCCACGCGCCCCGTCGAGCGCCGGGGAGCCCGTGGCGCCGGATTTGCTCTTCAGCTTGCCTGACAAGAGCGTATACGCGCCGCTTGGGGTCTGGTGCCCCGGTTCGAGGCGTGGCAGCGTCGCGGCGTTCCGGGATAGCGGACATCGTGGCGCACCGCGAGACGAGGAGGTCAGCCGTGCGACGCGATCGGTTGGTCTTGCAGGCGGGGAGCCTGCTCGCGATGGTGGCACTGGTCGCCGCTTGCTCGAGCGGCGCGACAACGGCTCCGTCTGCCGCGGCATCAGGCACCTACCTGGTGGGCGTGCCGATGCCGATGACGGGCGCCGAGGCTCAGTCCGGCACCGAGATCTTCAACGCCGAGAAGCTGGCAGCCGACCAGATCAACGCAGCCGGCGGCGTGCTCGGGCACAAGATCGTGCTCAACGAGCAGGATGACGCGTGCGATCCACAGACGTCGGTCAACGCCGCCAACAAGCTCGTGTCGCTCGGCGTGCAGGCCGTGGTGGGGTCCTACTGTTCGAGCGCGACATTGCCCGCAGAGCCCATCTACGCGCGGGCCAACATCCCGAACCTGCAGCCCTCGGCTAACGCCGCCACCCTGACGCAGCACGGCTACACGAACGTCTTCCTGCTCGACCCGAGCGGCGGGTTCCAGGCACAGACCGCGGCTGCGTTCTTCACCAACATCCTGCACGCCAAGAAGGTGTTCATCGCGGACGATCAATCCGCGTACTCGGTTGACATCGCGGACCTCACGCAGCAGGCGCTCACGAAGGCCGGCGTCACGGTGCTGCCGATCCAGGCGGTGCCGGCCACCACCCAGGACTTCTCGCCGGTCATCACAACGATCCGCAACAGCAGCCCGGACGCGATCTACTGGACCGGTTACTACGCCCAGGCGGCGCTGTTCGTGCGGCAGCTGCGCGGTGCCGGGCTGACGACCACCTACGCGGTGGCCGATGGCAGCGTCGACCCCGCCTACATCAAGGACGCCGGCGCCGCCAACGCGGACGGCTCGTACGCGACGATCGCGACCACCACCCAGTTCCTGACCGGGAGTGCCGCGCAGAAGTTCACCCAGGACTACAAGGCGGCGTACGGGACCGATCCGGGGCCCTATTCCGCGTATGGCTATGACGCGATGGACGCACTGGTGAACGCTGCCAAGGCGGCCGGCAGCCTTGATCCGACGAAGGTGATCGCCGCGCTGAAGACGCTGAAGTTCGACGGGCTCACGGGCTCCGTCTCCTTTGCCCCCGATGGCGCGCGGCAAGGGGCGAAGTTCGTCGTCCTCGTGGTCCAGAACGGCCAGTACGAGCTCAACCCGACCCAGCCCTAGGGTTGTCCACCGGAAGCCAGCAAACTGCGAGCGCAGCACCCTACTGACAGGCGGTAGCCATGGACGTGATCGTCACCGAGATTGTTGCCGGTGTCTTCCTGGGAGCGTTCTTCGGGCTCGTTGCCGTGGGCTACAGCATGGTCTACGGGGTGCTGCGCCTCATCAACTTCGCCCACGGCGACTTCTACATGGTCGCCGCCTACGTCAGCTACACGGTACTCGGCGCCATCGAGGTGGGAAACGCCACGAACTGGGGCGAGGTGCTCCTGGTCGGGCTGCTCACGATGCTGGTCGGCGGTCTCCTTGCGGTGTCCGTGGAGCGCATCGTGTACCGCCCGATGCGGGGTGCGGCCATGCTGAGCCTGATGATCGCCGCGCTTGGGGTGTCGGAGGTCCTGGAGAATGGCGTCCTCAACATCCCCATGTGGGGCTCGCAGTTCCGGGCATACCCGGTGGTCCCCCCGTCAACGGGGTTCGACTTCCTGGGCGTGCACTACGCGTGGATCCAGGTCGTGATCATCGCGGTGGGCATCTTCCTGACGGCACTCGTGTACTGGATCGTCAACCACACCCTGATCGGGACCGCCATGCGGGCGGTGGCACAGGACCGCAGCGCGGCGATCCTCATGGGGATCGACGTGGACCGGATCATCGCGATCGTGTTCTTCATCGGCGGCGCCCTCGCGGGCGCCGCCGCCCTGATGGCGGGCCTGTACTACGGGCAGATCAACTACCTGATGGGCTTCGACGTGGGCCTGCAGGCGTTCACGGCGGCCGTCCTGGGGGGGATCGGGAATGTGCTCGGGGCCGCCGTCGGCGGGTTCCTGCTGGGTATCCTGGAGTCCGTGGGGACCGGGCTCTTCGGCCCGCAATGGGCGCTGCTGTTCGCGTTCTCGGCCCTCGTGCTGACCCTCTGGCTGCGACCCACGGGCCTCCTCGGCGAGCGGGTCGGTCAGCGAGTGTAGGGGGTGACCCTCCAGGGCGGGGAGCCGCAGTCCGGGCCGCCCGCCGACGGACCCGCTGTCGCCGGTGCTCCGGAGGTGCCGGTGCCTGCGGTGCCCGTCGCAGCCGGCGGCGCGGCCGGCGTGGCCACTTTCCTGCTGCGCGTGCGGTCGGACCCGGCGCGCTCCCGGCAGGTCCGGGTCGGCTCGATCCTCGTGCTGCTCCTGCTTGCCGCGCTGCTCCCGGAGTTCCAGCGGAACCAGTACGTCGTGAGTGTGGGCATGCAGGTCGAGGTCATGATGTGCCTCGCCCTGGGCCTGAACATGGTCGTGGGCTACGCCGGGCTGCTCGACCTCGGTTTCGCCGCGTTCTTCGCGATCGGTGCCTACACGACGGGCCTGCTGTCAACCGACCTGGGCTGGCCGATCCTGCTCACACTGCCCATCGCGCTCGTGCTTGCGCTCGTGGGCGCCATCATGGTGGGCACGCCGACGCTCCGCCTCCGCAGCGACTACCTCGCGGTGGTGACGCTGGGGTTTGGCGAGATCATCCAGAACGTCGTCAATAACCTGCAGCAGACCGGGGGGCCCACCGGGATCTTCGGCATCCCGCCGCTCGCGATTGGCGGCTTCGACATCGTCAGCCCTGTCGGCTACTACTACGTCTTCTTCGTCCTGCTCGTCGTCTTCATCGGCGTGACCTGGCGAATCCGCAACTCATGGCTGGGCCGTGCCTGGCTGGCGATCCGGGAGGACGAGGACGTTGCGCAGGCGATGGGGATCAAGACGCAGCGCTACAAGCTCTACGCCTACATGGCCGGTGCCATCCTGGGCGCGATCACCGGCTCGTTCTACGCCCCGGCCATGGTCGGGATCGCGCCGCCGACGTTCGGGTTCCTCGAATCACTCCTGGTCGTGATGGCTGTCTCGATCGGGGGCATGGGCAGCCTGGCGGGGGCGCTGCTGGGCGCGCTCGTCGTCATGGCCGGCCCCGAACTGCTGCGCGCATTCTCCCAGGCCCGGCTGCTGATCTTCGGCATCGTGCTGGTGATGATGATGATGTCGCGCCCCCAGGGCGTCTGGCCGGAGGGCGGCCTCGGCATCGGCAGGAAGTTCGACGCCCTCCTGCGGCGCCGGGCGCGGCCGGTCGCGGAAGCGGCCGCCCCGACCGCGCAGCGCGGGGGCGGCAGTGGCTGAGATCGCGGTGGAGCAGCTGTCGCTCCGCTTCGGCGGCCTGGTCGCGCTCAGCGAGGTCAACCTGGCCATCCCGGACCGCTCGCTGTACGCGCTGATCGGACCGAACGGCGCCGGCAAGACCTCGCTCTTCAACTGCCTGACGGGGTACTACCGCGCCACGTCCGGGCGGGTTCGTCTCGACGACGTCGACATCACGCGGACGAGCGCCCCTGCCTTGGCGGGGATGGGCATCCGGCGGACGTTCCAGAACATCCGCCTGTTCCCCCGCCTCAGCGCGGCCGAGAACGTGCTGGTCGGGGCCCACTTGCGCTCACCCTCGAACATCGCGTCGGTCCTGCTCAGCAGCCCTGGGATGCGGCGGAAGGAGCGAGCGTTGGCGGACGAGGCGCGCTCGTGGCTCGCCTTCGTCGGGCTGGAGGGCCGCGCGGCCGTCCGCGCCGCCGACCTGCCGTACGGTATGCGCAAGCGGGTCGAAATCGCGCGCGCCATGATGGGCTCGCCGCGCATCCTCCTCCTCGACGAGCCAGCCGCTGGCGTGAGCTCGATGGAGCGCGAGGAGCTCTCCGACGTCATCCGGCGGATCCGCGGGCAGGGTGTGACAGTGGTGATGATCGAGCACGACGTCGAGCTTGTCATGCGGCTGGCGGACGAGGTGGCGGTCCTGGAGCACGGCCGCCTGATCGCCCGAGGCGCGCCCGAGGAGGTCCGCGCGGATCCTCTGGTCATCGAGGCGTACCTCGGGAAGCGGCGACGATGAACGTCCTGGAGATCGCCGACCTGACGGTTTTCTACGGGCCCGTCCGGGGCGTGGAGGGGGTCGGCCTCACTGTGGACGACGGTGAGATCGTGGCGCTCCTGGGGGCCAACGGCGCGGGCAAGAGCACCGTCCTGCGGGCCGTCTCGGGGCTTGTGCGGCCACGCTCCGGGCAGATCGCCTTTCTCGGCGAGTCCGTGCTCCGGGTGGCGCCGCCGCGCCGGGTCAAGCTTGGGCTGGTGCAGGTGCCCGAGGGCCGGCGGATCTTCTCGGCACTGACCGCGCGCGAGAACCTGGAGCTCGGCGCGTATGCCTTTGCGCGCAACGCGGCGGAACGTCGGCGCCGGGTTGAGGAGGTGCTCGATCTCTTCCCGCTGCTCCGCCCGCACGTCGCGAAGCTGGCGGGAATGCTTTCCGGCGGTGAGCAGCAGGCGCTCGCGATTGCGCGCGGGATGATGGCGCGCCCCAAGCTTCTGATGGTCGACGAGCCGTCACTCGGTCTCGCTCCGCAGATGATCGAGGCCGTGTACGAGCTCCTGGTGGACATCGCAGGACGCGGTACCGCCGTGCTCCTGGTCGAACAGAACGTGACCCTGGCCCTCGAGGTCACCCAGCGCGCTTACGTTCTCCAGCAGGGATCGCTCGCCCTCTCCGGCAGGAGCGCGGACCTGGCCGATGACCCGCGCGTCGTGGCCGCCTACCTGGGGGCCGCGGTGGTCCGGGCCTGAGCGTCTCCGGCCGCACGCCCCAGGGGAGCGCCCCCGTTGGAGGCAGAGGCGGTCGCATGGCCGTGCGGATCTCGGCGGGGAGCGACCCGAACAGGCGCCTGGCCAGGGCCGGGGCGGTCGCGGCCGCCGCGCCGTCCCGGGCGCCGCAGGGTCTGGGCCGAGGCAGCACCTGACCTGCCGCTCAGAGCGCCTCGTGCTCGGTCCGGGCAATGATCTCGTCCTGCAGCGCCCGGGAGAGGTCACAGAAGTAGTCGCTGTAGCCGGCTACCCGCACGATCAGGTCGCGGTACTCGTCCGGAGTGGCCTGCGCGGCCCGCAGCGTGGCGGCCGAGACGACGTTGAACTGGACGTGGTGTCCGCCCAGCCGGAAGTAGGTGCGGACGAGCTGCGCGAGCTTCTCGATGCCATCCTCGCCCTCCAGCAGGCTGGGGCTGAACTTCATGTTGAGCAGGGTGCCGCAGGTCCGGGCATGGTCCATCTTGGCCATCGAGCGGATCACGGCGGTGGGGCCGAGGCGATCCATCCCCTGGGACGGCGAGATCCCCTCTGAGAGCGGGGTGCCCGCGGCGCGACCGTCCGGCGTGGCCCCCATCACCGAGCCAAAGTAGACGTGCGAGGTGGTGGGGAGCATGTCCACCCCGTAGCTGCCACCCCGGCCGTTGGGGCGGCCGTCCACGGCGCGGACGAAGGCGTCGAAGGCCGCCGCCATCAGATCGTCGGCGGCGGCATCGTCATTGCCCCACTTGGGCGCGCGGTTCCGCAGCCGCTGGCGGAGGACCTCGTGCCCCGCGAAGTCGGCGCCCAGCGCGTCGAGCAGCTCGCCCATGCCGACGCTTCGCTCGTCGTAGACGTAGGTCCTGAGCGCGGCGAAGCTGTCGGTCAGCGTACCGATCCCGACGCCCTGCAGGTAGGAGGTGTTGTAGCGGGCGCCACCCGCGTTGTAGTCGAGCCCCCGCTCGATGCAGTCGGAGGTGATCAGCGAGAGGAACGGCGCGGGCATCTCGCGCGCGTAGAGCTGCTCGATCAGGTGGTTCCCTCGGATCTTCAGATCGACGAACCAGTGGAGCTGCGCCTCCCAGGCCCCGAAGAGCTCGTCGAAGGTGGCGAACGCCCGTGGGTCCCCGGTGTGGGGGCCCAGCTGGCGGCCTGTCCGCGGGTCGAGCCCGTCGTGCAGCGTCAGCTCCAGGATCTTGGGCAGGTTGAAGTAGCCGGTCAGGATGTAGGCTTCCTTGCCGAAGGCGCCGGTCTCCACGCAGCCGCTGGTGCCGCCCTCGCGGGCATCTTCGACGCGCTTGCCCTTGCGCAGGAGCTGCATGACCACACCGTCGGCGTTGAAGACCGCTGGGTAGCCATAGCCCTTCCGGATCACCCGGCACGCCTCGCGCAGGAACCGCTCCGGGGTCACCCGGGAGACCTGGATGTTCGGGCTGGGCTGGACCAGGTGCAGCTCGTCGATCACCTCGAGAAGCAGGTAGGAGACCTCGCCCACCCCGTCGGACCCGTCGCGCCGCAGGCCGGCGAGGTCGATGTTGGCGAAGTCGGTGTAGGTCCCGCTCTCGGCGTTGGTGACGCCCACTTTGGGGGGCGCCGGGTGGTTGTTGAACTTGACGAAGAGGCAGCCCAGCAGCTCCTTCGCCTGCTCGCGGGTGAGCGTGCCGTCCGCCAGGCCGCGCCGGTAGAAGGGCTCCAGGTGCTGGTCGAGGTGCCCCGGCGAGAACGCATCCCAGCCGTTCAGCTCGGTGATCACGCCCAGGTGGACGAACCAGTACATCTGGATCGCTTCCCAGAAGTCCCGCGGGGCGTGGGCCGGGACCCAGGTACACACTTCCGCGATCCGTTCGAGCTCCGCGCGTCGTCCGGGATCCGGTTCCGCGGCCGCCATGGTGCGGGCCAGCGCCGCGTGTCGCTCGGCGAAGTGGATGAGCGCGCCGGCCGCGATCTGCATCGCGCGCAGTTCCTCCAGCCGCGCGGGGGCCGCCGGGTCATGGGCCAGGTCCAGAGCGTCCATGGCACGCTCGACGTCGGCCTGGAAATCGAGCATCCCCTTCTCATAGAGCTTGCCGTCGGCCACCGTGTGGCCGGGCGCGCGCTGCTCCATGAACTCGGTGAAGATGCCCGCCTCGTAGGCGGCCTGCCAGTCGGCAGGCAGCGCCGCAAAGATCCGGTCGCGCAGGCTGCGGCCCTGCCAGTAGGGGATGACCTCCTGCTCGTACGCCTGGAAGACCTCCGGCCCCACCGTGTAGTTGGTCTTCTCGCGGCCGTCGAGGATCTGCAGATCGCTCAGGCTGTGGCAGGTCAGCTCGGGGTAGAGCGGGACCGCTTTCGGCGCCGGCCCGCGCTCGCCCACGATCAGCTCGTCAGGCTCGATCGTGATCGTCTTGTGGGCACAGAGTTCCTGGAACGCCAGTGCCCGCAGCACCGGCGCGGCGTGCTTGCCCAGGTGCTCCTGGTAGAAGTGGGTCATGAGCAGGGATCGCTCGGCGGAGACGCTGGGGTGGGTTGCCACGCTCCGCTCGCGCAACCGCTCCACCCGCTCGTTCATGGATCAGCCTCCCACGAAGACATCCAGGCCGAAGGATCGGAGGTACTCCGCCGCATCCTCCACCACGGCCGCGCTCGGCGGCTGCACGTCGCCAAGGCGGTCAGGGCGGCCCAGTCGCGCGTACTTGTCGGCCCCCAGGCGGTGATAGGGGAGCAGGTGGAGCCGCCGGGTATGACGCAGGCTCGCGGCCAAGGTCCCCAGGGCCTCCAGGTTGGCCGGGTCGTCGTTGTAGCCCGGGACGAACGGCACCCGCAGCCAGATCCGCGCCCCGGCCCGGTCGAGCGCCTTGAGGTTGCGCAGGATCGGGGCCACTGGCACGCCGGTGTAGGCCAGGTGGCGCTCCGGATCGAGCACCTTGAGGTCGTACAGGAAGAGATCGGTGCGCGCGGCAACCGCGAGGACCGTGGCCCGTGAGGCGAACCCGCTGGTGTCGACGGCCGTGTGCAGGCCGCGCGCTCGGGCGCCGTCGAGGCAGGCGAGCAGGAAGCGGGGCTGGTAAAGCGGCTCGCCGCCCGAGAACGTGATCCCGCCGCCCGACTCGTCGTAGAAGGGCCGGTCCCGCTCCACGGCGTCGAGCAGCTCGGCCACGGTGTAGGAACGGCCCACCAGCTGGCGAGCCCCGGTCGGGCAGGCGTCGGCACATGCGCCGCAGCGCTGGCAGCGCGCCGGGTCGGGGAGCCAGGGCCCTCCGGCCAGGCCCTGCGGACAGACCGGCCCGCAGGCGCCGCATTCGATGCAGCGGCTGGCAATGATGCGGATCTCCGGCAGGCGGGCCTGGCTCTCCGGGTTGTGGCACCAGAGGCATGAGAGGGGACAGCCCTTGAGAAAGACCGTGGTGCGGATGCCGGGCCCGTCGTGGATGGAGAAACGCTGGATGTCGAAGCACTCGCCGAGCGGGGCATCTGTCTGCAACGGAACCAGGTTCGGGATCCGGTCCACGCTCATCGGGTGCGGGGAGATGTGCGCGCCAGGCGGCCCGGCGGGGGAGGGGACAGCGGCCAGCGCCACTGGCGCCCGTCCCTTGGTCACCGGCCAGCCGGGTGCGGGCGCGGCGGCTTGCATCTCACGCATCACGGTACTCGTAAAGGTTTTCCTGTCGCGCTTATCAGGTAAGCATATAGCTTGACCCGTCCGCTATTCTACAGCAGCATACGAGAGCATACGAGCGGCTCATGGGCCGGAGCCCAACCGAGGGTCCGCGGCAGATGGGAGGATCGATGCCCGCCGTGAGTGCGGCCACGCAGGTGGAGAAGACCGCCGATCCGATGGCGTCAGCAGCTGGCGGCTTGCCGGCCCCGGACGGCTTGCCGCCCGCTGGCGAGTTGCCGGCCGCGGACGAGTTGGCAGACCGTCCGCTGGCGGCCCGGTTCGGGTCCCTGAACACTGACTCGCTGCCGCGGCAGGTGGCTCGAGCGCTGGTGGGGAGCATCCTGGTCGGCCACTTCCGGCCCGGCGAGCCGCTTCCCGCCTCGGGGGATCTTGCCCGGGAGTTCGGCGTCAGCCGGCCGGTCGTGCGGGAGGCCCTCAAGATCGTCTCCACGCTCGGCATGGTCGAGAGCCGCCAGGGGCGCTTCAGCCGCGTCTCCGAGCGCGGGTCATGGAACGACCTCTCGGCCGAGCTCCTCTCCGCCCGATTGGAGACCGGCGCGATCGGGGACGTCATCGCTGACGTCCTGGAGCTGCGCCGCTTGATTGAGACCGAGGCCGCCTCCCTCGCGGCACAGCGCGCCACCGCTGCGGACCTGGCGGCCATGCGCGCCCACCTCGATGCCCTGGCGGCATCGGTCGGGGATCCGCAGGCGTACACGGTGCACGACGTCGCGTTTCACGACGCGATCCTGCGCGCGACGCACAACCGGCTGCTCCTGCAGCTGATCGACCGGATGCGCGAGGTCCTGGTCTTCGCTCGCACGATCAGCATGACCGCCCAGCCCAACCTGCTGCCCGATTCGCAGGAGGGCCACCTGGTCCTCTTCGAGGCGATCGCCTCCCACGATCCGGACGCCGCCCGCCGGGCGATGGCCGAGCACCTGGCCTGGGCGGAGCAGGTCAACGTGGCCGAATACCGCAGGACGGGCGCGACGCAGTCCGCTTCGGCCTGAGGCGCGCGGGCCGGGCTCGTCGTCGCCGATAGCCCCGCGCTTCGGCTTGCCGATCTCGCGCGTTGCTCCCCGCCGCGCCGCCGGCGGTGTTCCCGGCCGCCCGGCGCATCGGGCTGCGATCCCTCCGCGCCCCGCTACGCCCCCCGGCTGCCGTGCAGCTCTTCGAGGGCGATCATCTGCTCGATCCCTCGCAGGGTGAGCTCCGCCTTCCCAAGCTCGCGCAGCGGCGACCAGGCTGACCGAAGCTCCCGGGCGAGCCCGTCGGGCAGGGTCCGCAGCCAGCCCTCAATGCGGAGATCGACGAACTCGCGTTTCTCCTCGATGGTCAGCTCCCGCGCAATCAGGAGCCTGCTCGCCTCCTCGGCGTCCACCATGGTCTGCAGGACGTTCCAGCGGCCCCCCGGCCGTTCGGCGCAGAGCCCGACGAAGTCACTGGTGCCCGTCTGGCGGAGGATCTCCTCCTCGCGCGTCGTGCGCGACTCGTGCTCCTTGGTCTGGTCCCAGCTATCGGCGTCCTCGGCCAAGAAGCGCAGGTAGAGCATCGCGAACCGGCAGGTCGGCGCGACAAGATCGTCGCGAACGCGATCGTCGACCCACAGGGCCGCCGCGGCGCGCTGGCAGCGCCGGGCCGTCCGCGCGGCGAACTCCCGGCCGAAGACGAGCGCCACCGACTCCTGGACAAAGCCCGGCAGCTCACCCGCGATGATCTCGCGGTAGCCCGGCACGTGCCGGTCGAGGAGCACCGCCGCGCGCCGGTCGATCACCCCCAGGTCACTCACCACCGCCGGCAGGCCCAGCGTCTGGCAGGCCAGGTTGTAGACGATCGCCCGGGGCAGGGTGACCCCCTCGGGCCAGGCGTCGCGCAGGTCGCGATTGTGGGGCAGCTCCGTCGCGCTGCCCCATTCCTCCGGGTACTCGGGGATCGAGCGGCCGTAGTTCACCGACCCGGTGGCGCGGATCCGAACCCGCGTCTGCGGGACCAGGGCGCCGAAGGGAGCGATGAGCGGGGCGATCCGGAGCAGCGTCTCGGTGTGCGCCCGCACGCCCGCGCCCAGCAGCGCGAGCAGCGCATCGCGCTCCGTCGCGCCCACCGCCGGGGCCCGGCGTCCGTTGCTCGCGACCGCGGACCGGAATTTCTCCGCGACCTCGGCGGCGGCCGCGGGATCGTCGGCCCGGATCCCCTGGAGGGTCACCCCATCGGCCCGCGCGAACTGGCCGATCACCCCGTCGTTCCGGGGGTCGAAGCCGCCGCGGAACCCGGCTCGCCCGGCCCCGACGAGGAAGGTCACACGGGGCGGCCGCTCCCCGCTCTCCGCCGCGCGGGCCGCCAGGCGCCGCTCGGCCTCGTCGCGCCCGGCGACGGCCAGCGCATAGGCGGCGTCGGTCGCGATCTTGCCACTCTGCTCGGCCGTGTCCGACATGGCCAGGAAGACGCGCACCAGCGGGTCGCGGCCATCGAACCGCGTGGCGAAGCTGCCCGGCGTGGGCAACCCGGTCAGGCCGCGGTTCCGCTCGAAGGCCCGATACATGGCCTCCAGGATCTCAGGCAGGTTCGCCAGCGCGGCCACGTTTTCGACCAGCGGCACGAGGCGCACGTGGGCGGCACGGGCGACGAACTCCGCCCGCTGCTCCGGCGGGATGCGCGCCGAGAGGAACGCGTCCACCCGCTCCGGAGCGCCCGCGAACAGTCCGTGGAGCGCCTCCAGGTAAAGCGCACCGATCTTCACCACGGCCCCCAGGTCCGCGGAGGCGTTGATCTGCGGGACGGTGACCTCGTAGATCGCGTTCTGCGAGGGCACGATCCCCAGCCGCTCGCACGCGAGCAGGAACAGGAGGTTGGCCCGCGCCACCGACGCGAGGATCCGCGAGATCTTTTCTTCATCCGCCTCGAGCCAGGGGTTCGGGGTGCGGAACAGGAGGTGCCGGTCCTCTCCCGGGATGACGCCCTCGCGCAGCAGCGTGAGCACCACCTTCTCGGGGACCTCGAGCCAGTCGGGGCTGATCTGCCGGCCCTCGTAGTCGAGCAGGACCTCCGTGCACGCCCCCAGCAGGTCGGTGACCGACTCCTCGTACTCCGAGCGGGCGTCGACCAGGGCGTGCCACTCGAGGTGCCGGAGCGCCGCCTCCGCCCGATCCGGCACGCCCTCGGCAACCGAGTCGAGCGCGCGCGCCAGCTGCGCCGATCGGTGGCTGGTGGAGTCGGGGTGCTTGGTCCCGGTCAGACGGATGCCGTCGGCCGGCCGGCGCTCCAGGAACGAGCGCCGCGCGGCGTGGAAGGCGGCCGGATCGAGCCCATCGAGGGCGGGGTAGCCGTCCGCGGTGCAGGCCCCATCCCACACCGTCTCCTCGATCTGCCCCACCCGCGGGTGGACGCTGCCGCCCAGTCCCGTCCCTTCGCGTCCCTTGCGTTCGAGGGCAGTCCGCACCCGGTCGATGAAGACCGCCAGCTCGCTGACGTCCTGTGACCCATACGAAAGCCGCTGCCAGGTGCCGTACTGCGCAGCCTGGCTACCGGCGAAGGCGGCGAAGGGGATCCCTCCGACGCCCGCCTCCAGCAGCAGCTCGAACGCGTCGACCGAGTCGCGCACAATCGAGCGCTCGTGCACACCGTTGCGCAGACGGCGGAACGGCTCACCCACCAGGCCCGGGAAGGCCAGCGGCGAATAGAACGTGCCGCCGTAGTCGGTCCGCTCCACGCCCAGGTGCGCCAGTCCATCGGCCGCCGCGAGCATGAAGTCGCGGCGGGCGCGCATGTACGGCGAGGGGCGGCGCAGCCCGGCCAGCGGGCTCTGCAGCGCCGCCAGTGCCCAATCCTGCGCGAGGGTGGATGGCGTCGCGACGAGCCACGCGGAGAGGTTCCCGATGATCTCCCGCGCCCGGACCCCATCCACGCGGATCTGGTCGGAAAGGACGACCCAGCAGGCCCGCGCTCCGGTGGAGGCCCCGAACATGTCCATCTTGGACAGGCCCGAGAGGGTGACCACCCAGTTGCGCCACTCGGGGTTCGCGAAGGCCGGGTTGACGAACGAGCCGAGGTAGTCCAGGCGCTGATACACCGAGTCGTAGAGCACGTACGTCCGGTGCGCGACGGCAACCCGCACCAGCTCCTCCACGAGCTCGCGGGGGTAGACGCGGCCGGTCGGGTTGTGGGGGTTGTTGACGATGACCGCCGACACGCCGCCCGCCGCGAGCAGCCGTTCGAACTCGTCGGGATCGGGCAGGAAGTCCGGTGCCCGGGTCGGCAGCTCCACCACGTGCTTGCCGGCACGCTGCACGAACCAGTCGTACTCCCAGCTCGGCCGCGGGACCACCACCCCCGAACCGTCCGGCCCCAGCACCTCGAGCAGCATCGCCAGGCCCGACCGCGTCCCGGGCGTGAAGACCACCTCGTCGGGCATGAACCGGACGTCGGACGAGGGGTAGTCCAGGATCCCGTCGCGGTTGATGAACTCGACAATCTCCCCACGGACGTCCGTTCGCCCAACCGCCGGCCCATAGCTGTGCACGGTGTTGCGCGTGATGCGCTGCGCGGCCCGGACCACCTCCGGGTGGGGGGCGAAGTCCGCGTTCTTGTAGTCGCCCTGGGTCAAGTCGAGGGCGCCTTCCTCCTGAACGCGTCGGGAGAACGCGCGGACCAGCGGTTCCGGGGTGGCGAGCGCCCTCGAGGAAAGCTCGAACGCGGCGCGCCTGACCGACGCTGCCGGGTTTCGAGCGGCGGGCGCGGCGACAGATGGGGTAGGGTGGGACATGGGCTGCGCTCCTCTGGTGTCCGGCTAGTTTACCTGCACGCTCCGACGCCGACGTCGAACCTCGGCCGATGCTGGGCCGGGACTGCCCGGGTGCGTGCGACGGTCAGCGGATCGCCGCGTTGATCGCCTGGATGGTGGCCTGGGGATCGTCCACCTCCACGATCAGGGCCGAATAGTGCTCGTGGTCGAGGTCGATCTTCACGGCTCGCTCCGGATGGTGGACGTCCAGGAACCACCACTCCCCGTCGAAGAAGGTCCCCGCCGCGACGACCCCGGGCAGGGACGCGCCCGCCAGCCGAAGGCCGTGCCGCTCCCGGAGCGCGTCGGGGTCCTGGGAAGCCCCCCGCACGTGGGACAGGGGCACCTCCAGCGTGCTGCGCAGCGTGAGGACCTTGTCGATGCCCTCCACCACCAAGCGCAGCCGGCCGTTACTGATCTCGACCTCGGTCATGGGGCCCTCCTCGTCGCGGATCTCGTGCCGACCCGCCCTGTACGCGGGTCGGGCGGCCGCCGGTGCGGCCCCGGAGGCCTCCCGGTCTCCGCCATCACGGCCATGGTAGGCGGGTGGGAGCGGGGTCGCCTCGGGCCCTGCCGGGTCGCTTCGGGCCCTGCCGGTGTCGCGGGCACGCATCTCGCACGCGCGAGGGCAGCACCCGGGCGGATTCACGTCAGGCCCGCGTACGATGGATGCGCACCAGGGACGCGCACCAGCGTCGCGAACCGCGGAGACCCACTGCTCCTTGAAGCTCGTTTTCTACACGCACCGCTACGACGGCCCGCCCGAGGGCCCGTGCATCGCCCAGGGAGTCGTGGCCGAGCCGCGGCCCGATCGGCCGGGGCATCGCAACGAGGACGGCGTGCGCGTCGCCGACGCGCCCTGCGGCCTCCCTCGCATCGCCCACGAGCAGGGGCCACTCGCCCATCACACCTCGAAACCGCGGGTCGTGCAGATCAGTGAGGCGGACCTCGAGCGGTGGCGCCGGCCCATGTTCGGCGCGGACCCAGCCCGGTGGCGGACTGCCTCCGACGCCGAACGTGCCCGCTCGCAGCAGCGCACGCCCGGCGGCGGGCGCGGCGGCCCGGACGGTGGCCCCGGAGCGGCCGACCGCGCCGGGCGGCGGCGCGGTCGCCGAGCCCGGGACCAGGCCGGGAACCCGCCGGGTGACGGCAGCGATGCGGCCGACATCCGGGTGCTCGTGCCGAACACCTTCCTGTCGCGCCTGGCCGCACGAGGTGCGGCCGTTGACGTCGTGGGAACGCATCCGCACCTCGTGGTCCGGACGCGCGGCGACCGGCCCTGGCCCCTGCTCCACGCGGAGGAACGCCAGGCGCTTGTCCTGCTGGCCCAGACACGCGACGCGCTCCGCCTCCTGCGCACCCATCCGTCCCAGCGGGCGCGCGTCTCCGGCGCGCGCCGGGCGGTCGCGGAGCGGCTCGCGGTCTCGCTGGGCCGCGCGGCCGCCACCGACGACCTCGCGCTGCGAGAGCGGATCATGGCGGACGCCATGCACGCGGCCGTGATCCGGCTCGAGCGCGCGGAGAGGCTGCCGACCGGTCACGGACCCCGACAGCCACGGCAGCGCCCGCCGGGCCAGCGGCCCGCCAAGCCCGTGGCGGTCGCTCCGCCCGGTCGCCGCCCGTGACAGAGCCCAATCGCCCGCACCCTCGGACACAACCTGCCGCGAGGGCGTCGTGCGGCGCCGGTCCTGTCCCACCGCCGACGTCCCGCCCGACCGCCCGGAGCAAGGCACCAGCCGTGCCGGGCCCAGGCTGAGAAGGGGCGCCGGGCGCCGTACGATGGCACGCATGGCCACGCTGCAGTACCCCACCGCTCCCACTGCCGACCAGGTCGACGACTTCCACGGCGTTCCCGTCGCCGACCCGTTCCGCCCGCTCGAGGACAGCGACGCGCCCGGGACCCGGGCATGGATCGCCGCCGAGAACGCCCTGACCCGGCGCATCCTGGACAGCGTGCCCTCGCGCCCGGTGATCCGCGACCGCCTCGCCGAACTGTGGAACGTGGCCCGGGCGGGCGCGCCGTGGCGGCGCGGCGAGCGCTGGTTCCAGCTGCGCAACACGGGGCTCCAGGACCAGGACGTCCTCTGGACGGCCGACCGCCCCGAGGGGGGCGGCAGCGTGCTGCTCGACCCGAACCGGCTGAACGAGGAGGGGACCACCTTCCTGGCCGCGGTCGACGTGTCCGAGAGCGGCGAGCTGGTTGCCTGCGCCACCAGCGACGCGGGCTCTGACTGGCGCGCCTGGCACGTGCGCCGGGTCCCCGGCGGAGAGGAGCTGCCCGATCGCATCACGTGGAGCAAGTTCTCGTCCGCCGCCTGGACGCACGACGATGCCGGCTTCTTCTACGGCCGCTTCCCTGAGCCCCCCGCCGATGCCGCCTACGACGCGCCGAACCGGCACATGCAGCTCCGCTACCACCGCCTGGGCACCGACGCGGAGGGCGACCCGGTGGTCTTCGAGACGCCCGACGAGCCCGAGTGGAACTTCGAGCCGGAGGTGTCGGACGAGGGCCGGATCCTGGTGGTCACCGTGCAGCGCGGCACGGACCCGGAGACGCGGATCTACGTGGCGGACCTGGCGCCCGGCGCGGAGACAGCCCAGGTGCGGCCGCTCCTCGACGCCGCCGACGCGCGCTACGAGCACATCGCGACCGTGGACGGGACGATGTACCTGCTGACCGACCGCGACGCACCGCTCGGTCGCGTCATCGCCGTCGACCTGGACGACCCGGCCCATCCACGCGAGATCGTCCCCGAATGCGGCGACACGCTCGAGCGCGTCCGCCTCGTGGGCGGCCGCCTGGCGGCGGTCTACCTGCACGACGCTTACCACCGGCTGGCGCGCTTCGAGCTCGACGGGCGACACGCGGGCGACGTGGGATTGCCCGCGATCGGCACGATCGTCGACATGGCCGGCCGGCCCGAGGACCCGGAGCTGTTCCTCACCTTCATGACCTTCGCCTCGCCGGCGTCGATCCTGGCGGTGCGCATGGCCGACGGCGCGCTGCGGGAGGTCTCGCGGCCCACGCTGGCCTGGGATCCGGCCGACTTCGTCACCGAGCAGGTCTTCGTGCCCTCCGCCGACGGGACCCGGATCCCGCTCTTCCTGTCACGCCTTCGCGACGTGGCGCGCGACGGGGACGTGCCGACGCTCCTGTACGGCTACGGTGGCTTCCAAATCGCCGTCGGCCCCACGTTCCGAGCCGAGTGGCTCGCCTGGATGGAGCGCGGCGGCATGCTCGCGGTCGCGTCGCTGCGTGGGGGAGGGGAGTACGGCAGGCCCTGGCACGACGCCGGCCGCCTGGCGAACAAGCAGAACGTCTTCGACGATTTCGCCGCGTGCGCGCGCTGGCTCGCCGGGTCCGGCTGGACGCGGGCCGAGCGGATCGGGATCAGCGGCCGGTCCAACGGCGGGCTCCTCGTGGGCGCCAGCATCACCCAGCACCCGGAGCTCTTCGGCGCGGCCATCGCCGAGGTCGGCGTGATGGACATGCTCCGCTTTCACCGCTTCACGGTTGGCTGGGGCTGGACCAGCGACTACGGCAGCCCGGACGATCCCGATCAGTTCCGCACCCTGCTGGCGTACTCGCCGCTGCACAACGTCCGGCCCGGCAGCGCCTACCCGC